>JALHMR010000005.1 GCA_022843945.1 Rhodospirillaceae bacterium | reverse complement strand
GCGGCGGGTGTGGCGGCGGGAGGGGGCGCCGGCGGTGGCGCGGCGGCAGTTGCCGGCGGAGGGGGCGGCGGCTCCACGGCTGGGACGGACGGCACCGCCTTGACGTCGGCCGCCTCTGGCATCGCCGGCATCTCGGGGGCTTCGGCCACCATGGGCGGCGGGGCTGGCGGCGGCTCGGGCTCGGGCAGGGCCAGGTAGAACGGCTCGGCCGGCGGCGGACCCTCGTCGTCGCGCGGGCCGTAATGGTTCCAGGCGTAGACGCCGCCCACGCCGGCGGCGAGCAGCAGCCAAGCGAGCGTCAGCAGCAACGGGCCTTTCGACCCGCGCTCTGACTTGTCTTTCGCCTTCCCCGCCTTGGCCACGTTCGGAGCGGCAATCGGCCGCTAGTTGGACACCCGCTGGTTGAACAGCGCCAGGCCGCGCAGCAGGTCGAACGCCCGCGTCAGCTGGTAATCCGCCGGCTGGTCGGGCGCCGTGTCGTCCGCCGACTGCGGCGCCGGCTGTTGGCCGGGCTGCGGGCCCGGGTTGGTGGGCGCGTTCGGGTTGCGCAGGGCGCCGCGCAGATCGGACTCACGGCGGGTCGGCGGCGCATCGATCTTCTCAAGGCGCGCCTGGTCGACGACGATATCCGGATCGATACCCGAGGCTTGGATCGAGCGGCCCGACGGCGTGTAGTAGCGCGCCGTCGTCAGGCGCAGCGCACCCTGCCCGCCGAGCGGGATGATGGTCTGCACCGAGCCTTTGCCGAAGGAGCGCGTGCCGAGCAGGATGGCGCGGCGGTGATCCTGCAGTGCGCCGGCCACGATCTCCGAGGCCGAGGCCGAGCCGCCGTTGACCAGGACAACCATCGGCAGGCCGCTCAGGATATCGCCCGCCTTGGCGTTGTAGCGCTGCGCGTCTTCCGAGCGCCGGCCGCGGGTCGAGACGATCTCCCCCTTCTCGAGGAAGGCGTCGGACACGGCGATCGCCTGGTCGAGCAGGCCGCCGGGATTGTTGCGCATGTCGAGCACCACGCCCCGGAGCTTCGGACCGAGCTGCTCCTTGATGCGTGTCACGGCGTTGCGCAGGCCCTGGTCGGTCTGCTCGGTGAACGAGGTAATGCGGATGTAGCCGAGGTCGCCTTCGGTGCGCGAGCGCACCGACTGGATGCGGATGATGGCCCGGGCGATGGAGACCTCGAAAGGCTCCTGCTGGCCGCGGCGGATGGTCAGCTTGATCTGGGAGTTGACCGGTCCGCGCATGCGCTCGACCGCTTCCTGCAGGGTCAGGCCCTGGACCTGCTCGCCGTCGAGATGGGAGATGAAGTCGTTGGGCTTGATGCCGGCGCGGAAGGCCGGGGTGTCGTCGATGGGCGAGACGACCTTGACCAGGCCGTTCTCCATCGTCACCTCGATGCCCAGGCCACCGAACTCGCCGCGGGTCTGGATCTGGGTGTCGCGGAAGGCGCGGGCGTTCATGAAGCTGGAATGCGGATCGAGGGCGGTGAGCATGCCGTTGATGGCGTCCTCGATCAGCTTGCGGTCCTGCACGTCCTCGACGTAGTCGGCACGGACGCGCTCGAATACCTCCCCGAAGAGGTTGAGCTGCCGGTAGGTTTCCGAGGTATTACCTTGCGCCAGGACCGACGGCGCCGACAGAGCCAGCCCGTAAGCGACCACGAGGGCCGCCGCAACCTTCAACACTTTCATCCGCTTACCTTCCTATCCGACGCCGCCAACCAGGGCAGCGGGTTAATCGGCTGGCCATGCCGCCGCAACTCTACATAGAGCGTCGCCCCCGTGCCGCCAGGGGTCTCTGGAGGGCCGCTCGCTTCGCTGCCGCCGGCCGTGGCGATCGGTTCGCCCAGCACAACGACTTGTCCCGGTGCCACGTCGATACGGCCCAGTCCCGCCAATAACGTATGATATCCCTCGCCGTGTTCGATGATCAAGATGCGCCCGTACCCTCTAAAGGGCCCGGCGAACACGATTTGCCCGTCAAATGGGGCAATAATTTGGGCGTCGGGGCGGACCTCGATCGACAGGCCGCGGTGCGGCTGTCCGCCTTCCCCGGCCTGGCCGAAGGCCAGCAGCACCCGGCCGCGGGCCGGATAGGCCATCTGGCCGCGAGCCTCGCCCAGCCGCCGCAGCTTGCCCGCCAGGCCCTCGGTCACCCGCGCCTCGAGCGTCCGGCGCTGGCTGGCGCGTTCCTCGGCCACCCGGTTTTCGGCCAGCCGGCGCAGCAGCTCGCGTAGATCCTCGGCCTGCCGGGCCAGCGCCTGGCCGCGTTCCGCCGTCTCGCGGCGGGCGGCCTCGGTCTGCTGGTAGAGCTGCCCGCGCCGGCTGGCCAGCGCCCGTAAGGTCTGCTGATCGCTAGCCAATTTCTGGGCGGCGCCGGCCAGCGCCGCGCGCTCCGCGGTCACCGTGTCGCGCAGCTCGCGCAGGGTTTCGACGTCGCGGGCCACGGAAATCGCCTCGGCTTCGAGGGGCGGCACCACGGCGGCCAGCAGGCGCGCCGTGCGCACCGTGTCGATCGGCCTTTCGGGCAGCAGGGCCAACGCCTCGGGCGGATGGCGGGCCAGCCGCTGCAGCGCCACCAGCAGGCTCGACAGCTCGCCGCGCCGGCGTTCGAGCTCGTCCGCCTTGGTCGCTTCCTCGGCCAGCAGCCCGGCGAGGCGTTGCTCGATCGCCGTCAGGTTGGCCTCGCTCTCCTGGGTGGCCAGGGCGGCGGCGGCGATCTGGGTGCGCAGCCGCTCGATCTCACGAATTTGTGTCTCGGCCTCGGCGGCCAGGCGCCGCTCGCGCTCGCGCGTCGCCTCGAGCTCGCGCTCGACATCGGTGATCGAGCGGGCAGGGGTCTCCTGCGCGCCGACCGGCACGGCAAACAGAAAGGCCGCCAGCGCGGCGAGAGCGAGGGTCGGGAGGCGGTCAGTCCGCCGCACGCGCGCTCCCGGACGGGTCGGGATGGGCGATCAGCGTCTTGCCGGTCATCTCCACCGGCTGCGGCAGGCCGAGCAGCTCGAGCAGGGTCGGCGCCACGTCGGATAGCCGGCCGTCGCGCAGGGCGAACGGCGCGTTGCGCCCCGGCTCGGCGCCGCCGACGACCATCACCGGCACGCGGTTGACCGTGTGCGCGGTGTGCGGCTGGCCGGTCGAATGATCCATCATCATCTCGGCATTGCCGTGATCGGCGGTGATCAGCAAGGCGCCGCCGGCCTTCTCCACCGCCGCGGCGAGGCGGCCCATGCAGTCGTCGACCACCTCGACCGCCTTCTTGGCGGCGGCGAAATCGCCGGTATGGCCGACCATGTCGGTGTTGGCATAGTTGACCACGACGAAGTCGAACTGGCCGGAAAGGATGGCCTCGACGAGCTTGTCGGTCACTTCGTAAGCCGACATCTCGGGCTTGAGGTCGTAGGTCGCGACTTTCGGCGACGGGACGAGAATCCGCTGCTCGCCGGGCAGCGGCGCTTCGGCGCCGCCGTTGAAGAAGAAGGTGACGTGCGCGTATTTCTCGGTCTCGGCGATGCGCAGCTGCGTCAGGCCCGCGCCGGCCACCACCTCGCCCAGCATGTTGGTCAGCGACTGCGGCGGGTACATGGTCGTCAGGAACCTGTTGAGCTCGGCCGAGTACTCGGTCATGCCCAGCGCGGCGGCGAACTTGACCACGCGCTGGCGCGTGAAGCCTTGGAAGCCGGGGTCGACCAGGGCGAGCAGGGTCTCGCGGGCGCGGTCGGCGCGGAAATTGGCCATCGCCACGCCGTCGCCGTCGCGCATGCCCGGATAGCCGGCGATCGCCGTAGGCAGCACGAACTCGTCGTTCGTGCCTGAATCGTAGGACTGTTTCAACGCGGCCAGCGCATCGGGCGCCTTGACCCCTTCGGCGTCGACCAGCGCGCGATAAGCTGTTTCGACGCGCTCCCAGCGCTTGTCGCGATCCATGGCGTAGAAGCGCCCGCTCACCGTGCCGATCCGCGCGGCGCGGCCGACATCGGCGATGAATTTCCTGAGATAGGCCTCGGCACTTTGCGGCGGCGTGTCGCGGCCGTCGAGGAAGGCGTGGATCCACACCGTGAGCCCGTGTGCCGCAAGCGCCCTGGCGAGGGCGGCCATGTGATCCTGGTGCGAATGCACGCCGCCGGGCGAGAGCAGGCCCATGAGATGCACCGCACCGCCGCTCTTCTTGAGCTTGGCCACGAAGGCAAGCAACGCCGGGTTCTGGGCGATCCTGCCACTCGCCACCTCATCGTCGATGCGCGGCAGGTCCTGCATGACCACGCGGCCGGCGCCGAGATTCATGTGTCCGACCTCGGAATTGCCCATCTGCCCCGAGGGCAGGCCGACGTGACTTTCGGACGCATCGAGAAAGGCGATCGGACAACGCTTGGCGAGACGATCGAGATGCGGCGTGCGCGCCTTGAGAATCGCGTTGTCGTCGGCGGGTTCGGGACGGTGGCCCCAGCCGTCGAGCACGCAAAGCACGACGGGCCGGCGCTTGGGCACGAATCGAGTCATCCGCGGAATATAGGAGAGCCGGCGAATCCCCGGTAGGTGCGGGCCGAACAATCTCGGGCCGAAGAGAAAGACGCCCGGTTCCGCCCCGGGAGAGCCGCCGAGCCTTTGCCGGGGGCCCCGGGTTGACCTCTACGCATGTAGGAGATAGAACAAATAGTGAACACTCTGGCTTTGATCATGGCCGTTAACCCGCATGTCCACCCTGCGTGCCCGCCAGCTCGTCGTCCTGCGCGACCGGATCCGGCGTCTCGACCAGCCGCGCGCCGAGGAACTGCCGGCTTTGCCGCTGGGCATCACGGCGATCGACGAGGCCCTGCCGTGGGGTGGGCTGCCCGGCGGCTCGTTGCACGAGATCGTCGGCCGGCCGGGCGATGCCGCGGCGACAGGGTTCGCCACCTGGCTGCTCGCGCGCCTGAAAGGACAAGTGCTGTGGTGCCGCGGCGACGGAAGCGAAACCGGAATCCCTTACGCGCCGGCTCTCGCGCAAGCCGGCCTGTCACCCGAGCGCCTGATCGTGGTCGAGACCGGCAAGCCGGCCGCGCGGCTCTGGGCGATGGAAGAGGCACTGCGTGCCGGCGCCTTCAGCGCCGTACTCGCGGAAGACACGCCGGCCGATCTCACCGCCACGCGCCGCCTGCAGCTCGCGGCCGAAACCGGCCGCACCACCGCGCTGCTCCTTCTCTCGCAGCCGCTGCTCGGCCGCGTTTCCGCCGCCCTCACCCGCTGGCAGGTGACGTCCGTGCCGGCGGAAACGAACGAGACCGCGCGCTGGCAGCTCGCCCTGGCGCGTTGCCGCAACGGCGCCGGTGACACGTGGCATGTGAGTGTTGGGCATGTCACTCAAGATGAGACGCTTTCTCTCCGTCTGGCTGCGACACTGGCCGACTGATCGTTGGCGACGGCAAAAGCCGACGGATCGCCCGCTGGTGCTGACCGCGCCGGGCAACGGCGGTCCGCGCCTCGCCGCGCTCGACGCGCGCGCCGCTTCGCTCGGCCTCTACACGGACCAGACTCTCGCCGATGCCCGCGCCCGGGTGCCGGCGCTGCAGGCCGAATCCGCCGACACGGCCGGCGATGCGGCCGCACTCGGCCGGCTCGCCGACTGGTGCCGCCGCTATACGCCCTGGTCGGCCACCGACGGCGACGATGGCCTGATCCTCGAGATCACCGGCTGCGCGCATCTCTTCGATGGCGAGACGGCGTTGACCGCCGACCTTGAGCGTCGGTTGACGCAAGGGGACGTGACCTTGCGCGTCGCCGTGGCCGACACGCCGGGTGCCGCCTGGGCCTGGGCGCGTTTCGGCGACACGGCGATCCTGGCCAACGGCGAGACCGAGCGGAAACTTCGTCCGCTGCCCATCCAGGCGCTGCGTCTGCCCAGCGAAACCGCCGACGGGCTGTGGCGTCTCGGCCTGCGCAGCATCGGTCATCTGCTCGAGTTGCCGCGCGGGCCGCTGGCCAAGCGCTTCGGCCCCGAGACCCTGCAGCGCCTCGACCGCACGCTGGGTATCGAGAGCGAGCCGATCAACCCGCGCCGCCCGGCGCCGCAATGGCGCGTGCGCCTGTCTTTCCCCGACGGCATCGGCCTGCGCAGCGATATCGATGCGGCACTCGAGCAGCTTCTGACCACGCTCGGCGCCACCCTGGAGAAGGAGGCGCTGGGCGTGCGACAGCTGGAGCTGGGCTTCTACCGGCTCGATGGCAGCGCGCAGTTTCTGGCCGTCGGCACCAGCCAGCCGACGCGCGAGGTTCGGCATCTGCGCCGGCTGTTCGCCGAGAAGCTCGACACCGTCGATCCCGGCTTCGGCATCGAGACCATGATGCTCGAAGCCTATGTCACCGAAAGCCTGGTGCCGCGCCAGACCGGCCTGAGCACGGCGCCGGATGTCGACAGCAATCGTGCGGCGCTGATCGACCGGCTGCAGAACCGCCTGGGCGCGCACGCCGTCTATCGCGCGGCGCTGCAGGAGAGCCACAGCCCCGAACGCGCTGTGACACCGGTGCGGGCGGCACGTCCGCGGCCTGTCGCGCCGGTGACGCCGCCACGGCCGGTTCGCTTGTTCGCGCGTCCCGAGCGCATCGACGTGCAGGTACTGGGCGGCCCGGCGCCGGACAGTTTCCGCTGGCGGCGGGTCGAGCATCGCGTCACCGAATCGCGCGGACCCGAGCGGCTGGAACCGGAATGGTGGCGCGGTGTCGCGACCGACGCGGTCCGCGATTATTTCTGGCTGCAGGACGGCGAGGGACGGCGCTTCTGGATCTATCGCGCGAAGAGCGCGTGGTTCCTGCACGGGCTGTTCGCGTGAGCGAGGTCGTGAGTTACGCCGAACTGGCCGTCACCAGCAATTTCAGCTTTCTGCGCGGGGCGTCGACGCCGCAGGAGCTGGTGCTGACCGCGGCGCTGCTCGGCCACAAGGCGGTGGCCATCGCCGACCGCAACACGCTAGCCGGCATCGTGCGCGCCCATTCCATGGCCAGGCAGCAGGGGATCCGCCTGGTCATCGGCGCCCGGCTGATCTTCGATGATGCCCCGGACGTTCTTTGCTTCCCGCGCGACCGCGCCGCCTATGCCCGGCTGTCGAAGCTGCTGACCGACGGCAAGCGCCGGGCCGAGAAAGGCCAGTGCCGGCTGCACCGCGCCGATCTCGCGCAATACGGCGAAGGCCAGATTCTCATCGCCATGCCGGACGAAACGTTGGACGAGGCCTTCGTGACGCATCTGCGGGTGCTGCAGGGGATGCCGGGCACGCTCTATCTCGCCGCGAATTACCTTTATCGCGGCGGCGACGCGGCTCGCCTGAGGCGGCTGGGCGAAATCGCAGACGCGCTAGGCATCGGCCTGGTCGCCACCAACGACGTGCATTACCACGCGGCCGAACGGCGGCCCTTGCAGGACGTACTGACCTGCATCCGCGAGAGCTGCACCATCCACGAGGCCGGCTATCGGCTTTATCCCAACGCCGAACGGCATCTGAAAGAACCGGCGGAGATGGCAGCGCTGTTCCGCGATTATCCCGAGGCCATGTCACGCACGCTGGAAATCGCCGAGCAGTGCAACTTCGCGCTCGACCAGCTCGACTACAGCTACCCGGTCGACCCGGTCCCCGACGGCCGCACACCGCAGCAGGAACTGGAGCGGCTGGCCTGGGAGGGCGCGGCCTGGCGCTATCCCCGGGGCATCCCCGACAAGGTGGGCCGGCAGATCAGGGAGGAACTGGCGCTGATCGCCACGCTCGACTACGCGCCTTACTTCCTGACCGTCCACGACATCGTGCGCTTCGCCCGCTCCCAGGAGATCCTCTGCCAGGGCCGCGGCTCGGCGGCGAATTCGACCGTCTGCTTCGTGCTGCGCATCACCGAGGTCGATCCGGCCGAGCAGGAGCTGCTCTTCGCCCGCTTCGTCTCCGGCCAGCGCCAGGAGCCGCCGGATATCGACGTCGATTTCGAGCATGAGCGGCGCGAGGAGGTCATCCAGTACATCTACAAGAAATACGGTCGCGACCACGCGGCCTTGGCCGCCACGGTCATCTCCTACCGCCCGCGCAGCGCCTTGCGTGATGTCGGCAAGGCGCTGGGCTTCTCCCCCGATGCGCTGAAGCTCCTGGCCAAGGCGGCCTGGAGCTGGGAGCGCGAAGGGATCAAGACCGAGTTCGTGCGCGAGGCGGGGCTCGATCCCCGGGATCCGACCTTGGCCTGGGCGCTTCGCCTGGCCGCCGAGCTGATCGGCTTCCCACGCCACCTGTCGCAGCATGTCGGCGGCTTCGTCATTACCCAAAGGCCGCTCCACGAGCTGGTGCCGATCGAGAACGCGGCGATGGAGGAGCGCACGGTCATCGAATGGGACAAGGACGATCTCGAGGAGGCCGGCCTGCTCAAGGTCGATGTCCTGGCGCTGGGCATGCTGAGCTGCCTGCGCCGCGGATTCAAACTTCTCAAGGATCACCACGGCCGGGACCTGACGCTGGCCAGCGTGCCGCAGGACAGTCCCGAGGCCTACGCCATGATGCAGCGCGCCGACACGATCGGCGTCTTCCAGATCGAAAGCCGGGCGCAGATGTCCATGCTGCCCCGCCTCAAGCCCCGGGAGTTCTACGACCTGGTCATCGAGGTGGCCATCGTGCGCCCCGGCCCGATCCAGGGCGACATGGTGCATCCCTATCTCAAGCGGCGCGAAGGCAAGGAGGCGGTCTCATACCCGTCGCCGGTGCTGGAGGCCATCCTCAAGCGCACGCTGGGCATTCCGCTGTTCCAGGAGCAGGCGATGCAGATCGCCATCGATGCCGCCGGCTTCTCCCCGGAAGAAGCGGACCGGCTGCGCCGCTCGATGGCCACCTTCCGGCGCGACGGCACGATCCAGACGCATCGCGACAAGTTCATCGCCGGCATGGTGCGTAACGGCTATCCGCGCGATTTCGCCGAACGCTGCTTCAAGCAGATCGAGGGCTTCGCCGAATACGGCTTTCCCGAAAGCCACGCGGCGAGCTTCGCCATCCTGGTCTACGTCTCGGCCTGGATGAAATGCCATTACCCGGCGGTGTTCGCCGCTGCGCTGCTCAATAGCCAGCCGATGGGCTTCTATGCGCCGGCCCAGATCATCCGCGACGCGCGCGAGCATAAGGTCGAGGTGCGGCCCGTGGACGCCAATTCAAGCCACTGGGACTGCACCCTGGAGAAGACCTTCAGCGGCGCCACGGCCCTGCGGCTGGGCTTCCGCCAGATCAGGGGCTTCAGCGAAACCGAGGCGCAGAAGCTGGTCGATCATCGCGGCGAGGGCTACTCAACCCTGCGCGACGCGTGGCGGCGCAGCGGGCTTTCCCGGCGGGCGCTGGAAACGCTGGTTAACGCCGATGCCTGGGCTTCGCTCGGCCTGGGCCGGCGCGAGGCGCTGTGGCAGATCAAGGGGCTGAGCGACACCGCGCTGCCGCTGTTCGAGGCGGCGGAAACCACGTCGGCGCGCGGCCACAACCTCCCGCCGGGCGAGATCACCGAGGAGCCGGTGGTGATCCTGCCGGCCCTGTCATCCGGCCAGCAGGTGATCGAGGATTACCGCCACCTGCATCTCACCCTGCGTCCGCATCCAGTGTCGTTCCTGCGCGATCGCTTTCCCCAGTCGGTGCCGCACGCCAGGCTCGCCGAGATCAAGGACGGCAGCCCGGTCACCGTCACCGGCCTGGTGCTGGTGCGCCAGCAGCCGGGCACGGCCAAGGGCGTCATCTTCCTCACCCTGGAGGACGAGACCGGGGTGGCCAACGCCACCGTCTGGCGGCACGTCTTCCAGAAATACCGGCGGGTGCTGCTGGACAGCCGGCTGCTCTCGGTCAGCGGCAAACTGCAGCGTGAAGGCCTGGTCACGCATATCGTGGCCGACCGGCTCGTCGACCGTTCGGCGGAGTTACGCCGCCTGTCCGATACCGACGGTGAGTTCGAGAAAGCCATGGCCTACGCCGACGTGGTCCGCAACCCCGGCCGTGACCCGCGCGACGATTTCCCCGAAGGACGGAATTTTCATTGAGCGATTTCCGATGCCTACAAGAAATTCTTGGCCGCCGGGCGGGGTACCCTCTGGACAAACCGGCCACCGCGCCCATTTAGACAAAATGTATTAACGGGGGTGCCATGACCGATATCCCGCGCTGGCCGAAGATCTCGCTGCTCGACGACCCCGACGAGGAGGAACGGGCCAAGCGCCAGCTCAACGAAAGCCGCCGCAAGCGCGGGCTGGAGCCGCTCTACCCGGAAGCCGGATTCCCGCCTCCACCCCCGAGCTTCGCCGAGTTGCTGATCGGCGGCGGCAGGCCGATCCCGCCGGATAGATATCGCAACGAGCCGCCCGACCCGGAAAATCCGGACCCCGATCCGCGCTTCCATCTCGACCCCAAGGACATAGTGATCAAGGATGCCGCGCCGGAGCCAGGTGGCGCTGACCCGCAAGTGGCCCAGGCCGAACGTCCACCGGCTACGCCCGCCGAAGGCAAAGGCGCCGACGCCGCGCCAGCTCCGGACAAGGAATCCGCCGCTCCGCCCAAACCCGGCAAGCCGCTGACCTACGAGCAGGTGAAGGAGCTTGTTCGCGAGAACAACCGCTCAAAGCTGCCGGACGAACTGATCATCGCAGTCATTTTCAAGGAAAGCTCGTTCAAACCGTGGGAGCGGAACCGGGATCCAAAATCCAGCGAGGCCGGTCTAATGCAAGTAAGCAAGCGGGCCTGGGAGGACGTACACCAGAACGTCCTCAAGCAGCGAGAGGTGCCTGATTTCAATCAGCACATATTCGATCCGGTGACTAACATCCAACGGGGGTCGGCCTACCTGCAACTGCGCATTGACCGGTTGCGGGGTGACGTTAGCGGCGGCCTCAATGGCTACCGGGGCGGAGTAGAACCCGGCTACGCCGCCGATGTGCTTGCCGCGACCCGGGCGTTGCAGCAGAATCCGAGCGATCCGATAGCGGCTCTTAGCAAAGCCTATCGGCGCCCCTACCCGTGAGAGATGCCCTGATGCGAGTTATCGCCGGACTCCTCCTGGCGGTTCTGGCCGTGCTTGCAAGCCCGTCGCTGAGGGCTGATGACGACGCTCCTCTCTTCGACGAGATCGACACGCGGCGGCTTGAGTTGCTCGTCCTGCGGGCGAGGCTCAACACCGGAAGCAGCATTTATCGTCTGGATATCTACGATTCCCCGGAGGATGGATCGATCGACCGGTTCGTGGAGATAAGCTGCATTCGTTGGTGCAAGCACCACAAGGTCTTTCGTGAGGTCGTCGATAATCCTGCAATTGCAGCCTTCGTGCTTCATGACGACGCGCAGCACTTTGTTACAATCTGGGGTGCCGGTGCGGTGGCTATCGGAACGCGCGTCTATCACGTCACCAATGAAGGGGTCCGCCTTGTTCTAGAACAAGCGGCGCGCGGCGGGCCGCGCTTCGACGTTGCGCCGGATGGCTCGCCGCTCGTGACCATGACCGACTACCAGACCCCAATTTCGGAGAGATCGCTCACGACCGAAGAGGTTTGGCGCTGGAACGGCACGGAATACGAGTCTCTGGGCGAGAAATGCGTCGCCAACTGCGATAACGATAACCAGCTTCCTCCCTAGACTTCACTCCGCCGCCATCTGCGCCTGCCAGCGCGGCTGCTTGAGCTTGGCGCCGATACGGGCGATAGCCTCGATGGCCGGCAGCAGCTCGCGGCCCAGCGCGGTCAGCGTGTACTCGGTAGAGGGCGGCGAGGTCGGCATGACCTCGCGTGTCACCACGCCCTTCTCCTCCATCTCGCGCAGCCGCGCACTCAGCACCTTGGCGGAGATGCGCGGGATGTCGGAGCGCAGCTCGCTGAAGCGGCGCGGGCTCTCGCTCAGGTACCAGATGACGTTGGGCGTCCAGGCCCCGCCCAGCAGCTTCATGCATTCGGTGAGCGGGCAGGCGGCCGGCGGGGGCGGCACCTTGCTCTTGCGGCGTTTCAGCATCTCGTCTCTCCGGTTACCGAACGGTAATCGCAAACTCCCAGTAACCAACAGTTACCACATAGCCAATGGTTATCAAACCGGCTAGCGTGACGCCGTCCATCATTTCGAGGTCGTCAATGAGCGTCACCGAAGCCACGCGCCGCCTGGGCATCCGCACCCCGATCATCCAGGGCCCGTTCGGCGGCGGCCTGTCGACCTTCAAGCTGGTGGCCACGGTCTCCAATGCCGGCGGCCTGGGCTCCTTCGGCGCGCATGTGACGCCGCCCGACCAGATCGCGACGCTGACGCGCGAGGCGCGGGCCCAGACCAACCAGCCCTTCGCTTTAAACCTGTGGATCTCCGACCACGACCCCGGCGGGCTGCAGCTCACGCAAGCAGAGTTCGACGCGGTCTACCGGCGCTTCGAGCCCTAT
Organism: Rhodospirillaceae bacterium; assembly: GCA_022843945.1. GTDB lineage: Bacteria > Pseudomonadota > Alphaproteobacteria > CACIAM-22H2 > CACIAM-22H2 > VGEI01. The sequence goes on along the minus strand of JALHMR010000005.1, from coordinate 189,509 downwards.
TTCCGCGAGCTGGGCGTGGACAAGCCGGAACGCCCACAGCGCTACCACCAGAGCTACGAGGCGCAGATCGAGGCGCTTTTAGAGGCGCGGCCGCCGGTCTTCAGCTTCGTCTTCGGCGTGCCGTCGCCGAAGATCATGGCCGAGTGCAAGCGGCGCGGCATCGTCACCATCGGCACGGCGACCTCGATCGCCGAGGGACGGGCGCTTGACGAGGCCGGCGTCGATCTGATCGTGGCCACCGGCATGGAGGCCGGCGGCCACCGCGTCTCCTTCCTGGGCCGGGCCGAGGATCAGCTGATGGGCACCTTCGCCCTGACCCAGATCGTGGCGGCGCGGGTGAAGGCGCCGGTGATCGCCGCCGGCGGCATCGTCGACGGGCGCGGCGTGCGGGCAGCACTCGCCCTGGGGGCGCAGGCCGCTCAACTAGGCACGGCGTTCCTGGCTTGCGAGGAATCCGGCACCACGCCGGAGCATCGCGCCATCCTGTTCAGCGACCAGGCGCAGCACACGATGCTGACGCGGGCCTTCTCCGGCCGCCTGGCGCGTGGCGTACGCAACCGCTGGACCGACGAGGTGGCGCCCACACTCCGCACCATTGCGCCCTTCCCGGTGCAGAACTGGTTCATGTCCCGGCTGCGGCCGGCGGCGGTCAAGGCGGGGCGGACGGACCTGGTGTCGCTGTGGGCGGGACAGGTGGCACCCAATCTCAAGCACCGCACGGCTGGGGCGCTGATGGACGCGCTAATCGCCGATCTGGCCTAGGGGGTGCCGGTCTGGAACACCGGCCAAGCCATGCCCATATAAAGGCGATGGCTGACACGATCCTTATTCCCTGTCCGCATTGCGACACCCAGAACCGCCTGCCGGCTGCACGGCGCGGGCAGGGCAAGTGCGGCACCTGCCACAAGCCCCTGTTCTCGGGCGCGCCGCTGGCGCTGACGGCAGCGCGGTTCGAGCGCCACGCCAGTGCCGCCGACCTGCCGCTGCTCGTCGATTTCTGGGCGCAATGGTGCGGCCCCTGCCGGGCGATGGCGCCGGCGTTCGAGGCGGCGGCGCAGGAATTCGAGCCGCGCCTCCGGCTGGCCAAGGTCGATACCGACGCCGAGCGCGAGCTGGCGTCGCGCCATCGCATCCGTTCCATTCCGACCCTGATCCTGTTCCGCGACGGCCGTGAAGTGGCGCGCCACAGCGGCGCCATGCAGAACAGCGCCCTGCGCCAGTGGATCGGGCGCCATGTCGGCGATCTGGCGCACGCGGCGTAACCAAAACCAATCGTCATGCCGGCGAAAGCCGGCATCCAGGGCGAGTGCGTGATGTGTGGCACCATGGGCCCCGGCTTTCGCCGGGGTGACGACCGTTCTGGCTACCCCCGATGATACGGGTGCCCGAGCAGGATCGACTGTGCCCGGTAGATCTGCTCCGCCAGCATGGCGCGCACCATGAGATGCGGCCAGGTCATCGCCCCCAGCGACAGGACCAGCGCCGCGCCGTCGATGATCCGGCGGTCGAGGCCGTCGGCGCCGCCGATGACGAAGGCGATGTCGCCGATCCCGTCGTCGCGCCAGCGGGACAGGCGCTTGGCGAAATCCTCGCTGGACAGGGTCTTGCCGCGCCCGTCGAGCGCCACGCGCGTCGCGCCATTCGGAATCTGGGCGAGCAGAAGATCGGCCTCGGCGGCACGGCGGGTCTCGGTGGGCAGCTTGCGCCGCTCCTCGACCTCGCGCAGGTCGAGCGTCAGGCCGGCGGGTCCGCGGGCGACCAGCCGCCTGGCGTAATCGTCGAACAGGGCCTGCTCCGGTGCGCCGCCTTTCGCGGCGCGACTGCGTCCCACGGCGGCCACGGTGATACGCATGGCCGCTGGCGACCGTCCGGTCTGCCTCGCACTCCTGGCGGAGTGCTTAGGCGCCGGCGGCAGCGCGCTCCGCCGGCCAGTCCATCGCCCACATCTTCTCAAGATTGTAGTGGGCACGGGCTTCGGGCCGGAACAGATGGACGATCACATCGCCCGCGTCGATGAGCACCCAGTCGCCCTGGTCCTTGCCCTCGACAGGCACGGGCACCAGGCCGCGATCCTTGAGCTTCACCACGAGATGGTCGGCCATCGAGGCCAGCTGGCGCTGCGAGCGCCCGGTGGCGATGACCATGTAGTCGGCGATGGATGTCTTGGAGGAGAGATCGATGGTGACGATCTCTTCGGCCTTGTCCGCGTCGAGGGAGCTCTCGACCAGCGTTACGACCGGGTTGGGCAACTTCACCGCGGCGGGCTTCGCCTTGGTGGGTCGTCCGGTGGCCCTGCGGGCGGCGGGGCGCTTGGCCCCTCTGCCCGAAAGGGCGGTTAGGCTCGGCACTTTTGACTTGGGTATCTGAATCTCCTGGGTTTGTGGTGGTCGGGGTGCTCTAACCACGCCGCTTCTGGCGCGGACCGTTGCCGTTGGGTGGCGTCCATCCGGGCTGTCCCTCGCCGCGGCGAATCGAGGTCGCCGAGGCAGGGTGCAGCCGGGAGTGAAAGAACACCCAGGCGGGAGGGGTTCGGGAAGCCAGACGGCCTGCGTATCGCAGGCTTCGGCGGGCTTTTTTGAACCGCGACGCCGCTTTGCCGGCTAAGGCTTTTGAATCATAGGCAGGCCGCGCAAAGACGGCAATGGGCAGACGGTGAAATATTGATGTCCAGGCTTCCCAGCGCGGGAGCTGGCGCAGGTTGTCGGCACCCATGATCCAGAGGAACTTGGTGCGCGGGAACCGGTGCCTTAACGCTTTCAGGGTATCGGCGGTATAGCGCGTCCCCAGCGCCGTCTCGACCGCGGTAGCGCGCAGCCGCGGATGGCGGCAGCAGGCATTGGCGCTGGCCAGGCGCTCGGCCAGCGGGGCCATCTCCTTGGTCGATTTCAGCGGGTTCTGCGGCGAGACCAGCCACCAGACCTCGTCGAGATGAAGGTACTTGAGCGCCATCTCCGAGATATGGCGGTGGCCGGCATGGGCCGGGTTGAACGAGCCGCCCAGGAGGCCAACCCGCTTGCGCGGCGGCCGGCCGAAAGCGCGCGCCGGCAGGGGCCGCGTGGGGCCGCGTTTGGGCTTCACGAGGCCGCCCGGTAAGTAAGAGTCAGAGTGTGCCGCCCCCGGCGGTGCGCATCGTCATGCGGTGGTCGTTTCCCCCAAACCGATCCGCGATCTCTAGGGCCGAACCTGGCCGGTACCGCGGACTCGGTAATTATAGCTGGTCAGCTGCTCCGCGCCGACCGGTCCGCGCGGCGGCAGCCGGCCGGTGGAAATACCGATCTCGGCGCCGAAGCCGAACTCCCCACCGTCGGCAAACTGGGTCGAGGCGTTGTGCAGCACGATGGCGCTGTCGACCCTGGCCAGGAAGGTCTCGGCGGCCGCCTGGTCGGCGGTGACGATGGCGTCGGTATGGTGCGAGCCGTAGCGGTTGATGTGCTCGACCGCCTGGTCGAGCCCGTCGACCACCTTCACCGCCAGGATGGCATCGAGATACTCGGTCGACCAGTCGGCCTCCATCGCCTGCTTCACCCGCGGGTCGAGCTTCTGCACCGTGACGTCGCCGCGGATCTCGCAGCCGGCCTTGAACAGGTCGTGCAGGATCGCCGGCAGATGGGTGACCGTGGCGGCGCGGTCGACCAGCAGGGTCTCGGTGGCGCCGCACACACCGGGCCGGCGCATCTTGGCGTTGAGCACGACGGCGCGCGCCATCTCGGGATCGGCGCCCGCATGCACGTAGGTGGCGCACAGGCCTTCCAGGTGCGCGATCACCGGCATACGCGCCTCTTTCATCACCCGTTCGATCAGCGACTTGCCGCCGCGCGGCACGATCACGTCGATGAACTCGGCGAGGCCCAGCATGTGGCCGACCGCCTCGCGGTCACGCACCGGCACGATCTGGATCGAGGCTTCCGGCAGGTTGGCCTCGCGCAGGCCGACGCGTAGCGCGTCGACCAGCGCGATGGAGGAGAGCAGGCTCTCGGAGCCGGCGCGCAGGATGGCGGCGTTGCCGGACTTGAGCGCCAGGCCGCCGGCATCGGCGGTCACGTTGGGCCGCGCCTCGTAGATGATGCCGACCACGCCGAGCGGCACGCGCACGCGGCTGATGGCCAGGCCGTTGGGCCGGGTCCAGGTTTCGGTGATCGCACCCACCGGATCGGGCTGGGCGGCGACGTCTTCCAGGCCCTTGGCGATGCCGGCGACGCGGCCCTCGTCGAGCTTCACCCGGTCGAGGAAGGCGGTGGTCGAGCCGCCCTCGCGGGCGAGCGTCATGTCCTGGTCATTGGCCTTGAGGATCTCAGGCGTACGGCGGCGGATCTCGGCGGCGGCCGTGGTCAGGGCGCGGTTCTTGGCGCTGGTCGTCGCCGTGGCCAGGGCGCGCGCCGCCTGGCGGGCGGCTTGCCCCATGGCGCGGATGGTGGCGGCGAGGTCGCTCATCTCACGAGGTCAGCACGAGGTCGTCGCGGTGGATCATCTCGTCCCGGCCACGGTAGCCGAGCAGAGTCTCGATTTCACGGCTTTTGTGGCCCTTGATGCGCGCCGCATCGGCCGATGAGTAGGCGACGAGGCCGCGCGCCACTTCCGCGCCGGTGGGTCCGCAGACCACCACCAGGTCGCCGCGCTCGAAATTGCCATCGACGCCGGTGATGCCGGCCGGCAGCAGGCTCTTGCCGGCGGCGAGCGCCGTCAGCGCCCCGGCATCGACCCGCAGGGTGCCGACCGGCTTGAGGCTGCCGGCGATCCAGCGCTTGCGCGCGGTCTTGGGCTCGGCCGAGGGCACGAACCAGGTGCAGGCGGCCCCCTCTTCGATAGCGGCGATGGGATGCTGGGACTTGCCCAGGGCGATGACCATGCGGCAACCGGCCGAGAGCGCGATCTTGGCGGCGATGATCTTGGTCACCATGCCGCCATGGCTGAACCCGTCGGGCGCCTCACCGGCCATCGCCTCGATCTCGGGCGTGATCTCGGCGACCACGCCGATATGCTTGGCGTCCGGGTTGGAGCGCGGATCGGCGGTATAGAGCCCGTCGATGTCGGAGAGCAGGATGAGCGTGTCGGCGCTGACCATCTGGGCCACGCGCGCGGCGAGACGGTCGTTGTCGCCGAAGCGGATCTCGTCGGTGGCCACGGTGTCGTTCTCGTTGATCACCGGCACCGCCCCCAGCTTGAACAGCTGGTTGATGGTCGAGCGCGCGTTGAGATGGCGGCGACGCTGCTCGGTATCGTCTGGGGTGAGCAGGATCTGCGCCACGGTGATGTCGTGCCGCGCGAGCGCCCCCTGCCAGGCATGGGCGAGGCGGATCTGGCCGGTGGCGGCGGCGGCCTGCTTCTCCTCGAGCTTCAGGCCCTTGTGCAGCAGGCCGAGATGACGGCGCCCGGCGGCGATGGCGCCGGAGGAGACCAGCAGCACCTCGACGCCGCGCTTCTTCAGGCGGGCGACGTCGTCAGCCAGGGCATCGAGCCAGGCGCGGCGGATGTCGCCCTTCTCCTCGTCGACCAGCAGCGCCGAGCCGACCTTGATCACCAGGCGGCGCGCGCTCGACAGCGCCGGGGCGGCGGTCTTGCGCAGCGCGGTCATGCCAACGCCTCGGCTTTTTTCTTCGTCCCCTTCTGGCCGTCGGCGGCGCGGCGCTTGCGCACGATTTTGGCCAGGGCGCGCAGCACCTCTGTCACACCTGTGCCGGCGACGCCGGAGAGCGGCAGCACCAGCGCACCCGGCGACAGCTTCTTGGCGGCGCGGGCCAGCGCCGTGGATTTCTTCTTGATGGTCTTGGCGTCGAGCGCGTCGATCTTGTTGAGGCCGATGATCTCCGGCTTGTCCTCGAGGCCATGCGCGTAGGCCTCGAGCTCGGCGCGCACCGTCTTGTAGGCCTCGACCACGTCATCCTGCGTGCCATCGACCAGATGAAGGATGGCGCCGCAGCGCTCGGCATGGCCGAGGAAGCGGTGGCCGAGGCCGCGGCCGTCGGCCGCTCCCTCGATCAGCCCAGGCAGGTCGGCGACCACGAACTCCGACTGGTCGACGCCGACCACGCCGAGCTGCGGCTTCAGGGTGGTGAAGGGGTAGTCGGCGATCTTGGGCCGCGCGTGCGAGGTGGCGGCCAGGAAAGTGGACTTGCCGGCATTGGGCAGACCGATCAGCCCGATATCGGCGATCAGCTTGAGGCGCAGCCAGAGCCAGCGCTCTTCACCCGGCCAGCCCGGATCGGCGCGCTTGGGCGCCTGGTTGGTCGAGGATTTGAAATGCACGTTGCCGTAACCCCCGTCGCCGCCCTTGGCCAGCACGAGGGTCTGGCCTTCGACGGTCATGTCGGCGACCAGGGTCTCGTTGTCGTCCTCGAGGATCTGCGTGCCGATCGGCACCTGGATGACGATGTCGTTGCCCTTGGCGCCGCTGCGCTGCTGGCCGGCGCCGTGGCCGCCGCGCTGCGCCTTGAAATGCTGCTGGTAGCGGAAGTCGATCAGGGTGTTGAGGTTGGCCTTGGCCACCACGATGACGCTGCCGCCGCGTCCGCCATCGCCGCCGTCCGGCCCGCCATACTCGATGAACTTCTCGCGCCGGAAGCCGACGCAGCCGGCGCCGCCGTCGCCGGATTGAACGAAGATCTTGGCCTGGTCGAGAAATTTCATGGGCGGATTCTACACAAACAAAAAGGGGGAACGGACGGGCCGTTCCCCCTTGTCGGTATCTCGTATGCGGGAACGGCTATTCGGCGGCTTGGCTCACCGGCGCCGGCTCGATGGTCACGAAGGTCTTTCCGCCCGAGCGGATGACGAACTTCACCTTGCCGGTCTCGAGCGCGAACAGCGTGTGGTCGCGGCCCATGCCGACATTCGGACCGGCGTGATAGGTGGTGCCGCGCTGACGGACCAGGATGTTGCCGGCGAGGACGATCTCGCCGCCGTAGCGCTTGACCCCGAGGCGGCGGCCTTCGCTGTCGCGACCATTGCGCGACGAGCCGCCGGCTTTCTTGTGTGCCATGGCGAGTTACTCCTTACTTCGCGGCCTTGGCCGCGGCTTTCTTCTTGGGGGCGGCGGCCTTCTTGGCAGCCGGCTTCGCCTCGGCCTTCGGGGCCTCGGGCTTCTGGCCGTCGGTCCAGATGCCGGCGATGCGCAGCACGGTGCCGAGCTGGCGATGGCCGCGCTTGCGCCGGTAATTGTGGCGGCGCTTCTTCTTGAAGATGATGACCTTGTCGCCCTTGACCTGGTCGAGGACGGTGGCGGTGACGCAAGCCCCGGCCACCAGCGGCGCGCCGACGGCGTTCTTGTCGCCGCCGACCATCAGGACTTCGTCGAACTGGATGACTGCGCCGGCATCGCCGGGCAGTTTCTCGACGGTGATGACGTCGTTGGCGGCGACCTTGTATTGCTTTCCGCCGGTGCGAATGACTGCGTACATGACACCAAACCCAAACTCGGGCGGACCAGAAACCCGGGGACAAATGCCCGAAAAACCTGGCCGGCCGGCATAATGAAATGCGCCGCGGAGAGGCCCCGCGGCGAAGACGCGGCACTATACAAGCGGACTTTTGCCTGTCAACCGCTTTTCGCCCGTAAAGCGGCCGTCAGGCCGCCTCTAAGCCTTTGTCATTAAGGGAGAATTCCCGGGTGGCCGGACGCTCCTCCTCGATCCCGATCACCACCAGCTCGGCCGTGGCGGCATTCATGCGCACGGCCAGGCGGGTGTCGCGGTTAAGGACCGGTGGGGCGATCCAGGCAAAACCCTCGGCCGGCCGGTCGAGCAGCTCGTAGAGGCCGGCGCAGCGGCTGAGATTGTCCTGGCCCCGCGACTTCCAGCCCGCTCCGAAACTCTCGGTTCGCCAATGGTTGGCGGAGCATCCCGGGCCGTCATGCACGGCGGCCCGGTCCTCCAGGCGCTCGATGATGCAGGTCTCGGCGGGCGCGGTGCCGGCCAGGACGAAGATGGCCGGCAGGGCGATCGGCGTTTCGATCAGCCGTCGCCGCGCGGCGGCGTAGTCCAAGCATTCCTCGAACACCTGGCGCAGCAGATGCGAGGGCGGCAGGCCCGCCGAGCGCCAGACGGAGATCCGATTCGCCAGTTCATCGCCGAGACGCGTGAGCCCATTCCGGCGCATAGGGGCCTGGTGGATGGCGGCGCTGAAGCGACCCGGCGCCATGGCGGTCAGGCAGCCGACCGCCCCGGGCCAGGTCACGTTGTAATAGGGACCCGCGGCGCTGCTGCTTTTGGCGACGACCACATTCGCCCCCAGGCCGGGAAGCTTCCAGTCGAGGACGCGCAGCAGCCGCGCTCCCCCGCCGCCGGGGTCCGGAGCCGTCAGCGCCGTGCAGGCATATTCGTAGCTGAGATTGAGAGCGATACCGCCGGGCCGCTCGAGCCGGGCGGCGATGGCGGCGATCTCCTGCCGGTAAGGATTGGCGGTGCGTTCCAGCCAGGCCCGGCCGACCGCGTCGCCCAGGCGCAAACCCAGCCGCGTGTAGTGGCGCTCGCCAATCCCGCGCAGGGCTTCGGCCCGCTCCGCCGCCGCGTCGAGCAGGACGAGCGGTCCGCGATCGCCGGTATCGATCAACGGAATTGTGATCAGGTCCGCCGCGCTCATGGCCCAGTCTCGCGCGGAATAGGGGCGGTGGCGAGAGTGTTAATGGAGCGAACACCAGTCACGAAACCGGCTATGCCGGGGAGAAGTTCGATGTTCACCTCAGTTAAGATTCTGATCGCTGCCGCGGCGGCTGCCGCCCTTCTGGCCGGCTGCGCCGGCGTGGGCCAGCCGGAGCACAAGGTCGCCGATACCAGTCTCGGCAAGGTGCTGGCCACCAAGGACGGCATGACGCTCTACACCTTCGACAACGACAAGGAAGCGGGCAAGTCGGCCTGCAACGGCCCCTGCGCCACCAACTGGCCGCCTCTGATGGCCAAGGCAGACGCCGAGGCCACGGGCAAGTGGACCGTGATCACGCGCAACGACGGCGCCAAGCAGTGGGCTTATGGCGGCAAGCCGCTCTACGCCTGGATCCGCGATCAGAAGGCCGGCGATACCACCGGCGAAGGCTTCAACAACGTTTGGAAGGTTGCGCGCCCCTGACCCCCTGACCCGAACCGGGCGCGCTGTTGGCCGGTGGCAGGCTGCTCCGACGATCGGAGAGCCCGCCACCGGCCCTTTTTTTGCGAATCTGCTATCGTGGCGTGACTGTCGTCGAGGAGGCCACCCATGATCCGTCGCCCGCTTCTTGCCATCGTCGCCGTGCTGCCGCTGCTGGCCGCCTGCGGGATGTGGGACAAGAAGGAGCCGGAGCGGCCGATGGCCAGCATGCCGGCGCACAAGATCGTGCAGACGTCGCTCGGTCCGGTGATCGCCAGCAACCGCGGCATGACGCTCTACATCTTCGCCAACGACAGCATGCCCGGCATCTCGATGTGCAACGATGCCTGCGCCCGCAACTGGCCGCCCCTGCTCGCCCTCGACGACGCGATGCCGTCGGGGAAATGGACGGTGGTGCAGCGCTCGGACGGCCTCAAGCAATGGGCCTATAGCGGCAAGCCGCTCTACGGCTGGCACGAGGACAAGAAGGCCGGCGACACGCTGGGCGAGGGCCGCCTCAATGGCGCCTGGGCCGTAGCGCGGCCGTAACCTACCTAGCGGTTGCGGTTCCGAACCCCTTGGGATAGGTTCCGCGCCGTTCGCGGACCCGCCGCCCTGCTTGCCAGGACCGGGCCCAATTGCGCCTGGACAGGTGGCCGAGTGGCTGAAGGCGCCGGTCTCGAAATCTGGTGCACCATGGTGCCCGTTGGGTGACGCTGTACCTGGGTGTACCTGATGGATTGATTTTCTCAGGAAAATCAATGACCGCGCGTCCTACCGATACTCCGTAGTGCCGCCTGCTCCTTTCCTGTTCGGTTGCAAGCTGGGTTGCAGCCGCCGACGTAGGTCTGGAGCGCCTAACGATGAATCCGTGGATACTGCTCGTCGAAGATGACGAACTGCTCGCAGAGCTGACGCGCGAATACCTGCAGGCACACGGGATTGACGTACGGGTCGAACACGACGGCCAAGATGCCCTGAAAGTGATGAGCAAGAAGCATCCGGACCTCGTCGTGGCCGACGTCCAGATCCCCAGCATTCGTGGCGATCAACTCGTCATGATCAGGAACTCGCAGCCCGCACTTGCGGGTATTCCGATTGTTCTATGGTCCGGGCACACGTTCCCCGACGACGGCCAGCAGATCGGTGCCGACGGCTACCTGGCGAAGTCATCTGGCGGGAAGGCACTGCTGGAGGAAATCCTCAAGTGGGTCGGCCCGTCGGGATCGAACATCGCAGTCTCGGCTCGGGGTCGCAGGATAGTTGGTCTAACGCATCGTGCTGTGAGAGCAATGATGCGGCACTGCAACCTCGTCCTCACGCGCGAGGAGCGCGATATACTCAAGCTCATCGCCAGCCGTCTGGGGATGTCGCTGGAACAGCTCCTGCGCGACGCGCTTATCCGGGTTCTAACCGAACTCGAGAACCGAAGCCCAAAGGAGATTTCGCTGCTGGGTCTGCCCGGGGTTTCACGGAAGGCCGGAGTTTCCTGCTCCACTTATCTGGAGCAGGAGCTTGACCAGCGCTTTGACAAAGTCGCCCTTGAGGTTGGAGCAAAGAAGCAAGCGATCTGGCGCGTCACGATCCTTAGCCTGCTTGGGCAGATGGCCCACTAATCTCAATTGTGTCCGGCCGCTTCTGAAATCAGTTCGTAAGCTCCGTCGCCAGCCTCCGCGGAAATGCCGCGCCTCACACCCTGAAGGCCCTCGAGGGTTTCCATACGAGCGGCTCCTTGTCCTCAAACATGACGCTATACGCTGCAAGCATATCGACCCGTGCGCCGTCTTCAGTGAGCGGCACGACGATGTTTTCGATGGTGTGATAGTCCCCGCGGATCGAGAGCTTGGGAGCTCCGCGCCGCCAGCTCGGAACCTTCGTCTCAACAACCCCGCGATAGCGGTCGAGATATTGCGGCAACTGCGCGATATCGGGATGCGCCTCGTCCATGTAGCGGCCGGTCATTTCGGGGCCGATGTAGCGCACGACCGCAGTACCCGCGAGCCGGTAAAGATGCCATCGCCCATCGACGCTAGCGCGCGCTCTCGCGAACCCAAGGGAATCTACAATCGGCTTGTCGGTGACGAGGCAAACCATCATCGGGCAGAGCGAAAGGCAACGCGGTCTCGACATTACAGTGGCTGGTCGGGCGATAGCGCTCAGGGCGGTCGAAAGTGCCTATCATCAGGCAAATACGATCCCGCAACTCCGGCATCACCGAATGATAAAACAGCGGCGTGCCGCAAGTGTCGCAGAAGCCGCGTTCGGCATAGGGCGAAGACCGGTAAAGACGCGCTTCGCCCTTGGTGAACGTGACCTCGTTCCGACGAAAGTAGGCCCCCGCGACAATTGGCTGGCCGGTCACCCTGCGACACATCGTGCAGTGGCAGTAGAGAACATTTTCGGGCTCGGCGGAAGCTACGTATCGGATCGATCCGCAAAGGCAGCCGCCTGAAATATCGTGCTGGGTCGCCGTATCGGACATCGTGAACGTTCCTAGCCATCCGCGGTTGGTAGAAAGCAGACCAACGACTGCTGTGGGCGAACCGCCGGCCGAAGGCCGAGGCCACCCTACCCCGACTTCGGGCCCATGTTTTTCAGCTGCATCTCAGCCAAAAGTGATTCCATTCGCACGTGCCCCCAGTCGGCCAGGGCGAGGAGGTGAATCAGCTGCCTGGCAGTGGCTATGGTTGCTCGCTCGTGGATGGCTTCGTCGCCGACGGATTCGTCTGTAGCCGACAGTGGGATGGTATTGCCATCTGCGGCTAGCAGAAGGAATTCGACGGGCTCGCGCTTCACCAGGAGCTCGAAACCTTCATGGTAGAGTGCTGCGATCATTTGGGGAGCAGTAAATCGCGCAAGAACCTGGCGCAATTCACCGGGCAAGGCGCTGACATCAAGGGCGTCGAGGTAAAGCTGATACCCTTGGGCCCTAAGGCTCTCGAGCTTTTGGTTCGATTCCAACGTCACAGGCGGCGTCCAGTGGCCAGGGACAAGTTATCCTACAGCCAACTTCTGCCCGATAAAACTGCGTCGGCGTCCAAGCCGTCCACCAGCCCTGCGCGTGGTGGGACTGGCTCGTGACGCTCTGCCATTTCCCGTCTGCGCAGATGAAGTTGATATTGAAGGGGACCCGACATGGCCCGTCCAGTCGATCGCAGGTAAGGTCGTCCAGACCCCGAATCGCGATAGACTTGAGCTATGGCCGACGCAGATCCAATGACACTTGCTTGGCAGGCAAGTCGGGCGGGTGCCCGTGCCGGAGCAGGATTTCGCTTTCAGGACGCCGCGACCGTTTTCGTACTAACGGCAATCTGGCACGGCGAGATAGCCGCCAACTCCGTCACTCCTGAGTCACTTGATGACATAGGCGTGGAAGGGGCGGCGGGAGCGAACTGGATTCAAGCGAAATCCAAGATTGATCCAAAAGCACAATTCAGGGCGAAGGAAATCGCCGACATCATTCTGAGCGGCAAGGGCGCCGATGAGGATCGGCGTACGATCTTTTTGGATCGCCCCTTTCTGGACATTGAAAATCGCGATTGGCAGCGGCGCATTGCTGATCTGCCTCAGCTTGCCAACGCACTTCTAGATGCCGTTGCTGACGAGCCAGCGAGACAGTCTCTGATGCGGGCGCGCCTCGAGCGAACGACGTTAATCACCGTATTGGCGCCACTTCGTGACGCGGAGGCACTGATCGCAAACAAGTGTGGAATAGGAATCGCCGGAGCCGCGCTGTGTGCCCGTAGCTTGTTGCATCAGGTGGGCGTGACGGCCTCCGAGAATGCACGACGCGCATACAATGCACGGGCTTCTATCACGGTTGGGGACGTCCACGCAGTCTTCTCTCGAGCTCTCAATCTCATAGATTCTGAAGCCGTTGACGGCGCGTTTCGACAGGGCTTAGCCCAGTTCATAGACTTCCATACGCCAGTTCACGACCAGCACTACTACGAAGGTGTTTCTACTCGTTCAGGCCATGTCGCAGCGGGTCTGGTGCAGCCCCGCCCGGAGGACGTCGATGCCGTTGTAAGGCCTCTCCTGTTAGGCCGCCACGTATTGGTGGCTGGGCCTTCCGGGTCTGGCAAAAGCGCGCTTTGTTATCTGGCAGCGTTTGAAACACGCCATGCCCTTCGTTGGATCGAAGCGGCAAGGATGGCTGAATCTGACAGAGCGACCTTGCTGAGAAGCATCCGGTCCCAGGCGCCGACTGCCGATCGCCCTCTTGTTGTCTATGTAGATGACGTTGGACGCGGCGCCGATACGACCTGGGCCTGGCTGGTTGATCAGGCTCGGTACCTGCCAGGTCTGCGAGTCGTAGGCTCAATCCGCGAAGAAGATGTCGGGGTATTGGCTGCGCTTGACCACGTCACCATTGAGCGGCCCAAACTTCTCGAAGAGCTCGCCGAAAGAATCTGGACACGACTGCGTGAAGCTAAGGCGACGAGCCGTGGGCACTGGAAGGAAGCCTACGAGCAATCCGGAGGGCTCCTGCTCGAATTCACGCACATCCTGACTCAGGGCGCACGGCTGCGTGACGTCATTTTCGAACAGGTTCAACGGCGTGTTCGAGAGGGCCGCAGACATGAACTGGCCGTGCTTCCCATCGCTGCGGTAGCAGGCATGTATGGAGCACGCATCGAAAGGCCCTCGTTACTCGAAACTTCAGGGCTGTCGGAGACGGAGTTTGCCATCGCCTTCCTTCGTCTTCGGAATGAGCATCTTGTTGGCGCCGATGAGGGCGGAGCAATCCGTGGGCTTCATGACCTGCGGTCACGCGAGATATTGCATGGCCGGATTGGGAAATATGTTTACTCGTTCCGTGCGGAACCCTTTTTGAGTTTAGCCAGTGGGTGAACCATCATCTTCAGGAACTGAGGAGAGTTTGCGAATCGTCATCGGCTTTGGTCGTGGTGCCGCTGCTGCGCTCATCCATCGTGGCACAGATGGCAATTCAAATCACAAAGTACGCAGCTCTCCCGGATTTAGAGTTTGAGAGCCGGTGGCGCGCTGACCTCCCGGAACTAAACTGGCATGTCTCCGCAGTACTTGCGCAGCTACGCGACGTGCAGAACGCAATGGTCACCCTATATGCGGCGCAATCACTACTAAGTGGCAGGGAGTTGCTACCGATCGAGCTGGAGCGGCTTCAAGGATTAAAGAAAGACGCCGAGGCGGCCTTCGAGGTCATTGAACGCATGCTCAATACTGATCCTGATGGGTCGGCGGCCATTGCAATGAGTTCGTTGACTGCTTTTGATCGTGCTCTTACGGGTGAGGACGGCAAGCGCGGCGCAAATGCAGTAGCGTTCAGCAGCGCCGCACAGGGAGTGCTGTTGGCAGGACAGCAGCACGATGAAGTAACCATGCAAGCGATTGCTGTGATTGAAATACTTCATCGCGAACTTGGAGTTGATTCGCTCCCGGCCACTGCGGAGTGAAATGGCGCTACTCCGGCACTCATTGCTCCAGCGCTCGCGCTGAGATCGCCGCAGTCAACGAGAGGATGAGTTTTGCCTCGGGCCGGCTATAGTGTTCTCCTCCATCGCTCTCGGCGTGATGCGCCGGGTGGGCGTAGTGGCGGACGGAGGCCATAACCGCCGCCTCCCGTTCGCTTTTCTTCATTTTCTCTCGATCGTTCTCGGGATCGTCGCGATCCTTCGCGAGCCGGCTAAGCAGCGGTCCAGACCAGTTCTTTCCGTGAGCCTTGTTCCCGATCTCATCGAGCACATGTCGGCACGTCGCAACGCACTCGACGTAATCCGCGAGCAGAAAGAATCTCTGAGCCTTGAGGAGGTCGTCGCGGACCTTCTGCATTGTCTTTGGCAAGTCGACGACAGGCATAGGTACTTCTATCAGCAGCACCTCAAGCATCCGCGAATTCTTCAACTGATCGATCCAATGCGATCGGCCGACACGCATGCTGCCGCTGCAATAATCGTGACGCTCAGAATCCTCCTCCCATCCTTCGCCGCAAAGCGTGAGCTTGAAAGTAAGGTCGCCTCCATCGCGTAGATTTTCGATGGCGAGCACTTGGCTGGGCTGAATCACCGCCGAAAAGTTTACGTCCCGAGTGCTTCCCGCACGGGAAGGGATAACTCGAAAAGGGACTTCCGGCCGAGCAATGCCTACCGGCTGCTCGCCGCCGGCATTACCTTGAACCGTCACCTGAAAGCCGGTGAGTATTGCTGAACGTTTGTCGCCCTCCTTCTGCGTGTTCCGGATCTTCAACGGAAACTGCAGCTCGCAAGCACCTAGAAGCGAGCGAAGGATAACTGAATGCGCAGGCGCAATTTCCGCCACGACCATGCTGCTAATTGTGACGGTCATCATGACTTCATCTCCCCCGGGCCAGGCTCACGGGCAGGTTTCGGCCTTGTTGTTGCGGCCGCACTACAACGCCCTCCGGGCCACATTTCTTCCATCGGCTCGATGGCCGAACCTCGGCCCTACCGTCGACGCACTTCGGGCGTTTCTCGATTCAACATTCCGGCCCCGTCGCGAAGACTTCCCTCGCTTCAGACAGAACGCGCGAGGCGGTACTGTCATTCCTGTGGCACGCCGGTGCCGGATTCCCCAGCCAGCAGTAGGGGATAGCCGCCCAAGCGCCGCGGCCAGGCCTGAATTCATGTCGGTACGGTAAAATAGCCGCCCTCCCGACTCGGATTGCCAATGACGACCGAAAGTCACTTAACCGCGCCACCTGTTTCGGAGTGCGCTTTCGAGGGCAACCGTTGGTCAGGCGACGGCGTCAAGCTGGCTTACGCGCTGCGCAACGGCGAGGTCGTGCATGTGTCGACCGTCCCGAACGGCGCGGCCTGCGGCTGCATCTGTCCTGCGTGCAAATCGCCGCTCATCGCGCGTCATGGCGAAGAGAAGCAGGATCATTTCGCGCATCCGCCGGGAACGAACTGCCGCACCGGTCCCCAGACGATCGTCCATCTTCTCGGCAAGCAGATTCTGGAACAGCACCCGGTCTTGCTCCTTCCGGCTCTCGTCGCATCTGGCGACGAGCAATCGGTAGTCATCGCCGAAGAAGCCGAAGTCACTCTCATCAATGTCCGGATCGAGGAGCGGCTCGACGGAGTCATCCCCGATGTAATGGCGACGGTCGGCGGGCGGGATCTGTTGATAGAGATCTATTACACCCACAAATGCGGGCGTGAGAAGAAGAAGCGGCTTGCGGAAATGGATCTCGACACTGTCGAGATCGATCTTTCGCGACTGGTACGCAATGCCGCGATCCCGGACGTCGCTGCGGCGCTGCATAGCCTGGCGCCGAGAGAATGGATATACAATTCGAGGATTGCCGCTGCAGAGAGCAGGCTCAAGCAACAGGCGGAGCGGCGGCGTCAAATACAGGAGCGCGCGGACCAGGAACGCCGGCGCGCGCAAGCGGGACGGGTCGCCAAGCTCGTCGCGGCTACGACCGAGGCGAAAGTCGCGGCCGACCGCCGGCAGCCCCCTCCTCCTGTACTGGCCGGTATCCTCGAGAATGTCCGGAACAGCCGTTTTGGCAACCTGGTTGGCCCGGCGGTCGAAGGAGACTTCGCGTTCACCGTCGCTCCAGCGGTTTGGCAGGCGCTCCTCATAGATCGGTTTGTTATGGGCCCGCTGCGCGAACGCCGTTCGTCCACGTTCACGCTGAAGGATGCCTTCGATTATCCCCGCTTGTATCATCTGATCGCGGGCGGACTTAGCGGGTTCATCAGCGATGCGGACGAGGCCGCCGTGCGGCGCGAGATCCCGGATTTCGTGTCCCCGTTCAACGTGCTGATGGCCTATGTCGATTTCCTCGAAGGCAAACGCATCCTGGAGAAAGCAGGCCGCGGTCATCGGCGTATCAGCCACGATGTCTGGTCTGACGAAGAACAGAGGCAGCTGAGCGAACAGTTATTCAAGGAGCGGGCCGCAGCAGTGCTGGACCGTTGCGACGCGATCATCAATGAGCTTGATCCTGCTGATCGAAACGGCTTTGACCCAAGGAGATGGTTCGATACCGCCGGTGAAAATCTTGGGCCCTCCCCACGGCAGCTTTGCGAACGCGGCATCGCTCACGGCGAGCTGCTGCGCAAGCTGGCGGCGCTTCAAGCGATGTTGGTACCGGGCGGTGAGCCGGTCGACGATCTCATGGGCCTCCCACTTGATCGGATACTGACGATCAGAAGGCGGGAGGCAGAGGAACGGGCTCGTGCAAAGAGGGAGCGGGACGAGGAGCTTGCCCTCCTTGCAGCGCAGCTACACGAGAGGACTATACGGGCTGTGGCAGCGCAGCTGGGGCTTTCTGATCGTTGGCTCGAAACACCCTGTGAGGCCCTTGGGGGGTCGTCACCAGTCGAAAGCGCGCGCACCGGGAACTATCATGCTGCCTTTTGCGAGGCTTACAGCGCCGTCGGCCGCCCGTTTCGTGACTGACGAGCGTGGCGTTCGATGCCTGCGCGCCCAACAATTTCACCAGGAACACGTTTTAGCCTAGTAACAAGCTGGCGGTCGGCTCCATGAAGATCTTTTCGAGAGAGGAAGTAGATCTGCTCAAGATGAGTGTGGAGCATTTGCTTGTGCTTCGGAATGCGGCCGCGCCGGCTGCGGGAGAGCACAGACTTCGCGTAGCCGCTGCTTCTTTGCGGTTCCTGCTGGTGGAAGAGAATCTCGCACGCGCCTGGAAAACGTCCGGAATTGGCGGGCCGATCGTCGTCGATGCAATGGCCTTTTCATCCCCTCCCGGGTCTCAGTCGGTCGGCTTCTGCGGCGGGGCCGAAATCATGCCAGGCGTTCCGATCTCGACCGGATGGGGAGACGATGTGCATCTCGAGCCGAAGCGCTTCAATCTTCCCGACTTCCTTCGAGCGCCCTGCATCTACTTCAAGGGAATGAAGATATCGCGCCACGCGCTGATCCAGTTCATTGCTAATACGAAGGGTGGAAATCACTACGACCCCGCGGGCCGTGCGCAGAAGTCGCAAAAGGAAAAGTTCGAACTGCTTTGGCGTCTAGAGCACGAAGGGATGGCTGGTCTGTCGTTAGCGGTGAACGATCGGAACCTCATCCATCATGAAATTGCATCGATCATTCTGTCGATACTACGGTCCAAGGAGATTCAGCGTCTGGTGGACTTGGCTCAATGGATGCCATACATCGGCCATATCGGCCCAGCCGGTCGACAGAGTAGCTGATCACAGCAGACAGCTAGCGGCCTTTCATAGCCTGCAGCCACCTATGAGGGATAGATGCCGGCCCTTCAGCGCATCGAGATCCTCGAAGGGCGACGGCCAATCTCCGCGGTCTGTCCCATGACTCTCCGCGAATTCGACGAAGGAGCGCAGCGGCGACTGACTCACACCATGTGCGGCCGCTCAGCCCTGAAGATCGGCTGAGCTGCGTGTGATCTGGAGCGCGCTCGAAGGGGCTGTGGCGCTCTTACTGCCTGAGACAGAAACCCCCGAGGTGCAGATCCTCAGTAATGGCCATTCTGGTCGATTGACGGCAGCTGGCACCACACGCAGGTCTGCGGTTGAATTCCGTCGTAAGCGCGTTGTACGGGATAGCGCTTGGCCGGATTGTCCAGGAACCGGTGCAGACTCTGATCGACGCGCTGGCGGGAACCGCGCAGCCAGGGCCGGAAGGGTATGCGCCAGTCCCCGCTGCGCAGGATCGGCGTGACGAAGCCCGAGACCGCGATACCTTTCAGGGGGTTGAGGTTGAGGCGCCACTCGCGATCACCCCAGAGATCGATGCGCTTCTCAGGCACCAGCACCACTCTGAAGTCCTGATGGACGAACAGTATGCGGTCGCGGTCACCCCGGCGCTCATCCCCACGAAGGGCGAGAACATGCACATCGTCGACATGGTCATCGATGCCGTAGGTTGCCCATTGCGGACCGTAGCGCTCGATGCGGTTGTGACGGGGCGCGAACTCATCCCAGATAGACGCGAAATGATGAGCTTCACGATGGGTCAGCTCGCGCGCAGCGCTCCACTCGATCCAGCAGATCAGGGGCTCAACTCTCTCGCGACACCCAGCATCCTCCTCGAGATACTGGGCTGCTTCAATGTAAGGCTCGATTTTTCGCCCGGTGGGAAGACGTTTGTCTAGCCGTTCAAACGCCCAGCGCAGCCACATTCCATCCGAAAGCGACAGGAGGTAGTCGTTGAAATCGAAGCGGCCGGTGTGTTGCGGACGGAGGGTCGCGGCGAACAACGACAGAAAAGAGGGCGGCTCTCGATCCTCAGCCTCATAGTACTCGTCGGCCTCTTCGGCCTGCTGCCGAAGCTCTTCATAGGCTTTCACCCAGGCAAGGATGGTCCTGGTCTGCAACTCATCAAGGCTGAGATTGTCGTCGAGCGATGAGTTGGCGGTTATGGCTGCCGCCCGGACAGCCGCTGCGGCTTCGGCAGGAGCGACATCGAACCACTCCTTGCCGCCGCCGGCGCGCCGGCTAGCCAATATCTCGTGCACGGCTCGCTCGATCTGCTTGGCGGTGATGCCGATTGGCTCGACCATATAAAGGGAGAGCGACCGGGCGCTTCCCGTCTGCAGCGCACGCAAACGCCTGTGAGGGTCGATCGCCGATCCGATTTTGCAGGGGCCCTCGGCTGACGCCGCGGCCACATAAACGAACATGACCCGGCCTCAGGGAAAAGTGGCTCGGTTGGCAAAGATCTTGCCCGCACGGTGGACGAGGAGACTCGACAAAGCGTCATCCTCAGCGGCACGCTGGCACAACGTCTCGAACCCGTTGCACAGCGCGTCGAAGAGCGTTTCTATCCGAATCATGTGCGCCTCGCTGTCGAGACGAAGTTGCCGCAGGAGATCGTTGGCGGGTGCGGGGTCACGATCGCCCCAAGCATATATGAGACCTTTGGCCTTGCCGGAATTCGACAGATTCGAGGACTGGCTGTGAGCATGCAAGACGCTGCAACGCGCGGCATAGAGGTCGAGGCCGCGGATATCGAGCCGCGCCCGGCAGCGCATGTCGCCTTCGGCCCAGGCGATAAAATCGCGTCGGGTCTGAGAGGGCACATGCGCCGGTCTGGCAGCGCCGGCCAGTGCGTCGATCGTTGAGTAGATCAGTACCAGGGCCGGGGTACGCAAGCCGTTCGTGAGACAGAGCTCGATCGCAGTGAAGTGCTGCCGGAAATTCGCCAGGAAGTTTTCGGCTCCGCCCGCCACCGGCGCTATGCCACGGCGCTGCATGAACTGGTTCAAGGTTTCGGCGCTGGCCCGGCTCATTTTCGACTCCTATGGAGCCTTAAGGCTAGTACTAGCGCACGAGTCGCACCAAGTCCCAGAATGGCAGGTTTAGTGTAATCGGAGGACTTTATGCCGGGTTCCGATAACGTTGAGATGGCATATCTATCCCGCGAAAGTCAGCGGCGCTTTGGAAACAGTCTCATTGCGGCTTCCGAAACTTGCCTATGGAAATCCTCTTCAAATAGGGCGAGGGAGTTTAGGCCAATCTGCTTTCGATAGGCATTCAACTGATTGTTTGAAAGCCGGATGTTGAGACGCTTCTGTATCGTCTGGCCGATCTCCGCTGCTATGACGCCGCGATCCTTCGCGACTTCCTCGCGGATGATCTCGAATATCTGTTCGCGGGTGGCCTTATCCATGGCGAGAGAAGTATACACCGCTATCAGTCACAGCATCGCTATCAATCAAACGACGCGCAGCACAAGGCATATTAGGTCTCACAATGCCAAGGCTCTTTGTAGATCCTCGTGCTCGAACGCGCTCTCCATGCGACGGATTTCAGCAGGCGGCGCATTAAAACTTCTTGCAACGTTTCGCCATTCTGCCGTGGCGGCTGCGACTTCTTTGACGATTTCCTTTGCCGCAGCCCCGTCCAAGGAAAAATATTCTGCGGCGTCCAAGACGAGGCGCATATCGCAAGTGCCTTCGTCCGGGCTGATATTGGTCGTCAGTATCCGGGACTTGATGTCAGTGGGAACAGGGTTCAGGTCGTAAACCGGAGAGAGGGCCCATCCTTTGCGCCCCGTCCATAGGAAGCCGTGATTTCGCAAATGGTCGTCGACGTTCGAGATAAGAACGTTCAAGACCATGCGACGGTACAGCTCCCTGGCGTCATCTGCCGCTTGCGCACCGTGCTGGCTCAAGACATCGACCAGGTCGGGATAGCTGCCACGGTCCCCATCCTTCATGCCGAGCATGGACAGGGCGGAGAGGAAGGGAACTCGGGTACCTTGAGCCCGATCGAAGCGTCGGGAGAGAAGGACGGGCTTGCCGGCGGCTTCGATCAGTCGATGCTCTGATGTGTTGATGCCGGCGCGAGCTGCCAGTTGCAGCGCGACGGCCTCCCAAAGCTCCAGGCTGTAGTCGTCGTTCTCTTTGGGGAACTTCGCCAAAGCAAGATGCCCGTCCCGATCGATCACCGAGGCTTTGGGCCGGGATCCGCCGAGGGATGAGCCCGGCGCGAAGATCATCTGGATATCCTCGTCCGTCTCCTCGTTCCTGAGGATCCGCTCGGTGATTCCCAACAGACGCTGGAGCTCGATCAGTCCCGGGACACCCTGGTCTGCCTGCGCCTGGAAATGCTCCTCCCCGGCCCGCCGGAAGCGAAGCGCGCCCAGCCGGGCTACATCGGATACCCCCAGCAGGTAGTCCGCCTCCATCAGGGCCCTGACCCTCCGTCCTTCGCGTTCGGCACGCCGGCGCTCGGCCCGCTGCATGAGCCTTCGCCCCCATGTGTCGGGTGCCGAATCGCCGATCGAGCCGAAGATGGTCAGGCCCTCGGCCGGCACAAAGGCGCCCCGATGCAGGGTCAGCGCCGGCTCGAGGGAGAATTGTTCCGGCTCCTCGAGCCAGGCCGGGTGATACTCGAAACCGACGGCCTCCCGCTCCTGGCGTTGGTATCGGTGGAGGGTGCCGACACGTTTCAGGCCGGGGGAGAACTCGATGAAGACCTCGATGTCATTGGGCATCGTTATCCGTGCCTGCGCGCGGGAGACGGGCGCGTTGGGGCAAGTTTTCAGAGGCCAGCGCCAGGCCCGTGCTGTCCCGGGACGGATCCGCGAGCTGGCCCAGCCCTTCCAGCAGGCCCAGCGCATGCAGGGCGGCGGCGTAGATGCCGATGCTGACGCCGTGGTCGCCCGCCTCGATACGCCGAAGCGTCGGACGGGTGGTGAAGGCTCGCTGCGCTACGACTTCGGCGGGGAGTCGGCGACGGCGGCGGGCGTCGCGTAGATCCCGGCCAAGCTTCCGCAGCGTGCGGCGTACCGCGAGGGAGGGCCGATGGGGGGTAGGCATTTGGAACCTTCGTTTTCCATTAAGCGCACTTAATGTAACACGAAGTTTCCAAAACGCAACAGCTGAGCTTCGAAGGACCCCTGCTTCGGTAATGGTATATATACCATTACCGAAGCCCGAGCTGCTCGCTGGAAGCCGCTAAGTAAGTACCTGCACTGTAGGGTATATATACCCTACAGTGCAGGCCTATCGATGGCGCGACCCAGTAGCCTCCAGCTCGCAAAAGATCTGATCTTCCGGTCGTTTGATCAGGCGGGGCAGAAGGTTTTTTCCGAAAGCCAGCTCCGCCGCCTACTGCATGAACGCGGGCCCTCCTGGGGACTTGCCCCGAGTACCACGCTGCCCGATCTGATCGGCTTCCTGACCAAACACGGACAGCTCAAGAAGCAGGTGCTTCGGGTCGCCGACTACGCCCGGATCGTGACTCGATACGCATGGGGTAAGCCATCCCCTTTCGAACTCGCCCAATCGATCGCACCACGAGGGTATCTGTGCCATGAGACCGCTCTCATGCTTCACGGTCTGATACCTCCCACGCCCAGAACCCTCTACCTGAACATCGAGCAAAGCGCGAAACCGGCCGGCGGTTCCTCGCTGACTCAAGACGCGATCAATCGTGCGTTCGCGAACAAGCAACGCCAATCCAACATGGTGTATGTGGGCAGCGGCATCTCCGTCGTAATAATTTCAGGCAAGAACACCGATCGATCAGCGGTGAAGGATATTGAAGGCCCATCCTCCGAAGCGGTTCGAGTGACAGATCTCGAGCGCACTCTCATCGATATAACTGTACGTCCAGGCTATGCCGGCGGGCCATCTCGCGTGCTCAAAGCCTACAGTGCCGCAAAAGGCCGCGTCTCCGTTGAAGACGTTCTTGCTACCCTCAGAAAATTAGATCACGCCTACCCCTATCATCAATCTATTGGATTCTTGATGGAGCGCGCCGGTTACCCGTCAAGCGATTACGAGAAGCTGCGCTCCCTGGGGCTGGCGCATAACTTTTATCTGGCATATGGAATCGAGCCCGAGAAGCGGAAGTTCTCTTCGGAATGGCGCCTATTTTATCCGAGAGGTCTTTAAATCCGAGTTTATCCGCGTCCAGACTCACAGCGTCGCTGCAAGCACCAAGCTGCCCCCGCCGCTACAGTTCGACGATCAATCCTGGATCGAAATTCGGATTGGGTTCGCGGCGGACATAGCCTCGCGAATTGCAGAGGATGCGCGACGATCCGATTGTGTAATCGAAACTGTCATGCGCGTGCCTGTGGACCCATAGCGCGGGTTGCGCGCGCTCGATGATTTTCTGCTGATCATCGGCAGCACCTAGCCGAACGTACATCAACACCATCGCGGCCTTTATCTGGCTTGATGCTGATGCCGATATCATGCCCGCGCCGCAGCAGCGTCTTTATGCGCGAGGTTGGCGATCATGGTGGCGCCACGGCGCGCGATGAAGGCGGCGATAAGACCGACGAACGGCGAATCAGCGGCCATGGCGCGGACGGCTTCTTCTGATTGGGGAAGGACACTCAGCGCGCGCTCGACGGTCGCGCGCACCCTGCGGCGCAGGTTCGCCGCACCTAGACCGGCCTCGCGGGCGAAGGCATCCCAGTTGCTCGCATAGACATGATCGCCGCGGCGGCTGTCGCCGATGGCCATGGCCAGGTTCTGGGTGACGTTCTCGTATGGATCGCCGCACATCAGGTCGTATAGAGGTGCCAAGTGCACCGTGCCGCCTGGGAGATGAAGGATGGAGAAGTTCTTGGCGTGCGCGTCGACATTGCCGATCAGCACGTTGAACGTGACGGCGTCGAGGAGCTTCAGCCGGTCGACCGCCGGCTCGCTGACCCCCTCGAGAACGCGGAAGCAATCGGCAAGGCCTGGCCCGCCCCGGTTCTCGTACTTCTGGTTGGGCCAACGCGACAGGGCCTGGCAGAAATCCTCCTGGTGGACGCGCCGGGCCACGCCATTGACAATACTGCGATCGTAACGTGTAACCACGAGGCAGCGCCGTCCGTCGATCGTGTCGATGGCGGAGCGGGCGGTCTCCAAGCCGCTGCGGGCGGCAAGATCGAGGCAAAGCGCTTCATTCTCGACGCTGCCCGCGAGCCGCGGGTTGGCGGGCTTGATGATATGGGTGCTGGGTATGCGCTCGCTCGGAAGGACCCATCCGGCACCAACCCGCGACAGCACGAGCTTGTCCTGGACGCCGGCGAGCGAGAGGCGCGCTCCTCCGTCCTCCGGATCGACTCCGAGCGGCCGCTGCGGAAGGCCGTCGATCAGACGCCCCACCTGTCCCAGAGGCATCACGAGGAACGGCGGCGATCCGGGGGACGGCGGGGGTGAAGGCGGGGCGCTTCCCTGGGGCAGCACGACCAGAGCGCCCGCGCAATCGCGGCCGAGCGCTTCGAGCATGCCGTAGATGTCGCCGGGGGAGATGCCGAGCCGCCGGCCGATCGCGTCGCGTGGGTCTCCTTCAGGCAGGAGGTTCGCCATGAACGGCGCGCAGATATCATGCGGGTAGGGTTCGTCGCGCAGGGGCATGGACAGGGACAGCGCCACGCGCTCCGGCGACTGAAGCCAGTTCGGCTCGTAGCGAAACTCCAGCGCGGCCGGCGAGCCCGGCAGCTCGGCCAACGTTCCCGCACGCTCCTCGCCGAGGTAGACGTCGAGCTGCCTCATCGCAGGCTTCCGGCGCGCGGCACGATCGTCACGCCTCTGGCGAGCATCTTCATCACGCGCAGCGACTTCTCGATCTCACAGCGCGGCTTGCCGTCTTCGAGTTCGACTATGAAGCGCTCACCCACGCCCGCGGCGGTAGCGAGGTCGCGCTGCGTCATGCTGGCCGCCTTCCGCAGGCGGCGCACTTCGGCGCCGAACTCCTTCGCGGTCGTCAAAAGGGCTGTGGCCGCGTTTTCCATCTTAGCCTTATATCTTCCCGATCGGGAAGATAGGGCTTGGAGAGCCACTCCGTCAACTCTTATCTTACCGATCGGGAGGATTAAGCGCCGCCACACAGACCGGGCCGATATTCTTACCGATCGGGAAGAAAGAATCTGAAAAATGGCGCTAAGCTGCTGTAAATACTGGGATTATCATGCATTCTGACAATCTCCATGGTTCGCATGATAATCTCAATGAAATCAGTCCATTGTCGGTCGCTGTAAACTTTACCGAGGCCCCACTTCGGGCGGTTAAGCTTCGGGGCATGGAGTCGCAAGCGTTTCCCAATCGGCCGAATCCAGCTCAGCGCCGCGCCGTTGCCTGTCTTCGGGCCGCTATCCGGAAGGCACGCCCTTCGACACAGGGCTCTCTACGACTCTCGGCTCGCGCCCAACGCCTCTAGAAGAGCCGTCGCCAAATACGACTAGAAGATTTGCAGCGACGATGCCGCAAGCCCCGACTAGCGCGATCGCCGACGGGATTTCTCCCCAAAAGATGACGCCAAGAGCGATCGCCCAAAGAATGGCCGTGTATTCTAGCGGCGCAAGGACGGAAACCGGCGCCATCTGGTAGGCGCGCGTTACAAGTAGCTGTGCTGTTCCACCTAAAAGCCCGATCGCAATAAGTAGGCCGAAATCGACTGGCGTCGGCCAAGTCGCGCCAAACGGCAGCGTAATGGCACTCGTGACTGTGCATGCCAATGCGAAGTACAGCACGATCGTAAAACCACGCTCCCTTTCACCGAGATGTCGGATTGAAATCATCGCCAAGGCCGCGAAGACTGCTCCCCCGATGGCCAGTAGTGCGCCCACAGAGAAGATACCGATGCCAGGTTGTACAATTAAGAGCATCCCGCCAAGACCCAGCAGCACGGCAATCCATCGGGCTACGCCGGCGCGCTCTCGTAGTAGTGGGCCCGCCAGCGCCGTCATGAAAAGGGGTGCCGTGTAGCCGACGGCCATGACGTCGGCGAGAGGCATGAATCCAACCGCCCCAAAAAAACAGAATATTCCAAGAATTCCCGCTGTTGATCGCATCAGGTGGCCGAAAGGACGCGTAGTCTCAAAGGCTGCGAATCCGCCGTTGCGAGGTAGCAAGGGGATGAGGAGTAGCAACGCAAAAAAGCTGCGAAAGAAAACAACCTGACCTATCGGATACCGAGATCCAACGGCCTTTATCAGGGCGGTCATGATCGATAGCAGGCTTACAGCGACCAGTATGTAAAACAGTGATCGAGAATAGCCAACCGAGCCTTTAGAGGCCTGCATGTTGCGACCTCGGCTATTCACGCTTTGCGTATTCGATTGCTGGGGTCATCTTCGAGCCTCGAAGGTGTACCCCCCAGTATCCCAAGCTCAGAAGTCTCTTCTGCCGATCGGTATCAGCAGCGTCGACCGTTAGAACGTCTCCCGAAAGGACTGGCTCTGAAGTCAGACGCATGTCCCGGTGCAAAAACCAATCGTACCCGAACTCGTCGGGCACCATGGCTTTTACCGTCATGCCAACGGCCAGCAGACTGCCGAGGCTGAAGGGATTCAGTGTCGAGACGGCGGCCAAGGAGTGGAAGTATCCGCTCTTGAGCGCGTGGTCTATGCGCTCACGGGATAACCTCCTTTGGAGCTCCGATCCTCGAAAATCTGGGTGAACGCAAGACCCTGCAAAATACGCGACGTTAGTTAACTCCTGCTCACGGATAACATCGACGTGTTTGGCCCGGAACACGCCAAAGTCTGATGCAAACTCCATCGCGCCGTAGGCTATGAGGCGCTCCTCGTCAAATGCACCGAACAAAGCTCCCTTGTGCGGCACCAACGCTCCCCAGTATTCCTCGCCCCTTTGTGCCAATACGCCGTCTGGCAGTTCTGCCAGTATCGCAACGTGAAGCCGATGAAGCTGCCCAAAGTCCAGGGAGCTGAGTTGGCGCACCGTGAATTGGATAGAGCGCCCTTCGCGACGATTAGTTGCTTTACCGATGGAGGCCAGTTGCGACATTGAAGCGAATTCCCTCGATATGGGCTGTCAAATAGTGGAGTTGAACTATGTGTGCGGCATGAGACATCTACGCAGCCTCGCCAGCGCTGTTCTCATGATGTCTGGCGTGTGCACAAGTGCGATCCGCAGGTAGCCTTCACCTGGGTTTTGGCCCTGTAAGTCGGGGCTAGCAAGGTATCGCCCGGGCATTACCTTGACAGCAACACTACTCCACAGGCGAACCGACTGCGCCTCGTCGTCTTCGACTGGTAACCAAACAAAGAAGCCTGCTTCAGCTCGCCTATAGCCGGGCACATCCTTAAGATAATGATCAGCGAGCCGCCAATTTTCCCGTATGGCCGCGCGATGCGCTTCAACATGAAGATCGTCGGACCAAAGCGACGCGGCTGCTTCGCAGGCGCCGAACGAAGCTGAAACGCCGCAGCTTCTGTTGAACCTCGCATACTCTCCAACAGCACCTCTATCTCCGTAGACGAAACCGCTGCGCAGGCCAGGTACGCCGGACCGCTTGGAGAGAGTATGTACAACGACGATACCCTGCAGGTGTCTCGGCCCCTGATGTGCTGCCCTTATGATGCTAGTCGGTGAATGATCAAGAAACAGATCGATGTAGCACTCGTCCACGACGAGCAAAGCACCGACCTGACGTGTTAATAAAACCAGCTCCCTATAGTCGTCGGGTGGAGTGCAAACCCCTTCGGGGTTGCTCGGGCTGCATACGATGACCGCGGCGACATCGCTAAGATCGCGCCCAATGCCAGATAATGAAGCTGCGACGCCCTGCGTGCTTCGAGGTAGAAAAACAGGCTGCGCACCCGAAAATAGCGTCGCGCTCAAATAGGTTGGGTAGTAGGGGTTCGGAATTACGACGATAGGATGGTCAACGCCGCGCGCGCGCGCTCGACCGACAGCAATTTGGATCAGCCCGGCAACCGCTTGCTTGCTTCCAGGTGTCGGCTCGCAGTCGGCATCGCCGACTGCAGCGTCACCCGACACGCCGAAGCGTCGTTGTAGCCAACCCTGGTATGCGGTCTTCAGGGGTGATGTCCCACCAAGAGGTGGGTATCGGTACCAATAGTGCCGGCTGTGTAGCCCAGCGAGAAGATGCTCAGGCGGATGAAAGCGCGATTCGCCTAGAGCCGAGTCGATCGGCTCAACGCCGAGAGGCAGCTCAACACCACTGAGCAAATAGCGGAGACGAGTGAACGCGCCGACGGTCTCAACGTCCACCCGTACTGAGCCCGCATCGCCTGTGGCCAGCTTCAATACAGGCATAGCTGTCTAGCTTCTGACCAAGGAATTGAGCGACGTCTTCGCTCGTGTGCGGTCATCAGCAGTCTTGATAATAATGGCTGCGTAAGTTCCAATCCCATGATCGGAGCTGGCCAGGCGTGTGCCAGGGACGACTACAGCATTCTCCGGCACCACGCCGTACGTAACCAAACCCGTAGAGCGGTCAATTATCGGTGTGGACTTCCCGATGAACACGCCCATACCGATGACAGCGCCACGCTTGACCCAGACCCCTTCGGCAATTTCCGATCGTGCGCCAATAAAGACATCATCGTCGATTATCACCGGCCGGTCTCCGATTGGCTCCAATACGCCGCCGATACCGACACCCCCGGAGATGTGACAACGCTCGCCGACCTGAGCGCAGGAACCGACGGTCGCCCATGTGTCGATCATGGTTCCTGCCCCAACATAGGCTCCGATATTTACGAAGCATGGCATGAGCACTGATCGGGGGCCGACAAAAGCACCGTGTCGGACAACTGCGCCAGGCACCACGCGCATACCGGCGATGCCAAAACGACGCTCATCCCATTGGTCAAATTTCAGATCGAGCTTATCGAAGCTCTTGGTTGCCGATGCTTCAGATCGAATGCGTGAATCGCTGCATACAAAGTGCAGCAATATCAGCTTTTTGATCCAGTCGTTCGCAACCCACTGGGATCCGTCGAACGACGCAGCTCTAATCGTACCGGCATCCAAGGCAGCGAGACCGGAACCCAAATGGGGTCGGATCGCGTCGCGGACCGATGGCGACAACTGATGCCTTTCGTCCCATGCGCTTTCCACAGTCTGCCTGAGGTGCTGCGTATCCATTCCCCCTCCGAATCAGAGCATCTAAAACTGCTACTAGCTATGCAGGAGCAACAGCCCGCGCTTCCGAGACAGAAGTCAGAACAGCACGACCGTCAGCGACCGTCCCGATGTAGTCCTCGAAGGTCTCGGCGCGGCGGATCTCGAGAACCTGGCCGTCATCCGTCAGAAGTAACTCTGCCGGCCTCAAGCGGCCGTTATATGTGAATCCCATCGCGTGGCCATGCGCGCCCGTGTCATGGATAATCACGATATCGCCTTCTCCCGGATCCGGCAGCTCGCGGTCGATGGCAAACTTATCAATGTTTTCACACAGCGAGCCGACAACATCGACAGCAGTGCTTTGTCGCCCATTGGCGTATGGAATAGTTATGTGGTGGTAGGCGGAATGCCGATAGAAGCCGGGCCGCATCAGTGCGGACATCGAAGCGTCGAGGCCGACAAAGTCTTTTACCTTCCGGTATCGATTGACAACGCGCGACACAAGAACGCCATGGGGGCCCGTGATATACCGACCACATTCCGTGATGATCTTGGGGGGACGGGCGCCGTTGAAAAACTTCCGCAGGGCTGCGGACACAATTCGGCCGAATTCTCCGACATCGAATGCAGCCTGGCTTGGCTTGTACGGAATTCCAAGGCCTCCACCGATGTTTATAAATTCGAACGTTTCACCGAGGGCCGCCGCCACGCTCGCCGCGTGCGCAATGAGCGAGCTGGCTGCCGCACCTGCCGATACGGCACTCAACTCATTCGAGCACGTCATGCCATGAATGCCGAAGCGCTTCACGCCGCGTGCCTTTGCCTCCTGGTACGCCGGCACGATCTGGTCTGGTGGCACCCCGAATTTCGACTGGGCTGCTTCTCCTATAAAGCTGGAATCACCCTCGACGGGCAGCGGTGCCGCCCGGAAAGCCGCGACGGGCGCTAGACGCGAGAACTTCTTGAGAAGCGAGCAGTCATCAAGAATGACCCCGGCACCAATCGAAGCTGCGTGATCGTGCTCTTCCGCCGTCGTATTATTGGACGTGAACATTATCTCACTGCCGGTCGCGCCGGCGAGTTGCGCCAGGCGAATTTCGGCCGGTGACGAGCAGTCGAATCCCGAGCCGCAATTGAGCAGAATTCGCAAGACGTGCGGGTTCGGTAACGCCTTGACGGCAAAGTATTGCCTAAACTCGACGGCAGAGAACGCCCGAACCAACGCCGAGTGAGCGGCAACAATGCCTCGTTCGTCATAAATGTGAAACGGCGTCCCATACTTCTCGACGATCTCTGGCAAGATTGGCGTCAGCCGAGACGAGAATGCGTGTTGAATTGGCATGAGACCAGCCGTTCCGCGCTACGGCACGTACGCGACGCATATTGTGCGGTTGCGTAACCCACTAATGGGTCTGAAGTAGGGGAACGAATAGCTCTCAAGATGGATTAGAGCACTCGCGCCGAGCGCAGCGCTCAAGTACTCCTTCGAGAGAAACCAAAAATCCTCGAGCGTGTCGTGCTTCTGAACAAGATCGCTTGTTCTCGGCGCGTCGTTAGAGAACACGAGGCGGCAACCTGGCCGAAGATTGAGAGAACGAAGCTTTTGAAAGAACCGCAGCAAGCCCGTGTCGGCGCTGAAGATGTGGCCAAGAAAGCCATCAGCATAGACCAGCGCGAGGTCCTGGACGTCCGCCGGCTGAAGATCGAAGAAATCGCGAAGGACCGCGTTCACGCCTTTCGCCTTCGTCAGGCGCACGGCCTCGTCGACACAATCGATACCAATTACCGATCTCTCGTGGCGGTTGAGCTCGGCCTCTACGAATCCATTGCCGCAGCCCAGACTCAGGATTCGATCGGACTTCGCCGTGAGGGACAGCAATTTCAGGACAATGTGGGACCGATATTCGCCGCTGAACGTCGAGGGAGTTACGGAGTCATTGTAAGCGCCCCCATCCTCCCAGATTTGGTAGATGTTGACATTTCGACCTCCGACATCGCGCTGGCCAGAGTAGTACGCTCTAACTTTCTCTAGATCTTGCATCGGGTTCCTCGTCCTTAGGCGGCTTCGGTGGATTTGCTGTGCTCCGAAACAACATGCTCCTGCAGGTACTCGATCGATGCCATTGGGCGGCTTTCCAGCGATGTGAGCAGGCCTGATAGAGCGCTTCGATTCGAAGGCCCATACTCGTGGTGGAATGCAACGGCAGCCCCGGCATCGCCCGAAAGGACTACGTCAGCCAGGACACGGGCCAGCGCTTGGAGACCGCGGACGACTTCTTGCGGATCCCACCGAAGCCGAGGCGATGGCGAACGGTCGATGTGGAGATATGAATGTTGCTGAAGATAGTTCAGCTGCAGGAACATTCCGTCCGAATCTGGAAAGAGCCCGAGGCCTCGATCGACGTAGCGCAGGCACTCAGCAAGAAAATAGGCGACGCCTTCTTCGGCCGAGTACTGAAAGTGCTTTGGCCACACATCGGTAATGAACAGCGCTCCAAAGACGTCCGCTGCTGTCTCTTGGAGCAGCACTGATTCCCAGCGATGACGCCGGTTCAGCTCGCGAAAGGTGGTCTTTGCACGATTAACACTATGGCCGAGATCGTGTGCGCGCACCCCAAGAGCAGGCAACAGGTCAAGGCTGTCTGCGCTGCAAATCTGATCGTGTGCTGCGTACTGCTCATAGAGAGGCAATGAAATCGACGACACGTAGGCGCGGTGCGTGTTGTTGAAGTAGTAGGTCTTTTTGTATGGAGACCCCCGAACGCCCTCGTCCTCCGGCAGGAAGTATGCGACATGCTTCGGATGAAGGTTGCCCTCGCCGGCCATAAAAAACACGTTTGTCGAACTGAACGCGGGAGGCGAGGCGAACATCAGGTCGGGATCTATTCTGGACACGTAGTCGGCAAGTTCCGGTACCGTCGCGGTCGTGCTAGCAACGAGGCGCTCGGTTGCTTCGTCGCGAATGGCAGCAAAAACCGTGGGCCGGCCGGCAGCCTCTTTTCCAAACCAGGTTGAGAGGTGTCCAGCAACGACAGTGAGTTTCTCATCCGTTTCCGCGAGCCCGCGAAGTATCTCCGGCGTATAGCCGGTCAGCATCGCTCTCTCCCTGTGCGCAAGTGCAGCTCGATCTTGCTCGTCCACCACGTGGGTGCTCAGGCTCCGAAACGCCGCTGCCAGAGCTGATGCTTCAGCGAACCGACGATCGAGCGCCGTCCCCGCAGCCTTGCACCGCTCCCATTCGGCCGCGACGAGAAAGCGAATGTTATCGAGCTCGACGTAGAAGCGCGGAGAAAGTGGCGGCGCATAAGCAGCAAGATCTAGGCAAAACAGATTGTGTAACGGGCCTGGCGGCCACAACGCGCTTCGATGGTGTCCGTAACGAGAGGCCATCAGGATGTTTGTCTCGTACTTGAACCGACCTCCCCGACTCATGTGCGCCTCTTGTGATGTAGTGGGTGCAGCAAAGCGGCGCGATCATAGAGAGGTCTTTGTGTAAATCAATCTCCGAGGTTGTATAAAAAAATCTGACTGTACCTACAGTTGTGCGCGGAATACGTGCGTAGCAATCCGTTGACAATCTATGCGGGCATAATCAATTCTTGATCGGCGTATCGCATGGGTTCGATACGAATGTAGCCGCAGCGAGGGAGAGAGAACGTGGATGTCGCCTACCCGCTCGAGTTTGTCGAAGCATGCGAAGCTGTCGGGCTCTACGCGCAAACTGAACGTAACGCACGTGCGATAGTGGATCTTGCAGGATTGTCTGCTGGAGAGCGCGTGCTCGATGCGCCGTGTGGAATTGGCCGATACGCAGCGGCATTGCACCGACTTGGGTTCGACGTAACTGCGATTGACTTGTCAAAGGAGCAGTTAGAGTTCGCTCAGCGACAGAATCCCGGCCCGAAATATCGGCGGGCCGATATGAGGCATCCGCCGGGGGAACCCTACGACCTGATCCTCAACTTGTTTTCTAGCTTCGGCTATTTCGAGAGTCAGTCGGAAGACGCAAAGCTGCTCAACAGTTGGCACCAATGCCTGCGGCCGAGCGGACGATTGATCATCGAAGTCGCTGACGCCGATCGAGTCCGCAAGAGTTTTGACGGAAAGACAACACGCGAACTTCGAAACGGTCAAAGATACAGCGAGGTTGCCA
This sequence comes from Rhodospirillaceae bacterium, assembly GCA_022843945.1. Taxonomy (GTDB): domain Bacteria; phylum Pseudomonadota; class Alphaproteobacteria; order CACIAM-22H2; family CACIAM-22H2; genus VGEI01. The sequence goes on along the minus strand of JALHMR010000005.1, from coordinate 156,018 downwards.
CGATGGATTGGGATCGCGGCCTGCTATCAACGACGTTCTTGCGAGACGGCAAACAGGTTTTTGACTGCTGGCTTCGCGTGTATACTTCTGACCAACTTCGCGTGATGCTGGAAAATGCCGGCTTTCGTCGAGTTCAGCTATTCGGGTCCTTCGAAGGCTCGGCGAAACAACCGGGTGATCGCGCCATTTTTGTAGCGCAGAAATCAGCTCCAAGTGCCGGAGATTGAGCCCGGATGGGCAGCATTGATCACGAAGGCACAGGAGCCCGGCCGAGCCGAAGCGCAGCGTTTTCCATAGAACCGGGTGTTGCGACAGAGCCGGACATAATAAGCATTCTGCGCCGTGCGGAAGCTCAGGCCAATTCGCTCTATCCGACAGCGAGTGTCCACAGTATAGGACTCGACGCGCTACGGCCACCGACGGCCCGACTTTTAGTCGCTCGTCTCGATGGCCGGCCAGTGGGATGCGGCGCACTCATCCTGGCTGATGACGGTACAGCCGAGCTCAAGAGCATGTTTGTTGATCCCGAGATGAGGGGCCTCGGCCTTGGCAAGCGCTTGCTGGTTGCGCTGGAGGAGGTTGCCTGGTCAGAGAAAACCTCCACCATTCGGCTCGAAACTGGGGTTAAGCAACCGGATGCTATCGGGCTCTACCGCAAATGCGGCTATAGAGAACGAGGCCCTTTTGGAAGATACGAGCCGGACCCGCTCAGTGTGTTTTTTGAGAAATTGCGAGAGAAGTAGCTCTTCACTGCAGCTTTGCCAGCACAGATGATCCTATTGCATCCGCATCTCCCGCCGAGGGCGCGTTAGCGGCAAATCCCTCGGTAGGAACTGAAGGCCCTTGAGCACCGGCTGGTCGCGTATCAGCGCCGCCCTCGGCACGATCTGACCCGCCAGGATCTGTAACCGCCGTTGGAGTGTTGGTTTTCCGACGCAACACAACCGTCTGAATGAGAGCTTTCGTTCGCGGCGCGCACTCGGTAGAGGCCGGATCTGCCGCCCCAGGCCTGCTACAGAGGCGGCGACAATATGTCGCCCGTGATATCCGCGGCCGCTGGACTCTAGCAGCCCTGCGTTTATCAGGTCTGGGATAGCATGGCGTACCCCGAGCCGCTTTTCCGCAGTATTAAAGGCGGCAAAGCTTCCTTGCCGATCAGCTCGCGGGAAGCGACGCAATCTTGACGTCCGTGTCGCTGAAGACTCGGATTCTTATGCGATACTCGGGGGGAAGCGCTCTCGCACCTGATCGCGAACCAGCCGTTTCGTTGCCTTCCGCTCCTTCTTCCAGAAGACGCGCTTCCAATCCCGCAGATGCTTCCACCACTGCGGCGCCGGCGCATTGTGCCCCTTCCTGACGTGAGCCATGGGTCTTGCCGAACTCAGCCCGGGTGAGATGCGGCCGGCTCACCGGCAGGGGGCGCAGCTTTTCCGAGCAACTCCCGGCGAAGGGCTGCGATCTTGACGTCTGTCAGGTGCTGGCCCAGCGCGTGGACCGCCCAGACCGTGGCCGGGATCCAACCGATCAGAGTGAGCTGCAGGGCCAGGCAGACGATGCCGGCGATAGGTCTGCCGACTGTGAAGAACGTCAGCCAGGGCAGCACAAAGGCGAGGAGAAGTCTCATGAGCAGCGCTTCTGGTTGAAGAGCATGACCAACTGCTCCTTGCGGCGTATCGCCTGGCCCGCGCGTTCCCGCGCCGTAGTCCACTCGTTCGCCTTTGGGTGAGAAAGGCCCATTTGGTAGAGAAGCCCGCCCATTGGCACGGCGTAGCCCGCTGCCACTCCCCCCGCCGTATTGGCCGTCGCGTCCCGCTGCCGCTCGGCTTCAACCCGCTCGCCGTCGCGGATAAAGACGTCCATCTGCGCCATCTCGCTGCGCAGCTCGGTGCAGTCGAGATTGTGGTCGCCGGGCTTCGCTGCCTCGATCGTGGCGCCTGGCGGGCTCGCCGGCTGTGACGTGACGCATGACGTGAGAAACCCTAGCACCCCGATGATCGAAACGATCCTCTGCATCCATCCCCCCCGTACTGGCGTAGGCAAAGTACAAATCAGAATAGTCTATTTTGGACTAATTTTCCACCACGAGGCGGCAACTTACGCCTTGCCAGTGGGCTAACGGGGGATGCGTTTGAGGATCGCGCAGGGATCCGCTTTGGTGATGTGACACCAGTCCATGAAGCCGAGGATGTCGAGCTTGCGCTCGCCACGCTCGATCTTGGAGATCGTCGTCTGCTTGGTGTCGAAGCGCTTGGCCATCTCTTCCTGGGTGAGCCCTGCCTCCTCGCGGGCGATCCGCAGCTCCTGAATAATGGCCTTATAGCGGCGGGTGAAGACACGCTTCATCCGCCATCTTCTAAAGTCCTCAATCGAATAGTCGAATTTGGACTAATTGTTCACATAAACTTGCCGCCCCGCTGCGTTGCGGCCTCTCTCTACGATGGCGCAGGCCGTTCGGACGCTGCCGTCGATGCACGGCGGCAGCCAGTGCCGACGGAGTGTGGTGGGCTCGGCAATGAGCAACTGCCCTTCTATGTTCCCAGCAGGAGCGATCCCTCAGGTCGGGCAATATCCCTGCGGATTCTTGAGCATCTCGACCAGCGCCAGCGTCGACACCCTCATCTTCCGGTCGAAGCGGATGACGGGGATTGGGCTCTGGTTACGAAGACAACGACTTGGTCGTGTGCCAACGAAACGGCCGCCTGCAGAACCCTACATGCCTGAGCAGCGGGTTTCACAGGATCATGCTGGAGATGGGCCTCAAGATCAGGTTCCACGACTTAAGGCATACCCACATTACCTGGCTTTGTGCGTCGGGTGTCCATCCGAAGGTGGCGAGCGCGCGCGCCGGGCACGCGTCCATCGGAATTACCATGGATCTGTACAGCTCGGTCATGCCGGGCATGGACAGCGAGGCGGCCGAAAAGATCGATCAGGCGTTACGCGGGGCCAAAAAGAAGAAAGAGCCACCGGGAGAACAAACCGGGTAGGTATTCTGAGGCGACGGGAGAATTTGGGTTGCAAACGGGTTGCAAGGAAATTTTACGGATTTTTGATGCCAATTCGTTCTTGCCCCACAACGGCGAAAGTGTAAGAAAAACAACGCGCGGACAGGTGGCCGAGTGGCTGAAGGCGCCGGTCTCGAAAACCGGTATACCAGCAATGGTATCGTGGGTTCGAATCCCACCCTGTCCGCCATTGGCGGCGGATCTACCCCGATTTGTTGCGTGCCAGCTCCTCCTCGCGTCCGGCGAGGGCGAGCCAGCGCTCTTCGGCCGTGGCGAGCTCCGCCACGATCCGGCGATGGCGCGCCAGGCTGGTCTCGAGCGCCGCGCGATCGTTGGAGAATTTCTCCGGCGTGGCGAGCACGCCTTCGAGTGCCGCCTTCTCTTCTTCAAGCTTGGCGATCTGGCCGGGTAGGGCCTCGAGATCGCGTTGGTCCTTGTAAGAGAGCTTGGTCACCGCGCGCGGGCGCTCCACCGGTCCTGACGGCGAAGCGGTTTTCGGCGCCGGTTTGGGAACAGGCGGCGCCCGGCGCTGGCGCAGATAGTCGCTGTAGCCGCCGACATATTCGTGGACCACGCCGTCGCCCTCGACGGCGATCGTGCTGGTCACCAGCCGGTCGAGGAAGTCGCGGTCATGGGTGACCAGCAGCAGGGTGCCGTCGTAGTCCGACAGCACCTCCTGCAGCAGGTCGAGCGTCTCCATGTCGAGGTCGTTGGTCGGTTCGTCGAGGATCAGCAGGTTCGACGGTTGGGCCAGGATCTTGGCCAGCATCAGCCGGTTGCGCTCGCCGCCCGACAGCGTCTCGACCTTGGCGCGGAACTGGCGGTCCTCGAACAGGAAGTCCTTGAGATAGGAGGCGACGTGCTGCGGCCGGCCCTGCACGAAGATCGTATCGTTGCCGCCGTCGGTCAGCGTCTCCCACAACGTGCACCGGGGATCGAGCGTGGCGCGGAACTGGTCGACGGTCGCCGTCTGCAGGTTCGTGCCGAGACGAACCGTGCCGCTGTCCGGCGCGATGGAGCCAGACAGGATGCCGATCAGCGTCGACTTGCCGGCGCCGTTGCGGCCGATCACGCCGATGCGGTCGCCGCGCATGATGCGGGTCGAGAAATCCTTGAGGATGATCTTGGGGCCGGCATCGCTGTCGAAGCTCTTCGAGACGTTTTCGGCCTCGATGACCAGGCGACCGCCTTCCTGGGCGCTGACCGAGCCGAGCTTCGCCAGGCCTGACGTCATGCGCTGGGCGCGCTGGCTGCGCAGCGCCGCCAACTTGCGCACGCGGCCCTGGTTGCGCTTGCGGCGCGCCGAGATGCCTTCGCGCGACCACACGGTCTCCCGGGCGATCAGCCTGTCGAGCTTCTGCTCGGTTGCGGCCTCGGCGGTCAGGATGCCTTCCGACCAGGCTTCGAAATCGGCGTAGCCCTTGTCGTGCTCGCGCAAGGTGCCGCGATCGAGCCATAGGGTGCGGTTGGAGAGGCGCGTGAGGAAGGCGCGGTCGTGGCTGATCAGCAGCAGCCCGGCGCGGTGCGCCGACAGGCGCTCCTCCAGCCATTCGACGGCAGTGATGTCGAGGTGGTTGGTCGGCTCGTCGAGCAGCAGGATATCGGGATCGCCGGCCAGGGCGTGCGCCAGGCTGAGGCGCCGGCTCTCGCCGCCCGACAGGTTGAGGAGCTGGCGGTCGGCCGGCACGCCCACCTCGTCGAGCGCCGCTTCCGCGGCGTGCGCCGTCTCGGCGCCCTGGCGGACGAAAGCGCCGGCAGTGAGATCCGGATCGAAGACCGGCTGTTGCGGTACATAGGCGATGCGCGCGCCCGGCTGGCGGAACACCGATCCGGCATCGACTTCGATCGTGCCGGCGAGCGCCTTCAGCAGGGTCGACTTGCCGCCGCCGTTGCGCCCCACCAGGCAGACCCGGTCGCCGACCGAGAGCGCCACCGACACCCCGGCGAAGGTCGGCCTTCCGTCGAAACGGACCGTGGCATCGCGTAGCGCGAGGAGGGGCGGCTTGGCCATGAGCGGGAACGATCAGCGCTTGGCGACGTCGACGAAGCGCCCGCCGGTGATCTTCTCCAGCGCCGCGGCGCTCAGGCGGAAGACGGCGTTGGAGGTGCCGGCGGCGGCCCAGATCGGGTCGAGCCGTTTGAGATCCTCGTCGAGCAGGATCTGCATCCGCGTGCTGTGGCCAATGGGGGCCACGCCGCCGATGGCGTAGCCGGTCTTCTCTCGCACGAAATCGGCATCGGGGCGGCTGATCTTCTCGCTCAGCAGCGCACCGACCTTCTTCTCGTCTACCCGGTTACTGCCCGAGCATACGACCAGGACGGGCCGGCCGCTGATGGTGCGGAAGACCAGGGACTTGGCGATCTGCGCCACCTCGCAGCCGATGGCCGCGGCCGCCTCGGCCGAGGTGCGCGTGCTGGCGTCGAACTCGACCACGGCATAGTCGGGGCCGAGCAATTCCTGGACACGAAGGGCGGCCGGCGCGCTGGCGGGTTTCATGATCAGATGAGGCTGACGTGGGCCGAGACGATGCGCCAGCCTTCTTGCATGCGCACCCAGGTCTGGCTCTGCCGGCCGGTCTTGGTCGTGGTCTCACGCCGGAACTCGGTGTTGGCGGTGGCCATGTCGCGGCCGTAGGTGGTGATGACGGTGTTCTGCAGCGTGCGCGCCAGGCCCGCCGGGGAACGGGCGGCGCGGAACGAGGCGATCTGCTCCCAGCCGTACAGGTTCTCCGCGACGCCGTAACGTAGCGTGTGCGGGCTGCGCCAGAACAGCTCGTCGAGGGCCTCGACGTCGTTGGTCACCAGCGCCTGTTCGTAGCGCTGGAACGCCGCTGAAACCTCGGCGACGACCTCGGGCAGGTTCACGGCGAGCATGCTCACTGACTCCAGAAGGTTGTTCCCGAGCCGGCGACCGGTGCCGCCGCCACGCCGCGGCGCTCGAGCTCCGCGGCCACGGCGATGACGCTGGCCTCTTCCCAGGGCCGGCCGATCACCTGGATGCCGATCGGCATGTCGAAGCCGGCGATCGGCACGGAAGCGACCGGCAGGCCGATGAACGACAGCGGCTGAGCGTAGAGGCCGAGCACGCGGCCGACCGGCACGTCGATGCCGGCGGAGAGCACGCTCGCCTGGTCGAGCCGTGGCGCGCTGACCGGCGTGGTCGGAGCGAGGATGATGTCGACGCTCTCAAACAGCTTGGCGATCTGGCGGCGGTAGCGCTGGCGGAAGCGCTGCGCGCGGTTGACCCAGGCGGCGGGGGTGAGAGCCCCGGCAAAGAACCGGTCCCTGGTGTTGGGATCGAACTCGGCGGCCCGGGCGCGCAGGCGCTCGAAATGCAGCGCTCCGCCCTCGGCGGCGGTGATCACGGAGGCGGCGGCGCGGGCCCGGGCCGCTTCCGGGATCTCGACGCGCAACGTGATGCCAAGCACCGCCGCGGCCCGTGCCAGGGCCTCGCCTGATTCGGCGGTGCCGCCCGCGACGAAGTCGCCGCTGGCAACGGCCAGGCGGAGCCCGCCCAGGCCGCGGTTGAGCGACGGCGTTGCCGGCTCGACGGCCCGGTCGACGCAGGCCGGATCGTCGGCATCGAAGCCCTGCATGGCGTCGTAGGTCAGCGCCAGGTCGCGAGCCGTCCGGGCAAAGGGGCCGACATGGTCGAGGCTGGCGACGAAGGGGAAGGTGCCGCGCCGCGGCAGGCGGCCGAAGGTCGGCTTGAGGCCGAACACGCCGCACAGCGAGGCGGGCACGCGGATCGAGCCGTTGGTGTCCGAGCCCAGGGCGAGCGGCACGAGCCCGCCAGCCACCGCGGCCGCCGAGCCGCCGGAAGAGCCACCGGTGAGGCGCTCGGTGTCGTGCGGGTTACGTGTCGGGCCGTAGTGGCTGTTCTTGCCGGTGAAATCGTAGGCGTACTCGCCCATGCCGGTGGTGCCGACCAGGATGGCGCCGGCCTCCTCCAGGCGGCGCACCACCACCGCGTCGGCGCTCGCCGGTCGGGCGCTGGCGTTGATGCGCGACCCGGCCAGGGTCGGCAGGCCGGCGACGTCGTAGAGATTCTTGACGGCGAAGGGCACGCCGGCGAGCGGGCCCGGCGTCACGCCGCGGGCGATTTCGTTGTCGATCTCCCAGGCCCGGGCGAGGGCGCGTTCCGCGGTCATGGTGACGAAGGCGTTGAACGCCGGATTGCGCATGCCGATCCGGCCCAGGGCCGCCTTGACCACGGCCGCGGCGCTCACCTTGTGCGAGGCGACCGCCGCCGCGATATCCGCCGCCGTCGCCGGCGCTCCGGGGACCTCGGTGGTCATCGCGGGACGAAAGCGGTGGCCGGCTCGTCCTCGGCGTCGTCGAGCGGCGCCTCTCCGACCAGCTCGGCCATGCGGGCGATCAGCTGCAGGTTCTGCCGCACCCCCTCCCGGTATTCGGGGGGTATGGGAAGCCCCACCGCCATCCCGAGCTGCGCCACGGCGTCGTCGCTGTCGAAGCCACTCATAGTTTAGTCCCGATCGGTCAAAGTGTTAGGCCCGAGGATGCCACAGCCGGGACGTTCGGACTACGGCGCAAGCCGAGCCGGCGCCGTTCGGGCGTGAGATCGGCCAGTGCGGGGGGCCGGTGCCGGCCGGGCGCGCTTCCCACGGACCATCCCACGGGCGCGCCCTGCCAGGGGTGACCAGCGGCCGGCCGGCGCGCTATGGTCCCCGCCCACGCGACGGAGAGGGTAATGAAGGTCTTTGTCTTCGACTTGCTGCCTTACGGCGAACAGCTCGAGCATCTGCGCGAGAAGGACGGGCTGCCCTATCCGCTGCCGCGCCGCCATTTCAAGCCGGAGGTCGCGGTCCAGACCTATGCCGAGCATCTCGATGCCTGGGAAGAGATGGACCGCCTCGGCTACGACGGGGTCGGCTTCAACGAGCACCACTCCTCGCCCTATGGGCTGATGAACTCGCCGAACCTGCTGGCCGCCGCCGCCGCGCAGCGCACGAAGAACCTGAAGCTTCTCATCTACGGCAATCTCCTGCCGCTGCACGAACCGCTGCGCCTGGCCGAGGAGCTGGCCATGCTCGACTGCCTGTCGAATGGCCGCCTGATCTCCGGCTTCGCCCGCGGCATCCCGCGTGAATACCAGGTGCACAACGTGCCGCTGGCGGATTCGCGCGCCCGCTTCGAAGAAGCCTACGAGATCGTCACCCGCGCCTGGACCGAGGAAGTCTTCTCCTACGAAGGAAAGTTCTGGTCCTACAAGAACGTCGCCATGTGGCCGCGGCCGGTGCAGCGCCCGCACCCCCCGATCTGGGTGCCGATCGTCGGCAGCAAGGAGTCGATCGAGTTCGCCGGCAAGCACAACATCGTCATCACCCCGGGCCTGCGCTCCGGCGGCCTGCAGGACGACATCATCCGCTACTACGCCAAATGCCTGGCGCAGAACGGCCACAAGATCACGCCCGATCACCTGTCGATCGCCATCAACGCCTACGTTGCGGACAGCAAGGCGCAGGCGGTCAAGGAGAACGGTCCGTATTTCCTCTACTTCAACCGCACGCTGTTCAGCCACGGCAACTTCACCGAGACCAGTATGCAGCGGGCGACGGGCTACTCCTCGGCCTCGTCGACCGACTACGTGCGCCAGGAAAACCAGAAGGCGGCGGAGAACGCGCGCGAAGATTATCGCAACATGACGCTGGACGATGTCGCGAAGGCGGCCGAGAAGCTGCCCTGGGGCACGCCGGACGAGGTGGCCGAGCGCATCATCGCCGCCGCCGAGCACGCTGGCGCCAGCACCGTGCAGGTCAGCCTCAACCGCGGCGCCATGCCGCAGGAGATGTTCCTCGAGCAGATCCGCCGCTTTGCCCGCGATGTCCTGCCGCGCCTCCAGGCCCACACGGTGACGCGCGTGCGGGCCATCGAGGAAGCCACGGCGTGAACGACCTCGCCGGCCGCGCGGCGTTCGTCACCGGGGCCGGGCAGGGGATCGGCCTCGGCATCGCCCGCGCCCTGGCCAAAGCGGACGTGAATGTTGCCTTGGCGGACATCGACGAAGGCGCGCTGACCAGGGCCGTGGCCGAAATCGAGGCGCTGGGCGTGCGTGCCCTGGCCGTCCCGCTGGACGTCTCGGACGGCGAGGCCGTGGCCCGGGCCGCCGGCACGGTCGAGGCGGCGTTCGGCAAGCTCCATATCCTGGTCAACAATGCCGGCGTCACGGCACCACCCAAGCCGATCACCCAGCTGACGCCGCAGGACTGGGACTGGCTGATCGGGGTGAATGTCTACGGCGTGGTGCACGGGATCCGCAGCTTTCTGCCCCTGATCCGCCGCCACGGCGAGGGCGGCCATGTGGTCAACACGTCCTCGATCGGCGGGCTGCAGGTCCGCCCCGGCCGGGGTACGGGCGGCTATGCCGCCACCAAGTTCGCGGTCGTCGCCATTTCGGAATCGCTGCAGCAGGAGCTCGAGGGCAGCGGCATCGGCGTGTCCCTGCTCTGCCCGGCCGCTGTCGACACCGCGATCTATGAGTCGACGACGCGCCGGCCGGCGCGTTTTGGCGGACCTTTTGTTCCCCCCGGCGGCGTGCCGTCACGGGCCGAGCTGCTGCCCGGCGCCTTGCCGCCGGACACCGTGGGCGAGCGTGTGCTCCATGCCATCCGCACCAACGAGTTCTTCATCTTCACCCATGAGGGGCCGCGCGCCTGGCTCGAGGAACGCCACCGCCGCCTGATGGACGGTTTCGACCGCGCCGCGGCGTATAATCGCCAGAATGGAATCAAGACCTGAGCAAAGGTCGCGAGGGAGGACAGACATGCAGCACAGTACCGAGCGTTTTCTCACCACCCATACCGGCAGCCTGCCGCGGCCGGCCGACCTCATCCGCATGATGTATGCGAAGGAAGAGGATGTGCCGATCGACAAGCCGGCGCTGGCGGCGCGCATCAAGTCGGCCGTGGCCGAGGTGGTGGAGAAGCAGATCAAGGCCGGCGTGGACATCATCAACGACGGCGAGATGTCGAAGCCGAGCTACGCCACCTACGTCAAGGACCGGCTCGCCGGCTTCGGCGGCACGGGCAATACCTTCGTCTACCAGGACCTCGCCGAGTTTCCCGCGATGGCCAAGCGGGTGTTCGGCGACCCCGGCCGCTCGCGGCGCAAGACGCCCGCCTGCAATGCGGCGATCTCAGTGCGCGACAAGCAGGCGCCGGTGGTCGATACCGACAATCTCAAGTCGGCGCTGGCCGGCGCCAAGGGCAAGCTTGGCTTCCTCAGCGCCGCCTCGCCGGGCGTGGTGTCGCTGTTCTTCCGCAACGACCACTATCCCAGCTTCGAGAAGTACATCTTCGCCATCGCCGAGGCGATGCGCCATGAGTACGAGGCGGTGGCCAAGGCCGGCCTGATCCTACAGCTCGATTGCCCGGACCTGGCCATGGGCCGGCATATCCAGTACGCCGATCTCGACGTGAAGGAGTTCCGCAAGCGCATCGAGCTGCATATCGAGGCCTTCAACCACGCCACCGCCGGCGTCAAGCCGGAGCAGCTGCGCATGCATGTCTGCTGGGGCAACTACGAGGGTCCGCATCACTGCGACGTGCCGCTGGCCGATATCGTCGACATCGTGTTCAAGGCGCGGGCCAGCGCCATCTCCTTCGAGGCGGCCAACCCGCGTCATGCGCATGAGTACACGCTGTTCGAAAAGGTGAAGCTCCCCGAGGGCAAGGTGCTGATCCCCGGCGTGCTCGAATCCAAGTCGAACTTCATCGAGCATCCGGAGCTCATCGCCCAGCGCCTGGCCCGCTACGCCAATCTGGTGGGGCGCGAGAACGTCGTCGCCGGCTCCGATTGCGGCTACGGCACCTGGGTCGGCCAGGCGGCGGTCGACCCGGACATCGTCTGGGCGAAGCTGGCGGCGATGGCCGAAGGGGCGCGCCTGGCCTCGCGCCAGTTCTGGAAGTCGGCGGCCTAGGCGGCGGTCGAGCCGCCGTCGATCGGGATCACGGTCCCGGTGAGGAAGCTGGCGGCGGGCGAGGCGAGGAGCAGGGCGAGGCCTTTGATCTCGTCCGGCTCGCCGATGCGGCCCAGCGGCACCATGGCGGCGAACATCGCCTCGACCTCCGGCTGGTTGATCCGGCCGCCGGCGATATTGGTGCGGAAGGGCCCCGGGGCGATGGCGTTGACCATGATGTTGAACGGCGCCAGCTCCATCGCCGCCTGGCGGACGAGGTTGTTGATCGCCGCCTTGGTCGCGGCATAGGCGTAGCCCACCGGCGCCTCCGACTTGATTCCGGCGATCGAGGAAACGACGATGATGCGGCCCGAGCGCTGGCGCTTCATCGGGGCCGCGGCGGCCTGCAGGGTGACGAAGACGCTGGTCAGGTTGATGTCGAGCACGCGCTGCCAGGCCTCGTCCTGCACCGCTTCGATCTGGCCGACCGCGGTCTTGTAGCCGGGCCCGGCCGAGATGCCGGCATTGGCGAAGACGATATCGAGCCGGCCCTGTTTCGCCACGGCGTCGGTGACGCCGCGCAGCCGCGTCCGGTCGCCGACGTCGACGACATGCTCGTCGACGGCGCGGCCCTGGTCGCGCAGGCGCTTCGCCGAACGCTGGAGCGCCGCCGCGTCGATATCCAGCATGGCAACGCGAGCGCCGTGTTCGCTGAGGATCTCGGTGAAAGCAAGGCCGAGGCCGCAGGCGGCGCCGGTGACCAGCGCCGTCTGGCCGCTGAGATCGAAGAGCTTGCTCTGCACCAAAGGATTACTCCCCAAGTCGAATTCTGGGTCATGGGCGGGCGCCCACGGGCCGCGGCGGCCCGCCTCGCTGGACTCTGCCGCGCCGGCGCGGATACTCAAGGACAAAGACGGAGGACGCGGCACCCATGGGGCCCACGGTCACGACCGAGACGGTTGCCGGTTGCACGTTCCGCCTGAGCCGGGCCGGCAGCGGGTCGCCGATCCTCTTCCTGCATGGTGCCGGCGGGGCGGCCGTCTGGCTGCCGTTCATGGAGGCGCTGGCCGAGCGCCACGAGCTGCTGGTCCCCGAGCACCCGGGATTCGGCGCCTCGGACACGCCCGACTGGCTCGATAACGTGGGTGACCTCGCCTATTTCTATCTCGACGTTATTGACCGGCTCGGCCTCGAGGGCCTGCACCTGGTCGGCGCCTCGCTCGGCGGCTGGATCGCGGCGGAACTGGCCGTGCGCAGCTGCGCGCGGCTCAAGAGCCTGACCCTGGTGGCGCCGGCCGGCATCCACGTCAAGGGTGTGCGCAAGGGCGACGTCTTCATGTGGTCGGCCGACGAGACGGCGCGCCGGCTGTTCCACAACCAGGAGCTGGCGGAGGCGATGATCGCCGCACCCCAGAACGAGGCCGCGCAGATGGCGCGCATGAAGAACAGCCTCGCTTTGGCCAAGCTCGCCTGGCATCCGCGCTTCTACAACCCGGATCTGGAGAAGTGGCTGCACCGGGTGAGCGTGCCGACTCTCCTGATCTGGGGCGAGCATGATCAGGTCATTCCGCCGGCCTACGGCCCGGCCTTCGCCCGGCTGATCCCCGGTGCCCGCCTGGAGATCGTGGGCGATTGCGGCCACCTGCCGCATGTCGAGCAGCCGGTGGCGTTCGTCTCCCTGGTCAACCGCTTCATCGGCGGAGGCGGGACATGAAGTTCTACTTCATGCATCTCATGCCCTACGCCGATCTCGATCAGAGCTATGACGAGAAATACAACTCGGCCTGGGTGACGCTGCCCAACACCTACTACGACCCGAAGAAGGGCCACGTCCTCTACAACCGCTATCTCGACGAGCTCGAGCTGGCCGACGCGCTCGGTTTCGACGGTATCTGCGTCAACGAGCACCACCAGAATGCCTACGGCCTGATGCCGATCCCGGCGGTGACGGCCGGGGCGCTGTCCCGGCGCACCAAGCAGGCGAAGATCGCCGTGCTGGGGCGGGCGCTGCCGCTGCTCAACAACCCCCTGACCGTGGCGGAAGAGTACGCAATGCTCGACAACATCACGGGCGGGCGGCTGATCGCCGGCTTCGTGCGCGGTATCGGCGCCGAGTATCATGCCTCCGGCGTCAACCCGGCGGAGTCGCACGACCGCTTCCACGAGGCCCACGATCTGATCCTGCGCGCCTGGACCGAGCCGGGGCCCTTCGTCTTCGAGGGCAAGTACTACCACTTCGACTACGTCAACACCTGGCCGCGGCCCTACCAGCAGCCCTGTCCGCCGATCTGGATTCCCTCGCAGGGCAGCCGCGAAACCATCGAATGGGCGGCAGCACCGGAGCGCAAATACACCTATCTGCAGACCTTCACGCCGGCGGCGATGCTGGCGCGCTACATGGCCATGTACAAGGAGGTCGCCCAGGGCTACGGCTACACTGCGAGCGAGGAGCAACTCGGCTGGTCGGTGCCGCTCTATGTCGCCGAAAGCGACGAGATCGCCCACCGCGAGGCCAAGCCGCATATCGAGGCCTTCCTCAACAAGTTCCTGCGCATGCCAATGGAGATGCTGCTGCCGCCGGGCTACCTGTCGCTGCAGTCGATGGCCGGTGTGATGAAGGCCAAGACCTCGATCGGCACGCGCCAGAGCATCGACGACGTGATCGCCAAGGGCATGTTCCTGTGCGGCGGCGTGGCCACCATCCGGGCCCGGCTCGAGCAGTACCAGAAGGAGATCGGCTTCGGCCATCTGCTGACCATGCTGCAGTTCGGCACCCTGCCGGCGGAGCTGACGCGCAAGAACATCGAGATCTTCGCACGGGAAGTGATGCCCTATTTTCGCGGGTAGGGGTGAATTTCGCCGTAATGACCGAAAGCCGCCATGCGGCAAAAAAGGAAGAGGGAGAGAACGATGAAACACCTGCTGAACCTGAGAGCCGCCGCCTGTCTCGTCCTGCTTGCCGCCGGCAGCGGGACGGCGACGGCGCAGCCGATCGCCATCGCCACCCTGCCGCCGGGCGCGATCAACAACGTCCAGGCCCAGGCCATCGCCAAGGTCGTCCAGGAAAAGGGCGATATGCAGATGCGGGTCCTCACCTTCAATGGACCGGCTGCGATCATGGGTGCCTCGCAGAATGGCCAGGCCGAGTTCTCGTACACCAGCAACGACGAGGCCGGCGTTGCCTTCCGCGGCAAGGACGAGCACCAGGGCAAGCCGATGGCCAAGCTGCGCGTGGCCCTGACCGTGTTCCCGTTCTCCGTCGGCATCATGGTGCGCAAGGATTCCAATATCCGTACCGTCGCCGATCTCAAGGGCAAGCGGATGGCGACGGGCTGGCAGGGCTTCCTGCAGGGCATCCCGCTGTCCAACGCCATGCTGGCGACCGGCGGGATCAGCCTGGCTGATGTCGACGGCGTGCCGACGACCAACCTGCTGCGGGCGGCGGATGACTTCAAGGCCGGCAAGACCGACGCCGATATCTTCGCCGTCGGCGCGCCGAAGGTGGCGGAGATCGATTCGGCGATCGGCATCCGTTTCCTGTCGCTCGACAGCTCGCCGGCTGCGCTTGCCAGGATGCAGGCCGTGCGGCCCGAGTATCACACGGCGGTCACCCAGCCGGCACCGAACCTGCCCGGGATCGTCGGCCCGACGACTCTCATGGAGTACTACATCGTCGTCCTCACCAGCGCCGACGTGAAGGAGGAGACCGTCTACAAGGTTGTCAAGACGCTTGCCGCCAACCGGGATGAGCTGGTCAAGGGCCATCCGTCCTTCAACGCGTTCAATGCCAAGGGCATGGCGGTGAAGCATCCCGGCATCGACTACCATCCCGGAGCGATCAAATATTATCGTGAGGCAGGGATCTGGCCGGCCAATTGACTGCGAGCCGAGGCGGAGCGGCGGAACAGGTCCCGTGAGCGACACAGTCCCCGCTCCACCGCTCGATCCAACGACGCTCGAAAGTGCACTGCCGGGATCCCCGGTGGTGCGCATTTGCCGAATCGTGCTGGCGCTGACCCTGGCGCTTGGCTCGCTGCTCTGGGCCGCAGACCTTTACCGCGCTGCCGGCGTCCTTTTCCTGGCCGAGCAGTTCCTTGCCGCGGCGCTGGGTACGGGCCTTGCGCTCATCTTTCTCGAATTTCCGCTGATCCGCGGCGGCCGGCGCGATCGCCTGCCTTGGTACGACGCCGCGACGGCCGTCGTCTCCTTCGCCACCGGCTGGTACGTGGCGTTCGAATATCCGCGTCTGGTCCAGCGCCTGTTCGACCTGCCGCCCGACGGCGTAATCGTCTCGACCCTGCTGTTTCTGCTCTGTGTCGAGGGGTTGCGGCGCACCGTCGGGATGTCGCTCGTCATCATTCTGGCGGTCTTCGTCTCATACTCGTTGGCCGGCCACCTCGTGCCGGGTCCACTGCAGACGCGCAAAGTCGACATCGTGCATCTCATTTACTATCTCGGCGTCGACACCAGCGGCCTCTTCGGCCTGATTATGCTCGTCGGGGTCACCGTGGTGATTCCTTACATCTTTTTTGGCAACCTGCTGCAAAGCTCGGGCGGCGCTGCCTTCTTCAACGACCTGTCACTAGCGCTGATGGGCCGCTATCGCGGTGGGGCGGCCAAGATTTCGGTCGTCGCCTCGAGCCTGTTCGGCTCGATCTCCGGCGTGGTCGTGTCGAACATCCTGGCGACCGGGGTCGTTACCATCCCGTTGATGAAAAAATCGGGCTTCAGCGCGCGCCAAGCCGCGGCGATCGAGGCTACGGCGTCGACCGGTGGCCAACTCATGCCTCCGGTCATGGGGGCTGTCGCCTTCCTTATGGCCGATTTCCTCCAGGTCCCGTATCGCGAGGTGGTGATCGCCGCCCTCGTGCCGTCGCTGCTCTACTATATAGCGCTGTTCATCCAGGCGGATCTCGAAGCCGCCAAGATGGGCATCAAGCGCGTCGACGAGGCCGAGATTCCGAAGCTCGGAACCGTGCTTGCATCCGGCTGGATTTTCACCCTGCCGTTCGCCGTTCTGGTCTACACCCTTTTCTGGGCCAATCAGGAAGCCGAGGTGGCGGCGCTCTATGCGTCGGTCACCGTGATCGTGCTTGGTGTGGTCGCGGGCTATCGCGGCCGGCGCATGAAGCTCGGCGCTATCGTCGAGGCCCTGAAAACGACCGGCAAGTCGACGCTCGACATTCTGATGATCTCTGCGGTCGCCGGGTTCATTACCGGCATCCTGCAGGTCACTGGTCTCGGCTTCGCGGTGACCCTGTTCCTCGTCAAGCTCGGCGCTGGCAGCCTCATCGCACTGCTCGTCATCGCCGCTATCCTGTGTATCGTACTTGGCATGGGCATGCCGACCTTGGGCGTCTATGTGCTGCTCGCCGTGCTCATCGCGCCCTCACTGGTCGAGCTTGGCATCTCGCCGATGGCGGCACACATGTTCATCCTGTATCTGGGCATGATGTCGATGGTGACGCCGCCGGTGGCGATCGGCGCCTTCTTTGCCGCCAGCCTCGCGGGGGCGGAACCGATGCGCACCGGATTCGTCGCCATGCGTTTCGGCTGGACCGCCTATATCGTGCCGTTCCTGTTCATCTTCTCGCCGGCGCTGTTGCTGCAGAGCGACTCGATAGTTGATACCGTGCTGGCCATCGGCACCGCGGTGGCCGGGGTTTGGCTGGTCTCGGCCGGCTTCGTCGGCTACGTGGTCCACCCGGTCGGCATCCTCCAGCGTGCGGTGCTCGTCGTCGCTGGCCTGCTGCTGCTGATTCCGCCGGAGATCGGGCTGTGGGCGCTGCTGGTCAACGTGGCGGGAGCGGCACTAGCCGCGGCTGTCCTGGCTTACGGGATCGTCGGGCGGCGACGCCGCGTCCCGGCATGACCGCCCGCCTCGCAATCTGGAGCGGGGGCGCGGTCAAGGCGGGACTCATCCCGGCGGTCGAGCTCTACCAGCGCCGGGCCGGCCTGACGATCGCTCTCGAGTTCCAGCCGATGGGGCCTCTGGCGCGGCGTCTTGAATCCGCGCCGCTGCCGGACGCCCTGATTCTGACGCAGGAGCTGATGAGCCAGGCGCAGGCCAAAGGGCTCGTGGCGCCGGATATGCCGACGGAGATCGGGCGGGTTGCCATCGGCGTCGCGGTTCAGGAGTCGGCGCCCGTGCCCGACGTCTCGACGCCCGAGGCGCTTCGCCGCGCGTTGCTGGCGGCGAAGTCGATCGTCTACATCGACCCCGAGCGCGGCACGAGCGGCAAGCAGGTGGCGGCGGTGCTTGACCGGCTGGGGATCGCCGATCAGGTCCGGGCGAAGACGGTGCTGGGTCGCGGTGGTTCGGTCGTCGAGCCGGTGGGCCGCGGCGAGATCGAGTTCGGCATCCACCAGATCACCGAGATCCTGAACCTGCCCGGCGTGCGCTATGTCGGCCCGCTGCCCGACGAACTGCAGAAGGAGACGCTCTATGTCGGGGCGCCGTCGGCCACGACGATGCAGGCCGATGCCGTCCGCGCCTTCCTTGTATTCCTGCGAACGCCGGAGGCCCGGGCGCTGTTCGCGGCCAAGGGCTTTATCGAGCGGTGAGAAGAGCGGGACCGTAAGGCTGGCGTGGCCGTTGCATCACGAAACAGGGTATCGTGGCTAACCGAGAGCCGGAGTCGCACCCGACGCGGGCGCCGTCCCCGGCGAGAAAGGACTGCCGATGGCACGCAGATGGTTCGTGGCGTTCGGTTTTCTCGTTCTTCTTCTGGTTAGCCTTGCCTCGCCCATTCGGGCCGAAACCGTGGACCTGCAGCTCGTCCTGGCCGCCGATGTCTCGCGCAGCGTCGACGACGGCGAGTTCCGCCTGCAGCGTGACGGCTATGCCGCGGCCTTCTCCGATCCGCGGGTCCTCAAGGCGATCCGCTCCGGGCAGGTCGGCCGCATAGCGGTCTGTTACGTCGAATGGTCCGGCGAGTGGGCGCAGAAAGTGGTCATCGACTGGACGATCATCGCGGATGAGGAATCCGCCGGTGCCTTCGGCGATGCCCTGCTCAAGGCGCCGCGGCCTTTCGCCGAACGGACGGCCATCGGCGTGGCCATCGATTTCGCGGTGGAGCAGTTCAAGCGCAGCGGTCATCAGAGCGAGCGCCGGACCATCGACGTCTCGGGTGACGGCACCAACACCAACGGCAAGCATCCGACGCTGGCGCGCGACGCCGCGGTGGCCGCCGGCATCACGATCAACGGCCTGGTCATCCTCAGCCCCGAGCCGATGCCGTGGAATGCCTGGCACACCCACCCGCCGGGCGGGCTGGAGAACTGGTTTCGCGAGAACGTCGCCGGCGGCCCGGGCTCGTTCGTGCTGGTGGCCGAGGACTTCAATTCCTTCGCCTTCGCCATCGTCAACAAGCTGATCCGCGAGATCGCCGAAGCTCCAGCCAACGCAAGGGTACAATGACAGCACCTCCGAGAAGCCTTCTGCAAATGTCCGGCGCGCCGCTGAATCCGGCGCCACTCGACCAGGCATCGCTGGTGCTGATCGACTGCCAGCGCGAGTACACCGAAGGGAAGCTGCCATTGACCGGCGTTACGGCGGCAATCGATGAAGCGGCCCGGCTCCTAGACCTGGCGCGCCGGCACAAGATGCCGATCTTCCACATCGTGCATCACGGCAAGCCGGGCGGGGCGCTGTTTCCACCGGACGGGCCGACCGGCCAGATCGTATCGGCCCTCACGCCCCACGCTGGCGAGATGGTGATCCCCAAGTCGTTGCCCAATTCCTTCGCCAAGACAACGCTTGAAGCGGCGCTTAGGGCCGCGGGCCGGCCGCAGCTCATCGTGGCCGGCTTCATGACGCATATGTGCGTCAGTGCCACCGCCAAGGCGGCGGTCGATCTCGGCTATCGCACCACGGTGATCGCTGGTGCCACGGCCACCCGCGACCTGCCGGATCCGCTGGGTGGTGTCATGCCCGCCGAGCAGGTGCACCGCGCCGCGCTGACGGCCTTGGCCGACCGCTTCGCCATCGTCATTCCTGGGACGGCAGCGCTCACCGGCTAGCGATAGGGGTAGGCCGCCTTGGCGAGAGGCTTGGCGGTGAAGCGGTCGCCGGCGATGTCGAGCTCGTAGCTTCCGGTGAGCACGTAGTCGCGGTCGATGGCCTGCTCGGCCCGCACATAGCCCATGACGATGGCGCGGCCGTATTTCGCGCTATAACCGGACGAGGTCACCTCGCCGACACCCTTACCGTCGCGCAGGATCGGTTCGCCGCCCCAGGGGAAGGCTTCGGCATCATCGACAGCGAGAGTCACGAGGCGCTTTTTGACGCCGGCTTCCTGCTGGCGGAGCAGGGCGTCACGGCCGATGAAGGCCGGCTTGTTGAGCCGCACCGCCGCCATCAGACCCGCTTCGATCGGCGTCTCGTCCGGGCCGAGCTCGGCGGCGAAGGCGCGGCGACCGGCCTCGATGCGCAGCGCGTCGATCGTGTAGTAACCGGCATCGCGCAGGCCGAAATCTGTGCCGGCTTCCATAAGCGCGTCATAGACGCCGGCCGCGCATTCCACCGGCACGTACATCTCGAAGCCGGGACCGCCGATATAGCTCATGCGTGCCGCGCGCCCGCGAGCGAGTCCCAGATCGACCTCGCGGGTGACGCCGAGGCCGAAGGCGGCATCGCTCCAGTCATCGCCCGAGACCTTGGCCAGCAGCTCGCGCGAACGCGGACCCATGACCGAGATCACCGCCCAGGCAGAGGTGACGTCGGCGAGGGTGGCGAAATCGTCGCCGATGCGCTTGCGGATCCAGTCGCCGTCGCGCGTGCCCTGGGCCGAGCCGGTGACGATGAAATAGGCATCGCTCGACAGGCGCGTGACCGTCAGGTCGCTTTCGAAACCGCCGCGGGTGTTGAGCAGGCCGGTATAGACCATGCGACCGGGCTCGACCGCGACATCGTTGGCGCAGAGACGCTGCAGCACCTTTTCCGCGTCGCGGCCCTGCAGCAGCAGCTTGGCGAAGGAGGTCTGGTCGAAGACCACCACCGATTCACGTGCCGCCTTCTGCTCGGCGAGGCAGAACGGCAGCCAGCCCGGCTTGCCATAGCTGTAGGGGTTCTCGTTGGCATCCTTGGGCGCGAAATAATTGGCGCGCTCCCAGCCCATGCGGCTGCCGAAACGGGCCCCCTTGGTCGCCAGGCGGTCGTAAAGCGGCGAACGGCGCAGCGGCCGCGCCGAAGTCAGCTCGTGGCGCGGCCAGCGCATGGCGTAGTGCAGGCCGAGTGTCTCGACCGTGCGCTCCGTCAGGAAGCGACGATTTGCCGTGAAAGGAGCAAAACGCCGGATGTCGACGTCCCAGAGATCCGCACTCGGCTCGCCGCCGACGATCCATTCGGCAGTCAGGCGTCCTGCGCCGCCGGCATTGGCGATACCGGCCGAGTTGAAGCCGGCGGCGACAAAGAAGCCGGCGACCTCCGGCGACTCACCCAGGATGAAGTTGCCGTCGGCGGTGAAGCTCTCGGGTCCGTTGAGCAGCTGGCGGATCTCGGCGGTCTCGAGGCAGGGCGTGCGGTGGAGCGCGTTCTCCATCAGCGGCTGGAACTGGTCCCAGTCCTCGGGCAGGAGCTGGAACTCGAAGTTGTCGGGGATGGGGTCGACCGCCCAGGGTTTGGCCACCGGCTCGAAGCCGCCCATCACCAGGCCGCCAACCTCCTCCTTGTAGTAGATGAAGCCGTCGGGATCGCGCATCACCGGCAGGTCGGGTGTGACGCCGGCGATCTTCTTGGTGACGATGTAGAAATGCTCGGCCGAGAACAGCGGCACGTTGACGCCGGCCAGCTTGCCGATCTCGCGTGCCCACTGGCCGCCGCAATTAACCACCACTTCGCAGGCGACATCGCCCTGGTTGGTCTTGACGCCGACGGCCCGGCCGTTGCGGATGTCGAAGCCGGTCACCTTGATGCCTTCGACGACCTTGGCGCCGCCGTTACGCGCACCCTTGGCCAGCGACTGGGTAAGATCGGTCGGGTTGGCCTTGCCGTCGCCCGGCAGCCAGACTGCGCCGGTCAGGTCGTCGGTGCGCAGGATGGGGTAGAGCTTGCCGGCTTCCGAGGGCGTGATCAGCTCAATCTCGATGCCGAAGCTGCGCGCCATGGCGAGGCCGCGCTTGAGCTGGATCAGGCGCTCGGGCGTCGAGGCGACGTTGACGCTGCCGCATTGTTTCCAGCCGGTGGCGAGGCCGGTCTCCTTCTCGAGCTGCGAGTAGAGCTCGATGCCGTAGCGGCTCATGCGGGTCATCGAGCGGTTGGGGCGGGTCTGCCCGATCAATCCGGCGGCATGCCAGGTGGTGCCGCAGGTCAGCTTGCCGCTTTCCAGCAGCAGCACGTCCTTCCAGCCGAGCTTGGTCAGGTGATAGGCGACGCTGCAGCCGATGATGCCGCCGCCCACGATCACGACCCGCGCCTGGGTCGGCAGTTTCCCTGTCATCCACGCCTCCGGAAGCGGCCGAAATGTCGTCTCCGGACTATGCCACTAACTGCAACACAATGCCACAAATTGCCACATGGCCTTCTCAGGCCGTGAGGACGCGGATCTTCCTGGCGCGCAGGGCCTTGCGCAGGGTGGCCGGCGGCGCCTTGTCGGTGACCAGGTGCGTCACCTTGTCGTAATGCGGTACGCGGATCGGCGTCACGGTCGAGAACTTGCTGGCATCGGCGACGATGACCACCGTGCGAGCCGACAAGAGCATACGGCCACGCAGCTCGGCGCCGTCACGGGTGAAGTCGGTGATGCCGCCCGCGGCGGTGAGGCCGCCGATGCCGACGAAGGCGAACTCGGCGGTGTAGTTGGTGAGCGCGGCGATCGCATCCCAGCCGATGGTTGCGTCCTCGTGGCGCTGCAGCTCGCCGCCCAGCAATACCACCTTGTTGCCGTTGTGGCGGGCGAGGGTACGGACGATGGCGAGATCGTTGGTGTAGACGGTGAGATTGCGCCGGGCGGCCAGCGCCTCAGCCACGGCGCGCGTGGTGGTGCCGGAATCGAGGATCAGGCTGGCGCCATCGCCAACCAGCGTCGCCGCCTTGCGGCCGATGGCGCGCTTGGCCATGGCGTTGACCATGCCGCGCTCGGTGTCCGGCGCCTCCACCAGCTCGAAGGCGATGGCGCCGCCGCGCGTCTTGCGGAAGCGGCCCCGCGCGGCGAGCTGGTCGATGTCGCGACGGATAGTCTCGCGCGAGACGCCGAGCTCGCGCGCCAGGTTGCGGATGACCACCGATCCCGTCTCGCCGACCCGCCGCACGATCAAACGCTGGCGGTCCTCGGCCAGGAGGGAGTCAGTGGCGCGTGATCGCTTTGCAGGCATTGCCGGACCCTAACTTCCCTTCCGTGCGCTGTCGTCGGCCGACCTTTGTTTGTACGATATCAAACATTCGTGGGGGGATTACCATGGCAGTTCGTGCTTGGATACTGGCCGTTGCTCTCATTGTCACGGCCGCGCTCCCGGCGCGCGCGCAAAACACCGTCACGCCAGACCTAGCGATGCGTGACGCCGCGCAGATCGCCGGCGAAGCGATGTACTACAGCTCCGGTGCTGTTGGCATGGTGATGGCCGTGGTGCGGGGCGGTGACAGCATCAGCCTCGGCTTTGGCAGGCTTAATCACAGCAAACCTGTCGATCCCAAGAATCCGAAGGATCCGAACCTGCCGAAAGGCAACACCATCGTGCGCCTCGGCTCGATCTCCAAGGTCATGACGGGTCAGATCCTCGCCGCCCTCAGTCAGCCCCCTTGGAGCACACCCCTCACCTTCAATCACGTGGCCAGCGATTATCTTCCTGCGCGCATTCCGCCGTTCCCACCGGGCCAGACGCCCGGCGCTTGGCCGCGCGAGGTAATGTTTATCGATCTGGCCACTCATACGGCCGGCATGCCGCGCGATATTCCGGTCGAGGAGTGCAAGCCTCCCCTTCCGCCCTACTGCCACTTCGACCGTGACCACTACACCTCTTGGCTAAAGACCTTTCAGCTACCCTATCGTCCGGGAACTGTTGCTAACTATTCCAATGCCGGATTCGGGCTTCTGGGTATGGCCATGGAGAAATTCTCAGGTCGACTATTTAGCGATCTGCTCAAAGCGCATGTCAGTGTGCCTTTGAAAATGGCGGACACGATAGTGGTGCCACCGTGGACGGGGATGTCGGAGGACCTCCGCGGGCGTTTCATGGTTGGCTACGACGAGGGCCGGCCCGTGCCGGCCGAATGGAACGGAACCGACGTCATGCAGCCCAGCGGCGGCGTCCTCTCAACGGCCGACGACATGGCAAAATGGCTGATCCACAATCTGCAGGCCAGCGACGGTCTGGGCCCGACGACAGCGCTGGCCCAGGCGATCTACGTCGCGCGTCCGCGTCTCAACGCGGTGATCGCCCTCGACTCTCCCGGCCGGCAACTCGACGGCCTCGGCCTCGGCTGGGAGATCAATTTCGCCTCGGGATCGCGCCCGATGATCATCCAGAAGACCGGCGCCTTCTCGGGCTTCATGGCCTATGTCGCTTTCGCTCCGGGACGCGATGTCGGCGTATTCGTCGCGCTCAACAAGATCGACGTACCGGTGCTGTTCAGCCTGATGGACCAGGCCAACAACCTGATTGCGGGGCTTGCCACGCGCTGAGCGGCGTCCGATAGTTTACGGATTCATGCCCACCATCAACCGCAACGCCAAGTTCCGCATCGGCCAGGTCGTGCGCCACCGGGTCTACCCGTTCCGCGGCGTGATCTTCGACGTCGACCCGACCTTCAACAACACCGAGGAATGGTGGCAGTCGATTCCGGCCGAGGTGCGGCCGCGCAAGGACCAGCCCTTCTATCACCTCTATGCCGAGAACGAGCAGACGACCTATGTCGCCTACGTCTCGGAGCAGAACCTGCTGCCCGACGAGACCGGCAAGCCGGTACGCCATCCCGACGTGCGCCAGGTGTTCGGGGCGCTCAAGGACGGCTGTTACGAGGTCAAAACGCAGCGCGCCAACTAAGGCGCCAGGCTAGATGATCATCTTCGCCACGGCGACGAAGCCCGAGAACAGGGCCGCCAGCCCCATCAGAAACGTCACCGATCGCAGCATCAAGTCTGTCAGGGCGTCCATAGCGGGCCTCCTTACGCTTGGAACGGGTCGGGTTACCCCCGCCGGCGCTGATTTGGGAGCGCGACGCCGCCCCGTCAAGAGGGGCGGAAACTCAAAATAATG
Organism: Rhodospirillaceae bacterium; assembly: GCA_022843945.1. GTDB lineage: Bacteria > Pseudomonadota > Alphaproteobacteria > CACIAM-22H2 > CACIAM-22H2 > VGEI01. Next base: position 131,901 of record JALHMR010000005.1, on the reverse strand, counting down.
GTTTGTTTACAATATTTTAGGATCGATAGCGTGGCTTTCGCGGCCTGCTCGCGACGCAGGTCTGCCCCGCGCGTTAACGGTTTTCATTGACCCCGCTAGGGAAAACCTTCATACCCCAGCCCGTGAGGCGGTGTTCGCCTCCTTGTCTCGCGATTGCGCGAAGCGCCATGCCCGGCCACGAAGGTCGATCCGGCGCACCATCCCGAGAGAATCCTGTCCGTAAAGGCCCGTCCCGTCCGCGCGCGGGGCATGCCGGAAAACAAGAAAGCAGGCCGCCGCCTCGGCGGACGGCCCCAAGCGCTTACCTATCTAGTTCCCGCCGTCACCCGGCTTTCTCGCCGCGCCGCTCGTCTCGAGCTTTGCGCGGTGCCGCTGCGCGGCGCCGGTGGGAACACCCGAAAGCAAACTCACACTATGTTGAACGTTACTCCTGTTACCCCCGACGCCATTCCCGTTGCCGTGCCGCCCGAGATGGGCGTCAGCTTCGATACGCTCGGCCTGATCGATGCCATCCGCAACGCGGTGCGCGGCGAGAACTACACCACGCCGACGCCGATCCAGGCGCAGGCGATCCCGCATCTTCTCGCCGGCCGCGATCTCCTGGGCTGCGCCCAGACCGGCACCGGCAAGACGGCGGCCTTCGCGCTGCCCATCCTGCAGCGCCTGGCCGAATCCCGCCGCCCGGCGGGTGCGCGCAAGATGCGCGCCCTGATCCTCACGCCGACCCGCGAGCTCGCCTCGCAGATCGACGAGAGCTTCCGCGCCTATGGTCGCCATGTTGGCCTGTCCTCGCACGTCATCTTCGGCGGCGTGGGCCAGCGGCCGCAGGTCCAGGCGCTGCAGCGCGGTCTCGACATCCTGGTGGCCACCCCCGGCCGCCTGCTCGACCTGATGAACCAGGGCCATGCCCGGCTCGACACGGTCGAGGTCTTCGTGCTCGACGAGGCCGACCGCATGCTCGATATGGGCTTCATCCATGACGTGAAGAAGATCATCGCGGCCCTGCCGGCCAAGCGGCAGACGCTGCTCTTCTCGGCCACGATGCCCAACGACATCGCCCATCTCGCCGATCGCATCCTCAATCAGCCGGTGCGCGTCGCGGTGACCCCGGTCGCCGCCACGGCCGATCGCATCGACCAGTGGGTGCTGCATGTCGAGCGCTCGAACAAGCGCGCGCTGCTCGACTCCGTGCTCAAGGATCGCAGCATCGCCCGGGCGCTGGTCTTCAGCCGCACCAAGCACGGCGCCAACAAGATCGCCGAGCAGCTGGCGCGCGGCGGTGTCGCCGCCGAGGCGATCCATGGCAACAAGTCGCAAGGGGCGCGCGAGCGGGCGCTGGCGAACTTCAAGGCCGGCAAAATCCGCGTGCTAGTTGCGACCGATATCGCCGCCCGCGGCATCGATATCGACGACGTGACGCATGTCATCAACTACGACCTGCCGAACGTGCCGGAAAGCTACGTGCACCGCATCGGCCGCACGGCGCGCGCCGGCGCCTCGGGCGTCGCGATCTCGTTCTGCGACCGCGAGGAGCGGGCCTATCTGCGCGATATCGAGAAGCTGATCCGCAAGGCCGTCCCGGTGGTCGAGAACCATCCCTTCCGGCTCGAGCCGGGCGCACCCGGCAGCGACCCCGCTCCGGCGCGGCCCCAGCAGGGCCATCGCGGCAAGGGCGGCGGCCGCCCGCAGCATCGCCAGCAGCGCCGGCGCCGCCGCTAGGGCCGCAGCAACCGGACGAAGGAGCGGACGAACGGCGTCAGCCCGCGTAGCTGGCGCCACGCTCCCTCGCTCCAGGCGTGCCAGCCGAAGCGCCGCGAGACGCTACGCAACTCCTTCTCCGTATCGATGCGGTAGCGCTCACCCAGCCAGCCGGAGATATCCGGCCGGCGCAGCAAGACCGCGGCGTAGTCAAAGAAGCCGTGGGCCATGGCGAGGCCTGCGGCGCGCAACGCCTGCGCCGGCTCGGCGATGGTCGCCGCTCGCCGGAAGAACAGATAGTCGCCCTGGATCAACTGACCGCGCGAGTAGGGGACGCGGCCGTTGCCGATCTGCGGATGAATGGCGTAGCCGTCGCGGCGCCAGTGTGCCGGTCGGATGAAGTCCATCAACGCGAAACCACGCTCGGTCAGGTAGCGGTCGATATCCGCCGCCAGCGGCTGATGGCGCCGCATGGGGACGAAGGCGACCTCCACCTTGATCGCCAGCAGCTGTTCGAGCAGCACGGGCGAGGCGCGCAGGACCTCGAGCTCCGGCCCCTCGATATCCAGCTTCAGATAGTCGGCCCGCGCGATACCGGCGCGGGTGAGGGCGCCTTCGAGCGTCTGCGTCTCGACGGTGATCTTGCGGTCCACGGTCACGAATTGCGGCTTGTCGAATTCGGCGATCGCCGCCGGATCGGGCTCGAACAGCGTGGTCGATTGGTTGTCGCGCGTAATATGCAGGGTGCGCGGACCATCCGTGCCGCTGATCGCCACCGGCAGATAGCGTAGCGAGCGCCAGGGACCGCTTCCCTGCAGGGCGGCGAAGGCCGCGGGCTCGGGCTCGAATCCGATGCCATCGATCGCGAAGGCCAGGGGCAGAAGGTCGGGCTCGAAACCGCCGCGCGCGCCGATATCGATGGCCACCAGCGGATGATCCGCCAACGCCCCGGCAAAACCCGACCCACGCAGCAGATTGATGCGGCCGGCCACTGAAATCCCCTACCGCTACGCGGCCGAGCGGAAGAAGGTGGTGATCCAGGCGCCGATGCGCTCGGCGTAGGATTCTTCGGTTTCCGGCGGCTGGAACTCGGAATGCCCGGCCTCGGCCAGGGAGCGCTGGCGCGCCGCCAGCACGCGGGCCAGCTCGCTGGCCAGTGTCGGGCGGGCGGCCATGATCGGCGCCAGGTCGTCCTTGGCCAGCTCATGCACCCAGCCGTCGGTCAGGGCCACCACGGCGGCGCTGCGGGGTGCGCCGGTCAGCAATGACATCTCGCCGAAATAGTCACCGGGTCCCAGGCGAGAGACCTCGGCATCGCTGCCGTCTTTCAGGCGCTTCTTGACCAGAAGCACGCCCTCGCTGATCAGGAACAGGGAATCACCGCGTTCGCCCTCGCTGACCAGCGGCGTTCCCGCCGTGACCGGAAAGGACCGGAAGCGGCCGGCCAGCGCGCCGCGCTCGTCGAAGGACAGGGGCGCGAACAGGCTGACCCGCGTCAGCGCCTTCTCCAGCGTTACGCTGCGCTCGGCTTCGCTCTCCGCCGCGCCGGGCGAGGCCAGCGGCGGCCCATCCATGCGGATCCCGGCCCAGGCGAAGTGCGTCCAGATGCGGCTGGCGACATCGCTGCGTGACGCCGGCGCCTCGGCGAAATCGTTGATGAAGAAGATGACCCGGTACTCGATCGCCGTCTGGCTGACGGTCCGGATGATAGTCTGCGGGGCCGGGTCGTGGCGCACGCACGGAGCGGCCAGGGCCGCTGCCATCATCACCGTCATCACCCGCTGCGGCGGCGTGCGCGCATCGACGGTGACGTCGACATGCGCCGCGTGCTGCTGGTTGGGGAAATAGTGATTCACGATCTGGGCATGGGCGATGACGCTGTTGGGCACGATACGGATATCGCCGGTGCGGGTACGGATACGCGTGGCGCGCCAGTTGGTCTCGATGACCTGGCCTTCGACGTTGTCGTCGATGGTGATCCAGTCCCCGGCCCGGTAGGGCGCCTCGACGCTCAGGAACAGGCCGGACACGATCTCACCGAGCGAGGTCTGCAGCGCCAGGCCGATGACGATGGCGACGACCCCCGAGGTTGCCAGCAGGCCGGAGACTTCGTAATCGAAGGCAAAGGCCATGATCGCGAAGAAGGCCGCGATGTAGACCAGGCCGGAGACCACGTCGGCGACGAGCTTGGTGCCGCCGGCGTGGCGGGCGCGTGGGAACAGCCAGAACCAGAGCAGGACGTTGAGCGCCGCTACGGTGAGCCAGGCCAGCGCGAGCCACCAGACGACGTCGTAGGCCTGGACCAACGCCCGGGCAACGGGATCGGTCGGCAGGCGGTTGAGCAGGACCGGCAGGTCGCCGCTGTGCAGGTAGCCGAGCGTCAGGGCAAGCCACAGCGCGGCGCCCCAGGCCAGGCGGCGGTTCAATCGCTCATGGGCGTAGAATCCGGCAACGACAAGCCCCAGCACCACGATGCCGACGACGATCAAGGCAGGCGTCATGAAGGCTTGCAGCACGGGCAACTGCCGGATTTAAGGACGGCCCCTGAGCCGGTCGCGCCAAACATCGCAAAAATGCCGGCCGGGCGCTATGTTCTTCATCACAGCACCGGCGCTGCTCCCGCGCCCATCAGTCTTAAAGTGCGCCCTTCCGTTGATCTCCGATCCGTTTTTCTACCTGTTGGGCGTGGCCGGTTACCTGATGATCGGCTTCAGCAAGGCCGGATTCGGCACCGGCATCGGCTCGCTGGTGGTGCCGCTCCTGGCGCTGATTGTGCCCGTTCCGCAGGCGGCGGCCATCGTCCTGCCGGCCCTGCTGCTGACCGACATCATCACCCTCTGGCGCTACCGCCGGCGCTGCGACTGGATGCATCTCAAGGTCATCCTGCCGGGCGCATTCATCGGCACCGCCCTGGGCTACGCGACCTTCAACTACATCGACGACAACGGCATCCGGCTGGTGATCGGTGCCATGGCGGTCGGTCTGTCGCTGAATGCGGCGTTCCTGGCGTGGCGCCATCGCGACAAGCTGCCCGCGCCCCGCGCGCCGTCGGCGATCCGGGGCGGCTTCTGGTCGACCATCGCCAGCACCACGAGTTTCATCGCCAGTGCCGGAGGGCCGCCGCTGGCCGTCTACCTGCTGCCTTTGCGCATCGACCGCTCGACCTTCGTCGGCACGACGACGGTCTACTGGGCGATCGCGAACTACCTCAAGATCTTGCCTTATTGGTGGCTGGGCCAGTTTTCCTCTGAGAATCTGCTGACCGCGGCGGTTCTGCTGCCGGTGGCGCCGATCGGCATCTGGCTTGGTTTCATGCTGCACGACCGCCTCGATGACAGCGGCTTCTATCGCTGGATCTATGCCCTGCTGTTCATCACCGGTCTCAAGCTCCTCTGGGACGGGGCGTACGGGGTCGTGGACCGGGTAGCTGTTGATCCGGCCTTGCCGGAAATTATTTTAAGTCTAAAATAATTTTACCGCAGCAGGCAGAGGGCGCACTTGAAGATCGTCAGTATCGGCGGCGGGCCGGCGGGGCTGTACCTCGCTATCCTCATGAAGAAGGCTGATCCGCGGCACGACGTGACGGTCGTGGAACGCAACCGTGCCGACGACACGTTCGGCTTCGGCGTCGTCTTCTCCGACGCGACGCTGGCGGGTTTCGGCGACGCCGACCCGGCGACCTATGCCGCTATCACCCGCAACTTCTCCCATTGGGACGATATCGACATTCACTACAAGGGCGAGGTGATCACCTCGACCGGCCACGGCTTCTCCGGCCTGTCCCGCCAGGTGCTGCTGAACATCCTTCAGGACCGGGCGCGCGAGCTCGGCGTGCGGCTGGAGTATCAGAAGGATGTCACCGATATCGAACCCTACCGCTCGGCCGATCTGGTGCTCGCCGCCGACGGGGTCAATTCGTTCATCCGCCAGCGCTACGCCGAGCATTTCCAGCCACAGATCGACTGGGGCCGCAACAAGTTCGTCTGGCTCGGCACGACGCGGCCGTTCCCGGCCTTCACCTTCTATCTCAAGGAAGGAGAGCACGGCCTTTTCCGGGTGCACGCCTACCAGTACGACAAGTCGCATTCGACCTTTATCGTCGAGTGCACGGAAGACACCTGGAAGCGCGGTGATCTCGACAAGGCGAGTGAAGACGAGACCATCGCCTATTGCGAGGCGTTGTTCCGCCAGGAGCTCGACGGTCATCGCCTGCTCAAGAACCGCTCGCTGTGGCGGACCTTTCCGACGATCCGCAACAGGCACTGGCATCACGAGAACATCGTCCTGATGGGCGATGCCGTGCATACGGCGCATTTTTCGATCGGCTCCGGCACCAAGCTCGCCATGGAAGATTCGGCGGCGCTCGCCCTGGCCCTGCAGAAACACAAGAGCGTGGAAGAAGCGCTCGATGCCTATGAAGCCGAGCGCCGGCCGGTGGTGGAGGCGACCCAGCGCGCGGCCCAGGTCAGCCTGCAATGGTTCGAGGAGACCGAGCGCTACTTCGGCCGCATGGAGCCGCTGCAGTTCGCCTATTCGATGCTGACCCGGTCCCTGCGCATCCACCATGCCAATTTGAAGCTGCGCGATCCGGCGTTTACCGGGCGCGTGGATCGCTGGTTTGCCGGACACGCGGCGAACCAGTCTGGAGTCAACGTGCCGGTCGAGCCGGCCCCGCCGCCGATGTTCACGCCGTTCCGGCTGCGCGACCTAGTGCTGGCCAATCGCGTGGTGGTTTCGCCGATGTGCCAGTACTCGGCCGAAGACGGCATGCCCAACGACTGGCACCTCGTCCATCTCGGCAGCCGGGCGATGGGCGGGGCTGGCCTGGTGATTGCCGAGATGACCGATGTCAGCCGCGAGGCACGCATCACGCCGGGCTGCACAGGCCTGTACAAGCCCGAGCATGTCAGCGCCTGGAAGCGGGTGGTCGATTTCGTGCACGCCAACAGCCCGGCCAAGATCGGCATCCAGCTCGCCCATGCCGGGCGCAAGGGATCGACCCGGCTTGCCTGGGAAGGGATCGACGAGCCGCTGCCCGACGGCAATTGGCCGATTGTCGCCGCCTCAGCGATCCCTTACCTGCCGCACTCGCAGGTGCCCAAGGCCATGGACCGCCAGGATATGGACCGGGTGCGTGACGACTTTGTCCGTGCGACCCGGATGGCCGACGAGGCCGGATTCGATCTTCTCGAACTGCACTGCGCTCATGGCTACCTGCTGGCCACGTTTCTCTCGCCTCTGACCAATCGGCGCGGCGACGAATACGGCGGGACGCTGGAGAGCCGGGCACGGTATCCCCTTGAAGTGCTCCTGGCGGTGCGCGCCGCCTGGCCGGCGCACAAGCCCCTGTCGGTGCGCCTGTCGGCGACCGATTGGCAGGAGGGGGGCTTTACACCCGACGACGCGGTGGTGGTCGCCCGCCTGTTCAAGGCGGCCGGCTGCGATATCCTCGATGTATCCGCGGGCCAGACCACGCCCGACGCCCGGCCACAGTACGGCCGGCTGTTCCAGACGCCGTTTGCCGATCGCGTGCGCAATGAGGCCGACATGCCGACCATGACGGTCGGCAATATTTCCTCCTGGGCCGACGTCAACGCCATCCTGGCCGCAGGGCGGGCGGACCTGTGCGTGCTCGCCCGCGGTCACCTTTTCGACCCCTACTGGACGCGCCACGCCGCCTACGAGCAGGGCTACGATCTGCCCTGGCCCAACCAGTACCTTTCGGCGCGTAGCTTCACCCCGCGTGAAAGCCGCTAGCTCGGCCATTTACCAAATGGTTAATCGGGTGTGACGGGTGCCGTTTGCCGGCCGGCAGGACGCGTGCGAAGCTTGTCCCGCGTGTTCTGCTGTTACCGCGTTAACGGACAGGGACCGTCCCGCTCGGGCGGAAAAGCCGCGAACGTGCGGGCCGGAACCGCAGACGTGCGGGGGTCGTCATGACATCGTCTGTTTCATTCGAACAGCGCTTCGCTGCGGCACTTCGCCGCAGGCTATTCCCCCATACGGCGCTTCGCGTGAAACAGATGGCCCACGAGCTCGGATACTCGGAAGACACGCTGCAACGCTGGCTGCGCGGCGATCATCGGGTGTATGCCGGGGCCGCTGAAGACGTGGACCGCTACTTCATCCGTTATCACAAAGACAGCAATTTCCTGCGCGAGGTGCTCGATCTCGAGCGGCTCGATCCAACGCCGCGGACCGACGACCTCTGCCTGTGGATCACCGAGGGAGCGGTGCATCAGGCGCCGGCCGGCCACGCCCTGTTCGCCCGCACGGCGCTCGGGCTGACGGCCGGGGTCGAGCAGGATGTGGTGCGTTACACCGTCGCCAATCTCGGCTGGGTCGCCTGCCTCGTCCGCGCCGATCGCCGCCTCGAGATCCGCTACGCCTCCAAGACCCTGGATCCCCAGGCGGCGCGCCGGCTGCGCGACTGGCTGCTGACCGATGGTCGCGCGATCGCCGAGGTTCGGGCCCTGGCTCTCGGGCCGGATGGCTGGGGCGAGGCCACGATTTTCTCGGTCTCGGAAGCCGTGCGGTTCCTCGATCGCTGGGCCGTGCGGGTAACCTTGCGGCAGACCCTGGGCGAAGCCAACTGGACCGTCCAACGCGAACGTCCGGACAGCGACGGACAGGCGGAGTTCCAACGTTTCCTGACCACGCTCGCGCCGTCAGAGGATCCCATGGCTGCGTGCGTGCGCGCGGGCCGAATGGGCACCTCGTCGCTGTTGTGGATCAAAGGGGAGGCGGAGGTCGTCAGTCTCTATATCGGCACCGATCTCGGATTGCCCATCGATCGCTTCGCCTACCGCAACGTGCTCGACCGGGACGACCCGCGCTACGCGGCGCTGGTCTATCAGCACATGACCGAATGCGTGAAGGAGGGGCCGACCTTCTATCACCTGGAGATCGACATCGCCGGCCGTCGACGTCGCTATCGCCGCGTGGCACTGCCGTTCAATGCCGGCGACCGGCAGATGGTGATGACCACGGTCCAGCTCCTTGACCCCGGGACGACGTGACCCATTACATGGATCACTTCGATGCGAGCTGGCTGCCGGCTTCCTCCCGGCAGACGATCGCCGGGGTCACTGTGCCGGCGCTGGTCGAAGCGATCCATCGGCACAATCTGACGCCTCGCATCAGTCACGACCTGCGAACGGTGGCGGATATCCAGCGACGAAACGCCAATCGCATGCGGCTGTTCCAGCCGTTCAACCCGGAATACCAGGACTACGATCCCTCCAATGCCGTGGTGATCACCATGGAACGGGACGGGGAGCCCGTCGCTTGTGCCGGCACCCGCCTGTTCTGGATCGAGGACACTCTGGGCGAGGCGTTCCAGTCCTTGCGCTTCTTCTATCGCGACGTTCCGACGATGGCCTCGCCGGACGAGACGGTCGTCTGCACGGCGCCCAGTGCCTGGTCGATCGCAGACTGCTCCGTGGCGCTGACCGGTGCCGCCTTCGTGCAGCAAGGCGAATCGTCCGACGTGGTGCGCGCCATGATGCGGCTACTCCATCTCTGGGTCGCCGTGCACTGGCGCTGGAGCTGGATCGTCGGTCTGGCGGAGAAGGCTCAGGTCCGGGCCTATGCCAACGACGTCTACGGTTTTCCCATGGCCGAGACGGGCATCGCCCGCTTTGGCCGCTGGTACTGGCTGCTCCTGGCGCCGCGCTCCTTCTATCGCGGCGTGATTGTCGATCGGTCTTACGCGGATATGAGCCAGCCGCTCTGCCTGCCGACTGATGCGGCGATCCGGGCCGCCGGGGCACGATCGCCGATCTTCCGCCTGGGTGGAGCGGCCGAGTAGCCATGATCGCCGTGCCGGCTTCCCGCACCGTCGACCTCGATTGCGAGCCGGTCCTCGCGCTGGAGCATCCGGCGTTGCGTGCGCTTCTCGGCCGGTGGCGGGCCCATCGCGGGCAGCGTGCCCTGCCGAGCGAGGCCGATCTGCTGTTCTTCAATCTCAAGCCGTGGCTCGGCCGCGTGCGGCGCGTCGCGGTGGTCGGCGGCGGCCGGGCTTTCGAGCTCGTGCCCTGTCCCAATGCCCGGATCGAGGTGCCCTCGGAGGGCCTCTCGGTTGCCTACCGGCAGGCCGCCTTCGGGGCCACTCCTGCACGTGCGCTGCCCGCCCTGGGCGTGGAAGGCCTGGTCCTGCCGTTCGCCGGGGATCAGCGCGGGGTCAGCCTGCTGCTGGTGGCCCTCTACGACAACGCCGCTCAGCGCTAGCCGAAAATCCCGACGAGAGCTGCAGCGAGCAGCGTGAGCAGGGCTGCGCGGATGAAGCTACGCTCGGTCGTGCGCTGGAACAGGCGCGAGCCGGCAGCGACACCGATGAGCAGCGGCGGGGTCAGGATCAGCCAGCGCCACAGCGTCTCGACGGTCACCAGGTCCGCATAGACGAAGAACGGCACGGCGACCAGCGTGATGAAGGCAAAATAGATCACCAGGTTGGCCCGGATGGCGGCGATGTCCTTGCCACCGGACAGGTAGTAGAGGATCACCGGCGGGCCGCCGATGCCGGTGAGGCCGTTGGAGAAGCCGCTGACCGCGCCGACGGCGATGCGCACCGGCAGCGTGCGCGGGCCGCGATAGCGCCAGCCCCACCACAGCGCCGCGACGAACGCGCCGGTCACGAAACCGATGATCTTCTTGCCCAGTTCGGGATCGATGACGCCCAGCATCAGGCCGCCCACAGGCAGCATCGGCAGACAACCGAGCAGCAAGCCACGCATTTCCGGCCAGTCGGTGCGCTTGAGGGCGCTGGGTACCATCTGCACCACGATGCCGACTTCTATCAGGATCATCAGCGGCACGGTCGCCTGCGGGCCGAACAGCACGGCGTAGATCGGCGCCAGGAACAGCGGCGTGCCGAAGCCGGTGTAGCCACGGATCGTTCCGCCGGCGAAGGCAAGAACGAAGGCGATCAGCAGCTCGGTCGTAAACAGGTCGGGCGGGATCACGGGTCAGTCGGCTTGGGAAGTTGCGAGGCCTTGAGCCGCGTCACGATGGCTCGGCGCTCGTCCTCTGGCAGGTCGGGCCAGGCGACGATTTCGCCGATGGTGCGAAAGCAGCCGGCGCAGACCTGGGTGACCGGGTCGAGTCGGCAGACGCCGATGCAGGGGCTGGTGGTCACAGGGCTGCCCATTGGATCGGCAGAAACGCACCAGGCGATGTCCGCGCGTTACGACCGTAGGGCATCGGGCAGCTGAAGGCCGAACTCGTTGCAATTGGAGGCATTTTTAACGAGGCCCTAACCATAGGCGAATACCCTACTCGCCTCCAGCGCCTTTGCGCTGTTGGGGGGGTCGGGCTGCGCGACGATACGACACGTCTTCTTGCATCCTGGAACGGCCGTTACGCCGCGGCGGGCATCACGCCGTCGGGCGTCGCGCTGGCGGCGCTCGCCGTCATGGCGGGGCTGCATCTGTGGGTCGACGGCGAGACCCATCCGGCCTGGTTCCTGGGCGAGGCGCTGCTGGCGTCGGTCGCGGCGTTTGTCTTCTGGCACGACCGCCGGCAGGCGGTGGCGATCGAGCGCCGGCGTCAGACCGAGCTGGCGCTGCGCGACAGCGAGGAGCTGCTGCGCGGCATCTTCGAGTCCGCCCCGGTCGCCATGGCGGTCATCGGGCGCGGCGGCAAACCGGTGTTCTGGAACGCCGAGTATGCGCGCCAGCTCGCGCTCTTCACCACCGATGACATCCGCACCGTGGACACGCGCGCCGTCTACCGCGATCTGGCGCAGCGCGAGCGCATCATGGCGGCGCTGCGCGACACCGGCTCGGTGCGCAACGAGGAGTTCGAGGCCTTCGTCTCCAAGGCGGGCGGCACCTTCTGGGCCATCGGCTCGATGGAGCGCATTACCTATGGCGGCCAGAAGGCGACGCTGGCCTGGCTGCTCGACATCACCGAACGCAAGGTGGCCGAGGCCATGGTGCGCCAGAAGGAGCGCCAGATGCGCGCCTTCCTGGAAGCGAGCCCGATCGGCGTGGTCATCGCCGGCAACGACGGCAAGGCGCTGTTCTCCAATTCGCGCTGGCGCGAGATCGGCAAGATCAGCGAGGCCCAGCAGCGCGAGCTTGACGTGCGCACGCTCTATCGCAGCCTGGCAGTGCGCGAAGAGGTCTCTCGCCGCATGGCCAAGCACGGCAAGGTGCGCGACCTCGAGCTCGAGGTTCAGGGCCTCGACGGCACTCCCTTCTGCGTGCTGATGTCCATGGAGCGCATCAGCTTCGAGGGGAAGCCGGCGACGTTGGCCTGGTTCTACGACATCTCGGAGCGCAAGAAGGCGGAGGAGGAACTGCGCGCCGCCAAAGAGAAGGCCGAGAGCGCGACGCTCGCCAAGTCGACCTTCCTCGCCACCATGAGCCACGAGATCCGCACGCCGCTCAACGGCGTCATCGGCTACGCCGACCTGCTGGCCCGGGCTGATCTCGAGCCGCGCCTGCGCGACTATGCCGGCGTCATCCGCAGCTCGGGCCGCACCCTGCTGGCGCTGATCAACGATGTGCTCGACTACTCGAAGATCGAAGCCGGGCATCTCGAGCTCAACCGTGTGCCGTTCGACCTGATGAAGACGCTGCGCGGCGCCATCGCCCTGGTCGAGGCGGCGGCGGAGGAGAAGGGCCTGAGCGTCGCCCTGCAGATCTCCGGTGAGCTGCCGCGCCAGATCGTCGGCGACCCGGACCGGCTGAACCAGGTCCTGCTCAACCTGCTGGGCAATGCCGTCAAGTTCACCGAGCGCGGCGCCATCACGCTCGCCGCCGAGCTGGTCGACGCTGCGCCTGAGCGTGTCACCCTGCGCTTCACCGTCATTGACACCGGCATCGGTATCGCGCCGGAGGCGATCGGCCACCTCTTCCAGCGCTTCTCGCAGGTCGATTCAACGATCGGCCGCCGCTATGGCGGCACCGGCCTCGGCCTTGCCATCTGCAAGGAGCTGGTGGCCCGCATGGGCGGCGATATCGGTGTTGAATCGACGCGCGGCGAAGGTAGCACCTTCTGGTTCGTCGCCCAGTTCGCGCGCGCCAAGGCACTCGCTGCCGACACCGAGGACCGTCAGTCGAGCCTGCCGGCGGCGATCTCGGCGCGCCTGCTGGTGGTCGACGATCACGCCATCAACCGTGACCTTGCCGAGCTGGTGCTGGGGCCCGCCGGTTACCGGGTCGATGCCGTATCGAGCGGAGCGGAGGCCCTCGCCACGCTCGGTGAACGCGACTACGACCTGATCCTGATGGACGTCAACATGCCCGGCATGGACGGCTTCGAGACGACGGCGCGTATCCAGAGCCTGCCCTCGGCTGTCAGCCTGACGCCGATCGTGGCGATGACCGCCAGCGCCGGCGTGGAAGAGGTCGAGCGCTGCCTGCGGGCCGGTATGGTCGGCCACCTCGCCAAACCGTTCGACGCCGACACGCTGATCGAGCAGGTCGGCGCCTATCTGCGCCGCGAGCCAGTCCTGCCGCAGGCCGAGGAGATGCCGCCGGCCGCCCCCAGCCCCGCCACCCTGCCGCTGCTCGACGCCGCCATCCTCGACCATCTCGAGGAGCGCATCGGTCGCGCCAAGGTCGAGGTGCTGGTGAACATGCTGCTGGACGAATTGGCCCAGGCCCGCAATGACATCGCCGCCCACATGGCGGCCGGCCGCGGCAGCGATGCCCGCCGGGGCCTGCACACGCTGGTCTCGACCAGCGGCGGGCTGGGCGCGCTTCGGCTCTCCGGTATGTGTCGGATCCTGCTGCACAGCGGCTCGCGCGCCAATGGCGTGCCGGTGGAGAAGGCCATCCTCGACGAGTTCGATGCGATGATCGGCGAGACCGAGGAACTGCTGCGCGGGCGCTACGGCTCCCCGGCCTGAGCCGGTCCGGCCGTTGGACAGGCTGCATCGCCCGAGCAGCAGGGCTCGATATTGATCCGGCAGTGCTCGCACTGGCCGTGGCCGTGCACCCAGACGGGGCGGGTAGGGCGCTGGCACCAGGGGCAGACGGTCGGCGGCGACTCGGGAGCCATGGCCGGTACTCTACAGAACTAGCGCAGCTTCTCGATATGGGCGAAGCGCGGGTTGGCCTGGAAGACCGTCGACCGTGGCTCTCCGGCCGTGAGCTGGCGCACGATCGTCTCCTCGATGGCGGCCAGCTTCTCCGCCCAGGCCGTTACCGCGGCGGCGATGGCCTGCGGCACCACCAGCACGCCGTCGGCATCGCCGACGACATAGTCCCCGGCCGAGACGGTGACCGTGGCCGAGGCCTGGCCGGGCAGGGTGACGGTGACGTTGGCGCCGGTGAGCTGCCACCAGCGATTGGAGTTGAGCGGCGTCACGTGGCTGCTGAAGGTTGGCAGCGGGATGTCGAGGATCTCCTGCACGTCGCGCACGCCGCCGTCGCAGACGATGCCGCCGCAGCCCTGCCGGGCGAAGCCCAGCGCCATCAGCCCGCCGACGATGGCGCTGGTCGCGTGGCCGTTGGTGGCGATGACGATGACCGAGCCCGGTGTCACGTGCCTGTCCATCTCGTAGGTGGAGAGGGCTGCGCCGCGGGCTTCGGCGATCGCCATGCCCGAGAAACACACCGCCGGTCCGGCGAGCCGCATGCCGCGATCGAGCGGCTTGATGGCGCTGGCCAGCGACTGCTCGGGATAGCCGCAATTGTCGAGCACGTCGCTGATCACCGTGGTGCCCAGTTTTTTCAGCCGTGCCGTTAGCGCCGCCGTCTCGCCGTCCATGACCGACCCTGTTCCGCCGTGGGAGTCATCCCACTGCCGCAAATGGAGGAATCTCGAAGCGCCGCAAAGGTAGGGGCTTGTCCGGCGAGCGGCAATACATCGGTACTGTCGGCGGCCGGCCGGGTTCGCTAGTCTCTGTCGCAAGCGAGCCGGCATCCGACCGGATCGACATAACGCAAAGGGAGATCGCCCATGCCCGCCTTGAGGCCCGTTCCAGTCCCGCGTCCGATCCGCGCCCTGGCTGCCGCCGCGATCCTCGGCGTCCTGTCGCTCGCGCCGGCGCTGGCCGAGGAGATCGTCGTTTCCAACTACGCCCAGACCACCAACGGCATGCCGTTCGCAGTGGCCATGGAGAAGGGCTTCTTCAAGGAGTTCAAGATCGATGTCACCGGCATCTTGAGCTCGGACGGCGGCGGCACCACCATCCGCAACCTGCTCGGCGGCAAGTTAGCCTACGGCGAGGCCGCGGTGGGCGCCGTGGTCTCGGCGGTGCAGGGCGGGGCCGATCTCAGGATCATCAGCGGCAACGTGCACACGGTGGCGGAGTTCGCCTGGCTGGTGATGCCCAACTCGCCGGTGAAGTCGCTCAAGGACATCAAGGGCAAGAAGCTCGGCTACACCAACCCGCGCTCCACCAGCCAGGCCCTGCAGGTCCTGATGCTCGAGCGTGAGAAGTTCCAGACCGCCGACGTCGAGCTCATCCGCACCGGCGGCTTCGGCGCCGGCCTGACGGCGCTCGAGCTGGGCGGCATCGACGTCATGGTCGTGGCCGATCCGCTGTGGACGCTCAACCCCGGCAAGTTCCGTATCATCGCCGAGGCGACCGACGTGCTGCCGCCGCTGAGCAACGTCGTCGGCGTCACGACGGGCGAGGCGGCGCGGACCAAGGGCGACTTCATCCGCGGCGTGATCCAGGCGCGGCGCAAGGGGGTCGAGTACATGATCGCCAACGTCCCTGAATCCTCGCGCATCATCGCCAAGGCCTACAATCTCGACGCGGCCGTGACCGAGAAGGTGGTGAACAACCTGATCGCCTCGGAAAAGAAGGGCGGCATCCCGTATTGGGGGCCGGGCGATCTGCGCCTCGAGACCATGGACAACATGATCCGTGCCCAAAAGCTGGTCGGCGCCCTGCAGGGCGAGGCCGACTGGTCGAAGCTGGTCGACGAGTCGTTCCTGCCCAACGACCTCAAGTCCAAGAAGTGAGCCTGGCGGGGGCTTCGCCGGCTCCCGCATCCGGGGCCGTCCATGTCTCGCTGCGCGGCGTGAGCCGGATCTATCCCGGCCGCGCCGCGCAGCCGGCCCTGCACGCCCTCGGGCCGATCGATCTCGACCTGGCCCCGGGCGAGTTCTTCGCGGTGGTCGGCCCCTCGGGCTGCGGCAAGTCGACCCTGCTCGACGTCATGGCCGGCCTGGCGACGGTCTCAGCCGGCAGCATCACCTTCGAAGGCCGGTCGGTGAACGGCGCCGTGCCCGACGGTGTCGGGGTCGTCTTCCAGGAGGATGCCAGCTTTCCCTGGCTGACCGTCACCGACAACGTGGCCTTCGGCCTGCGCGAGATCGGCACGCCCGAGGCGACGGTCAAGGAGAAGGTCAGCTACGCGCTGAACTTCATGGGGCTGGGCGATTTCACCCAGGCCTATCCGGCGCAGCTCTCGGGCGGCATGCGCCAGCGCGTGTGCATCGCACGCACCCTGGTGCTGGAGCCGCGCCTGATCCTGCTCGACGAGCCGTTCGGGGCGCTGGACCAGCAGACGCGCCTGCTGATGGGCGACGAGCTTCTGCGCCTGTGGCGCGAGACGGGCGCCACGGTCCTGCTCATCACCCACGCGCTCGACGAGGCGACTATGCTCGCCGACCGGGTCGGCGTGATGTCGGCCCGGCCTGGCCGTTTCCTGGAACTGGTGAAGACCGGCTGGCCGCGCGAGCGCGACAGCACGATCGTCGCCGATAGCCGCTTTGGCCAGCTCACCAGCCGCATCTGGACCCTGCTGCGCGCCGAATCCCTGCGCGCGATGGGCCATAGCCGGATCGCCCGGTGACCCGCGTCGGCCTGCTCCGCCTGGCGGTGATCGTCGGCGCGGTCGTGGCGCTGGAACTGCTGATCCGCACCGGCATCGTGCCGCGCTTCACCATCATCCCGCCCTCGGAGATGGCCACGGCGCTGGTCGGCGTCCTCGCCTCGGGCAAGTTCAAGATCGACATCACGGTGACCCTGAGCAACGTCGCCATGGCCATTGCCTCGTCGATGATCGTCGGTGTCGCCGCCGGCACGCTGCTGCAGGGCGCGCCGGCGGTGCGCCGCATCTTCGATCCGCTGTTCGCGACCTACTACGCCATCCCGATGTACGCCTTCTACCCGCTGCTCATCGTGATCTTCGGGCTGGGCGACATGCCGCAGATCTGCATCGGCTTCCTGCTGGCGGTGATGGCGGTGATCATCAACACCATCAACGGCCTCGACCGCGTGCCGCGCGTGCTGCTCAAGGCGGCGCAGGTCCACCGGATGAGCGTCTGGCGCACGGCGCGGCGCATCCGGCTGCCTTATGCCACGCCCTACATCTTCACCGGCTTCAAGCTGGCCGTGGCCTATTCCTTCATCGGCGTGATCGGCGCCGAGTTCATCACCTCGAGCCGCGGCATCGGCTACGAGATCGCCTACGCCTACAACAACTTCGACAACCCGCTGATGTACTCTCTGATCCTGTTCATCCTGGTGATCGTGATCAGCGTCAACATGTCGCTCCATACCTGGGAGAAGCGCCTGATGGCGCGGCGGCGGCGATGAAGGCGCGCGACTCCCTGCTGCTGATCCTGATCGTGGTAGCGGCGTGGCAGGTCTTCCACTGGATCGTCGGCGACATCGCGCTGCGCTCGCCCCTGGTCACCGCGCGCCATGCCCTGGCGCTGCTCGCCGATCCGGGCTTCTGGCCGCATTTGCGCGAGACCCTGCTGGCTTTCGCCGAGGCCTTCGCCATCGCCATGGGGATCGGCCTGTTCATCGGCCTGACGCTGGGCGCCAGCCGCCTCGCCGGCGACGTGGCAGAACCCATCCTGGTGGCGCTCTATTCCATCCCCAAGGTGACGCTCTATCCGGTGATCCTGCTGATCTTCGGCATCGGCATGCCGGCCAAGGTGGCCTTCGGCGCCATCCATGGCATCGTGCCGATCTCGATCTTCGCCCTGAACGCTATCCGCAACATCAACCCGGTCTACCTGCGCACCGGCCAGGTGCTGCGGATGTCGCCGCTCTCGGCGACGCGCAAGATCCTGATCCCCGCCGCCCTGCCGGAGATCGTCACCGGCATCCGGGTCGGCTTCTCACTGACCCTGATCGGCACGCTGCTGGGTGAGATGTTCGGGGCGCAGCGCGGCCTCGGCCACATGCTGCTGCAGGCCATGACCCGGCATAACATGGACGCGATCATGGCGCTCACCCTGCTGCTGGTCGTTTTTGCCGCGGTGGTCAACGCGGCTCTTCTGTCCCTCGACCGGCACCTGCACAGCCGGGCCTGACGGCCGGCAATGTTGCCGCCGCATTAAATTTCGTCCACCTGGCACCCGACGCGTTGCGGCGGTTTGGCAAACCCTGTATCGGGTCACCACATAAGACCGATGGCCGCGAACGGCCGTTCAATGCAGGGAGATGCCGTCATGGAAACAGGCGATCGCGAGATCATCGAAGGCTATTTCAAGCGCATGGCCGAAGCGGACAAACCGGCCCGCGACCCCGAGGCAGAGAAGCTGATCGCCGAGAAGGTCGCGGCCGTCCCGGGTGCCGCCTATTATCTGGCCCAGGCCGCCATCGCCTCGGAGCATGCGATGGCCGAGGCGCAGAACCGCATCCAGCATCTCGAATGGGAAGCGCAGCGCAGGCAGGGCGGCATGCTGGGCTCGCTGTTCGGCGGCGGTTCCAGCCGGCCGCCGCAGCCGGTGCATGCGCCGGGCTACCGGCCTGGCATGTTTGAGAACCAGCGTGGCCCGTGGGGCGGCCAGAGTCGGCCGAGCTTCATGGTGGGCGCCATGCAGATGATGATGGGTGTCGCCGGCGGCATGCTGCTCGGCAACCTCATCGGCCAGATGCTGGGCAGCAACGAAGCGGCCGCGGCCGAAATGCCGGCACAAGAGATGGGGCGCGAGGAGCCGTCCGGCTGGGATGCTGGCGGGGGTGACGGCGGCGGCATGGAGTAAAACCGCCACCGCTAAAACCGCGTCCGCTAAAACCGCGAGAGCCCCGTCCCATTCAAGGGAGGCGGGGCTCTCTATCGGCTGATAGCCGTTTTCCGCTCCAAGAGCGGTTCTTGGGACGAAGGATTGAGCCGTGGTCTGGCCTCGACCAGGGTCATCGCTTCGTTATCGACAGAAGCTTTATTCGGCAGCCCGGTTTATCCCGGCCAGGATAGCGATCGCTAATCCGGACTGTGGCTCCGCAGCGTGGCGGAGCCGCATCGTTGACCCGGTGGAGTTTCCATGCGCATGGCCTCCTCGCTGAGTGAACCAGTCGCCCACGAACCTCCGCGCGGCGCTTCATCCCGCGAAGCGGGAGCGTTCGCCTGTCACGAAAAGCATCCGTGAACGCCTTAAGCCTCGCGCCGCAAGCGATCGGAGTCAAGACGAATGCGCTGGAAAGAAAGTGTCAGGCTTGCTGCACGATACCGCAGTGCAGCTGCTTAACCGCGCACGCCGTAAAGCAGCGTGATGTTGATCCGGCGGTTCTCGTAGCCTTCCGCGAAAGCGATACGGTCCGTGGCGTGAATGAGGTCCGAGTTGAAGATCACGACGCGGTTCTGACGATGCGGCACGGTCACGCTGCGGGCACCGCTGCGCGCCAGGAACGCGCGCATCGCCGCCTCGTCCTTGTTGTAGGTCGCAAAATCCCAGTCAGCCGGCGCCTCCTTGTCCCAGACGACAAGTCCGCCATGCGCCGGATCGAGATTGGCCGAGTCCGGCGTGATCCAGAAATTGACGTTCACCGCCGCGAAATCGGCGTGCATGGGGATGCCGGAGAGGCGGCTGTCGTACTTGAACGCCCAGGCTTTGCGCAGCGTGTGCTGCTTGAAAATACCCGGCAGAGCGTGGCGCAACTCCTCGGCGATCTGGGCCAGCAGCGGGCACCAGAAGCCGTCTTCCCAGAACGCCCCGAGATAGCCATTGGCGTACTGGAAATTGAACCAGACGGTCGATTCGAGACAGAAGCGGCGAAGCTCGGCGAGGGCTTCCGGCCGCAGAAAATCGTCGACGTGGGTGATGCCGGGCTGGTTCAGCGCATAGTCGGCCTCGACGGCGGCGCGGTCGATCCCCGGGCTCACGGCGCCCCCGGCGCGGGCGGGCGCGTCGTAGACATGCCACAGCCGGTTGTAGCTGGGAGCGAGGGCGCCGCGCGCGGTTTCCGGCAATGGAACGGCATGCGTGGGCGCGCCAGCGGGAAGCGCCTTCAGGGCGGCTTCGTAGGGGCCGGCGTCCACCGTCTCGCGGGGCCCGAGCCGCGACGCGAGATGCGCGATCTGCTCGATGTCGTGTCGCAGCTTGGTGGCGCTGGTGTGCGTGAACTGCCGGTCGCGAGGGTGGCGAATGGCGGCGGGCCCATGCCGCAGCTCGGTCGCCCTGGCATAGGCGGCCGCCGCTTCGTCGACGTCGCCCCGCGAGACAAGAGCGTTTCCCAGGTTGCGGTAAGCGGGGGCGAAGCTCTCATCGAGGGTCAGGACCGTGCGGTACCGATCGATACACTCATCGATGGCTCCGATCGACTTCAGGGCGTTCGCCAGGTTGTACTGCGCCGCTGGCGAACGGGGATCGACGGCCGTCGCCCGGCGCAGCCACCCGATGCCCTCCTCGGGCCGCCCGGTTTGGCACAGGTGAATGCCCAGATTGGCGAGCAGGCCGAAATGCCCGGGCGCCGCCGCGAGGCCGCGCCGCATGGCGGCTTCCGCGTCTTCCGGCCGGCGGAGCGCGAGCAGCAGCCGACCGAGCTCCATGCTGCTATCGGCATTCGACGGATCGAGGGCCAGGGCTTGCTCGGTGAGGCGGGCGGCGGCGTGGAGATCGCCGGTACGGACGGCGTCGGCCGCTTCCGTCAAAAGTCGCTGAACGTCCGCCGCTGACATCGCTGCTGCTTGCTGCCTTTCGAGACAATGGGGCCGGATGATATAGAGTTGGCCCCGATGGCGCAAAAATCGATGCAAGACGTACTGGACACGGCTGTCGCTCATCACCGGCGTGGTGAGCTCGACGCGGCAATCTCCCTCTATAGCGATGTCCTGGCGGCGGCCCCGGACAACGCCGTGACGCTGCATCTGCTGGGCACCGCCTATCTTCGGCGCCGGGATGTGTCGGGGGCCGTCGCCTGCTTCGAGCGGGTCGCCGTCCTGCAGCCGCATAACGCGGTAAACCTCGAGGCGCTGGGCGACGCTCTTCAGCGGCGTGCCGACAGCGCCGGCGCCGAGGCTGCCTACCAGCGCTGCCGTGCCGCCGGCGGGGATGCGGGGAAGCTCGCAGCGAAGCTCGATTCCATCGCCTTCGCGCGGCAGCACCTGTCAGCGGTGCCCCATTTCGGATTCCGCGCCGATCTCTGGCAGCACGCCTTTGCCCAGGCGCCGGCGACCGGCCTGGTGCTCGAATTCGGTGTCGCCGACGGCCTGTCTCTCCGCCATCTCGCGTCCCTTGCCGGTCAGCCCATATTCGGTTTCGACAGCTTCAAAGGGCTGCCGGAGGACTGGCAGCCGGGTTTCGCCGCCGGACGGTTCGAGCAAGCGGCCTTGCCGGCCGACTTGCCAGCGAACGCCCATCTGGTCGTCGGCCGCTTCGAGGACACCTTGCCGCCGTTTGTCGCCGCGCATCCCGGACCGGTCCGCGTCCTGCATGTCGACTGCGACTTGTACACCTCGACCCGGACGGTGTTCGAGGCGCTCGACAGCCGCCTCGTCCCGGGCAGCGTCATCGTCTTCGATGAATTCCTGAACTACCCCACGTGGCGGGAGCACGAATATCGCGCCTTCGAGGAATTCATCGCGCGCCGCGGCCGACGCTATGAGTTCATCGGCTGGGTCGTCGGCGGCATGCAGGTTGCCGCGCGACTCGTCTGATCGAGGGCGGCACCTTCGCCAAATAAAAAGACCGCCCCTCTGCTTTTTAAAGGCAGGGTGGGGCGGCCTTCTCTCTCCTGAGGGAGGTGGTCGGCTTAGAACAGGCCGACGATCTTGCCTTCAGCGTTGACCTCGATGCTGTTGGCCGCCGGGACTTTCGGCAGGCCGGGCATGGTCATGATTTCTCCGCAGATGAATACCAGAAATTCCGCGCCGGCGGAAACACGAACTTCGCGGATCGGGATGGTATGGCCCGAGGGAGCGCCCTTGGCGTTGGGATCCGTCGAGAAGCTGTACTGGGTCTTGGCGACGCAGATCGGGAAGTTGCCCATGCCGTCCTTCTGCAGGCCGGCGATCTGGTCCCGTACGCTCTTCTCGGCGGTGATGTCGGTGGCGCCGTAGATCTGCTGGGCGATGGTCTTCATCTTGTCCCACAGCGGCATGTCGTCCGGGTAGAGCGGTTTGAACGCCGCCTTGCCGCCCTCACAGATCTTGACCACGGCCTTGGCGACGTCGGCGGCACCGGCACCGCCGGCCGCCCAATGGTCGGCCATGAAGGCTTCGACACCGAGCTCGGCGCAGGCCTTCTTCACCAGGTCGATCTCGGCCGGGGTGTCGGCGCTGAAGCGGTTGATCGAGACGATCACCGGCACGCCGAACTTCTGCACGTTGGCGACGTGGCGCTGGAGGTTGGACAGGCCCTTCTTCAGCGCCTCCAGGTTCTCCTTCTTGAGGTCTTCCTTGGCGACACCACCATGCATCTTGAGGGCGCGGATGGTGGCGACCAGCACCGCGCAGTCGGGCTTGAGGCCCGCCTTGCGGCACTTGATGTCGAAGAACTTCTCGGCGCCCAGGTCGGCGCCGAAGCCAGCCTCGGTGACCACGTAGTCGCCAAGCTTGAGGGCCGTGGTGGTGGCCAGCACGGTGTTGCAGCCATGGGCGATGTTGGCGAACGGGCCGCCATGGATGAAGGCCGGGTTGTTCTCCAGCGTCTGCACCAGGTTGGGGGCCAGCGCGTCCTTGAGCAGGGCGGTCATCGGCCCGGCCGCCTTGAGCTGGTGGGCGCGGATGGCTTTGCGCTCGCGGGTATAGCCGACGATGATGTTGCCCAGGCGCTTCTGCAGGTCCTCCAGCGAGGTGGCCAGGCAGAAGATCGCCATGACCTCGGAGGCGACGACGATGTCGAAACCGTCCTGGCGCGGGAAGCCGTTGGCCACGCCGCCGAGCGACGAGGTGATCTCGCGCAGCGCGCGGTCGTTCATGTCGAGCACGCGCCGCCAGGAGACGCGGCGCGAATCGAAGCCCAGCTCGTTGCCCCAGTAGATGTGGTTGTCGACGAGGGCGGCGAGCAGGTTGTTGGCGGCGCCGATGGCGTGGAAGTCGCCGGTGAAGTGGAGGTTGATGTCCTCCATCGGCACGACCTGGGCGTAACCGCCGCCGGCCGCGCCACCCTTGACGCCGAAGCAGGGGCCGAGGCTCGGCTCACGCAGGCAGATGATCGCCTTCTTGCCGATATGGTTGAGCGCGTCGCCGAGGCCGACGGTCGTCGTCGTCTTGCCTTCGCCGGCGGGTGTCGGCGTGATGGCGCTGACCAGGATGAGCTTGCCGTTCTTCTTGTCCTTCAGCGTCTTGACGTAATCGAGCGAGACCTTCGCCTTGTAGTGGCCGTAAGGCTCGAGATTCTTGATGTCGATGCCGAGCTTCTCCTTCGCCACCTCGGAGACCGGCCGCATGGTGGCGGCCTGGGAGATCTCGATATCGGATTTGGGCTTGGCGTGCTGTTCGGCGGGATTGCGCATGGATTTCTTCCCCTGGGGATTCTTTAAGTCGGCGGGATTTCTCTGAATTCAGCTTCCGAGCTTGTCGCCGACCTTGACACCGCCGGCGGCGGCGAACTCGGCGCCCGTCATCTTGGCGGCCTCGCCGCGGCAGCGCAGGACGCGGATGCGCCCGTCGGCGCAGGCGACGGTGAAGCCCTGGGCATCGATCTCCATGACCTGACCCATGGCGCCGCCGATGCCCTTGGGGTCGACGGCCGGGAGCTTCTTGGTCTCGAAGATCTGGATCTTCTTGCCGCCATTCGTCGTCCAGGCGCCCGGTGCCGGGTTGCAACCGCGGACCAGGTTGTGGATGTGGTAGCCCTGGCGCGCCCAGTCGATATGGCCGCTTTCGGGCGTGCACCAGCCTTCGTAGGTGGCCTTCGAATGGTCCTGGTCGACGCGCGGCGCCTTGCCGGCCTTGACCAGGTCCACGCCCTCGAGCATCGCCGCGACGCCCTGCGGGAACAGGCGGTCGAAGTACACGGAACCCAGAGAATCATCGTCGGAGATCGGCGTCTTCTTCTGGATCAGGATCGGACCGGTATCGAGCCCGTCATCCGGCCAGAAGATCGACAGGCCGGTCTCGCTGCGGCCCTGGATGATCGGCCAGTTGATCGAGGAGGGCCCGCGATGCAGGGGCAGCAGGGACGGGTGGTACTGGATCGAGCCGTGGGTCGGGATGTGGAGGAACTCCGACGGCACGAACAGCGTGACATAGGCCATGACCTGCAGGTCGGGCTTGAGCGCCCGGAACTGGTCGTAGACCTCGCCCGGCTTGCGGTAGGACTTGGGCTGGTAGACCGGCAGCTTGGCGGCGATGGCAGCTTCCTTGAGCGGGTCGGGCTTCTGGCCTTCCTTGTCGGGCGCCACGTAGACGGCGACGACGTTGTCCCCGCGCTTGAGCAGCGCCTCGAGGACGGCCTTGCCGAAGGCCTGCTGGCCATGAACGACGATACGCATGTCTCCTCCCGGGGAGTTATCGCGGACGCGTCACGCCGGCGGGTGCGGCCGCCGGCGTGTCGCAAACGGAATTAAACCGCGCCTTCTTTCTTCAGCGCTTCGATCGCGGCCTTCGAGTAGCCGAGCTCCTTGGCCAGGACCTGCTCGGTGTGCTCGCCGAGCAGCGGCGAGGACGTGACCTCGACAGGCGAGTCCGAGAGGTTGAGCGGGCAGCCCACCGTCATGAAGGAGCCGCGCTGGGCGTGCGGCACCTCGACGATCATGCCGCGCTTGCGCAGACTGGGGTCGTCGATCAGGTCCTTCATCGACATGATCGGGCCGCAGGGCACGTCGATGTCGTTGAGCTTGGTCATGACCTCAAACTTGTCGTGCTGCTGCGTCCAGGTCTCGATGATCGCCCAGACCTCGTTGAGGCGGGGCAGGCGGAGCTGCGGCGTGGCGAAGCCCGGATCGGCGATCAGCTCCGGCCGGCCGATGAGCTTCATCAGCGGCTCCCAGACATGCGGCTGGATGATGACGTAGCAGTAGTCGTTGGCCCCGCCGCCCTTGCACTTGAGGGCGTTGCCGGGCTGGCCGCCGCCCGAGGCGTTGCCGGCGCGCGGCGTGAAGTCCTCGAACTTCTCGTTGGGGAATTCCGGCAGGGCCTTGCTGCCCCACTTGGGATTGCCGTTCTTGAGCGCCCATTCGACGCGCTGCTGGTCGCGCATCTTGACCCGGCAGAGGTTGAGCACCGAGTCCTGCATGAAGAGCTCGACGCGCTGGCCGCGGCCGGTGCGCTGGCGCTGGATGAGGGCCGCGAGCATCGCCGCGACGCAGTGGATGCCGGTGCCTGAGTCACCGATCTGGGCGCCGGCCACCGTCGGCGGGCCGTCCTCCCAGCCCGTGGTGCTCGAATTGCCGCCCATGCACTGGGCGACGTTCTCGTAGGCCTTGCAGTCGTAGTAGGGGCCCGGGCCGAAGCCCTTGATCGAGGCGTAGATCACCCGCGGATTGATCTTGTGGATCACCTCCCAGGTGAAGCCCATGCGGTCGAGCACGCCGGGGCCGAAATTCTCGATCAGCAGGTCGGAGGACTTGAGCAGGTCGGTGAAGACCTTCTTGCCGTTCTCCGACTTCATGTTGATGGTGATGCCGCGCTTGTTGCAGTTCAGCATCGTGAAGTAGAGCGAGTCGACGTCGGGCATGTCGCGCAGCTGGCCGCGCGTGATGTCGCCGCGGCCGGGAGGCTCGACCTTGATCACGTCGGCGCCCAGCCAGCCCAGGATCTGGGTGGCCGAGGGGCCGGCCTGGACGTGGCTCATGTCGAGCACCCGGATGCCGTCGAGCGCCTTGCCGGCCTTGCCCCAGGCCTTCGTGGAAGGCTTCGGGGTGCTCGCCGGCTTGCTCGCTGCGGATTTCTTCGCGGCGCTCTTCGCCGGCTTCTTCGCGGATTTCTTCGGCGCCTTCTTCGGGCTTTTCTTCGGAGCTTTCTTCTTTGCGGCCATTGTCAGGTTTCCCCCTCCAACTCAGTCAATCGGGAATCGTGGTTATTTCTTCTTCAACGCGCTCTGCGGGTTGAGGTTGCCGATGCGGCCGCTCTCGCTGCCGGCGGCCGGATCGAGCACCGCGTTGATCAGCGTCGGCTTGCCCGAGTCCATCGCCGCGTTGACGGCGCGCTTCAGGTCGTCGGGCGAAGTGGCGTTGACGCCGACGCCGCCGAAGGCTTCCATCATCTTGTCGTAGCGCGCACCCTTGACGAACACGGTGGTTGCCGGGTCGGCGCTCGCCTTGTTGACGTCGGTGCCGCGGTAGATGCCGTCATTGTTGAAGATGACGATGCAGATCGGGAGGTTGTAGCGGCAGATCGTCTCGACCTCCATGCCGCTGAAGCCGAAGGCGCTGTCGCCCTCGACCGCGAGGACCGGCTTGCCGGTCTCGACGGCGGCGGCAATCGCCTGGCCCATGCCGATGCCCATGATGCCCCAGGTGCCGACATCCAGACGCTTGCGCGGCTTGTAGATGTCGATGATGCCGCGGGCGAGGTCGAGCGTGTTGGCGCCTTCGTTGACCAGGATAGCGTCCGGACGCTCCTTGATGATGGTGCGCAGAACGCCCAGCGCGCCGTGATAATCCATCGGCACGTTGTTGTTCATCAGGCGCGGCGCCATCTTGGCGACGTTCTCTTCGCGCTTCGCCTTGACGGCGTTCGTCCATTCGGCCGGCGGCGCGTCCCACTTGCTGCCCATCGCGCCGAGGAAGGCGTCGATGCACGAGCCGATATCGCCCACGACCGGCGCGACGATCTCGACGTTGCTGTCCATTTCCTTGGGTTCGATGTCGATCTGGATGAACTTCTTGGGTGTCTCGCCCCAGGTCTTGCCCTTGCCGTGCGAGAGCAGCCAGTTGAGGCGCGCACCGATCATCATGACGACGTCGGAATCCTTGAGGACCGTCGAGCGAGCCGCACCGGCACATTGCGGATGCGTGTCAGGCAGCAGGCCCTTGGCCATGCTCATCGGCAGGAAGGGAATGCCGCTCTTCTCGACGAAATTGCGGATCGCGTCATCGGCCTGCGCGTAGGCCGCGCCCTTGCCCAGGATGATCAGCGGGCGCTTGGCGCCCTTGAGCACGTCGAGCGCGCGCTTGATCGCGTCGGGGGCGGGAATCTGCGCCGGTGCCGCGTCGATCACCTTGACCAGCGATTTCTTGCCGGCTTCGGCGTTCATCACCTGGCCGAACAGCTTGGCCGGCAGGTCGAGATAGACGCCGCCCGGGCGGCCCGAGACGGCGGAGCGGATAGCGCGGGCGATGCCGATGCCGATATCGGCCGCATGCAGCACGCGATACGCGGCCTTGCACATGGTCTTGGCGACGGCCAGCTGGTCCATCTCCTCGTAGTCGCCCTGCTGCAGATCGACGACCTCGCGCTCGGACGAGCCGGAAATGAGGATCATCGGATAGCAATTGGTCGTGGCGTGGGCGAGGGCGGTGAGGCCGTTGAGGAAGCCCGGCGCCGAAACGGTGAGGCAGATACCGGGCTTCTTGGTGAGAAAGCCCGCAATCGCCGCGGCGTAGCCGGCGTTCTGCTCGTGGCGGAAGGAAAGAACACGAATGCCTTCGGCCTGCGACATGCGCAGGAAGTCCGTGATCGGAATCCCGGGCACCGCGTAGATCGTCTTTACGTCGTTGAGCTTGAGGGCGTCGATGATCAGATGGAAGCCATCCGTCAGCTCCTGCGTGTCCGCCCCGGTGTTCTGGTTCTTTGCCGTTCCTTCGGCCATTGCTGTCTCCTCCTAAAGCTCTCGATCGGCGGCTTGACGCCGCCGGGGTTCGTGGGATTGCAAACGATGCCCGCGTCAATCTGCGGGCGCCGCCTTCAATCCAGGTAGTCGACGTGCTTTTCGACGTGCGTGGCCAGGTCGAGGCTGTGCTGGCGCACCAGCTGCTCGGCGCGCTCGGTCTGGCGCTTCTCCAGCGCCTCGATGATGTTCAGATGGTCGATGATCGAACGCTCGGCGCGGTCGTTCTCGACGATCGTCTTGCGCCGGATCGAGCGCATGTGGATGAACAGGTTCTCCATCGTGTCGGTCAGCAGCTTGTTCTTGGCCAGGCTGACGATCGCCTGATGGAAGCGGATATTGGCTTCGGAATACTCGTCGATATGCAGGTGCGGGGCGTGGCCCGGGCCCTGGAACTCGACGAACAGCCGGCGCAGGCTGGCGATTTCCCGATCCGTGGCGTTCTGGGTGATCAGCCGCGCCGCCATGCTCTCCAGCGCCGCCCAGACCGCGATCATCTCGATGATCTCTTTCTTGGTCTTGCGGACGATGAACATGCCCTTGCGCGGCACCGAGCGGATGAAGCCTTCCTGCTCGAGCCGGTTTAGCGCTTCGCGGATCGGCGTGCGGCTGATGCCCAGGTCCTGGGAAAGCTGCCGCTCCTCCAGCCGGATCGGGTTCGGCGTGGCGTAGATGTCCATGGTCGTGACGGCGCGCTTGAGCGCGGCGTAGGCGCGATCGCGGAAACTCGGCTCGGCCTCGATGGGTTGCACCGCCAGTTTCAACGCCGTCATCGCGTAAAATCCATTCCCCCTAGGATGCGCCGTTTGCGCACGATTTCCTGAACTTGCGGCCCGTGATCGCGTTGCCTGATGTTCAGTTTGACTTTACCGCGCTCGGCAAGTCGAGTATTCTGTATACCAAATACGGGTGGCCTTGCAAGGACCACCGGGGGAAATCGGCGTCGCGCGCGGCGCCGAAACCGAAAAGTGGGGGGAGCGTTGGAAGAACTTGCTTCGCTGATGAACGGCTTTTACGTCGTCTTCAGCCCGTTCAATTTCATGCTGATGGTCGTGGGTATCCTGCTTGGGGTGATCATCGGCGTCTTGCCGGGACTCGGCGGTGCCAACGGCGTCGCGATCCTGCTGCCATTGACCTTCTCGATGTCGCCGACCTCCGCGATCATCATGCTGAGCTGCATCTACTGGGGCGCGCTGTTCGGCGGCGCGATCACCTCGATCCTGTTCAATATCCCCGGCGAGCCGTGGTCGGTGGCCACGACCTTCGACGGCCATCCGATGGCCCAGAAGGGCAAGGCGGACGAGGCGCTGACCGGCGCGTTCACCTCGTCGTTCGTCGGCGCGATCGTCGCCGTCATCATGATCACCTTCCTGGCGCCGCTGGTCGCCAAGTTCGCGCTGAAATTCGGCCCCGCCGAGTTCTTCGCGGTGCAGTTCCTGACCTTCGCCAGCTTCATCGGCATGGGCAAGGGATCGGCTTTCAAGACCTTGGCCTCGATGTCCCTGGGCTTCGCCCTGGCCTCGGTCGGCCTGGATACGGTCACCGGCCAGCTGCGCATGACCTTCGGCATCACCGAGCTCCTGACCGGCTTCAAGTTCCTGACCGCCGTCATCGGTCTGTTCGGCATCGGCGAGATCCTGGCCTCGATGGAAAGCGGCCTCGCCTTCTCGGGCGCGCATGCCAAGCTCCGCCTCAACGCGGTGCTGGAGACGTGGAAGAAGATGCCGGCGTATTACGTGACCTTCATCCGCAGCTGCATCGTCGGCTGCTGGATGGGGGTCACCCCCGGCGGCGCCACGCCGGCCTCGTTCATGAGCTACGGCCTGGCCAAGCGTTTCTCCAAGAACGGCGACCGCTTCGGCAAGGGCGAACTCGAGGGCGTGATCGCCCCCGAGACGGCCGCCCATGCCGCGGGTACCAGCGCGTTGCTGCCGATGCTGACCCTGGGTATCCCGGGCTCGCCGACGGCCGCCGTGCTGCTCGGTGGTCTATTGATCTGGGGCCTGCAACCGGGCCCCCTGCTGTTCATCGAGCAGCCGGACTTCGTCTGGGGCCTGATCGCCAGCATGTATCTCGGCAACCTGGTCGGCCTGGTGATCGTGCTGACCTGCGTGCCGCTGTTCGCCGCGATCCTGCGCGTCCCGTTCAGCATCATTGCGCCGATCATCATGGTGATCTGCGCCGTGGGCGCCTACACCATCAACAACGCGATGTTCGATGTCTGGATGATGGTCGGCTTCGGCGTCATCGCCTATGCCTTCAACAAGCTGTCCTATCCGCTGCCGCCCTTCGTCCTGGCGCTGGTGCTGGGCGATATGGCCGAAAGCTCGTTCCGCCAGGCGATGCTGCTGTCGCAGGGCAGCGTGACCATCTTCTGGTCGAACGGCCTGGTCGGCTTCATCATGACCCTGGGCCTGGTGCTGCTTCTCTGGCCGATGATCAGCTGGGTGCTGGACAAAGTCCGCGCACCCAAGCCTGCTTGAGCAATAAGGGGTCGACGGGCCGTTTCGGCACGGTTAGGCTCCCAAGGAATAACGAGAAAAAAGATAAATAGACCCTAAGGCACTGAGGAGGAGGAAACATGATCGGACATGCTTCGAAATCCCTGAAAGTCGTTGGCTTCGCCGCTGGCGTTCTCGCGGGAGCCCTGCTGGCGACGCCGGCCATGGCACAGGCCTGGCAGCCGACCAAGGCAGTGACCTTCGTCATTCCCGCCGGGACCGGCGGCGGTGCCGACCAGATGGCGCGCTTCGTTCAGGGTGTTGTGACCAAGCACAACCTGATGAACCAGCCGATGGTCGTCATCAACAAGGCCGGCGGTGCGGGCGCCGAAGGCTTCCTCGACATGAAGGCCAGCCCGCGCGATCCGCACAAGATCATCATCACGCTGTCGAATCTGTTCACCACGCCGCTGGCCACCGGCTCGCCGTTCAACTGGAAGGACCTGACTCCTGTCGCCATGCTGGCGCTCGACCAGTTCGTCCTCTGGGTGAATGCCGAAGCGCCCTACAAGACGGCGGCCGAGTACATCAACGCGGTCAAGGCCGGTAACGACCGCCAGTTCAAGATGGGCGGCACGGGCTCCAAGCAGGAAGACCAGATCATCACGGCGGCCCTTGAGCGGCTGACGGGCGGCAAGAAGTTCACTTACGTGCCGTTCGCGGGCGGCGGTGCCGTGGCGGTGCAGCTGGTCGGCAAGCACGTCGACTCGACGGTCAACAATCCGCTCGAGGCGGTGGCCCAGTGGCGCGCCGGCGCGCTGCGTCCGCTGTGCATCTTCGACACCCAGCGCAGCACCTACAAGGACAAGGTGACCACCGACATGGCGTGGTCCGACATCCCGACCTGCAAGGAATCGGGTGTCAACACCGACTACCAGATGCTGCGCGGCGTATTCACCACGCAGGGCGTGACCCCGGCGCAGGTCAACTACTACGTCGAGCTGTTCAAGAAGGTCATGGCGACGCCCGACTGGAAGGACTTCATGGAGAAAGGCGCCTTCAACCAGACCTTCATGACCGGCGATCAGTACAAGAATTGGGTTGCGGCCAACGAGACGCTGCATCGCGACCTGATGAAGGAAGCGGGCTTCCTCGCCACGAACTGAGCGAAGCAACGGATGGCGCGCCGGGCCCAGCGTGGGCCCGGCGACGCCGGCTCTAGGGGGAAAAGACGGCGATGCACGATAAAGAAGACGGCGGCCCAAGCCTGGTTTCGACGCGCACCATGGATATCGTGGTGGCGTTGCTCCTTCTTGTGGTGAGCGCCATCGTCATCACCGACAGCACGCGTCTGGGCTTTCGTTGGCGGGAAATCGAAGGCCCGGCCTCGGGCTATTTCCCCTTCTACATCGGCCTGATGATCGCGATTTCCAGCGTCGTCAATCTCGTCCGCGCCATCCGCAGCGGCGAGCGCAACAAGACTTTCGTGACCAAGCAGGCCTTCCGCCAGGTGCTGGCGGTCCTGATCCCGCTCTGCTTCTACGTTCTCGTCGTCGGCTGGATCGGCATCTACGTGGCGTCGGCGATCTATATCGCCCTGTTCATGTGGTATTTCGGCCGTTATCCGCTGCTCAAAGGCGCGGCGATTGGCATCGCCGTCTCGGCCGTCCTCTTTGCCATGTTCGAGATCTGGTTCCTGGTGCCGCTGCCCAAGGGCCCGATCGAAGACTTCTTCGGCTTCTGACACCGCGCGGTTTTGGTCGCTTTGCTGCCGGCCATGTCTGGTATACAAAATACCTTATCCGCTGCGCCGGCGTCCGGGCCTGGCCTGCCTCCTGTTTTGGTCCTTAAATGAGTTCGTCCACGGACATCCGTAAGCATAGCCAGGGCGGTAAGGGCCGGGCCGCACGGCCGACCCCCAAGGGCCGGCAGATCGACCCCCAGGCGCTGGATGACGTGCAGGCCCTGCTCGGCACGCGCTCACGCCAGCGCGATCTGCTGATCGAGCACCTGCATCTGATCCAGGACCGCTACGGGCATCTTTCGGCGGCCCATCTGGCGGCGCTGGCGTACGAGATGAAGCTGGCCCAGGCCGAGGTCTACGAGGTCGCCACCTTCTACGCCCATTTCGACGTCGTCCGCGAAGGGGAAAAGGCGCCGCCGCCGGTTACGGTGCGGGTCTGCGACAGCCTGTCCTGCGAGATGTTCGGCGGCCAGAAGCTCCTGACGGAGCTCACGGCCAAGCACGGCAAAGGCGACAAGATCCGCATCCTGCGCGCCCCCTGCATGGGTGCTTGCGACCGCGCCCCGGTCTGCGCCGTGGGCCACGACCAGGTGTTCCAGGCGAGCCCGGCCAAGGTCGATGCGGCCCTGGCCAGCCACGCGCATCATCCGGCCAAGCCGGGCAAGGATTTCACCGCCTACGTCGCCGATGGCGGTTATGCGCTGCTGCGCGCCGGCCTCGAGGGCCGCAAGACGCGCGACGACATCATCAAGGCGGTCGACGATTCCGGCCTGCGTGGCATGGGTGGCGCCGGCTTCCCCACGGGCCGCAAGTGGCAGCTCGTGCGCAAGGAGCCCGGCCCGCGCCTGATGTGCGTCAACGGCGACGAGGGCGAGCCCGGCACCTTCAAGGACCGGCACTATCTTGAGATCGACCCGCATCGCTTCCTCGAAGGCATGCTGATCGCGGCCTGGGTCGTCGAGGCGCCGGACGTCTACATCTACCTGCGCGACGAGTATCCGCAGATCCGCGAGATGCTGCTGGCCGAGATCGCCAAGCTCGAGGCGGCGGGCCTGTCGCAGGCCACGCGCATCCACCTGCGGCGGGGCGCGGGCGCCTATATCTGCGGCGAAGAGTCAGCAATGATCGAAAGCATCGAAGGTAAGCGCGGCCTGCCGCGCCATCGCCCGCCTTACGTCGCCCAGGTCGGCCTCTTTGGCCGTCCCACCCTCGTGCAGAATGTCGAGACCCTGTTCTGGATCCGCGACCTGGTGGAGAAGGGCGCTGCCTGGTTCACCGGCCACGGCCGCAACGGCCGCAAGGGCCTGCGCTCCTTCTCGGTCTCGGGCCGGGTGAAGAAGCCGGGCGTCAAGCTGGCGCCGGCCGGCATCACCATGCAGGAGCTGATCGACGAGTTCTGCGGCGGCATGGCCGACGGGCACAGCTTCAAGGGCTACCTGCCCGGCGGCGCCTCCGGCGGCATCCTGCCGGCCACGATGGCCAACCTGCCGCTCGATTTCGGCATGCTCGAGGCGCACGGCTGCTTCGTTGGCTCGCACGCGGTCGTCGTGCTGTCCGACAAGGACAACATGAAGGACGTGGCGCTCAACCTCATGCGCTTCTTCGAGGATGAGAGCTGCGGCCAATGCACGCCGTGCCGGGTCGGCACCGAGAAGGCGGTCAAACTGATGGCTCGGCCGAAGTGGGACGAGCCCCTCATTGCCGAGCTGTCCCAGGCGATGGCCGACGCCTCGATCTGCGGCCTAGGCCAGGCGGCATCGAACCCGGTAAAATCCGTGCTCAAGCATTTCCGCGGGGACGTCCTATGAGCGACCCGATCAAGTTCCTGCTCGACGGGGTTGAAGTCGAAGCCCGCCCGGATGAGACGATCTGGCAGGTCGCCAACCGCCGCGGCACCGAAATCCCGCATCTCTGCTACACGCCCAAGCCGGGCTACCGGCCGGACGGCAACTGCCGCGCCTGCATGGTCGAGGTCGAGGGCGAGCGCGTCCTGGCCGCGAGCTGCATCCGCAAGCCCGCACCCGGCATGAAGGTCAAGACCGCCAGCGAGCGCGCCAAGGCCTCGCGCAAGATGGTCTTCGAGCTGCTGATGGCCGACCAGCCGGAGCGCGAAGTGGCGCACGATCCGGATTCGCGCTTCTGGAACTGGGCCGACGATGTCGGTGTCGACGACAGCCGGTTCGAGCAGCGCGCCGCGCCGGCGCCCGATCCCAGCCACGTGGCCATGCGCGTCAATCTCGACGCCTGCATCCACTGCAATCTCTGTGTGCGCGCCTGCCGCGAGGTCCAGGTCAACGATGTCATCGGCATGGCCGGCCGCGGCCATCATGAGAAGATCGTCTTCGACTTTGACGACCCGATGGGCGGCAGCACCTGTGTCGCCTGCGGCGAATGCGTCCAGGCCTGCCCGACCGGCGCGCTGATGCCGGCGACGGAACTCGACGCGCGCGGCGTGAAGACCGCGGAGCCGGACCGCAAGGTGGACAGCGTCTGCCCGTATTGCGGGGTGGGCTGCCAGCTCACCTACAACATCCGGGACGACAAGCTGCTATCCGTTGAAGGCCGTGACGGCCCGGCCAACGAGAACCGCCTGTGCGTCAAAGGCCGGTTCGGCTTCGACTATGTCCACAACGCCGAGCGCCTGACCGTGCCGCTGATCCGCAAGGACGGCGTGCCCAAGCATGCGGACGACGTCGTCGACCCGGCCAATCCGTGGACCCACTTCCGCAAGGCGACCTGGGAAGAGGCGCTGGAGCGCGCCGTCTCCGGCCTCAAGCGCATCCGCGACCAGCACGGCGGCAACGCGCTCGCCGGCTTCGGCTCGGCCAAGGGCTCGAACGAGGAGGCCTATCTCTTCCAGAAGCTGGTGCGCACCGGCTTCACCACCAACAACGTCGACCACTGCACGCGCCTCTGCCACGCCTCATCCGTATCGGCGCTGTTCGAGGGTATCGGCACGGCGGCGGTGACGGCCCCCTTCACCGCGGCCAAGGACGCCGAGGTGATCATCGTCATCGGCGCCAATCCGACCGAGAACCATCCGGTCGCCGCGACTTTCTTCAAGCAGGCGGCCAAGCGCGGTGCCAAGCTGATCGTCATGGATCCGCGCGGCCACGCGCTCAAGCGGCATGCCACGCACATGCTGCAGTTCAAGCCCAACAAGGACGTGGCGCTGCTCAACGCGATGCTCAACGTCATCGTGACCGAGAACCTGTACGACAAGCAATATGTCCAGGCGCACACCAACGATTTCGAGAAGCTCAAGGCGCATATCGTCGACTATCCGCCGGAGAAGATGGAGCCGGAATGCGGCATCAAGGCCGAGGTGATCCGCGAGGTCGCCCGGCTCTACGCCCGTTCCGAAGCCTCGATCATCTTCTGGGGCATGGGCATCTCGCAGAGCGTCCACGGCACCAATAACGCGCGCTGCCTGATTGCGCTTGCCCTGACCACCGGTCAGGTCGGGCGGCCTGGAACAGGCCTGCATCCGCTGCGCGGCCAGAACAATGTTCAGGGTGCATCGGACGCCGGCCTCATCCCGATGTTCCTGCCCGACTACCAGTCGGTGGAGAACGACGAGATTCGCGCCCGTTACGAGAAGCTCTGGGGCGCACCGATCCAGCCCAAGCGCGGCCTCACGGTGGTCGAGATCGTCAATGCCACGATCGCCGGCCAGATCCGCGGCATGTACGTGATGGGCGAGAACCCGGCCATGTCGGACCCCGACGCGCACCACGCCCGCGAGGCGCTGGCTAAATTAGAGCATCTCGTGGTCCAGGATATCTTCCTGACCGAGACGGCCTACTATGCCGATGTCGTCTTGCCGGCCTCGGGCTGGCCGGAGAAGACCGGCACGGTCACCAATACCAACCGCCAGGTCCAGCTCGGCCGCATCGCGCTTCCGCTGCCGGGTGAGGCCCGGCAGGACTGGGAGCTGATCCAGCATCTGGCGCATGGCCTCGGCCTCAAGTGGAACTACAAGCATCCGCGCGACATCTTCGCCGAAATGGTGCAGGCGATGCCGTCGCTCGCCAACATCACCTGGGAGCGGCTCGAGCGCGAAAGCGTCGTCACCTATCCCTGCCCGGCGCCCGACAAGCCCGGCGAGGACATCGTCTTCGGCGACGGCCAGTTCCCGACGCCGACCAAGCGCGCCAAGCTGGTGCCGGCGGAGTACACCGCGCCGGGCGAGCCGGTCGACGCCGAGTACCCGATGGTCCTGACCACCGGGCGGCAGCTCGAGCACTGGCACACCGGCGCCATGACGCGCCGTGCCACCGTGCTGGATGCGATCGAGCCGTCGGCCATCGCCTGCCTGTCGCCCAAGGACATGCGCCGGTTCGACGTGCGCGGCGGCGACACGATCCGCGTCTCGACCCGGCGCGGCGCCATCGAGCTGGCGGTACGCATCGACGAGGCGGTGCCGAGCGGTATGGTCTTCATCCCGTTCTGCTACGCCGAGGCCGCGGCCAACATCCTGACCAGCCCGCAGCTCGATCCGTTCGGCAAGATCCCCGAGTTCAAGTACTGCGCCGCCAAGGTCGAGAAGCTGCCGCAGGCCGTCGCGGCCGAGTAGCGCCGCCTAAATAGAGACATCGAGCGTTTGTCCGTTGCGCGGCTGGCTGGGATCGCCATGCCGTGCTGCGGTCGTATAGGCGGCGTAACCGGACAACGGCGGCCGGCGACCCGCCAGCAGGCCGGCGGTCGGCGGGTTCTGCCCGATCTGCTGGGCCGTGAACGATGCCTGGTTGTCGACCGGGCCTTGCCCTCCGCCGCCGCCCTTTTTGAAACGGAGTTCGGAGCGCGGAGGCTCGGCGTGAAATTCTTCGGCGCGCTGTTCGAGAGCCGGTTGCTGGCGTGCCGCAGCCAGCCGGTCGTTGGGCGCGAGCGTCTCTGCCCGGTTGTAGAGGACCGGCAGGAACTCTGGCAGGCGGGTCAGTGCCTGAGGCATGGCCCCTCCGTGAACGCTACGCCCGACCCTCGGCTTGAGCTTCCCCTGTCACGGTTAAGGAAAGGTTACTTGGCTGCCGGTGACAGGGCGGCCAAGATGCGTCCCTGACCCCAGGAACCCGGCATGGACCTCACCAAGATTCCCGCGGGCAAGAACCCGCCGACCGACATCAACGTGATCATCGAGATTCCCCAGGGCGGGGAGCCGGTGAAATACGAGCTCGACAAGGCATCGGGTGCGATGTTCGTCGACCGCTTCCTGCACACGGCGATGTTCTATCCCGGCAATTACGGCTTCATCCCGCAGACCCTGTCAGCGGACGGCGACCCCTGCGACGTGCTGGTGGTCGGCCAGGTGCCGGTGGTGCCGGGCGCGGTGATCCGCTGCCGGCCGATCGGCGCGCTGCTGATGGAGGATGAAGCCGGCTCCGACGAGAAGATCGTCGCCGTGCCGGTCGACAAGCTGCATCCGTTCTACAGCGGGGTGACGTCCTACAAGGACCTGCCGCCGATCCTGACCGAGCAGATCGCCCACTTCTTCCAGCACTACAAGGACCTGGAGAAGGGCAAGTGGGTGAAGATCGTGCGCTGGGTTGATCCGGCGGAGGCCGGCGAACTGATCATCGCCGGCATGGCCCGCGCGAAGGCTAAATGATGCGGCTGCGGATGGTGGTGACGATGATCTCGGCGAGGATGACCACGGCGAAGATGGTCGCCAGCACGACCGCGACCTGGTCCCAGTAGAGCAGGGTCAGCGCCGTATCGAGGGCGACGCCGATGCCACCGGCGCCCACCAGGCCGAGCACCGCCGATTCCCGGATGTTGATGTCCCAGCGGAAGAGCGCGATCGACCAGAAGGCCGGCTGCACCTGCGGCCAGTAGGCCTTGAGGAAGACGCTCGGCCACGGCGCCCCGGCCGCGGTCAGGGCCTCGACCGGCCCGCGATTGGCCTCCTCCAGCGCCTCGCCAAACAGCTTGCCGACGAAGCCGATCGAGCGGAAGGCAATGGCCAGCGTGCCGGCCAGCGCCCCCGGTCCGAAGACGGCGACGAAGAGCAGGGCCCAGACGAGGGAGTTGACCGAGCGCGAGGACACCAGGACCAGCTTGGCAAACTGGTTGATGGCCGTCACGGGCACGACGTTGCGGGCGGCGAGGATGCCGACCGGCAGTGCCAGGCCGAGCGACAGGATGGTGCCGAGGGTGGCGATATGCAGGGTCTCGATCAGCGCCGCATGCACCGCCTTGGGGTAGTACTTGAGGTCCATCGGCCACATGCGGGCAAACAGATCGACGACCTGCTCGGGCGCGTCGTAGAGGAATTCGGGAATGACCTCGACCGTCTGCACCGAGACCACGAAGGCGGCGACCGCCACCAGATAGAAGGTAAAACGCAGCAGTCGCTCGCGCGGCGTGAAGCGTTCCCAGCGGCGTTGGTCGGCGATCATCGCGGGGGGCGGCTCACTGGAAGGTCTTGCGCACCCAGCCGGCCAGGATCTCGCCGACGAAGATGATGGCGATGATGGCCAGCAGGATGGTGAGCACGAAATCGTAGTCGAATTTCTGGAAGGCGGTGAACAGCGTGCTGCCGATACCGCCGCCGCCGACGATGCCGACCATGGTCGAGTTGCGCAGGTTGGAATCGAGCTGGTAGGTGGCAAAGCCGGTGAAGCGCGCCAGGACCTGGGGCACGACGGCCATGAAGATGACGTTCATGAACGAGGCGCCGGTGGCGCGCACCGCCTCGACCTGCTTGAGCGAGATCTCCTCGATCGCCTCGGCGAACAGCTTGGCGATGAAGCCGACCGAAGCCACGATCAGGGCGAGGATGCCGGCGATGGCGCCGAAGCCAACCGCCTTGACGAACAGGATGGCGACGATCACCGGGTGGAAGGAGCGGCAGAGCGCGATGAAGGCGCGCGCCGGCCAGCTCACCCAGATCGGCATCAGGTTGCGCGACGCGGCGAGCCCCACCGGCAGCGACAGAACGATGCCGAAGACCGTGGCGATGATCGCGATCTCCAGGCTTTCGGCCAGGCCCTTCCACAGCAGGTCCATATGGGTGAAGGCGGGCGGCAGCATGCGGCCGATGAAGCGCGCGCCGTTGCCCAGGCCGAAGACGAAGCGCTCCCAGGTGACGTCGAGCAGCGAGGCGGCGTAGACGGAATAGATGGCGAGGCCGAGCCACGCCGCCCGGGTCGTCCACGAGACCGGGAAGGGGTTGGGGCGGCCCGCCGCAGGGGCTGCGGGGACGATGCTCACTCGAGCCAGCCCTCGCCGCCGTAGATCTGCTTCAGGTGATCGTCGCGCAGGTCGGCGGGCAGGCCGTCGAACACCACGTGGCCGCCGGCCATGCCGACGATGCGGGCGGCGAAGCGCTTGGCCAGCTCGACGTTATGGATGTTGAGGATAACCGGGATGTCGTGCTGTGCGGTCAGGCCGGCCATCAGCTCCATTATCTCGACCGAGGTCTTGGGGTCGAGCGAGGAGGTCGGCTCGTCGGCCAGCAGCAGGTCGGGGCGCTGCATGACGGCGCGGGCGATACCTACCCGCTGGCGCTGG
This sequence comes from Rhodospirillaceae bacterium, assembly GCA_022843945.1. Taxonomy (GTDB): domain Bacteria; phylum Pseudomonadota; class Alphaproteobacteria; order CACIAM-22H2; family CACIAM-22H2; genus VGEI01. Next base: position 92,649 of record JALHMR010000005.1, on the reverse strand, counting down.
CCGCCGGACAGCGCGTCGGCGCGCTGGGTGGCGAAGGCGCCGAGGCCGACGATGTCGAGCAGTTCGAAGGCACGCTCGATATCCGCCGGGTCGAAGCGTCGCAGCCAGGCGCGGACGGGCGAGATGTAGCCGAGCCGGCCGCAGAGCAGGTTCTCCATCACCGACAGGCGCTCGACCAGGTTGTATTCCTGGAACACCATGCCGATGCGCCGCCGCGCCTCGCGCAAGGACCTGCCGCGCAACCTGGCCAGGTCCATGCCTTGGAACCAGATCTCGCCCGCGGTGGGCTCGACCAGCCGGTTGATGCAGCGGATCAGCGTGCTCTTGCCGGTTCCGGACGGGCCGATGATCGCCGTGATGCCCTGGCCGGCGATGTCGAGCGAGATGCCGCGCAGCACCGGCTTGCCGCGCACGTACTCCTTGGTCAGGCCGCGAATGGAAAGGGAGCGGGTGCCGGTCATGCCGGCCTGCCCGCTCCCGTTCGCCGCGGCGCCGGTCATGGCGCCGATCGCGGTCACTGCTTCGGCTTGGCGGCGTCTTCCGCCTTCTTGCGCGCCACCTCGGCCTCGCGCGCCGCTTCGCGTTCGTAAGCCGCCTTGTTGAACGGCGTGCCGGTCTCCTCGGCCACCTTGCGCACCGCCGCCCAATCCTTCTGGTAGGTGATGGGGAAGAAGCGGTCGTCGCCGTTGAACTCCTTGGTCATCTCCGGCGTGAAGCGGAAGTCGTAGAAGCACTGGGTCAGCTTCTTGGCGAGATCCGGGTGCAGGTCGTGGGCATAAGCAAACGACGAGGTCGGGAAGGTCTGGCTCTTGTAGATCACCCGAATCTGCTCTTGCTTGATCGTGCCGCGCACGATCATACGCTCGAGCACGTCCGAGGCCACCGGGCCGCCGTCATAGTCGCCGGCGATTACGCCGAGCACCGTCTTGTCGTGGCCGCCCGACATCAACGGCTTGTAGTCCTGATCCGGGACCAGCCCCTGTTCCGGGAAGAGCACGCGTGGCGCGAGGTTGCCGGAGTTTGACGACGGCGCCGTGTGCGCGACCTTCTTGCCTTTGAGATCGCTGATCTTCTGGTATGGGCTGTCGGCCTTGACCACGAAGGCGAGGTGATAGCCGCGCACCTGCTCGGCCGTGCCTTTGGCGGCGAAGGGGATGGCGCCGGCCATGTTCACCGCGAAGCCGGTCGGGCCGGTCGAGAAGCCGGCGACATGCAGGCGGCCCGAGCGCATCGCCTCGATTTCGGCCGAGTTCGACTGCACCGGGTAATAGACCACGCGCTTGGCGGTGCACTTGCCGAGATAGTCGGTGAACGGCTTGAAGATGTTCTCGTACACCGCCGGGTCTTCGACCGGCGTGTAGGCGAAGACCAGGACACTGGGGTTGCGCCACCGGCGCTGATCGGCCGGCAGGTCGGCGACCAGATCCTTGTTCTCGTCGCAGTACAGGTCGTCGAGCTGGCCGCGGTTCGAGCAGGCCTGAGCGGAAGCCGGCGGGGCCTCGACGAGGAACGCGGCACCAAGTGCTGTGAACGCCAGGGCAGCGGCACTCAATCTGAACATTATGTTTCTCCCAGCAAACAAGACGCGGGCACGCATCGCGCCGCTTTTGTCGTCTTTGAGGGAGCAGATTACGGCCCGTCGCTTCGGACCGTCAACGACGCACGAGGCGTCTAGACGAGCATGTGCAGCGTGGAGCCCGGGGCGGATGCGGGTTCACTATGGCGTGCCGCACGGTCGTAAGCGGCGGTGACCGGCTTGTATTCCTCGAAATGAGCGCCCGGCGACAGCTGCTCCTGGGCGATCTGCTGGGCCAGGAACGAGAGCGCCGAAGAGGCCTTGCGCCGGCCGGTCTCGTGCAGGAAATCGCCATCGTCCCGGGCCGCCAGGAAACGGTCGTCGTCGCGCACCGGATCGGCGCCGCGCGCCCGTTGGCGGATCTCGCGCAGGGCGTCGGCGTGGCGTAGCCGCTCGAGATGGGGATCGTGGCGCGCGTCATAGACGAGGCGCGGATAGGCCGCGCCCAAGGCACGCGAAGACTGGGCGCGGCCTGCCGCGCGGGCGGAATCGGGATCGACCGCGCCCAGCCGGCGGCTGGGCGGGTCGATCGTCATTGCGTAGACGGCCACCGGGTTGGCCATGAGGCATTCGCCCTCTAGTACTGACCTGCACAATACATGTAAACTTTTAAGAAAATATTATCTAGGGCCCAGATTGGTAAATTCCCTATTTAAACCATTGGTTTGGTGCAACCGTTTGGAGCGAAACTGATTTATTTTAAATTTTAACCATACCGCAGCCCTGCGGTAGCGCGGAGATCACGCCGGCCTGCCGGCATGCTAGGGTCGGGGCGTCCTTAACGCCGCCGGTTTGCTCAGGAACACGCCCATGGCCGACGCCGCCCGTCTCGACGCCGAAACCAACAACCTCGATGCCCTCTGGATGCCGTTCACCGCGAACCGGCAGTTCAAGCGCAAGCCGCGTCTGCTGGTCGGCGCCAAGGACATGCACTACACGGCGACGGACGGCCGCAGGATTCTCGACGGCACGGCCGGCCTGTGGTGCGTCAATGCCGGCCATTGCCGGGAGCCGATCACCAAGGCGATCCAGGAGCAGGCGGCGCGCATGGATTTCGCGCCCGGCTTTCAGATGGGCCATCCGGTGGCCTTCGAATTCGCCGCCAAACTGTCGGCCATGCTGCCCGGCGATCTCGACCACGTGTTCTTCGCCAACTCCGGCTCCGAGGCGGTCGACACCGCGCTCAAGATCGCGCTTGCCTATCACCAGGCCAACGGCCAGCCGACGCGCACCCGCCTAATCGGCCGGGCGCGTGGTTATCACGGCGTCGGCTTCGGCGGCATCTCGGTCGGCGGCATCTCGCCCAACCGCAAGCAGTTCGCCGCCGGACTGCTCGGCCATGTCGACCACCTGCCGCACACCCACGACCTGCAGCGCAACGCCTACAGCAGGGGCCAGCCGGAATTCGGCGCCCAGCTCGCCGACGAGCTGGAAAAGCTGGTGCAGCTGCACGATGCCTCGACCATCGCCGCGGTGATCGTCGAGCCGGTCGCCGGCTCGACCGGCGTGCTGGTGCCGCCCAAGGGCTATCTCGAGCGCCTGCGCGCCATCTGCGACAAGCACGGCATCCTGCTGATCTTCGACGAGGTGATCACCGGCTTCGGGCGACTGGGAGCCTCCTTCGCCGCCGAGTATTTCGGCGTGCTGCCGGACCTGATGACCGTGGCCAAGGGCATCACCAACGCTACCGTGCCGATGGGCGCCGTCTTCGTCCGCAAGGGCATCTACGAGGCGTTCATGAAGGGCCCGGACGGCATCGAGCTGTTCCACGGCTACACCTATTCGGGTCATCCCCTGGCCGCGGCGGCGGGGCTCGCCACTATCAAGCTCTACCAGGACGAGGACTTGTTCGCTCGCGCGGCGGCGCTGGCGCCCTACTGGCAGGACGCCATCCACTCGTTGCGTGGCCTGCCCAACGTGATCGACCTGCGGAATATCGGCCTGGTCGGCGGCATCGAACTCGAGCCGCGCGCCGGCAAGCCGGCGGCCCGCGCCTACGAGGTCTTCGTGGACTGCTTCGAGCGGGGCTTGTTAATCCGGGTCACCGGCGACATCGTCGCCCTGTCTCCGCCGCTGATCGTCGAAAAGACCCATGTAGATCAGATGGTTGACACCCTGGGCGGGGCCCTGAAACGGGCCGCCTGACGGCTACCCTTGGTTTAGATTTTGTTAAGCTAGTTTCGCTAGGGTTTGATCCCACTCAGTTTGTTGCCCGCAGCCCTAGAAGCAGGGCGATCTGCGGTGGATTGAGCACCGAAAGGCACACGGCCCGGGCAATATGGACGATCAGCAATCCGATCACGCCCGCCTACGGACAGCCGTCGCCGCGGCCCAGGCCATCGCCGCCGCCGGCGACACGGCCTACGACTGGGACCTGCGTTCCGACAAGATCACTTGGTCCGGGCGGATCACCGCCCTGTTCCGCGGCAGCGAGCCACCGGCCACCGGCGCCGAGTTCCGCGCCCGCATCGTCCCCGACGACCAGGCCCAGCGCTCGAAGGAGCTGCAGGCCCATTTCGACGCGGGCGACGATCAGGAATTCGACTGCGAATATCGCCTGCGCTCCAATGAGGGCCAGATCGTTTGGCTCAGCGATCGCGGCACGGCACAGTTCCAGGAGGGGCGCGCGATGCGCGTCCTCGGCACCTTGCGCGTCATCACCGCCCGCAAGGAACGCGAAGCCCGGCTCGAATATCTGGCGAGCTTCGACGACCTGACCGGCCACTACAACAAGGGTCGCCTCAAGGAGGCCCTGCAGCACGGCCTGGCGCTCGCCTCGCGCTACCGGATTCCCGGCGCTTACCTGGTCGTCGGCATCGACAAGCTGACCAGCATCGAGCAGGCCTTCGGCCCGGCCGCGGCGGATGCCGTGATCGTCGGCGTCGGCCAGCGCATCGAGGCCTGCCTGCGCGCCTCGGACATCATCGGCCGCATCGGCGGCGACCGTTTCGGCATCGTGCTCAGCGGCTGCCCCGAAGGCTCGATCGGCATCGCCGCCGGCAAGATCCTGCAGGCGGTCCGCCAGACCCCCATTGTGACTCCTGGTGGTCCAGTGCACGCCACCGTCTCCATCGGCGGCGTGCCGTTCGGCGAGCATGGCGGCACGGCCGCCGAGATGATGGGCCGCGCCGACGTGGCCCTGCAGGACGCCAAGCGCTCGGGCCGCAACTGCTTCGTGCGCTTCGTTGAATCGGAGGAGCAGCGCGAGCAGCGCCGCCGCGCCGCCATCCTGTCGGAAGAGGTGCAGTCGGCGCTCAAGACGGGCCGGCTGATCCTGGCCTACCAGCCGGTGGTCGATGCGCGCACGCACGAGGTCGATCACTACGAATGCCTGCTGCGCCTGCGCCTGGAGACCGGGACCATCGTGGCCGCCGGCGCCTTCATCCCGGTGGTCGAGCGTTCGGGCCTGATGCGCCTGATCGACCGCCGTGCGCTCGATCTCGCTTTGGCCGAGCTGATCCGCTATCCGCAGATCTCGCTGGCCATCAACATTTCCGCCGTCACGGCGTCCGATTCCTCGTGGCTGCGCCAGGTCAGCTCGAGCGTGAAGAACCACCCCAGCATCGCGCCGCGCCTGCTGGTCGAGATCACCGAGACCATCGCCCTCGAGAACATCGAGGAGACCGCGCGCTTCGTCTCGTCGCTGCGCGATCTCGGCGTGCGCGTGGCGCTCGACGATTTCGGCGCCGGCTTCACCTCGTTCCGCAACCTGCGGGCGCTGGCCGTCGATACGGTGAAAATCGACGGCTCGTTCGTCAAGAACCTCGCCGACAACGTCGATAATCAGGTCTTCGTGCGCACCCTGATGGGCCTGGCGGAAAGCTTCGGCCTGTCGACCGTCGCCGAATGCGTCGAGACGGCCGCCGATGCCGCCCATCTCGTCGAGCGCGGCGTCAGCCTGCTGCAGGGTTATTTCTTCGGCAGGCCGACCATCGAGCGGCCCTGGCTGGCCGCCGAAACAACGCCCGAGCCGCGCGCCGCCCAGTCCGGCGACTAAGACTGGCGGGCGACTAAGACTGGCGGGCGACTAAGCCGTCCGGTGACTAAAAGGGGCGGCATGCCGCCCCTTCATCAACTTCAATCGGTTTTCTTGCGCGAGAGCTCGCCGAGCCGGCGCTGCATCTCCTCGAGCTCCTGACGCAGACGCAGGAGCTCGGCTTCCTCGTCCGCCGGCGTCGCGGGCGTGGCGGGCCCGACCCCCGGGGTGCCGTCCTTGTTGAGCGGGAAGGGCGCGAACATCTTCATCGCGTTCTGGAACAGCGCCATGTTCTGCTTGCCCATCTCCTCCAGCTGCGGGCCGAAGGGGAACAGGCCGCCCAGCGAGGTCATGTACTGCTGGATCTGCTCCTGGTTGTGGGCGAAGGACTGCATGGCGTGGTCCAGGTAGCGCGGGACCAGGGACTGGAGATTGTTGCCGTAGAACGAGATCAGCTGCCGCAGGAAGCTGACCGGGAGCATGTTCTGTCCCTTGCCCTCTTCCTCGACGATGATCTGGGTGAGAACGGAGCGGGTGATGTCTTCGCCGGTCTTGGCGTCGTGAACGATAAAATCGATGCCTTCCTTCACCATCTGGCAGAGATGGTCGAGGGTGACGTAGCTGCTGGTGCCCGTGTTGTAGAGCCGGCGGTTGGCGTATTTCTTGATTTTAACCGGGGGCGGACGTTCTTCGGCGGCGGTGTCGTTCATGAGGGGGCGCTCCCATCGCCAAGCCAGGCGGCCCAAGTTGGGCGATCATGGCGCGGCCAAGCTGCTAAATTCATTGCATGTTGCACCGCGAACAGCCCGGCTGGCAAGCCCGGCCGGGCCCCGGTATAATCAGCGAATAATGTCGGAGCCGCCTGATCTTGATACCCTCGCCCGGCGCTATGTCGATCTCTGGCAGGAGCAGATCACGGCGCTGGCGGGCGATGCTGATTTCACCGAGACCATGGGCCGGATGCTGCAGCTTTCGGCCAGCCTGGGCCCCGCCGGCTGGCTGTCGCTGTGGACCGCGGCGGCGACCGGCCTGAAGACCCAACAACCCCATGACCGTGCCGCCCCCCAACGCCCCGAAACGCCGCCTCAGAGCCGGCCCCAGGCCGCTTCCCCTGCACCTGGCGACGGCAGCCATGACCTGGCTGAGCTCCGCCGCCGCCTTGCCGTTCTTGAGGAACGGGTCGGCCGAGGCGACCGAGGCGGCAGCCGCAGCGACCCTCGCCCGGCTGCCGTGGCATCCGTCGGTCCGGGAGCACCTAAACGCGCTCGTCCCGCTTCTCGCGGCCGCCGACCCCGATAGGCTGGCGGCGGCGGTCAGCCGCGAAGTTCGCCGCCGGCTGGACGAGTTCGAGACCGGGCTGCGGCGCTACCGTCATCACCCGTACGAACGCGACCTGAGCCTGCCGCGCGCCACCTGGCGCGACGGCACGACGCAGCTGCGCGATTACGGCACCATCAACGGGAGCTCGATGGAGAACCAGCCCATCCTGGTCATCCCCTCGCTGGTCAACCGCTCCTACGTCCTCGACCTGTCGAGCGAGCGCAGCCTCCTGCGCTTCCTGGCGCGGCGCGGCTTCCGGCCGTTCCTGGTCGACTGGGACCGTCCGGGCCCGCGCGAGCGGCGCTTCGATCTCGCCGACTACATCCTCGACCGGCTCGGCCCGGCGCTCGACAAGGTGATCGAGCGCACCGAGCGCAAGCCGGCGGTCCTCGGCTATTGCATGGGCGGCAACCTGGCGCTCGGCCTGGCGCAGGCGCGCTCGTCCGATATCGCCTCGCTGGCCCTGCTGGCCACACCCTGGGATTTCCATGCCGAACGCGGCGATCTGGCGCGGGCCAGCGCCCACGCCATGACGCCGTGGCTGCCGCTGATCGACAGCCTGGGCGAGCTGCCCGTCGACATGCTGCAGTCGCTGTTCTTCGCGCTCGACCCGTTCCTGGTGGCGCGGAAATTCCGCGCCTTCGCCAAGGTCGATGCCGACACGGCCAAGGCGCGCGAGTTCGTGGCGCTGGAGGACTGGCTCAACGACGGCGTGCCGCTGGTGGCCAAGGTGGCCCGCGACTGCATCCTCGGCTGGTACGGCGCCAACACGACGGCCCGGGGCGAGTGGCGGCTGCGCGGCACGGCGGTGGAGCCGCAGACCTTGCGCCTGCCCACGCTGCTGGTGATCCCCGAGCAGGACCGGATCGTGCCGCCGGCTTCGGCCCTGGCGCTGGCGGCGGCCATGCCGGCGGCGACCGTGATGAAGCCGCCGCTCGGCCATATCGGCATGGTCGTCGGCAGCCAGGCGCGCGACGCGGTCTGGGAGCCGCTGGCCCGTTGGCTGGACTTGCCTTCCTCCCCAAGTCTATAACCGGACGGGGGCCCGGATTGCGTTAATCACCTCGCCAAGGAGTACCCAATGACCGACATCGTCATCGCCGCAGCCGCCCGGACCCCGGTCGGCGCCTTCAACGGCGCCTTCGCGACACTGCCTGCGCATGCGCTGGGTGCGATCGCGATCACCGAGGTCCTGAAGCGCGCCAAGGTGGCGCCGGGAGAAGTCTCCGAGGTTATCATGGGACAGATCCTGACCGCCGCCGCCGGCCAGAACCCGGCGCGCCAGGCGGCGATCCTCGCCGGCATCCCGGTCGAGAAGACCGCCTACGGCATCAATCAGCTTTGCGGTTCCGGCCTGCGCGCCGTGGCGCTGGGCTTCCAGGCGATCAAGACCGGCGACAGCGAGATCGTGGTGGCCGGCGGCCAGGAGAGCATGACCCAGGCGCCGCATGCCATGTATCTGCGCTCGGGCGTGCGCATGGGCAATTCCGAGATGATCGACACCATGATCAAGGACGGCCTCTGGGATGCCTTCAACGGCTACCACATGGGCAACACGGCCGAGAACGTCGCCCAGAAATGGCAGATCACCCGCGAGCAGCAGGACGATTTCGCGCTCGCCTCGCAGAACAAGGCCGAGGCGGCGATGAAGGCCGGCAAGTTCAAGGACGAGATCGTCCCGGTGACGGTCAAGACCCGCAAGGGCGACGTCGTGGTCGCCGACGACGAGTATCCCAAGCACGGCACGACCCTCGACACGCTCAAGAAGCTGCGCCCGGCCTTCGACAAGAACGGCACGGTCACCGCGGGCAACGCCTCCGGCATCAACGACGGCGCCGCGGCCCTGGTTCTCATGAGCAGCAAGGAAGCGGCTAGGCACGGCATCACGCCGCTCGCCCGCATCGTCTCGTGGGCGACGTCCGGCGTCGATCCGGCGGTGATGGGCTCGGGTCCCATCCCGGCCTCGCGCGAGGCCCTGAAGAAGGCCGGCTGGACGGCCAAGGACCTCGACCTGATCGAGGCGAACGAGGCTTTCGCCGCCCAGGCCTGCGCGGTCAACAAGGACCTCGCCTGGGATACGTCCAAGGTGAACGTCAACGGTGGCGCCATCGCCATCGGCCATCCGGTCGGTGCTTCGGGGGCGCGCGTGCTGACGACATTGCTCTACGAGATGCAGCGCCGCGGCTCGAAGAAGGGCCTCGCCACGCTGTGCATCGGCGGCGGGATGGGCATCGCCATGTGCGTCGAGCGCTGAGCGAGACTTCGTGAAGCAGCGGGGCGCTGAACGGCACCCCGCCGGTCGATAAAAAGAAATCCCAGGGAGGCAGTAATGGCAGAACGTGTGGCGCTCGTGACCGGGGGGACCCGCGGCATCGGCGCGACGATTTCAAGCGCGCTCAACAAGGCCGGCTACAAGGTCGCCGCCAACTACGGCGGCAACGAGGAGGCGGCGAAGAAGTTCACCATGGAGACGATGATCCCGGCCTTCAAATGGGACGTCGGCGATTTCAAGGCCTGCGAGGACGGCGTGCGCCGCGTCACCCAGGCGCTGGGCGGGCCGATCGAGATCCTGGTCAACAATGCCGGCATCACCCGCGACGGCACGATGCACAAGATGAGCTTCGAGCAGTGGAATGCGGTCATCCAGACCAACCTCTCCTCGTGCTTCAACATGAGCCGTTGCGTGATCGACGGCATGCGCGAGCGCAGCTTCGGCCGCATCGTCAACATAGGCTCGATCAACGGCCAGGCCGGCCAGTACGGCCAGGTCAACTACGCCGCCGCCAAGTCGGGCATCCACGGTTTCACCAAGGCCCTGGCGCAGGAAGGGGCCTCCAAGAACATCACGGTCAATGCCATCGCGCCGGGCTACGTCGACACCGAAATGGTGCGCGCCGTGCCGGAGGACGTGCTCAAGAAGATCATCGCCCGCATCCCGGTCGGCCGCCTCGGCCGGGCCGACGACATCGCGCGCGGCGTGCTCTTCCTGGTGGCCGACGACGCCGGCTTCATCACCGGCTCGACGCTGTCGATCAACGGCGGCCAGCACATGTACTGACAGTGGGGCCGCGATCGACGCGATGCATGGCATCAACCCACTCGATCGCGGCCGCCCCGCCGACTGGAGCCGGACCTCGTCGGACTATGCGACGCATCGTCCGGGCCCGCCGGCCAGCTTCTTCGACCGGCTGAGCGCGCTGGGCATCGGCCTGCGCGGCCAGCGTATCCTCGATCTCGGCACCGGCACCGGCCTGCTGGCGCGGCAGTTCTCCCGTCAGGGGGCGCGCGTGGTCGGCGTCGACATAGCCGAAGGCCAGGTCGAGGCGGCTCGGCGGCTGGCCGCCGAGGAGAAGCTCGACGCGGTTTTCGCTGTCGCTCCGGCCGAGGACACAAGGCAGCCGGCCGGCGCTTTCGAGGCGGTGACCGCCAGCCAGTGCTGGCTCTATTTCGATGCGCCGCGGGCCATCGCCGAGGTCCGGCGCCTGCTGGCGCCGGGCGGCGTGCTGGTGACCGCGCATTTCAGCTGGCTGCCGCGGCTCGATCCTCTCGCCCGGCGCTCGGAAGAGCTGGTCCTGTCCTTCAATCCCGACTGGGGCGGCGCGGATTGGGCGGGGGTGATCCCGCCGATGCCCAAATGGGCCGAGGCCGATTTCAACCTGACGGCCATGTTCTGGTACGACGAGGACATTCCTTTCACCGCCGAGGCCTGGCGCGGGCGCATCCGCGCCTGCCGCGGCATCGGCGCGACCCTGAGCGACGGCGAAGTCCGGCGCTTCGACGCGGCGCATGCGGCCCTGCTCCAGGAGATCGCTGGGCCGTCCTTCACCATCCGCCACCGCATCGACGCGCACATCCTGCAGCCCAAATAGGCGACCCATGTCCACGACACTGAAGCTGATCGAATACGCCGACGCCTCGCCGGAGGTGCGCGCGGTCTATGACGATATCATGGCGACCCGCAAGGTCGACTGGATCAACAATTTCTGGAAGGCGCTGGCCAACCATCCGGACAACCTGAGGCGCACCTGGGAGAGCATCAAGCAGATCATGGCGCCGGGCGCGCTCGACATGCGCACCAAGGAGATGATCTATCTCGCGGTCAGCATCTCCAACGGCTGCGAATACTGCATCGCCTCGCACACCGCCGGGGCGCGCAAGGCCGGCATGACCGATGCCATGCTCGGCGAGCTGCTGGCCGTGGTCGGCATGGCCAACGAGACCAACCGCTTCTCCGACGGCTATCGCATCGAGGTCGACGAGCGGTTCAAGTAGTCGTCAGGAGGCCAGCGCGCCGCTCTTACGCAGCACGCGGCTGGCCGGAAGGGCGATGGCGACGACCGTTCCTCTGCCAGGCTCGCTGGCGAGGGTCAGCGATCCTCCGTGCAGCTCGACCAGCACCTTGGACAGCGGCAGGCCGAGCCCCGTGCCGCCGTATTTGCGGCTGAGTCGGCTGTCGACCTGCTGAAACGCGGCCAGGGCTTTTGGAATATCCTCCGGCGTCATACCGATGCCGGTATCGGTGACGGTGATCAAGGCGGAACCGTCGGATGCGATCTTCGCGGCGACCGTGACCGATCCGCCGGACGGCGTGAATTTGACGCCGTTGGTCACGAGGTTGAGGATGACCTGCTTCAGGCGTAGCTCATCGGCGACTAGGAAAAGCGCGGGCGGCACGGAGGCCTGGAGCGCGACGCCGCCCGCGGCCGCACGTTCGTCGAGCAAGCGGAAGCAGCTGTCGACCACTTCCGCCACGCTGACCGTGTCCTCGGTGAGGTCGATCTTGCCTGCCTCCACCTTCGCCATGTCGAGGATGTCGTTGATCACGCTGAGCAGGTAGTGGCCGGCCTGGTTGATGTCGCCGGCATAGCCGCGGTAGCGCGGATGGGTGGCGCCGAACATCTCGCCGCGAATCATCTCGGAGAAGCCGATGATGGCGTTGAGCGGCGTGCGCAGCTCATGGCTCATCAGCGCCAGAAAATTGGACTTCGCCTGGTTTGCCCGGTCGGCCTGGGTCTTGGCCGTGCGCAGTTCGATCTCGCGCTGCTTGAGGGCCGAGATGTCGCTCTCGATACGGACGATATCTCCCGATCGTGTGCGGATCTCGCTCACCTGGATCCAGGTGTCCTCGGGCAGGGCGACCTCGCGGCTGATCGCCGCTGGAGAGCTGCGCGAGACGTCAGACGAGGCGCGAAGGGGGAAGGCTTCGTTGACGGCGGCGTAGCGCGAATGCGCGGGATTGCTGAGGACCAGGTGCCCCTGGGCATCGTAGATCGCGAAGCCATCGGTCAGGTTCTCCACGGCATCGCTCAGGCGCTTGTAGATGTCCGAGGCGAAGGCGCGGAACTGGAGCATGAAGATGTAGAGGCCCAGCGCGCAGCCGAGCACGAAGATTCCGGCGGCGATCAGCGCGGCCTCGCGCTGCGTCTGCCGCAGGAATGGCCCCAGCGGCGCATCGAGCGCAAAAGCGCCCATCAGGTCGTTCAGCTTCCAGTTCGGGCCGGATTGGATGGCATTGTGACACTCGACGCAGCTTGGCTGGTTGGCGATCGACGGATGGAGAGTGCGCAGGAAGGGCTGGTCGCCGATCATCACCCGCCGGGTGAGCGGCTTGGGGTCGAAGATTCCGGCTATCGCCTGGACCGCCTCGGCCATGTCGGGATCGGTCGGCGCGATGCGGATCTCGCGTCCGGGCACGCCGACCAGCGCCAGGCGCATGGTCTGGTTGGGATCGCGCGCGCGGTTGAAGCGTTCGATCGCGTGGGCGCGGAAGGTGGCGGGGACGGGAACCTCGTCGCTGGGGAAACGGCCGCGCAGCTCCGAGAAGGTCGAGAAGAACGAATCGGCGAGCTCGAGCGCGGTCAGCTTCTCTTCTGTCTTGCTGGCCACGAACCAGCGGAGGTTGGACTGGTAGACGCCGTAGCCGATGGCCGCCGACAGGCCCGCGCAGAACAACACGAAGACGAGAAATCCGCGCCCGGCGCGCGAGCGGAAAAAGCCACGATGGCTGCCAGTGAGCAACTCGATCTCTCCCGGGCCCTGTGCTTACCTCGGTATCCTTCTGCCCAAGATGTCGCTTTTCGGTGAAATTGCCGTTAACAAGGCCCGAAATGACTGAATCGACTGCCCGAATGCGGCGCGCCACGGCCGTGGGCGCCGGCGCCGTAGCCCTCTGGGCCTCCCTGGCCGTGATCACCACCGCGGCCGGCCCCGTGCCGCCCTTCCAGATGACGGCCATGGCCTTCGGCCTGGCCTTCGCGCTGGCGCTCAGCGTCTGGCTGGCCCGCGGCGACAATGTGCTGGCCCATCTGCGCCTGGCCCCCGTCGTCTGGCTGCTCGGCATCGGCGGGCTGTTCGGCTACCACGTCTGCTATTTTGCCGCCCTGGCCCTGGCGCCGCCGGTCGAAGCCAACCTGCTCAACTATCTCTGGCCGCTGCTCATCGTGGTCTTTGCCGGGTTGCTGCCGGGCGAGCGGCTGACGGCCTGGCATGTGGGCGGCGCGCTCGCCGGGCTGGTCGGCTGCGTGGTGCTGATCGGTGGTGGTCTGGACGGATTCCGCGCCGAGTTCGCCGCCGGCTACGCCTGTGCCGCGGCGGCGGCCGTGATCTGGGCGACCTATTCGGTCCTCTCGCGGCGCTTCGGCGCGGTGCCGACCGATGCGGTGGGCGCCTTCTGCGGCGCCACGGCGCTGCTTGCCCTGATCGCGCATCTGCTCTTCGAAACCACCTACGTGCCGCAGGGCGGCGAATGGCTGGCGGTGCTGGCGCTGGGCCTGGGGCCGGTGGGGGCGGCGTTCTTCCTCTGGGATGTCGGCATGAAGAAGGGCGACATCAAGGCGCTCGGCGCGCTGTCCTACGCGACGCCGCTGCTCTCGACCGTGCTGCTGGTGATCTTCGGCCGCGCCGCGCCGAGTTTTCGCCTGGCCGCGGCCTGCGTGCTGATCGTCGGCGGGGCCGCGCTGGCCTCGCGGGATTTGTGGAAGAAGAAAGTGTGAGATCGTCACCCCCGCGAAAGCGGGGGTCCGTCTTCCGTAGAATAATGCGCGGCCTGCGGTCGCTCCTTCGTGCTGGATCCCGGATCGGCGCTCGCCCTTGAAGGGCTCGCTGGTCCGGGATGACGATTACACCGTCGGCTTCCACGGCCCTTCGACGACGGTGGCCTCGTCGCCTCCCGGCCAGGGCGGCATGGTCGTGCCGACCGCGACCAGGGGTTCCGCGCCGTCGCAGCGGAACTGGAACTGCGTGCCGACCGGAATGCTGATCGAGACCCCGGCTCCGACCTCGACGATCTCCTCTTTTCCGTCGAGCCGGCGCCACAGGCGGCCACGGCCGGCGATGAAGCACCAGACCTCCTCGACCGTCCGATGCGCCACCGCCTTCGAGACCGCCCCGGCCGGGAGCGAAAACTGCGCCATGCTGCCGCGGCTCAGGCCGCAGAGGATGCGGACTTCGGAGCCGTCCGGCGCCATCACGTCGGGCGCCGCGGCGGCCCGCCTGGTGTCGAAGACCACGGACCCTGCCGGGCGGGCTAGGCCTTGGGCAGCGTTGCCTGCATCGACGGGCGCTTGAGGAACTCGTCGTACCAGCGGAAGAGCTTCGGCCGGCCCTTGCGGATGTCGCCGTGGGTATTGCGGAACTCCATCCAGCCGATGCTGCAGGCGAGCGCGATATGGCCGATATTGACCGCGCCGCTGAGCAGCTCGCCGTCGTTCTCGATGGCGTCGAGGCCCTGGATCGCCTTGAGGCGCTGGCCCTCGATCCAGCCGTCCCACTGCTTCTCCGCCGGGCGGATGCCAATCTCGTAGCGGCAGAGAATGCCGGCGTCGGTGATGCCGTCGGCCAGCGACTGCAGGCGTAGCGCCCGCCAGCGCTCGCCGCCCGCCGCCGGGAACAGCTTGCGGCCGTCGTGCAGCGTGTCGAGGTACTCGCAGATCACCCGCGAGTCGAACAGGATCTCGCCGCCGTCGGTGACCAGGGTCGGCACTTTCATCAGGGGGTTCTGCGGCGCCAGCTCGGCGTTCGGCTTGTTCGGCGCCACGGCGGTCGGAACGGTCTGAAGCTTCTTGTCGAGACCCGTCTCGATGGCGGTGATGACGACCTTGCGCGCGTATGGAGAGGCGCTGGACCAGTAGAGCTTCATTCGTTTCCCCTTTGACTCAGAAGCGGTCCTTGCGACCGCGGACTTCGGCGAACACGGCGACCGGATCGGCGCCCGGCAGGCCGACCTGGCGCGCCAGCCCCGGATCGGCGGCGCGCAGGAACGGGTTGGTGGCGTACTCGACCGCCATGGTCGAGGGCAGCGTCGGCTTGCCCGCCGCGCGCAGGGCGTCGACCTCGGCGGCGCGCTTCTTCAGCGCCGCGTTGTCGGGATCGACGGTCAGCGCGAACTTGGCGTTGGCTTGCGTGTATTCGTGGCCGCAGTAGAGGCGCGTGTCGCCGGGCAGGCGGTGCAGCTTGCTCAAGCTTGCCCACATCATCGGCGCCGTGCCTTCGAACATGCGTCCGCAGCCCAGCGAGAACAGCGTATCGCCGGCGAACACCGCCTTGGCCTGCTCGAACCAGAAGGCGATGTGGCCCTTGGTATGTCCGGGGATGTCGTAGACCCGCGCGGTTTCCTCGCCGAATTTGTAAGTCTCGTTGTCGGCCAGGGCGACGTCGATGCCGGGGATGCGCTCCTGGTCGGCCTTGGGGCCGACGATGGTGGCGCCGGTCAGCTTCTTGAGCTCCAGGTTGCCGCCGGTGTGGTCGTTGTGGTGATGCGTGTTCAGGATATGGGTGAGCTTCCAGCCAAGCTGATCGAGCTTCGCCTTGACCGGCAGGGCTTCTGACGGGTCGACGGCAGCGACGGCGCCCGATCGGGGCTCGCGCAGCAGCCAGACGAAATTGTCGCGCAGGCAGATGAGATGATCGATTTCGAGGGTCATGGGAATGATTTAGACCAACCGCACGGGATGGAAAAGGCCTCATCCTTCGAGACGCCCCGCGATGCCTCACCCTGAGGTGCGAGCCTTGCGCTGCGTTGCGGGCCTTCAGGGCCCGCGACGGGCGCGAAGAAAGACGGGGCGAGCCTCGAAGGGTGGGACGGTGGCGCGGGGCTCCTCAGGATGAGGTCTTTTTTACGCCGCCTCAGAGCGCAGCAAGCCCTTGATCCTCCGCCAGAAGCGCAGGATTGGCAGGCGTTCGGCCTCGGGCTCGACCTCGAGACCGACCTTGCTGATGCGATCCTTCTGCAGGGCGCGCACGATCAGCTCGACCTCGCCGATCTTGACGCGGTCGCCGACCACGACATTCTCGCCGATCCGGCCGTGGATGAACTCGGCCAGCGTCTGACCGTGGTCCAGCGGCTCGAAC
Source organism: Rhodospirillaceae bacterium (assembly GCA_022843945.1). Classification (GTDB taxonomy): domain Bacteria; phylum Pseudomonadota; class Alphaproteobacteria; order CACIAM-22H2; family CACIAM-22H2; genus VGEI01. The sequence continues at coordinate 76,429 of JALHMR010000005.1, read as the reverse complement.
GGCACGCCGTACATGGCGCAGACCTGGCCGAGCTTGACGTCGGCTTCGAAGACGAATTCGCCGAGCTCGGCGGGCATCAGGCGACGTTGGCGCTGCACCGGCGTCGAGAACAGCGTGTCGAGAGCGATGACCTGCTCGGGCGGCACCAGGGCCAGCACGTAGTCGTCGACCTGCAGCCTGTCGAGCGTGCCGCGATTGAGCAGCGCGCCCTCGCGGATCACGGCGATGACCTTGGTGCGCTTGGGCAGCGGCAGGCTGGTAAAGGGATGGGAGAGCGCCGGACTGGCCGGCGCGACGTTCCAGCCGGCCGCCTCGCGATCGACGGTCTGGGGCAGCTCGATGTCCTGGCGGTCCGGCACTTCCGGCGGCGGCGGCAATTCGAGGCCGAGGACCCGCGCCGCGCGCGACACCGTCCAGCCCTGGATGACCAGCGAGAACAGCACCACGACGAAAGCGACGTTGAAGTAGAGCGTGCCGTCCGGCACGCCGGCGATGACCGGGATCGAGGCGAGGAAGATCGGCACCGCGCCGCGCAGGCCGACCCAGGCGATGAAGGCCTTCTCCTGCCAGGAGAAGCGGAAGGGGATCAGGCTCAGCCAGACGGCGAGGGGACGGGCGATCAGGATCAGCGTCACCGCCAGGATCACCTCGCCGCCGAACCCGGAGAACAGCTCGCGCGGCGTCACCAGCAGGCCGAGCACGAGAAACATGATGATCTGGGCCAGCCAGGCGAGGCCGTCGTGGAAGCGGCTGATCACCGCGTCGGCGCGGTGGCGGTTATTGCCGAGCACGAGCCCGGCGAGGTAGACGGCCAGGAAGCCGCTGGCATCGACGATCTGGGCGCCGGCGAAGATGATCAGGGCGCCGGCGGCCGCCAGGATGGGATAGAGGCCGGCGGCGATCTCGACCCGGTTGATGACCTGGAGGAGCGCGTAGCCGCCGAGCCCGCCGATGATGGCGCCGCCGCCCATCTGCACGACGAAGTAGAGAGCGGTTTCCATCGACAGCGCCGCATGGGGCTGGAGCAGCCATTGGACGGCAACGATGGTGAGGAAGATGGCCATCGGGTCGTTGATGCCCGATTCGAGCTCGAGCGTGGCGCTGACGCGCCGGGCGATCTCGGTGCCGCGGGCATGCAGCAGGATGAAGACCGCGGCGGCGTCGGTCGAGGCCACGGTGGCACCGACCAGGAAGCCCTGCGGCGGCGTCATCTCCAGGGCGTAGACCGCGATGGCGGCGGCCACGCCGGAGGTGACGACGACCCCGACCGTCGCCAGGCTCAGCGCCGGCCACAGGGCGATACGCAGGACCGAACGTGGCGTGCGCAGGCCGCCGTCGAACAGGATGATGGCCAGCGCGATGCTGCCGACCAGGTAGGTGGTGTGGAAATCGCTGAACTCGATGCCGCCGGGCCCGTCTTCGCCCGCCAGCATGCCAAGCCCGAGGAACACGAGGAGCAGGGGGGCGCCGAGGCGCGACGAGAACATTCCGGCGATGATGGCCACCACCACCAGGGCAGAGCCGATCAGGATGAATTCCGCGCCGAAATGCACGAGTAGTGTTTCTCCGTTAGGCTCTCACCATAGCCCGGTATTGCCCGGCCGTGAAAGCCGCTGCTTGTGCTAAATTGATCGGAATTCTGGGTTTTTTTCGATGTGGTCCGACGTCGTCGATCTGCGGGATTTTTATACGAGCTCGCTGGGCTATGTCGCCCGACGGGCGATCGGCCGCCGCCTGCGCGACATGTGGCCCGACGTCGCCGGCCAGCGGCTGCTCGGCCTGGGCTATGCCACGCCGTTTCTCGGCTCGTTCCTGGGCAAGGCCGAGCGGGTCCTGGCCATGATGCCGGCCGCCCAGGGGGTGTTGCCCTGGCCGCCCGAGGGCCCCAACGCCACCAGCCTGTGCGACGAGGTCGACCTGCCCATCCCGGACCTGTCGATCGACCGCATCCTGCTGGTCCATGCGCTGGAGCACGCCGAGGCCTTGCGCCCTTTTCTGCGCGAGGTCTGGCGGGTCATGGCGCCCAGCGGCCGGCTGATCGTCGTGGTGCCCAATCGCCGGGGCCTGTGGGCGCGCTTCGATTCCACACCCTTCGGCCACGGCCACCCCTATACCGGGGGGCAGATCTCCCGCCTGCTGCGGGACAACCTCTTCACCCCGATCCAGACACGCACGGCGCTCTTCATCCCGCCCTTCGCCTGGCGCCTCTGGCTGACCTCGGCCGGGGCCTGGGAACAGGCGGGTGAGCGCTGGTTCACGCGCTTCTCGGGCGTGGTGCTGATCGAGGCCGGCAAGCAGATCTACGCCCCGACCCCCGTGCGGGCGACCCCGCTGCGCGCCAAGCGCCTGCGGCCCCAGCCGGCCCTGGGCCAGCCGGCCGGGATGTCGCGGTAGGGGCGAGCAACGTCCGAACTCCCCCTGTCCGGCGGCGCAAGCATCGCGCTGCTTTATCCAGAGGAACGGTGTCACCCCGGCGCAAGCCGGGGTCCATGTGCATGCGGTACGATGGATCGCGCGACGCTGACGCGTCACTTATCCGGGGTGACATCGAGGATTTTTGGCGTCCCGGGTCCTTGAACAATCCAAATTGTCTTCCATATCCGAATTTGGTTCTTTGACATGGTGAAGCCTTGCTCACCGTCCCGGGCGGATTCTGCGCGCCTCCCGGGGCGCCCACCGGCCGCCCGGATCGGCCGGTCGGCCGTCACTTAGCCAGGGTTTTCGCGGTATTGCGGCGGGACCGTGGCGTTATGTTTTTAATGGGGCGGTCTGGACGCGGGTTTGCAGGCCGCTGAGTCGAAACGGCGATTTTCGATACACGCGGTCTCGACCTATCCCAATTGTATCGAATGTGTACCAAGAGGCCGGCCGCCGGAGCAGCCCGCCGCCCCGATTGCCGCAATCAGCGGCGGCTGAGGACGAAGAGGCCCTGTTCGCCGAGCAGGTTGCTCATGAAGCCGGGCGCGCGCAGGTGGCGCGGCCGGCCCTTGCGGTCGAGCACCATCGCCTGCTCGATGACAATGCCGAGATCGTCGCAGAGCTCGACGAAATCCGTGATCGTGCAGAGATGGATATTGGGCGTCTCGTACCAGGCGCTGTCGAGCGAGTCGGTGACCGGCATCTTGCCGGTCAGCAGCAGCGCCAGCCGGACATGCCAGACCCCGAAATTGGGGAAGGAGACGATGGCCCGCCGCCCGATGCGCACCACCTCGCCGAGCACCACCTTGGGATCGAAGGTCGCCTGGAGCGTCTGCGAGAGGATGACGTAGTCGAAGGCCTCGGAGGGGTAGTCCCGCAGGTCGGTCTCGGCATCGCCCTGGATGACCGACAGGCCCTGGCGCACGCAGTTGTTGACGCCGGCCTGGCTCCATTCGATGCCGCGGCCGTCGACCTGCTTGTTGTGCTGCAGCCAGTCGAGCAGGGCGCCGTCGCCGCAGCCGACATCGAGCACGCGGCTGCCGGGCGTCACCATTTCGGCGATGAGCTGAAGGTCGACACGGATGTTGGAACGTGGCCGCGACGCCGCTAAAGCAATCATGGTTTCGAGAGGCCCCGGTGCTCGGCGCAGCCGTTGAGGAAGCCTTCCACGGTGGCGAAGAATTCGGGCTCCTCCAGCAGGAAGGCGTCGTGGCCCTTGTCGGTGGCGATCTCGACGAAGCTGACATTGGCCGCCGCGGCGTTGAGCGCGTGGACCACGGCGCGGTTCTCCGAGGTCGGGTAGAGCCAGTCGCTGGTGAAGGAGACCAGGCAGAAGCGCGTCCTGGTGCCGCGGAAGGCGTTGACCAGGGCGTCGCCGTGCTCGGCCGCCAGGTCGAAATAGTCGCAGGCGCGGGTGATGTAGAGATAGGCGTTGGCGTCGAAGCGGTCGACGAAGGTCGAGCCCTGGTGGCGCAGGTAGCTCTCCACCTGGAAATCGGCGTCGAAGCCGAACGACACGCGCTCGCGGTCCTGCAGCGAGCGGCCGAACTTGCGGTGCAGCGCCGCCTCGGAGAGGTAGGTGATGTGGGCAGCCATGCGCGCCACCGCCAGCCCGCGCTCGGGCCGCTTGCCCTGGCGCTGGTACTCGCCGTTGCACCACTCCGGATCGGCCATGATCGCCTGGCGGCCGACCTCGTGGAAGGCGATGTTCTGCGCCGAATGGCGCGCCGCGGTGGCGATTGGCAGGGCGCTGAAACAGCGCTCGGGGTAGGTGGCCGCCCACTCCAGAACCTGCATGCCGCCCATCGAGCCGCCGGCCACGCAGAACAGGCTGTCGATGCCGAAATAGTCGACGAGCCGCAGCTGGGCACGCACCATGTCGCGGATGGTGATCACCGGAAAGGACAGGCCCCAGGGCTGGCCGGTCGCGGGATTGATGGTCGCCGGCCCGGTCGAGCCCATGCAGCCGCCGAGCACGTTCGTGCAGATGACGAAATAGCGGTCGGTGTCGAAGGTCAGGCCCGGCCCGACCATGGTCTCCCACCAGCCGGGCTTGCCGGTGATCGGATGGGTCTCGGCGACGAACTGGTCGCCGGTCAGGGCGTGGCAGACGAGGATGGCGTTCGACTTGGCGGCGTTGAGCGTGCCGTAGGTCTGGTAGGCCACGGTGAAGGGCGCCAGCGACACGCCGCAGTCGAGGGGCAGCGGCTCGCGGGCCGGAAAATCGAGACGCTTGCCCGGCAGGACGATGCCCGGCGCCACGGGGGCGACCGCCGGAAGAGCCTCGGCGGCGGGCGTCGTCGCAGGAAGATGAAAACTGGTCATCGCCGTGGCACTCGATCCCTGCGGCCCAAAACAACAACGCCCCGACCGGTCAGGTCAGGGCGTGGGCCTCCGACCTTTTAGCGGATTTTTTAACGTGGTCCGCAAGCCAGTCGGCTCAAATCGCCACGATGGAGCGAATAGAGACGACAGCGGGTCGCCCTGTCAACAGTTAAGGCGCCCACGGTCTATTCGCCGGCGCGGGCTTTGCTTTTGGGATCGGTCCCCGGTATCCATACCATCCCTTTTTACCGCTGAATCCACTGCTGCACGCTCATGGCTGCCGACGATTCTGAAATAGCCACCGACCGGACGCTGGCGGCTTTGCGCCGCGAGATCGACGGGCTTGATGCGTCGATTCTCGACCTCCTGGTGAAGCGCGCCATGCTCAGCGATCGAGTCGCCAGCGCCAAGGGCCGCGCCGGCCAGCGCGCCAGCGGGGCGGTCTTCCGTCCGGGACGCGAGGCCTCGATCCTGCGCCGGCTGGCCGAGCGCGTGCGCTCGCCGCTGCCGGTCGAGACCGTCGTCGCCGTGTGGCGCCAGATCATCTCGTCCTCGGCGCGGCTGCAGGGCCCTTTCGCCGTGGTGGCTTACGCGCCGGACGACGAGTCCCGCTATATCGACCTGGCGCGCGAGCATTTCGGCTTCCGCGCCACGGTCCAGCGGGCCCTGACCACCGCCTCGGCCCTGACGGCGCTGGAAAAGGGGCGGGCGCAGGTGGCGGTCCTGCCGTCGCCGGGCGACGGTTCGGTCGCCGATAACGGCTGGTGGCGGAGCCTGGGGAGCCGGCGGCCCGGGGGCGACCTCCAGGTTCTCGCCCGGCTTCCGGTTCTGGAGGGCGCGGCCGCTGACGGCGAGGCGGCGATCGTCGGCCGCCAGGCGTTCGACGCTTCCGAAGACGATCGCGGCTATCTGGTGGTGGAGACCGAGCACACGGTGAGCCGGGCCCGGCTGCGGGCCGCCCTCGAGGCGGCCAGGCTGGAGGCGACGGGATTTCCCGCCTCGGCCGAGGAAAAGGTGGCGCGCGGTCGTGCCGTGCAATATCAGCTTGTCGAAACGGCCGAATGGGTGCCGGGCGACGATGCGCGGCTGCGCCGTCTGGCGGCGACTCTGGGCGCCGGAGCGGCGGTGCGGTCGCTGGGCGGCTATGCCCAGTCCCTCGCGCCCTCGACCGCGAAACGGAAGTAGAGCGACCATGGCGTCCCCCACACCACGTCCCGGCATCCTGTCGATCGAGCCCTATGTCGGCGGCAAGTCGGCGCTGCCCGGCCAGGCGAAGCCGATCAAGCTGTCGTCCAACGAGGGCGCGCTGGGGCCCAGCCCGCGCGCCGTGGAAGCGGTGCGCAAGGCGGCCGAGACCATGCAGCGCTACCCCGAAGGCGGCTCGACCGACCTGCGGGCGGCCATCGCCAAGCGCTTCGGGCTGAACGCCGAGCGCATCGTCTGCGGCGCCGGCTCGGATGAGCTGATCGCGCTGCTCTGCCGCGCCTACGCCGGGCCGGGCGACGAGGTCCTCTACAGCCAGTACGGCTTCGTCATGTACCCGATCGCCACCCACGGCGTCGGGGCGACACCGGTTGCGGCGCCGGAGACGGACTACCGCACGGAGGTCGATGCGCTGCTGGCCAAGGCCAGCGAGCGCACGAAGATCTGCTTCGTCGCCAACCCGAACAATCCGACCGGCACCTACATCACGGCCGGCGAGCTCAAGCGCCTGCGCGACGGCCTGCCGGCGCATACGCTGCTCGTGGTCGACGCGGCCTATTCGGAATACGTGTCGCGCAACGACTATTCGAACGGCGCCGACCTGGTGGAGGCGCGCGACGACGTGGTGATGCTGCGCACCTTCTCGAAGATCTTCGCCATGGGCGGCATGCGTCTCGGCTGGTCCTACTCGTCCGCGCCGGTGGCCGACGTGCTCAATCGCCTGCGCGGTCCTTTTAACGTCGCCGCCGCGACACAGGCCGCCGGTATCGCGGCGCTCGAGGATCTGGCCTTCGCCGATCAGAGCCGCGCCCACAACGACATGTGGCTGCCGTGGTTCAGCGAGGAGCTCAAGAAGCTCGGCCTCGAGGTCACGGCGAGCGTGGGGAATTTCGTGATGGTCGGCTTTCCGGCCGCCGGGCCGAAGACCGCGTCGGCGGCCAATGCCTTCCTCAACGGCCGGGCCATCATCCCGCGCGCGCTGGCCAATTACGGCCTGCCCAACCATCTGCGCATCACCATCGGCACCGAGGCGGAGCTGCGCGCGGTGATCGCGGCGCTCACGGATTTCCTGCGATGAGCCGCCCCTCGATAAGCCGAAATGACGCCCCGCTCTTCGACCGGGTGGCGATCATCGGCCTCGGCCTTATCGGCTCGTCGCTGGCCCGCGCCATCAAGCGCACGAAGCTGGCCAAACAGCTCATCGGCTGCGAGGTCAATGCCGCCTCGCGCCGCGTGGCGACCAAGCTGAAGCTGGCCGACCGGATCGTCGGCGACGCCGCCACGGCGGTGGCCGGGGCCGACCTGGTCATCGTGGCCACGCCGCAATCGGCCTATGCGGCGGTGGGCAAGGCGATCGGCGGCAAGCTCAAGCCCGGCGCCATCGTCACCGATGTCGGCTCGGTGAAGGAAGCGGCCCAGCGCGTGCTGGGCGCGCATCTCAAGGGCGACGTCCACCTGATTCCCGGCCATCCGGTGGCGGGCACGGAGAATTCAGGCCCGGCGGCAGGCTTCGCCGATCTCTTCCTCGGCCGCTGGTGCATCATCACGCCACCCAAGGGCGCTAAGAAGCAGGCGGTGTCCAAGGTGCGCGAGATGTGGCGGCGCTGCGGCATGCACGTCGAGGTGATGGATGCCGCGCATCACGACCGCGTGCTGGCGATCACCAGCCATGTGCCGCACCTGATCGCCTACACCATCGTCAACACGGTGAGCGACCTCGAAGCTCACATGCGGTTTGAGGTCATCAAGTTCGCCGCCAGCGGCTTCCGCGATTTCACCCGCGTCGCCGCCTCCGACCCGGTGATGTGGCGCGACATCTTCCTCAACAACCGCGAGGCGGTGCTGGAGATGATGGGCCGGCTCTACGAGGACATCGCCCTGCTGCAGAAGGCGATCCGCAACGACGACGGCAAGACGCTGCACCGCGTCTTCACCCGCTCGCGGCGCATCCGCCGCTCGATCGTCCAGGCCAAGCAGGACTGAGCCTTCAGGCTCTCTCCGTCCTCATGGCCGCACTTGTTGCGGCCATCCACGTCAGGCCACAGCGCCCGCTCAGTTGGCTGTGGACTTGGCGAGCCACGTGGATGGCCGGGTCAAGCCCGGCCATGACGGGTATCAATCGAGCTTCACCGGCGCCAGGCGCATCAGCGGAAAGCCGGCGACGAACAGCCGCCCGTTCTGGGCACTCAGCGGGATCTCCACCTGGCGCGTGCCGTCGGGCTGCTGGCGGGCCAGCGCATTGAGCGCCATCTTCGCGCCGGCGGCCGGCCAGGGCGGGATCTGTCCCGTGGCCTGCAGCGCATCGATGGTTTCGTTGTAGCCGCGCCAGCGGGCGGTGAAGGCGCCCAGCGGCCGGTTCTGCTCATCGAGCGCCATGGTGCCGTTGCCGTCCGCGTCGATCGGGCCCCAGCGCAGGGCCAGGCGATTGATCTCCACCGTGCCGCCATCGTCGCGCCAGGCCGCCAGGGCCGCCGCCGGCCGGCCCGGCGGCAGCCGGCCCTTGACGACAAGATCGAGTCGCACGGCTTCCGCCGTCGTGCCGAGCGCCGGGATCGGCGGCTGCAGCCGCGATACGCTGTCGAGATTGAGGGTGAGCGCGAAGGTCTCCGTCCGGTGATCGCCGCCACCCGCCGGGGGCACCGAAGCGATGGCCGTGAGGCGGTCGACGTGAACCGGAGCCGCGTCCGGCAGCCGGGCGAGCGCCACGCCCGCGAAATTGAGTTCCATCCGATCGAGGCGGCCGTCGGGCCGCAGGAGCACGCGCCCGTCCGGCCGGTCGGCCCGCATCCGCCAGGCGCCGCTGAGCGATCCCTCGCCCGCGGAGAAGATGTGCTCGCCGGGGAAGCGAACGGCCACATCGCCCCTGGCGAATGGCAGCAGGGCCGCTTCCACCGCATCGCCATGCCAGATCCAGCCGGCCGAGCCGGCGCCGGCCATGGTCGGCCGCGCCACCGTAACCACCCAGCGGAAGGGAAAGCCCCCGACATCGATACCGCTGTGCTCGGCCTTCAACCCCTCGGCCCGGCGGGCCTCGATCCAGGCCTCGACGCGGAAGATCAGCCGGTCGGCCATGATGAACCAGGCCAGGGTCCAGACCGCCGTCGCCGTCAGGAGGGCGAAGGCGGCCAGCAGAGATAAACGACGTCGCATGAGTGTTTATAGGCCGTCGCCGCGCGATCGGTCGAGATGGCGGAAGGTCGAGGCTGCGGGTCGGGAATGGCCGCTATGTCGCTGCGGCCTATCGCCCGGCGGGCTCCACCGCTATCTTTAACCATTGGTTATGCCGCGCGACGGGTCCGCCTTGCCAGCCTCGGTCACTCCTGCGTCCTTCGCCTGGACGGCGGCTGCCCCTGCCTTGTTCGTGCTTCTCTGGTCGACCGGCTTCGTCGCGGCCAAGGCGGGCCTGCCCTTCGTCGAGCCGATGACCTTTCTGGCGATCCGCTTCGCCCTGGTCGTTGCCCTGATGCTGCCGGTGGCCCTGCTGGTCCGGGCCGCCTGGCCCAACGCCGCCCTGGCGGGCCATATCGTCGTGGTCGGCCTGCTGATGCATGGCGCCTATCTCGGCGGGGTCTTCTCCTCGATCCATCACGGCCTGCCGGCCGGGCTCTCGGCATTGATCGTCGGCCTGCAACCGGTGCTGACCGCCACGGTGGTCGGTCCGCTGCTCGGCGAGCGTGTCTCGGCGCGCCAGTGGCTCGGCCTGGTCGTCGGCTTCGGCGGCGTCGCCGTCGTCCTGTTCGAGCGCTACGGCTTCGGCAGCGGCGGGTTCGGCGCCGGAGCCGTGCTGCTCTCGGTGCTCGCCCTGGTCGGCATCAGCGCCGGCACGCTCTATCAGAAGCGCTACTGCGCCCAGGCCAATCTCTACACCGGCGCCGTCATTCAATACGTGGCCGCCTTCGTGCCGATGCTGGGCCTGGCTCTGGCGCTCGAGACCATGGAGGTCACCTGGGCGCCGCCGCTGATTGGCGCCATGGCCTGGCTGACCCTCGTGCTCTCCGTCGGTACGGTCAGCCTGCTCTACCTGCTGATCCGCCGAGGTGCCGTGTCGAAGATCGCCAGCCTGTTCTTCCTCGTGCCGCCCTCGACGGCGCTCATCGCCTGGCTGATGTTCGACGAACAGCTGGGCCTGCTGGCGCTGGGTGGGATCGCGCTGACCGCGGTCGGCGTCTGGCTGGTACAGAAGGGCTGAGGCAGCATGCCGCGCAAACGCAAGCCCGGTCACGTCGATGCGCCGCCGAAGGCAGACGGCCGCGACGTCTGGATTTTCGCCTATGGCTCGCTGATGTGGGATCCGGGCTTCCGCTTCGAGGAGGCGAGGCCCGCCCTGCTGCGGGGCTATCACCGCGCCTTCTGCCTCTACTCGCACCGCTATCGCGGTACGCCGGAGAAGCCGGGCCTGGTGCTGGGTCTCGATGCCGGCGGCGCCTGCCGCGGCATCGCTTACCGTGTCCATGCCCGCGACGCGGACAAGGTGATGGCCTATCTGTGGGACCGCGAGATGCTGAACCGCGCCTACGAGTGCAAGGATCTCACGGTGCAGCTCGCCGGCCGGCCCGAGACGGCCCGCGCCTTCGTGGTGCGCCGCGACCATCAGCAGTATGCCGGCAAGCTGCCGCTCGAGCGCGCGGTGCAGCTCATCTGCCAGGGCGAGGGGCAGCGCGGCGCCTGCTATTCCTATCTCGAGAACACGGTCGAGCATCTCGACCGGCTGGGCATTCCCGACCGCCAGCTGCACGCGCTGCTGACGGCGGTCAAGAAGAAGCGAATCGCCGCGCCGCCGGCCGAAACCGATCTAAGCCGCAGCGGATAGCGACGGAACGACACCCGTCGGCAGGGTGACGGTGACGGTGGTGCCGCGTCCGGGCGCGCTGCGGATGTCCAGCTCGCCGCCCAGCACGCCGACGAAGCGGTTGGCCAGCGACAGGCCGAGACCGGTGCCGCGGTGCTTGCGCGACAGGCTGTTGTCGAGCTGGCTGAAGGGCGCCAGGGCGCGGGGAATGTCCTCGGCGCGCATGCCGACGCCCGTGTCCTCGACGACGACAGCGACGTGACCGGCCGGGGCGGGGCGGATGCTGAGCGTCACCATGCCGCCGGTCGGGGTGAACTTGACCGCGTTGGTCAGCAGGTTGAGCACGATCTGGCGCAGGATGCGCTCGTCCGTGGTGAGCAGCGAGACCCCCGGGTCGACCACGCAGTTCAGGGTCACGCGGCCCGCCTCGGCCTGCGGGCGTACCATCCTGGAAGCCCAGTCGGCCAGATGGCTCAGGGTCGTCGGCGCGAGGTGGACCTCGATCTTGCCGGCCTCGATGCGTGCCAGGTCGAGGATGTCGTTGATGATGTCGAGGAGGTGGTTGGCGGAGGTGTGGATATCGCCCGCGTATTCGCGGTAGCGCGGATTGCCGGTGGGGCCGAGAACCTCGCCGTGGATCATGTCGGAGAAGCCGAGGATGGCGTTGAGCGGCGTGCGCAACTCGTGGCTCATGGTCGCCAGGAACTCGGTCTTGGTTTGGTTGGCCGCTTCGGCGCGGGCGGCGTCGGCGGCCATGCTCACCGCCTCCTCGTGGTTCTGGCGGGCCACGATCTCCGCGCGCCGGATCATCAGCAGCAACAGCACGTAGACGAAGCCGAAGGCGCCGATGATGGCGACGGTCTGCGTCCATTGCCGCACGGCGAGCGCGTGCAGCATCACGGTCACGTCCTGATAGATCTCGAAGACGCTTTCGATGGCGCCGTCGCTGCCGCGCAACGGAATGTAGCTCGACAGCACGTTGCGGTCCTCGATCACGCCCTCGAAGGCGCTGAACTTGTTGCGGAAAGTGAGCTCGCTGGCGATCTCGCCGGCCCGCGCCAGCTGGAAGCCGAGGTTGTTGTGCTTGTCCTCGCCGATCTGCCTGGCCTCGGTCGAGAAGGCGGTGCGGCCGCGCAGGTCGTAGATCTTGACCTTGGCGATGTCGAGCCCGCGCAGCTGTTCGACCACGTCCTTGTGAAATTCCGAGATGGGCGGCTGATAGCCCGGGCGCCGGTCCGGATCGCTCATCAGGTCGGTGACGCGCTGGTGCATGGCGTTGCCGAGTGAGCGTGCCAGGGCGACGTTGTGGGCCTCGGCCAGGCCGATCGCCGACTCCGTCGCCGAGCGATGCAGGTACAGGCTGAGCGGCACCGCCGCCGCCAGCATCAAAATGCCGCCGACGAGCGCGAAGGTACGGATGAAGCGGTGCATGGTGCGGGCGGGTTCCGGGCAGAGACCCCGGGAAACCCGCGGTCATGGCCGGAGTGTGGTCGCTCGCGGTTAAAAATCGCCTAAGCTGGTAGGCAGGAAAACATCGAAAAAATCAGGGTTAACAGGGCTTTCACGGTCCCAGCAGGCGATCGAGATGGCGGGCCGTCGCGTCGCTCAGCAGGCCGCGGCGCAGGCGCTCGGAATCCCTGAAGAAATCATGGGCCAGGCGCCGGTCGTTGACGGCGGCGGCCAGCACCTCGAGCCCGCCTTCGGGCGTGGTCACGTTGTCGGCGGTGATGAGGCGCGCCCCGATTGCGGCTTCGCCCAGCCGGCGCTGGAAATAGGCCAGCGGCGGATGCGCCTCGCGCGGTCGATTCGGGCCCAGCACCACGACTCGCAGCCGCGCCCAGTCCTCTTCCGGCAGGGCGGCGCGCCAGCGCTCGATCAGCGCGTGCAGGGCGACGAGCTGCGCCTCGGCGGCGTCGTAGGCATTGCCCAGCAGGGCCGGACCGATGGCGTCGGCCCAGGCGGCGCGCTCCTCCGCCCCGACGCGGCCGGCTTTGGCCACGGCCTCGATGAACTCGATGGTGGTGGTCAGGATCTCGCGCTGGCGCTTGGCGTCGTCCCAGCGCAGGCCCAGCGCTCCGACATGCGGCAGCAGCCCGTCGAGCTCCCGCCGGTAGGTCGCCAGCGCCGCGCCCAGCCCGGCATCGACCGGCCGGCCGAGATTCGGCTCCAGCAGCGCCCAGAGGCCTAAAGCCACATGGCCCAGGGCCTTCATGTGGTGATAGCGCGCCGGCAGATAGGCCGGGCTTTCGCTGGTGCCCTTGTGGACCAGCGTCACGCTCTCGGGCGCCACCACGATCACCGGCGCATCGGCCAGGGCCGCGTCGCGGGCCTTGGCGTAGTGGGCGCGGGCCAGCGCGTTGATGGCGGCGAGGCGTATCTCGGCTTGCGCGAGCGACGGCTCCTGCGCGGCCGCCGCGCTCACGGCGCCGAAGAACACCAGACCCGCGAGTAGTGCTCGTCTCATGGCGAGGCTCCTGTCAGCTCGGCCGTCGATCATGCCGGGTTAAGGGCCGGTGACCAAGGGGCGGCGAGCGAAGGGCCTTAAGGCCGTCTCACGCGCACTTGCTGTAATCGCAGCTCGTGCAGTTGTCGCAGCCTTCCTGGCGGATCAGCGAGGCGCTGCCGCATTTCGGGCACTGGCGCATGAAGGCCGAGACCCGGCCGCCGGTCGTGCTGCCGCCGGAAGAGGGCATCGCCTGGATATCCGGCCGCGGCTCGTCCGTGCCGCCGGCCACCGCCACCAGCGGCCCGGCGGCGTAAGGGTCGGCATGCGGCCGCCCGGGGGCGGTGAGGAAGCCGATATCGATCATGTGGCGCTCGATCACCTCGCCGATGGCGGCAAGGAGGGAGGGCACGTAGCGCCCGCCCATCCACTGGCCGCCGCGCGGATCGAACACGGCCTTGAGCTCGTCGACCACGAACGATACGTCGCCGCCGCGCCGGAACACGGCCGAGATCATGCGCGTCAGCGCCACGGTCCAGGCGTAGTGCTCCATGTTCTTGGAGTTGATGAAGACCTCGAAGGGCCGGCGCCGCCCGTCCATGATCACGTCGTTGAGCGTGATGTAGATGGCGTGCTCGCTGTCCGGCCATTTCACCTTGTAGGTGCGCCCCGGGAGCGCTTCGGGCCGGTCGAGCGGCTGGGTCATGTAGACCACGCCCCCCGCCTCGAACGGGTCTGCCGGCCGCACCGCCGGCTTGTTGAAGGGCAGGGCGGTCTGCACCGGCTTGGCGGCGCGCTTGGCCTCTTCCTTGACCGCCAGCACCGAGCCGGTGATGTCGTTGGGGCGATACGTCGTGCAGCCCTTGCAGCCCAGCTCGTAGGCCTGCAGGTAGACGTCCTTGAAGGCCTCGAAGGAGATGTCCTCGGGGCAATTGATGGTCTTGGAAATAGAGGCGTCGACGTATTTCTGGCAGGCGGCCTGCATGACCACGTGGTCGCCGGGCGACAGGCGCTGGGCGTCGACGAAGTAGTCGGGTATCTCCGCCTGGTCGCCGAACATCCGGCGGAAGGTGCGGTAGGCGTAGTCGCTGACCTCTTCGGTGCGGCGCGTGCCGTCGGGCATCAGGATGTTGCGGGTATAGGCGAAGCTGAACACTGGCTCGAGGCCCGAGGAGACGTTGTCGGCGAGCAGCGAGATCGTGCCGGTCGGCGCGATCGAGGTCAGCAGCGCGTTGCGGATGCCGTGCCGGGCGATGCCGTCCTTCACGTCCTTGTCGAGGGCGGCGACCGTTTCGCTGGCCAGGAACGGCCCGGCGTCGAAGAGCGGGAAGGCGCCCTTCTCCTTGGCGATCTCGATCGAGGCGAGATAGGCCTGGCGCTGCAGCCGGCGCATCCATGTCTCGGTGAGCTGCACGGCCTTCTCGCTGCCGTAGCGCGTGCCGCAGAAGATCAGCGCGTCGGCCAGACCGGTGACGCCCAGCCCGATGCGACGTTTTGCTTTCGCTTCGGCCTGCTGCTCGGGCAGGGGGAAGCGCGAGACGTCGATGGCATTGTCCATCATGCGCACCGCGAGCGGCACAAGGCGGTCGAACTCGGCCTCGTCGAGATGGGCTGATTCGGTGAACGGGTCCTTGACCAGGGCGGCGAGGTTGATCGAGCCGAGCAGGCAGGCGCCGTAGGGCGGCAGCGGCTGTTCGCCGCACGGGTTGGTGGCCCGGATCGTCTCGGCGTAGTGCAGGTTGTTCCGCCGGTTGATGCGGTCGATGAAGATCACGCCGGGCTCGGCGAAGCCGTAGGTCGAGCGCATGATGCGGTCCCACAGCTCGCGGGCGCGCACCGTCTTGTAGCTGGTGCCGCCGAACTTGAGCTCCCAGGGCGCGTCTTCCTTCACCGCCTGCATGAAGGCGTCGGTGATGAGGACGGAGAGGTTGAACATGCGCAGGCGCCCGGGCTCGCGCTTGGCCTCGATGAAGGCCTCGATGTCCGGATGATCGCAGATCATCGTCGCCATCATGGCGCCGCGGCGGTGGCCGGCGCTCATGATGGTCTTGCACATGGCGTCCCAGACATCCATGAAGGTCAGCGGCCCCGAGGCGTCGGCGCCCACGCCCTTCACCCGCGCGCCCTTGGGCCGCAGGGTGGAGAAGTCGTAACCGATGCCGCCGCCCTGCTGCATGGTCAGCGCGGCTTCCTTCAGGTGCGTGAAGATCCCCGCCATGTCGTCGGGCACCGTGCCCATGACGAAGCAGTTGAACAGCGTGACGCTGCGCCCGGTGCCGGCACCCGCGACAATGCGGCCGGCGGGCAGGAACTTGAAGTCTTCCAGGGCTGTCGCAAAACGCCCGGACCAGGTCGCGGTATCGCTCTCCGAAGCGGCCAGCGCCCCGGCGATACGCGCCCAGGTGTCTCCGATCGTCTGATCGACCGGAGTCCCCCCCTCGCTCTTCAGGCGGTATTTCATGTCCCAGATCTGCTGGGAGACGGCAGCGATGGGGCGCATGGAAAAGCCGGCCTTTGCGGGAATGGGCAGGGAGTCTAGGCGTGCGGCAGGCCGGGGGTCAAGGCCTGTTCCTGTTATGTTTCCACAGGCATATATAGGTATAACACACAGAAATAAAAGGCATTTTCTGGCTTATTTTCGCCTTCCACGGCTGATAACTCGGCCCCGCGGAGGCAAGCGCAGCGATGCTTATCCGGTAGTGTCTCAGTTTGAGGTTATCCCCAGAAATCATCGGCTTTATAAACGCGGGGTGTCACGTCACACTAAGCCTCGACCCACCTTTTTGGATTGAAGGTGTGTTCACAACCCCATGGGATCACGCGATACCGGGGTTACCAAAAGGTTAATTTTTCCTCTAAACCCCCGAAATTTTGAGGAAAGTGCCTTGACAATGTCTCTTGAAGGGACAGCAGCCCGGGCGGTACTCTTTTGTTGTTCTGAGGCACCCCGGATCTTCCCTTCGCCGTCCCGTGTGGCGGCATGGTTCCGTTGTCCTCAGGAAAAAGGGCGACGGATGGCTAAGATGCAGACCAAGGCCAAAAAGGAAGTACGAAACGGAGGGGGTCGGTTTTACGACCGGCCAACGTACGTAGGGGACAACGCGGACGCGGTCAACAACTGGAAGCCGCGCAATAGTTCGCCTCAGTTTGAGGAGGCGAAGGCTAGGGCGTTCGGCCGTAAAACGCGCTCATCGTTCAATGCCCTTGCGAAACGGCTGGTAAACGCCCTGCCCTAATTAACACCGCGTTTTCGCGTGGTTGACCCCATACGGCGTCGGGGCCTGCTCCTAGGGTGGGCTCGCGAAGCACGCACTGATTTTCGGCATTTGCATCGGGACGCAGGCGGGAAATCAAAAGAAATTCTATTGGACGAAGAGCGCATCGAAGCGCTCGTGACGCGATACCTCTTGGAGCTAAAACGATACAAGCGGCGCAATACCTACGGCAGGACCCAGCTGGTGAACGTAGACAAGATCGCGGCCATGACGGCAGTGGTGGCGGTGCTGGTTCGACCGTTCGGCAGTGAAACCGAATGCGTCCCGACGAAGTGGGCAATGCTCACTAACGAGCTCTACGCGATCCGCTGCTTTATTACGATTCTCGGAATCGTTCCGTCCAGGTTCAACAAAGACCCCAACATCGAAGACATTCTGCATCTCTTCCGAACCATCCGTTCTTGGAACATCCAAGCGGTCGATATGCTGATCTCGCTGGCCAAGCAGAAGCGAATTCTCTACGGCGGCGACGGGGTTATGGCGGACTAAGCCAAGGCCGCGATCTCTTCCAGCGACCAAACGTGATCCGCAACGCCGGCTGCCATGGCCGGGGTAACGCGCAGCGACTTATGGATACGGCCGAAGTTGTAATACATGAAGTGAAGCGACACGGCGTGAGCGTGGTTCTCGACCTTCTTTGAGAAGGCGTTGGTTAGACGGGTAAAGCGCCGCATGTTCATCCGCATGGTGAGGTTGCTGCGCTCAATGTAGGACGTAGAAACATCGCGCTTCACCGGCCGGCCGATAACCGCGTGCTTCTCAGCGCCGACGCAAGGGGGCGGGCTGTAGCGCGACGGGCCTCCGGTAACCACGCTCGCGTAAACCTTCACGAGCTGCGCGTAGTCAATCTCTTCGCCGAACGCGCGGTCAACCGCCTGCTTGTAGCCGCCCCAGCCATCGGACGTAAGCTGCACGCGGTCCTTAAGCCGCAGCGATAGATCCTCAAGGAAATACTTGGCGGCCTCTAGGTTGCGCGGGCCAACGAGCCAGCACGGAATGATCTTCGTATCGGCGCAGATCGCAGTCCACGTCCAGATATCGCCCCAGCCTTGCGCCTTCTGTTCGGGGCTGGCGTTGGCCTGCTTCGCGCCGACGAAGGCCCAAATCTCGTCAACCTGGATGCGCTTGCAAGGCAGGTTCCGCAGGTGCTCGTCCTGGTAGGACATCGCGGCCATGCCCACGTCCACGAGAAGCTTCGTTACCGTGTTGATCGAAACGTCGGCCAAACGGGAAGCGGCGCGGAGGCTATTGCCCTCGACCAGGAGGCCGATGATCTGGGCGCGCTTCTGTATGTCCAGCCTGTTCATACTGAACAGTATGCTTGAGCGTTCTAGCATTGTCAATAGCACAAAAAAAGCCCGGCACGAGGCCGGGCTTCACTCGATCCCTCGTTAAGAGTTTATGCGGCCACCAGCGTTGGCTCCGTCCATAGCGGCTCCATTGGCTGCTTTGGAATCTTGACCAGCACCCGACGGAAACGCCGTGGCTCCAGATTGGCGGGGCGCATCGGTTGAATTTTCATGTTGAGCACGTCTTCCGGATCGTAATCGATGGCCGGCGCCCTAGGATGTAGTTCGCCACCAAGTTTCATCCGAAGCACGCGCTCCATTGAATCGCCGACGGCCTGGCCCTTCTCCCAGCGCGTAATGGACTCCGCCGCAACATCGAGCCTGTCGGCAAGCTCCTTGCTGCTCCACCCGGCCGCCTTACGCAAAAACCGGATTTCGCGCCCATTGAGCTTGTACGGTGCCAAGACGAGCGACATCGCTACGGCCGCTACTAGTCCCGCCATATCGGGAATGATGTGCGCCCGCGCGCCGCAGGAATCGCAGGTTTCTTGATCCACGGACTCGACCAGCACCAATGGAATCCCCATGCGGTCAGTCTCAAACTGACCCATGGACAAGCGGCGCGTCATGCCCCCGCACTGCTTGCAATTGCCCATAAAGTCCTCCTTCGCCTTTATCGTCGTAATCGTCATCGTCCCCCCGGTTTTTGGTGCCACGCGGCACCAGCCCCTATTTCTTCACTCGCCATACCGTCACAACATCAATTCTCTTTGTCTCCTCATCCAGGCAAACAACAGCGCAGATGCCGTCGCCCTCGCTATCGCGACCCTGAACGGTCTGTCTCCAAACTCGGCCATGCTTCTCTTCGCGAATCACGGCTCCTCGTGCGACCAGGTTGGTGACGTCGGGATATTCAATCCCGTCGTTGTCCATTTCCTGTTCGGCGTGCTGCCAGAAAGCCCAGTCACAGTCCGGATCACGTGCAAGTTTACGTAGGCGGCTCGCGACCGCTTGTAATTGCGGTTCTATCAAGTTATCCTGCCCTTATTGAGTTAAGGAACATTGAAAAAGAACGGATTCTTATAAGGTGACTCTTGATATTATGTCAAGAGTTAATTTGGTGTTAACGCTTTTTCTTACCCCAACGCGCTTTTGCCGCACGCTGCGCAATTTTCTTTCGTTCGGCCGCGCTTAAGGCCTTCGCTCTCGCCGCACCGCCCTTCTGGCCTCCTAGTCGCCCCAGCGCCACGGCGGCGGGATTCTTGCCCTCGTCGGTCACGGTGTCGGGCGGGGCCTCGCCGGTCGCCATATCGACGATCAGCTTCGCAAGCTGGTTGGTATCGCGGGGGCGTTTGATGCTTGAGCGTTTAGGCATCTGTGGATTGTGCACGAATTGCGGGGAAAGACTAGCCCTCGGCCGCGCCGTTAACGATCAAACTGAGACACGACCGCTTATCCCCAGCCTGTGGATTACGGGGAAGACGCGTCCTGCGCCGCGAGGGTTTCGTTCTCCAGCCGCGTGGTGGCGGTCTCGATGCGGGTTTCCAGTTCGGCCATGAAGGTGTCGCGGTCGAGCCCGGCCGGGATCTCGGGCAGCACCTCGACGAGGATCGTGCCGGGGTGCTTGAGGTATTTGCGCCGGCCCCAGAACAGGCCGGAGTTGAGCGCCATGGGCACCACGGGCGCCTGCGCCGCGCTGTAGAGGCCGGCGACGCCGGGCTGGTAGGGGGCGGGCGTGCGCGGCGCCACGCGCGTGCCTTGCGGAAAGATGACGATCGAACGGCCGGCCTTGAGCGCCGCCTGGGCCTGGCGCCGCAGATTGCGGATGGCGCTCGCCCCCGCCTTGCGGTCGACGAAGATGTGGCCCTGGCTCTTGGCCAGCCAGCCGTAGATCGGGATGTAGCCGAGCTCCTTCTTCATGACGTAAACCGGACCGTCGAAGAGCAGGACGAAGACGATGGTGTCCCACGCCGACTGGTGCTTGCAGGCCACCAGGGTGCCGGGCTTGAGCAGCTCGGTATGGCCGCGCAGCTCCCAGGTGATGTCGGCGACGCCGCGCGCCATGGCGAAGACGATGCGCGCCCATTGCCGGGAATACCAGCGCACGATCCGGGTGGAGATGAGGATGAGCGGCATCGCCCCGAGCAGGGCAATCGTGGTGAAGCCGAAGAACAGGATGTTGAAGACGGTCGAGCGGACGACCAGGACGAGGCGGCTGATCATGCCGGCACACCCGCCTCGCGCACGATCATGTCGCGCAGGCGCGCCGCCACATACTTGTGATACTCGCTGACGATCAGCGCCAGCGTGCCCGGCCAGGCCCACCAGTTGTCGGCCTTGAAGCCTTCCGGATGAACCGGATGGGCGACGATCGTCACGCCCGGCATGACGCGCCGGAACTCGTTCAGACTGCGCTGCATGTGATAGCTGGCGGTGACCAGGCGCAGGCTGCGATAGCCTTCGCGCTCCATCCAGGCCTTGGTCTCGGCCGCGTTGCCGGCCGTGTTGTCTGCGGCATAGCCGAG
This sequence comes from Rhodospirillaceae bacterium, assembly GCA_022843945.1. Classification (GTDB taxonomy): domain Bacteria; phylum Pseudomonadota; class Alphaproteobacteria; order CACIAM-22H2; family CACIAM-22H2; genus VGEI01. The sequence goes on along the minus strand of JALHMR010000005.1, from coordinate 56,162 downwards.
CACGATGCAGCAATCCGCCTGGCTGGTGCTCTTTTCGGCGGTGCGCAAGAGCTCGGTCAGCTCGACGCGCGGGTTGACGCCCGAGACGAACAGCTTGCGGGCCTTGCCCTCGTCGAGCAGCGTCAGTCCGGTGCGCAGGCGCAACGGTCCGCCGGTCAGCACGACCACGGCGTCGGTGCGCGTGTCCGGGGCCGGCCCGGCATCCGCCTTGGGGATCGACTCGGCGAACCACACCAGGCCGGCGACCCAGAGGGCGCCGATCAGCCCGAGCGCCAGGATCAGCCGGCGCGCGGTCCGCATCATGGCGGTGAGCGGGCGGCTCATGGTCGTTCCGGTCCCAGCAGGGCGGCGACGGCCGCCGCCAGATCGTCGTGCACGCGGATCGGCAGGACGGCGGGCGGGATGCCGGCGGCCTGCACCTTGGCGCCGTGCCCGGTGCGCACCAGGTGGCGCGGGCAGCCGATCGCGGCGGCCGCTTCGAGATCGCGCAGGTTGTCGCCGATCATCGGCGTGTCGGCGGGGCTGGCGCCGAAGCGACGGATCGCTTCCTCCAGCATGCCGGGGCGCGGCTTGCGGCGGTGCGAGGGGCGGTCCGGGTGATCGGTGCAGGCGAAGACGGCATCGAGCCGGGCGCCTTCGCGGGCCAGCTCCTCGTAGAGCTTCTGGTGGATGCGCTCGAGCATCGCCTCGTCGATGATGCCGCGCCCGACAACCGCCTGGTTGGTGCACACCGCGACCCGCAGGCCCGCGCCGTTGAGCCGCGCCACGGCACGGGCCGAGCCGGCGATCATGCGCAGCTCGCCCGGATGCTTGACGTAGTCGCCGATCTCCTCGTTGAGCACGCCGTCGCGATCGATCAGGACCAGTCGCATGTCAGATCCGTTGCCGCAGGTCGAGGACGACCGTGACCCAGGCGGTCAGGGCGCAGAGCGCCGCCGCCGCCAGCGGCACCACGGTCAGCAGGATGAAGGCGAGCGGCCCGGGTGCGGGACGCGGCAGCAGCCCGAATTCGAGCGCCGAGCCGCCCAGGACGAACAGGCCGATGATGGTCAGCACGGCTGTTGCGAAGCCGACGAGGCCGCCGCGCAGGCCCACGGTCAGGGCATCGCGGGCGAATTCGTGGGCGATGTAGCGGTCCTCGGCGCCGATCAGGTGCAGCAGGCCGATCGCCTGCTGCTGCAGCGCCAGGCCGGCGCGGGTCGACAGGGTCACGGCGATGACGGCAGCGAGCGTGACGATGACCACGATGGCCACCGCCACCAGCGTCGCCAGGGTGGCGAGGCGCAGCAGCTCGTTGAGCCAGCGCCCGTGATCGTCGACCGTGATGCCGGGCGCCACGGCGGCCAGCCGCTGGCTCAGGGAAGCCGCGTCGATCCGCGCCCCGGGAATCAGCGCCACGTCGATGAGCTGCGGCACCGGCAGCGTTTCGGACAGCCCGGCGGTTCCCAGCCAGGGGGCGAGCAGCTCGGCGACACGGGCGCGCGACAGCGGCTCGGCCCGGGCCACGGCGGGTTCGGCGCGCAGCAGGGCCAGGACCTTGTCGAGGCTTTGCGGATCGGCGGTCGCCGTCACCGGCAATTCGATGGTCAGGCTGCCGCGCAGGCCGTCGCGCCACTGGCCTGCCTGCTTGCCCACGGTCAGCGCCCCGAGCAGAGCCAGGGTGGCGAGGAAGGTCATGGCCGCAACGATCCAGTCGAGGCGCAGCCGCGACTCGGAGCGGCGCAGCTGGAGCGCCGATCCCGTCCGGGGCGAGAGCAGGGCAAAGAGACCGCCGAAACCAGTCATGCCGCCCCCAGCCGCGCCACGCGGGTCAGGCTGCCGGCTTCCAGCCGCAGCTCGGGATGGCGCGAGCGGGCGATGAGCGCCGGGTTGTGGGTGGCGATCATCACCGTGGTGCCCAGGCGGTGCAGCTCCTCGAACAGGTGCATCAGGCGCACGGCGATGCGGTCGTCGACGTTGCCGGTCGGCTCATCGGCCAGCAGCAGGCGGGGCCGGGTGATCACGGCCCGGGCGATGGCGACGCGCTGCTGCTGGCCGCCGGACAGCGTCGCCGGCTTGGCGTGAAGCTGGTCCCCCAGCCCGACCCAGGTGAGCAGCTCGACGACATGCTCCTGGACCTTCTCCTCCGGCACGCCGGCGACGCGCAACGGCAGGGCCACATTGTCGAGCGCCGAGAGATGCGCCAGCAGCCGGAAGTCCTGGAAGACCACGCCGATCTGGCGGCGCAGGGCCGGCAGCTCGGCCCGCGGGATGGTGGCCAGGTCGCGCCCGAAGATCGTGACGATGCCACGCGTCGGGCGGCGCGACAGGTAGAGCAGGCTGAGGAACGACGACTTGCCGGCGCCCGAGGGCCCGGTGAGGAAGTGGAACGAGCCGGGAGCCAGCTCCAGGTAGATGTCGCGCAGGATCTCGGGCCCAAGCCCGTAACGAAGACCGACATTCTCGAAGCGAACCACGGCGGGGCGGTACCTCGTTGCCGGTTTGGAGAGGTTGAAAGGGTCGACGCGATTCGCAAACGGACCGCATCACGGGCCAAGGATGGCACGCGGGTTGCGAGGCCGGCAAGACGCCGCGGTTCCTTCGCTTGTCTTCATGGGCTTGCCAAGCCTATAAAATCTTCGCGGGCGACACGATGCGCGGGGCTTTTCAGCATTCACCATGATTCTCGGTTGTCCCAACTGCGGCGCGCGATTCCGAGTCGGATCCAACGCCATCGGTGCGACCGGCCGTCGGGTGCGCTGCAGCCAGTGCCATCACCAGTGGAACGCCACCGCGCGGGACCTGCAGCCCGATCCGCTGGCGCCCAAACCCAAGGTCACGGTACGGCGCAACCCGCTGAAGCCCAAGAAGGCGGCCCCGCCGCCGCCTCCACCGCCCCCCGTCGCGGTCGAGCCGCCTCCGCCGCCCCCGCCCGAGCCGCCGCCCCTGCCGCCGGAGCTCGAACTGGCGCCGCCGGCCCCGCTATCCGACGCCGCGGCGGACGCCCAGCTGCAGGCGGAGCCCGAGCCCCCGCCGCCGATTCCCGAAGCCCCGTCGGAGCCGGCGCCGATGCGCGGCAAAAAGGCGGGGCCGAAGAAGCGCTCGGTCCTCGGCCGCATCGCCGCCGCGATCGGCTGGCTGCTGTTCGTGCTGGCCCTCGGCGGGCTGGCCGGGGCGGCCTACGAGAGCGAGACGGTCATGGAGGAGTTCCCCGAGACCAAGCCGGTCTTTGCGGCGCTGGGCTTTGACGTGCCCGGGCCGGGCGACGGGCTGAAGCTGACCAACGTCACCTCGGCGCGCGTCACGATCGAAGGCTCGCCGGCGCTGGTGGTCGAAGGCAGGATCACCAACACCACCCAGGGCCGGCGCACCGTGCCGACCCTGCGCGGCTCGCTGCGCGATACCGGCGACCGCGAGCTGCAGGCCTGGACCTTCAACCCCTCGACCATGAAGCTGGCGCCGGGCGAGAGCGCCTCGTTCCGCACCGAGATCCGCCAGCCGCCGAACGCGGCGACCGGCCTGTCGATCACCTTCATGGCGGCGCACTAGGCGTCTCGCATGCAGCGTCGCCGCGCATTAAGCGCGGCAACCCGTCCTCACATCTACCGGATCAGAACCGCCCGCGCTCGGCGCTCAGAAGCGCTTCAGCAGGCGGTCGATGTAGTCGCGCTCGAGCGTCGGGCGGAAGCGTTCGCCGGCCCGGCGCAGCAGTTCGTCGAGAATCTCGCGCGAGCGCTGCACGTCGCTCGCCTCCGGGATGGAGACGTCGCGCCCGTCGAGCCCGCCGAGGCCGTTGGTCGGCCGGCCGGCTGGATCGCGGTTCTGGGCCTGCTCGACGCCGTCCTCCATGCCCTCGCCTTCGCCCTCACCCTGGCCGAACTGCTCCATCATCTGCTGGGCGAGGTCGCGGCCGGCGGCCCGCATCTGGTCGAGCGCGTCCATCTGCGGGCGCAGCGCGCGGCCGGGCGCGTTGCCCTCGAGGGCTTCGCCTGAGTCGCGCATCGAGCGCTCGGCGCGGCCAAAGCCGCCCGGGATGTTGCCCATCATCTCGCCGAGCTGGCGCATGAGCTCGCCGAGCTGACGGCGCAGCTCGGCCTGCTCGGCGCTGTCGCCGGCCCCGTCACCTTCGCCGCCTTCGCCGGGCTGCTGTCCCGGCTGGCCAGGCTGCGGCTGACCGCGCTGTCCCGGCTGGCCGCGCTGTCCCGGCCGGCCCTGCTGCGAGCGGCGGAAGGTCCTGTCGAGCAGGTTCTGCTGGCGCTGGATCAGCTCCTGCAGGCCCTGCATCATCTGCTGTGCTTCCGAGCCGCCGGGCTGCTGGCCCATCATCGGCTGGCCGGCCTTCAGGTTCTCCAGCATGTCCTGGAGACGGGCCAGCATCTCGCGCGCCGCGTCGCGCGCCCCCGTCCGGGCGAGCTGGCGGGCCTGGTCGAGCATCTTCTGCAGGTCGCGCATCTCCATGCGCATGGTGTTGCGGTCCATCGGCTGGCGCATCTGCTCGGGGTTGCGCTGGGCGTTCTCGAGCATCGCCTGCAGGTAGCGGTTGATCGCCTCCTGCAACTCCTTGATCAGCCGCTCGATCTCCTCGTCGGGGGCGTTGTTGGCCAACGCCTCCTGCAGGCGCTGCTGCAGGGCGCGCAGCTCGCGCTCCGACAGCGACAGCTTGCCGTCCTCGATGCGCAGCGCCAGGTCCCAGATCAGGCCCTGCACCGCGTCGGTGCCGGGCGGCGTCGGGTCGCGCATCAGCCGCGCCGAGGCCATGGTCAGCCCGAGATAGACGACCACGTCGTCGTAGTAATGCTGCGGAATGCCGGCGATGGCGGCCAGCGCGCGGCTGACCACCACGCGGTCGGCCGGGTTGGCGACCAGCGACTTGCGCTGCTCGACGATGGCGCGCGCCACCGGATGCTGGAACACGCGCTCCGGCAGCACCGTTGCGAAGGCTTCGGACTGGCCGGTCTGGTTGAGCGCGTCGGTGGCCCTGAGGGTCACGGTTACCGGCAGCCCGGCCCAGGGGTGCGCCGTCAGGTCGTGATAGCTCGAGCCCGTCGCCTCCTTGAGGCGCGCGCCCGAGAGGGAAAGTGGAATGTCGATCGGCTCACCGGGGGCGCCTTCCACGATCTCGCCCGAGCGGCGGATGGCGGCCGTGACCGAGGCGAGGCCGTAGTCATCGGTGGCGGCATAGTCGAGCCGCAGGGCGGCGCGGCGGCTGCGGGCGGGAGCGGTGCCGAACTCGACCTGCGGCACGTTGTCGGGCACGACCTTGAGCACCCAGTCGCCGAGAATGGTGCCGCCCTGCTCGATGGTCAGGCGCTGGCCGTTGTCGATGGTGGCGCCGACGCGCCAGGAGCGCAGCGACGTGGCGCCGTTGTTGGCGCCTTCGACCGGCTGGAACGCGGTCTCGTTCTTGTCGAGGAGCAGGCGCGGTCCGCCGCGGCCGCCGGTCACCTGGGCCAGCAGCGCGCTGCCGATCGGCACCAGGATTTCGCCGGGCTTGCCGCCATCCGCCTTGGGCAGCAGCGGGGCCTGGCCGGTATAGCCGGGCGGGGTGATCCACAGGTCGAGCGCGCCCGGCGGCAGGGCGGCGGTCGCCACGCCGGGCTGGACCGCGCGTGCAAAACGCTTGCCGACCTCGCCGCTCGCCGTGATCAGGCCGACGGCAATCAGCAGGACGAGGGCGGCGCGCACTGCCCAGGGATCGCGTGAGGGCAGGCCGGGCGACGGCCAGCCGACGCGCACCGCTTTGAGGGCGTCGCGCACCCGGCGGCGATGCGCCTCCCACAGGGAGCGCGCCACCGGATCATCGGCGCCGCCGGCGAGATCGTCGCGCAGCGCGAAGAGCGGCCGGTGCTGCAGGCCGCTGGCGGTTTCCAGCCGCCGCCGGCCGGCGGCGTTCTCCGGCAGGACGAAGAGATGGCGGATGCGCCAGAGAGCAAAAAGGAGCAGGCCGGCGAACACGACCAGGGCAATGGCGTGCAGCCAGTCCGGCAACATCGGCAAGACGTCGAACAGGGCGAAGGCGATGAACAGGCCGGCGACGCCGGCGGCGGGCCAGAGGGCCGGCCACAGCCGTTCCCAAGCGATGACCGCGCGCGCCAGATCGATTCGGCGGGCGAGCGGATCAGCGCTGCGCGGCCGGGGGGCGGCGGGCGGGCTGGGGGTGGTACCTGGCTCTGAAGCCTGCATCCGGTCCTCCGGTGCGACGACTCGTCGATTCTGCCTTATCCGCGGCCCCCCGGTCTATGCCGGAAGCCCTTCCGACCCGCGACTCCTAGTGACGAACTGGGGCGGCATTGCGGCCGCCCTATTCAGCCTCGCCACTTCTTTCTATTTCGTTGCGAGGAAACAACTTTTCCAGAGCGCCGGTTCCGTCCTTTCGGGGTCCTCTCCGGCTTCTTGGAGGGGGCGGGGCCCTTGGGAAGCTTTATCCACGGCGGCAGGTGGTCCATCCCGATCAGCGCCTGCAAGGGCTGACGGGGCCGGATCACCGCCCAAGTGCCCTTGCGGACTAGCAATTCCGGGGCCAGCGGCCGGGCATTGTAGGTCGAGGACATGACCGCGCCGTAGGCGCCGGCGACCTCGATGGCCAGCAGATCCCCATCGCGCAGCCTGGGCAGCGTGCGGTCGAGGGCCAGGAAATCGCCAGTTTCGCAGACCGGTCCCACGACATCGACCACCTCGGTCTCGCGGCTGGCCGGCTCGGCCACCGGGCGCATGGGATGGTGCGCCTCGTAGAGCGTGGGACGGATGAGATCGTTCATCGCCGCGTCGACGATGGCGAAACGCTTGGCGGCGCCGCTCTTCATGTAGAGGACGCGCGTCAGCAGGATACCGGCGTCGGCCACCAGCCAGCGTCCCGGGGCGAGGACGATCTCGATCCCCTTGCCGCTCCCGGGGAGCCGGGCGAGCGCGCCGCGCACCGCGCCGGCGTAGGAGTCGAGCGCCGGCGGGGCGCCGCTGTTGCTGGCCGGGTCGTAGACCACGCCCAGCCCGCCGCCGAAATCGAGACGCGTGATGCTGTGCCCGGCGGCGTTGAGCTCCTGCGCCAGTTCGCCGACCCGGGCAAAGGCGTCGTGATAGGGATCGACGTCGGTCACCTGGCTGCCGATATGCACGGCGAGGCCCTGCAGCCTGATGCCGGGCAGGGTTGCCGCCAGGCGCGCCAGGGCGGCGGCCTGGGCGATGTCGATACCGAACTTGTTCTCTTTCTTGCCGGTGGCGATCTTGGCGTGGGTGCGCGCATCGACATCCGGATTCACCCGCAGGCTGACCGGCGCGGTCTTCTTTCGCGCGCTCGCCACCTTGGACAGCAGGCGCAGCTCGGGCTCGGACTCGACGTTGAACTGCAGGATCCCGGCCTTGAGCGCTTCGGCCATCTCATCGGCGGTCTTGCCGATACCCGCGAAGACGATCTTGCCGGCCGGGATACCGGCAGCCAGCGCCCGGTGCATCTCGCCGGCCGAGACGACGTCAACGCCGGCGCCGAGCCTGCCGAGCGTAGCGATCACCGCCTGGTTCGAGTTGGCCTTCAGCGAATAGCAGACCAGGCTGTCGAGCCCGGCGAAGGCGGCGGCGAAGGCCTTGTAGCGCTGTTCGAGAGCGCTGGCCGAATACACCCAGCAGGGCGTGCCGGCCTTGGCGGCGAGACGGTCGAGCGGCACGTCTTCGGCGTGCAGCACGCCGTTGACGTAACGGAACGCGGCTGAGGTCATCGCGGTATGACGGGCGTCGGTGTTGGAGGCAGTGGGGGTTGCTCGGGCTGCGGCAGTGACGGGTCGTCGTCACGCCGCCTGCTGCCGCCGGGGTAGCTGCGGGGCACCAGCGGATCGGCGTCGGGCGGCGGCTTGGGTTCGGCCTTGCGACCGCAGGCGCCGACGACAAGGCCGGCGAGCAGCGCCAGCACGACACGACGGGAGGGCAACGGTTCGTTCATCTCAGGCTCGCAGGTAGCGGCGCCGCGCTTCGCGCGCCGCCTTGCGGACATTGGCCGGCGCCGTGCCGCCGTAGCTCGTGCGGCTGGCTACCGAACGCTCGACGCCGAGTACGCCGGCGACGGCACGGGTGATACGCGGCTCGATCGCCTGCAGGGCGGCGAGCGGCAGATCCTCGAGCGTACCGCCGCGCTCCTCGGCGAGGCGCACGATGCGGCCGGTGACGTGATGCGCCTCGCGGAACGGCAGGCCCAGCGCCCGCACCAGCCAGTCGGCGATGTCGGTGGCGGTCGAGAAGCCGCCGGTGGCGGCGCGGCGCATGGCGTCGGTATCGACCGTGAGATCGGCGATCATGCCGGCCATGGCGGCGAGCGACAGGTCGAGCGCGTCGGCGGCGGCGAAGACGCGCTCCTTGTCTTCCTGCATGTCCTTGGAATAGGCCAGCGGCAGGCCCTTCATCATCACCGACAGGCCGACCAGCGAGCCCAGCAGGCGGCCGGTCTTGGCGCGCACCAGCTCGGCGGCATCGGGATTGCGCTTCTGCGGCATGATCGAGCTGCCCGTGGTGTAGGCGTCCGACAGGCGCACGAAGCCGAATTGCGGAGTCGTCCACAGCACCAGCTCGTCGGCCAGTCGCGACAGGTGGATGCCGGCGACCGACGCCGCGCTCAGGAATTCGAGCGCGAAGTCGCGCGACGAGACGGCGTCGAGCGAGTTGGCCATCGGCCGGTCGAAGCCCAATGCCTTGGCGGTCATCACCCGGTCGATGGGAAACGACGTCCCGGCGAGGGCGGCGGCGCCCAGCGGCGATTCGTTCAGGCGACGCCGGCAATCGGCCAGGCGGCCGCGATCCCGGCCCAGCATCTCGACATAGGCCAGCAGATGGTGGCCGAAGGTCACCGGTTGCGCCGGCTGCAGATGGGTGAAGCCGGGCATCACCGAGCCCGCATGGCGCTCGGCCTTGTCGATCAGGGCGCGCTGCAGGTTGCGCAGCCGCTGGTCGAGCCCGTCGATCGCGTCGCGGACCCAGAGGCGGAAATCGGTCGCCACCTGGTCGTTGCGCGAACGCGCCGTATGGAGGCGGCCGGCCGCCGGGCCGATCAGCTCGGCCAGCCGCGCCTCGACGTTCATGTGGATGTCTTCGAGCGCCGTCTGGAAGCGGAACTTGCCGCTTTCGATCTCGGCCAGCACGCGGCGCAGGCCACGGCGGATGGCGGCGCCGTCCTTGGCCGACAGGATCTTACGCCTGATCAGCATCTCGCAATGGGCGAGCGAGCCGCGGATATCCTGGGCGTAGAGCCGCTTGTCGACGTCGATGGAGGCGTTGATCTGCTGCATGACGGCCGCGGGGCCGGCCGCGAACCGTCCGCCCCACATCGCGTTGGCGGTCTTGGACTTCCGGGGGCGGGGCGGCATGGGCGGGTCTGCTTCTCCGGGCAGGACCGGAGGTCTGTTAATAAACCCCCGACAGGTCTATGTTATAGGACAGACCCAAATCGGGTACACCTATGATTCTCGTGCGCTTTTATCACTTCCTGAAGTCCCGCCTCGGCCTCATCTCGGTGAGTGCGAGCGCGGCGGCGGTGATCCTGGGCGTGCTGGTCTTCGCCACGGGCAGCGACGGACGCGGCGCGCCACCCGCCTTCAAAGGCGCCATGCAGGCCTTCCAGCACGCGGCTGCGCCCAAGGCCGCGCCGGGCATCAGCTTCAACGACCGCGCGGAGAAGGCGCTGACCCTGGCCGATTTCCGTGGCCGGGTCGTGCTCCTGAATTACTGGGCGACGTGGTGCGGGCCGTGCGTCGAGGAGATGCCGGCGCTCGAGCGCCTGCAGGCCAGGCAGGGCGGTGACACCTTCCAGATTGCGGCCGTCTCCATCGACCGGCAGGGACTGCCGGTGGTCGAGCCGTTCCTCGACAAGATCGGCATCAAGCAGCTGCCGATCTATCTCGATCGCACCGGCGCCTCGATGCGGGCCTTCGGCGTGCGCGGCCTGCCGACCACCATCCTGCTCGATCGCGAGGGCAGCGAGCTCGGCCGGATCGAAGGCATGGCCGAGTGGGACTCGCCTTCCGCCGAGGCGCTGATCCGCTTTTACATCGGCGAGGCCGGCGCCCCGCCGGGGCCGCGCGGGTAGTAGGGATCGCCGGGCGCGATGGCCGTGCCCGGCCAGGTGACGGTCATGTCGCCGGGCACGCGAAAACCGAACTCGCGCAGGCAGCGGACCGCCGCCGTCGCCAGCCTCGCATCGGCGCAGATCAGCCCCGTCGGATAATGCGTGCCGCGGAACAGCGTGAAGAAGGCACGGTCGAGCGCCTCGCCGCCCGGCTCCACCGCGAGCCGGCGGATGGTCAGCCGGCTGGCCAGGGCGAGCGCGGCCACGCCGTCATCCGCCATGGCTTCCGGTTCGATCACCACGAGCCGGCGATGCCCCGCCGCGTGCAAGGCCAGCACCAGGTCGTGCCGCGACACCGGCGTGCCGGCGGCCAGAAGCGGGTCGAGGCGAATCGAGGTGCCATCCATGCAGCCAGTCTCCGTACGTCTTGTGACGTAACCGAGTCAGGCCCGTGAACGTTCCACGTCAGCCGGCCGCCAGGCCGGTCCGGTAGTCCGGATAGAACGGCGCCCAGCCCAGCGCGCGTCTGGCGCGGGCATTCGCGACGCGAAACGACGCTGGCCGCGGCTCGGCCGTACCCCGGGGAGCCGCCGCGCCTTCGAGAGCGGCTACGTGTTCGAACAGCGCTCGGCGCGTGACCGGCGCGTCGTCGACGATGGCCAGCGTCTCGCCCCAGGCGCCGCGCTCGAGCGCCGCCACCACGGCCGCGCCCATGTCGGCGACGTGAATGAGCGAGACCCAGTTGCCGCCGTCGCCGGCATGGGTCAGGGCGCCGTCGCGAGCCAGTCGCCGCCACTCGGCGTCGTATCCGGTATCCGGTCCGTAGAAGCCGCCGCCGCGCAGGATGCAGAAATCGAGGCCCGACTCGCGCAGCGCCGTTTCCATGGCGATCACCGGCTGGTTCGGCGGAATGGGAGGCAGTGGCGTGGACTCATCCGTGAACGTGTCGCCCTCCGAAACCATGTAGAGCGCGATCGATTGCTGGATCAGGCGTTTCACGCCGGCGGCTTTGCAGGCTGCGACCAGGATCGCCGCGCCCTCGCGCCGCATCCGGGCATTGCGGCCGTAATCGGGATTGGGCGTGCCGGGACGCGGCACCGAGGTGGCGAGGTTGAGTACCGCCTTGCAGCCGGCCAGCGGCTTCTCCAGCGTCGCCGGATCGAAGATGTCGCCGACATAAGGTGTCGCGCCGAATGCCTGGGCCCGCGCCGCGCTTTCCGGGCGGTTGACCAGACCGTTCACCGTATGGCCCCGGCCGATCAGCCGCGGCACGACGTTGCGCGCCAGCACGCCGCTCGCGCCGATCACCGCAATATGCATGCGAGCCTGTTTGCGCCAGCTCCTGGCCCGTGGCAAGCCCTCGACACGCAAGGCGGCCATGCGCACCGGCGGTGATTCCAGGCTCGTGTCGAGTGGGGGGCTCCCGTACAGTCCATACCATGGCCGACAGCTCATCCGGAAAGGAGCCCGAAGCGACGGGGGCGCAACGCGTGCCCCTGCCGTCACGCCTCGAGCTCATCGTGCTGCTCGGCGCGCTCACCGTCTTCGCGCCGCTGGCCACGGACATGTACCTGCCGGCGCTGCCGACCCTGGAGCGTGAATTCGCCACCTCGATGCTTGGCGTGCACGCGACCCTGGCGGCGTTCTTCATCGGCTTTGCCGTCGGCCAGGTCTTTTTCGGGCCGATCACCGATCGCTTCGGCCGCCGGCCGCCGCTCTATGCTGGCCTGCTGCTTTTCGCCGCGGCGTCTTTCGGCTGCGCCGTGGCGCCATCGATCGAGCTTCTGACGGGGCTGCGCTTCGTGCAGGCCTTCGGCGCCTGCGCCGGCGGCGTGATCTCGCGTGCCATGGTGCGCGACCTGTTCGACCCGCGTGAATCGGCCAAGGTCTATGGCGCTCTGATGCTGGTGACGGGCCTGGCGCCGATGCTGGCCCCGCTCTTCGGCGGTTATCTGCTGATTGCCTTCGGCTGGCAGTCGATCTTCGTGGTCATGGCCGTGCTGGGCCTGCTTTGCCTGGGCGCTGCCCATCTCCGCCTGCCCGAGACGCATGTGCCCAACGATGCGCACAGCCTGTCCTTCCTGCGTATCCTCTTCAGCTACGGCCGGCTATTGCGCCACCGCGCCTATCTCGGCTTTGCGCTGACCAGCAGCTGCTGCATGGGCTGCGTGTTTGCCTACATCGCCGGCTCGCCCTTCGTGTTCATCGAGCTCTACGGCGTCCCGGCGGAGCACTTCGGCTGGTTCTTCGGCACCAATGCCGCGGGATTCGTGGTCATGGCCCAGGTCAACGGCCGGCTGGTGCACCGTTTCTCGTCCCAGACGCTGCTGCGCTTGGGCACGGCCCTGCAGCTGGCCGCGGCGCTGGCCGTGCTGGCGACGGCGCTCACCGGTGCCGGCGGGCTCTGGGGCCTGGCCGTACCGTTGTTCGTGGTCATCGCTTCCATCGGTCTGGTGCTGCCCAACTCGGCGGCGCTGGCCATGGCGCCGCACGGCGCCAATGCCGGTCTCGCCTCGGCGCTGCTGGGTGTGATGCAGTTCAGTCTCGGCGGCATCGTGGCGCTGGGCGTCGGTCTGCTGTCCGATCACACGGCGCTGCCCATGGCGGCGGTGATGACCGCCAGCGCGATAGGCGCTTTTATTTTCTGCCGGGCGCTAGCGCTGGCGTCGCGATCAGCGCCAGCGCCGTAGCCGTCGCCACATCATCGGCGGAGACGCTCGCTTCGCGCTTGAGGAAGTTCACCGTGCCGAGGCAGGTATCGGCGTAGACCACCGGCACGTTGACGATCGCGCGCAGCCCGAGACCAAGGATCGTTGCGTGGTCGTCGAAGGCGGCGCGGATCGCCGCCTCACCCTCGCCGACGAACACCTTGCGCTCGGTGAGCACGTGCCGGCCCCATTGCGTGTCGCGCTTGGCCTTGCGCCCGCCGACCGGGTAGGCGGCGGTGTCGGTCGAGTAGAGCCGCTCGACCTCCACGGCGTCCTCGTGGAAGCGCATGACCGTGAACAGGGCACAGCCCATGGCCTCCGCCGCCACGCGGCCGATGGCGGCGAGCAGCGCCCGCGGCTGATCGGCTTCGGCCGCGGCCTGGCGCAGCGTCTCCAGTTGCGCGGCGCTGAGGCTCACTCGCCCTTGATGCCCATCTCGCGGATCAGCCGGCCCCACTTATCGGCGTCGGCGGCCAGCACCTTGCCGAACTCCGCGGCCGAGATGTTGACCACCTCGACGCCGATATCGGCCATGCGCTGCTTCACGTCGGGCAGCATCATCGCCTTGTTGATCTCGGCGTTGAGCCGGGTGACGAGGTCCGCCGGCATGCCGGCCGGGCCGAAGGCGCCGTACCACACCGCCATCTCGTAGCCAGGCAGGGTCTCGGCCACCGTCGGCACGTTGGGCAGCAGGCCGCTGCGCTTGGACTCGGTGACGCCGATCAGGCGCAGCCGGTCGGAATTGACATGCGGCAGGGTCTGGGTGCCGGCGCTGAACAGGAGCTGCGTCTGCCCGGCAACCGTATCGACCACGGCGGGCGCCCCGCCGCGATAGGGCACGTGCAGCATCTGCACCCCGGCCATCTTCTCGAACAGCACGGCGCTCAGATGGTTGGTCGAGCCCGCCCCGGCCGAGGCATAGGCGACCTTGCCGGGATTGGCTTTCAGGTAGGCGATGAACTCCGGCACGGTCTTGGCCGGCACCGACGGGTGGATGACCATCGTGTTGGTGACGAAGGCGACCATGGCCAACGGCGAGAAATCCTTCACCCCGTCGAAGGTCATGGTGGTCATCAGCGCCGCGTTCATGGCGTGCGTGCTCATCGAGCCGAAGAGGATGGTGTAGCCGTCGGGGGCCGCCTTGGCGACCATGTCGGAGCCGACATTGCCCGAGGCGCCCGGCCGGTTCTCGACCACCACCGGCTGGCCGAGCGACTGGCGCAGCTTGTCGGCGGCAACGCGTCCCAGGATATCGGTCGAACCACCCGGCGCCCAGGGCACGATCAGGCGGATCGGCTTCTCCGGCCAGGCGGCTGTCGCCGGTGCGGCGATGAGCAAGGCCGCGGCAGCGGCGATGAGTACCTTGATTGTCTTCATGGGTGTTTCCTCAGCAAAACTCAGCGTCCGACGGCGTAGCCCTGCATCCTGCGCGGGTTGGCGGCGGCCTTCAAGATCCAGCGGCCGCTGGCATCGCGCTCGCGTGCGCAGGCCGAGAGGCGGCCTTCCGACCATGGCTCGCCGACCACCACCTCGTGGCCGCGGCCCCTGAGGGCCGCCACCGTCTCCGGCGCCATACGGCCTTCGACCGTGACCTTGTTGACCGTGGTCGAGCGCGGCCAGAACGAGGCCGGGAAGTGATCGACGTGCCAGGCCGGCGCATCGATCGCCTCCTGCAGGTTCATGCCCATCAGCGCGTGACGGATGAAGAAGACCAGCGACCACTGGTCCTGCTGGTCGCCGCCCGGCGTGCCGAAGGCCAGCGCCGGCTCGCCGTCCTTGAGCGCGAACGAAGGCGAGAGCGTGGTGCAGGGTCGCTTGCCGGGCGCCACCTGGTTGGGCACGCCGTCGTCGAGCCAGGTGGTCTGCAGGCGCGTGCTGACGGCGAAGCCGAGCTCCGGGATCGCCGGGCTCGAGGACAGCCAGCCGCCCGACGGTGTCGCCGAGACCATGTTGCCGTGCCGGTCGATGACGTCGATATGGCAGGTATCGCCGACGAAGACTTCTTCCTTCGCCAATTGCGCGAAGGTCGGCTCGCCGATGCCGTAGCGCGTGTCGGAACGCTTGAGCGTTCGCTCGGCGGCGACGAGGTCGGGCAGGCGCGGCGCCTTGCCGCCGGGCTGGCCAGGCCGCAGCTCGAGCGAGGCGCGCTCGCCGATCTGCTTCCCGCGCTGCGCGGCGTATTCCGGCGAGAGCAGCGGCTTCAGCGGCACCTCGACGAAATCGGGATCGCCGTACCAGGCAAGCCGGTCGGCCATGGCGAGCTTCGCCGCCTCGATCACCCGGTGAATGAAAACCGGGTCCTCGGGGCCCAGGCCCTTGAGATCGGCCTGCTCGAGCAGGGCGAGCTGCTGCAGGAACACCGGGCCCTGGCTCCACGGCCCGCATTTGGCGACCCGCCAGCGGCCGAAGTCGCGGGTGACCGGGTCCTCGTAGGTCGGGCCCCAGTTCGCCATGTCGTCGTAGCGCAGCAGCCCCTTGTTGCGTTCGCCGGTGGTGTCGCGCACCGCCTCGTTGGTGTAGTAGGCGTCGATGGCGCGGGCGACGAAGCCGCGATACCAGAAATTCATCGCCGTCTCGATCTGGGCGACGCGACCGGACGAGGTGCGCACCGTCTCGGCCAGCAGTCGGGTGTAGGTCGCGGCCAGCGCCGGATTGGTGAAGGTCTCGCGCGGTCGCGGCGCTCGCCCGCCGGGCAGCCAGATAGCGGCCGAGCTTTTCCATTCCTTCTCGAAGAGCTCGCGGACCGCGACGATGGCCTCGACGGCGCGCGGCACGACGATGAAGCCGTCGCGCGCATAGTCGATCGCCGGGCGCAGCACGTCGGCCAGGCTCCAGGTACCGTGGTCGCGCAGCAGGGTCGCCCAAGCGCCGAAGGCACCCGGCACGGTGGCCGGCAGCAGGCCGATGCCCGGAACCAGGTCGAGGCCCATCCCGCGGAAGGTGCTCGCCTCGGCGAGGCCGGGAGCCGGACCCTGGCCGCAGAGACAGCGCACGCGCTTCTCGCTTTGCGACCAGAACAGGATCGGCACCTCGCCGCCCGGCCCGTTGAGATGCGGCTCGACCACCTGCAGCACGAAGGCGCCGGCGCAGGCCGCGTCGAAGGCATTGCCACCGCGCTCGAGCACGCCCATCGCTGTCTGCGAGGCCAGCCAGTGGGTCGAGGCGACGACCCCGAAGGTGCCGCGAATCTCGGGGCGGGTGGTGAATCCGGTCATGGAGCGGGCTAGACTGCCACGCATGCGTACCCTGGTCCTGCTGTTTTTGCTGGCCGGTCTCGTGGCGCCGGCCGCGGCCCAGCCCGTGGTCGGTCCCCCGCCGCAGGATGTCGAAGAGCGCATGGTGCCGGAGCCGGCGGGCATAGGCGTCACCACCTGGGTCCAGGGGCTGGAGGCGCCGTGGTCGCTGGTCTTCCTGCCAGATGGAAGGGCGCTGGTCTCGGAGCGCCCGGGCCGCATCCGGCTGATCGAGGGCGGCCTGCGGCCCGAGCCGCTGGCCTTGGTCGATTCGGTGCAGGGCGGCGAGGGCGGGCTGATGGGCCTGGCGCTGCATCCGCGCTTTCCCGATCCGCCGTTCCTCTACGCGATGCACACCTTCCGCGACGGTGGGCAGACGACCAACCGGGTCATCCGCCTGGTGGTCGAGGGCCGCTCGGCGCGCTTCGACAAGGTGATCGTCCGCGGCATCCCGGGGGCGCGCAACCACAATGGCGGGCGCATCGCCTTCGGTCCCGACGGGCATCTCTATATCGGCACCGGCGAGATCTTCCAGGCGGAGCTGGCGCAGGATCGTGCCAGCTTGGGCGGCAAGGTGCTGCGCGTCGATGCCGAGGGCGGCATTCCGGCCGACAACCCGTTTCCCGGCTCGCCGGTTTATTCGCTCGGCCATCGCAACGTGCAGGGCCTGGCCTGGCATTCCTCGGGCGCGCTCTTCGTCTCCGAGCACGGGCCGTCGGGCGAGCTCGGTCTGCGCGCCTGGGACGAGGTCAACGTCATTCATCCGGGCGCCAATTACGGCTGGCCGCGCGTGGTCGGCGCGCCGGGCCGGCAGCCCTTCGTGGATCCGCTGGTCGCCTGGCGCGACAGCGCCACGCCGCCCTCGGGCTCGGCGTTCTGGAACGGTGATCTCTACATCGCCACCCTGCGCAGCCAGGCGCTGATCCAGCTGCGGGTGGAGCAGGCCGACGGACACTGGCGCGTCAAAGCCATCGAGCGCTGGTTCGCGCGCAACCGCACCGAGGGCGTGCTCGGCCGGCTGCGCGACGCCGTGGTCGGGCCGGACAACGCGCTCTACGTGCTGACCAACAACCAGGACGGCCGCGGCCGCCCGCAGCCCGGCGACGACCGCATAGTGCGCCTCGTCACAGCACCCGTCGGGCGGACGCGCTAGGACATCAGCCATGGATCGCCGCACCTTCATTCTCGGAACCACCGCGCTGGCCCTGACGCCGAAACCCTCCTTTGCCGATAACGGGCCGCCGACCGCCACGCCCCAGGAAATGGGCTTCGCCGCCGACATCGCTGAAAAGCTCGATGCCGGTGTGCGCTCCGGCCTGTTGCTCAATACCCACGCGGTGCTGGTGATGCGCGCCGGCCGGCTGGTGCTCGAGCGCTACTACGAAGGTTCGGACGAGAACGGGGGGCGGTCCCTCGGCCTGGTGCGCTTCGGCACCGGCACGCTGCACGACCTGCGCTCGGTGACCAAGAGCGTGGTCAGCCTGCTCTACGGCATCGCGCTCGAACGCGGCCAGGTGCCGCCGGTCGACGCTCCGCTCTACGCGCAGTTCCCGGAATATGCCGATCTCGCCGCCGACCCGGCGCGCGCCGGCATCCTGATCGAGCACGCCCTCACCATGTCGATCGGTCTCGAATGGAACGAACTGCGTGTCCCCTACACCGACCCGGCCAACAACGATATGCAGCGGGAGCGCTCGCCGGACGGCTATCGCTTCACCCTCGAGCGGCCGGTGGTCGATCCGCCGGGGACAAAATGGGTCTACAGTGGCGGCTGCACCACGCTGCTCGGCCGGATCATCGAGAGGGGAGTCGGCCAGTCGCTCGCCGATTTCTGCACCGAGACGCTGTTCAAGCCGTTGGGCATCCAGAACTTCACCTGGTGGCGCTATCCCGATGGTCGGAGCAGCGCCGCTTCAGGCTTGCGTCTGCGCCCGCGCGACCTGCTGCGGCTCGGCGAGCTGGTGCTGGCGCGTGGCGAATGGCAGGGACAGCGACTGGTGCCCGAAGCCTGGATCGCGGCGTCGATGAAACCCGTCCTGCCGACCGGCGATGGCCTCGAATACGGGCGGCAGTGGTGGCTGGGCGAGAACCTGACGCCCGCATTCAGCGGCCCGCAACGCTGGTTCGCCGGATTCGGCAATGGCGGTCAGCGGCTCTGGGTGATGCCCTCGGCCGAGCTCTGCGTCGTGATCATGGCCGGCGCCTACAACCGGCCGCTGCAGACCTTCTCCGGGCGCATCTGGCGTGAGATCGTGCTGGCCAATCTGCTCAAGGTCTGACGCGCCCCACCTTGTCCCGCGCCGCGCCGAAACCCGTTCCGCTCAGCAAGGCGCAAGGCCGGCGCCTGTGGCTGCACGCCCAGCGTCTCGACACCGCGGAGCCCTTTGGCGCCGGGCCCGAGGCCACGCGCCTGGCCATCGAGCATCTCGGCTACGTGCAGATCGATACGATCAACGTCATCGAGCGCTGCCACCATCACATCCTCTACAGCCGCATCCCGTCCTACGAGCGGGCGCATCTGCACCAGGCGCAGAGCCTCGACAAGAGCGTCTTCGAATACTGGACGCACGCGCTGTCCTACGTGCCGACCCGGGACCTGCGCTTCTTCCGGCTGGCCATGAAGCAGCGCCTTATCGCCCCGAACCGCTGGTACGGCTCGGTGACGCGGCAGGATTTGCGGCGGGTTGTCACACGCATTCGCAAGAACGGCGCCCTGACCATCCGCGACATCGACGACGACGTGCTGGTCGAGAAGGAGCATCCCTGGGCCGCCCGCAAGCCCTCAAAGCGCGCCCTGCAGCTCGCCTTCTATGCCGGGGCGC
This sequence comes from Rhodospirillaceae bacterium, assembly GCA_022843945.1. Taxonomy (GTDB): domain Bacteria; phylum Pseudomonadota; class Alphaproteobacteria; order CACIAM-22H2; family CACIAM-22H2; genus VGEI01. The sequence continues at coordinate 37,378 of JALHMR010000005.1, read as the reverse complement.
TGACGGTCAGCCAGCGCGCGGGCATGCTCAAGACCTACGAGATGATGGAGCGGCATTTCGGCTGGGAGAAGGGGCCGAAGCCGGCGAGCGAGAGCGAGGTGCGCGACTACATCCTCGATCGGGCGCTGCGCGCGCAAGGGGTCGTGAGCCTCGATTCCATCTGCTACATGGACGCGCCACGCAAGAAGGCGATCCGCACCCTGATCGAGCGGCGCGTGCGCCGCGGCGAACTGGTGCCGCTGGCGATCGAGGGTGCGGGCAAGACCGAGCACTGGGCCGCGCCCGAGGCGCTGGCCGTGGATCATCAGCCGGCGGACCGGGCGCACCTGCTCTCGCCCTTCGATCCGCTGGTCATCCAGCGCAAGCGGCTGCAGCTGTTCTTCGACTACGAGCACCGTTTCGAGGCCTACGTGCCCAAGGAGAAGCGCGTGTTCGGCTACTTCGCCCTGCCGGTCCTGGTCGGCGACGAGATCGTCGCCGTGCTCGACCTCAAGACCGATCGCGCGGCGCGCGAGCTGCGGCTCCAGCAATGGACCTGGCTGGCGCGCGGCCGGCGTCGCGAACTCCGGCGGCGGGTCGAGGAGCTGGACCGCTTCGAGCGCTTCCAACTCGCCTGAGCGTCAGGTGCGCAGGCCGAGCAGGGTGTAGAGCGGGCACCAGCGCATAAAGGCCGTGGCCAGCGGGATCAGGCCGATGAAGGCGAAGAACCGCTCGTTGCCGGGCAGCACGAAATAAAGCGACAGGATCCCGATCCCCAGCGCAAAGCGGATGATGCGGTCGAGATGCCCGATATTGATGGTCATGGCGGCCTCCTTGGCGACGGTACCGCCACCCTAGGCCTGGCATGTCAGGCCGTCTTTGACCTGGGTCAAAACAACCCCTTGTGTCTCCGGCGACGCGACTCCATAGTGGAGGTCCTGTTCTAACAACCGAAAGGAGGTGATCCAGTGTCTCATTGTCACGTTCGGACCAATGCCGGGACCTGGGTTGCCACTGCCACTTCTTGGGGCGTGGGCTGACCTGAGTTTTGGTCCCTCGGCCTTCGTCCGAGGTTCAGACAATGGAAGGGTTGCTCGCAAGGGCAGCCCTTCTTTGCTTTTGGGCTCCACTAGCCAGTCAGCCGGTCACCGCCCAGGCGAGGTCGGGATCGATGAACGGCTCCTCCCGGAAGGCCGGCGGGCGCTGCCGGTTGCCGCTGTAGCCCGTCAGCGCCGGCACGGGCCTGGCCTGGACCGTGATCCGGGCTTCGGCCTTTTCCTCTCCCCTCTGCGGCGTGGTGGTCCACATCGTCGGCTCCTGTCTCTTCGACGGAACGACGAACGGCGAGGGCCCCGGCCGACAGGGTGCCGGTGTGTTTTTTTGGGGACGGGTCCCATGCCGGCCTTGGCATGGACTTCGCCCCCTTCCGGAGTCACATTTCGGCATCGAACCGGCGCTGGCCAACGGCGCCCATCCCGGGAGGAAAGCATGACGATCCGTAGCGTCCTGTTAGGCGCCGTCCTTTCGCTGGCCGCGTTCGCGGCCGCGGCGCAGACCAACTATCCCGCCCCCAGGGAAGGCTCCTGGGTGGCCAAGGATTTCAAGTTCCACACCGGCGAAGTGATGCCGGAGCTGCGCATGCATTACCGGACGGTCGGCGAGCCGACGGGTGAGCCGGTGGTCGTGCTGCACGGCACCTCGGGCTCGGGGCTCGGCCAGCTCACGCCGGGCTACGCCGGACAGCTCTTCGGCCCCGGCCAGGCGCTCGACGCGACCAAGTATTACATCATCATCCCGGACGCCATCGGCCACGGCAAATCGTCCAAGCCCTCGGACGGCATGAAGGGCAAGTTCCCGCTCTACAACTACGACGACATGGTCGCCGGCTATCACAAGCTGGTCAGCGAAGGGTTGGGCATCCGCCATGTGCGCCTGATCACCGGCAACTCGATGGGCGGGATGCATAGCTGGGTCTGGGCGGTGAACTATCCCGACTACATGGACGCCCTCGCGCCGATGGCCTCGCAGCCCACGGCCATGGCCAGCCGCAACTGGATGATGCGTCGCCTGATCGTCGATTCCATCCGCAAGGATCCGGCCTGGATGAACGGCGATTACACCACCCAGCCGCAGGCGTGGCGGGTAGCCAACGTGTTCTACGGCATCGCCACCAACGGCGGCACGCACTTCTATCAGAACACGGCGCCGACCTCGGCCCTGGCCGACAAGCTGCTGGACGATCGGCTCAAGTCGCTCAGCACCGCCGACACCAACGACTTCCTCTACGCCTGGGAATCCTCGCGCAGCTACGATCCCGAGCCCAAGCTCGACCGCATCAAGGCCCGCGTGCTGGTGATCAACGCCGCCGATGACGAGCGCAACCCGCCGGAGACCGGCATCACCGAGAACGCGCTCAAGAAGATCAAGGACGTGAAGCTCCATCTGATCCCCGGGAGCGCCGAGACCCGCGGCCACGGCACCACCGGCAACGCGAAGTTCTACGCCAACGAGCTGGCGGAGCTGCTGCGCACCGCGCCGAAACGCACGATGTAGGTGTTCCGCCGGGTGCGGGCCGCTCCAGGCCCGCACCCGAGCGAGCGAATCCCGGCACCATCAATTCGCGGGTCGCGATATTCCGAATACCTCGGGATCGCGCCGGGCCTGCTGGACCTCGAACATCGTCACCGTGGCGACGAGCAGGGCGAGCAGGCCCGCCACGACCCAGAGCAGCGTTCTCACCGAAGCGGCCGGCATCGCCGCGCGCTAGGAAAGCAGCACTTCCAGCCCCCAGGCCAGAAGCAGCAGGGCGACGATGACGACGATGACCACGGGCAGGCGAAGCGGCTCGCGCGAGGATGAGGGGTGGTTCTGAAGGGGTGTCATGGGTCTGGTCCGCTGGCGAGTTGACGAAAGGCAGGCGTGAGGCCGGCGCGCCGCAGGGGGCGTGCCGTCGCGAGCCATCGGTGACGGGTTCGGGGATAGGTCAGCCCCCAGTCATGCCTGGGGCCGCACCACGCGCCGCAAGGCGGCGGATGCCGGGAGGCAAAGGCCTGCGGCTCCTCGCGGGAGGGCGCGGCTCGATGGGGGGCTGATCCGGTAGGCGCCGGGAAGGCGGAGGCGGCGCGCAGCGCTACCGAAATCGGGCAACCGGCGCGCATGCGCGCGGCCACCCGTTAAATCAAATCGGGGCCTCTGTGGTCAGGCCGACGCGACGCGCGCCGACACGGCGCCGTTTCATGGCGCCAGGCCTGATGCCCTTTCCCGGTGGAAGCCTTAACTGTTGTCGTCGTGCTCTTCGCATGATGACCTCCGCGCTTTCGCAGGGTCCCGCCTGCCGCACGCGGGTGCACGGCCAGAAGCGGGTGCCTGGCTGCGGTCGATAAACCGCAGCCTCCGCCAACGCTAGAGGTGTGGCGGCCCGCGCGGGTCTTCAAGTTATTATCCCCGCCCTACCCCGATCGGGGCGGTGCCGGGTCAGTGCTGGCGCTTGGCGGCAACCAGGCCGACGAAATCGCCGACGTTCTTGAGACCCTCGACCTCGCTGGTGCGGAAGCGGATACCGAAGCGCTGCTCGGCTGCGGCGACGACGTTGAGGTGGTTCAGGCTGTCCCAGTGGGGCACGTCCTCGGCGGTCGTGCTTTCGCTGATGGTCAGCTCCGGGTTCTCGAAGACCTCGCGGCAGATCTCCTGCAGCTCGGCGAGAATCTGGTCGTGCGCGGTGGTCGTCATTCGCTGATCCTTATGTGGCATTCAGGCTCGGTGAAGTGCTGCAGATCGAGCCGCCAGTAGGAGGCCTCGCCGCCCCCCTTTCCGGCAGAGGGGCCGGCCGGCGTAAAGCCCAGGCGCGGATAGTGGTCGCGGACCATGCCGTTGCGGGGCGTGGGCCGGTATTCGCCGATCAGCGCCTTGGCGCCGCGCCGTGCCGCCTCATGCGCCAGGACGCACAGGCAGGCGGCCTCGACGCCGCGGCCCAGAACCCGGCAGCTCATCAGCCAGGTGTCGACGACCAACGCCGCGCGCTCCTGCTCGTGGGGCCGGGCGATGATCACCGCGATCAGGCCGTTATCGCCGAACTTGTCGACCAGGCGGAAACCGCGGACCACGACCTCGGGGTCGTTGACCGCGCGCTCCACTTCCTCGGCCGTGTAGCGCCGCGTGGTCAGGTTGAACTGGTTGGACTTGTTGATCAGCTGGGTGAGGCGCGCGAGATCGCCGTTGGCCGGCGGACGGGCGTCAAGCTGCATGTCGAGGCTCTTGAGGAAGCCCTCCATGTCGGTCGCAGTCGCCAGCAGCTCCTTGCGTTGGGCGTTCTGCGTGTACTGCCGGGAACGGGTGCTGTCCTCGGCGGTGAAGGCGACGGATTCGAAGTAGCCGGCGGCGGCAAGCGTCGCGGCGTAATGCGCGACGTCGTCGGGCAGCTCCGGCACCGCGACCATGGGCAGCTCGCGGCGCACGATGTCGCGTTCGGCCGGGTTGTCGTCGACGAAGACGAAGGAGTCGAGGCCGAGGTCCAGGGTCTTGGCAAGACACCGGAGGTTCGTCGCCTTGTCCGCCCAGTTGACCGCGGCGGCGGCGATCGCGTCTCGCTTCAGGTGCATCTCGGGATGGCTCTTGAACACCCGCTCGACGATCTCGGCGTCGTTCTTCGAGCATAGCGCCAGCACCACGCCGCGCTCGGCCAGCGAAGCGGCATAGCGCTGGACGGCGAGATAGGCTTCGCCGACGGCGCTGCCCTGGCCGAGTACGATGCCCTCGATGCCGTCGTCGCCGACCACGCCGCCCCACAGCGTGTTGTCGAGATCGAGCACCAGGCATTTGCGCGACAGGCCGCAAGCCGCCGCGATGACCCGGGCGGCGAGGTCGCCGTAAAGCGGGATCGCGGCCGGTGACAGCACCTGCTTCGCCTGGTGCCAGCGCACGGGATCGTGCCAGTGGGCGCGCCCGGAGCCGGCGGCGGCGCCGTCGAGATCGACCAGCAGCACGCCCTCCGTTGCGGCGCTCTGCGCCATCCGCCGGTTGAGGCGCTCGACCAGGGCGGCGGGCGCGGCCGGAACGGCCGCCTCGTAGCTGCCGAAGAGCGGCAGGCGGGTATTGAGGATCGTCTGCTGAATGACCGTGGCGCCGAAGCGCTGGCGCGCGGCGCGCCACAGCGTGACCAGCCCGTTGAGCTCCGCCTCGACCGCGGCGTCGGCCTCTTCCTGATTGGCGGCGAGCGGCAGAGGGGGCAGCACGGCGCCCTCATCCATCGCCAGCAGGATGAAATCGGGTTTGGCGTCAGCGAGCGGCGATGCGGGACCGAGGATCGCTTGCCGCACCTGGCCGTACGGCGCCGCGGTGACCTCGAGCACCAGTCGGCGCTCGAGCGCCGCTACGCGCAGGGCTGGGATGACGGTCTCGAGCGTGGAGGAGCCGAGCACGGCGAGGCGACGCCGCTGCCAGCCGGCGGGCGGCGGCGTCTCGGCTAGCGCCTCCTGCGCCAGCCTGTCCAGGCGCGTGGTGGCCAGCGCGTCGCGGCCGAATCCGCTGAGCCGGATGGCGGCGTCGAGCCGTTCGGCCGCCGTTGGCAGCGTGCGCGCCGCCGTGATCGCGGCGGCAAGACCGGGATGGCGCGGCAGCCAATCGAGCTCGATCATTTCCCCCTCCCGTCAGAACTGGAAGTAGAGGAATTCGGTGGGCGCGCTGGAGAAGGTGCGCAGCAGCGCGGTGACGCCGATCGCGCCGACGATCAGGCCGCAGGCGACCGTCGGGTGCCAGGCGGCGAGCGGCGAGTCGGCCAGCGCCCGCCGGTCGTACCAGATGGCCTTCATCCTCGGCGCCAGCGCCGTCTGGTAGTGGCGCATCCACTGCCCGACATTGGGCATGAACCAGACGATCCAGAAGAGCAGGGTGAGCCAGAAGACCTCGCGGACCCAGAACAGGTCCATCTCGCCAAGGGTGAGGCCGAGGGTCTCGACGATGGTCTGGGCGAAGGGCAGGGCCGCCACGTCGTAGGGCAGCACGACGCCGTTGGCGCCGATCATGCCGGAAACGACACGCAGGGCCGAGGGCACGTCGGTCGAGCGGAAGAAGACCAGCGCCAGGGTTGCGCAGAGGAAGGTCAGCAGGACGCTGGCGGCGTGGCGCGGCGAGTTCGTGCCGGGATCCTTCCAGCCCCAGCGCGCCTTGAGCATGCGCCAGCCCTGATTGACGGTCAGGAACACGCCGTGCAGCAGGCCGAAGACGATGTACTGCCAGCCGGCGCCATGCCAGAAGCCGGAGATGAACATGGTGATGATGGTCGGCACAGCCACCAGCATGGCGAAGGCGGCGAGGTCGGTGCGGCCGGTCCGCAGGATCGATTTCTTCGCGGCCATGCGCCGGCGCGTCAGCGCCAGCACGATGGGGTTGTAGATGTAGGCGGTGAGGAAGCGGGTCAGCGTCATGTGCCAGCGCTGCCAGAACTCGATGATGCTGGGCGCCTTGTAGGGCGAGTTGAAGTTGAGCGGCAGGCTGATGCCGAAGAGCAGGCCGAGGCCGACGGCCATGTCCGAATAGCCGGAGAAGTCGAAATACATCTGCATGGCGTAGGCCAGCGCTCCGCCCCAGGCCTCGAGCAGGGTCGGCTCCACGCCCGTTGCCGCCGCCTCGAAGACGGGGCGTGCGTAGAGCGCGATGCTGTCGGCGATCACCACTTTCTTGAACAGGCCGGCGAGGAACACCGTCAGGCCCAGCGAGAACAGGTCGACCCGCGGCTTGAAGATCGCCTTCTCGTCGAATTGCGGGATCATCTCCTTGTGGTGGGTGATCGGCCCGGCGATCAGGTGCGGGAAGAAGGTGATGAACAGGCTGTAGTTCAGCAGCTTCGGCTCCTCGGCGACGCCGTCGTAGGAATCCGCCAGGAAAGCGATCTGCTGGAAGGTGAAGAACGAGATGGCCAGCGGCAGGACGATCTCCGGCACCTCCCAGTCCAGCCCGAGCAGGCCGGACACCGTGGTGCCGGCGAAGCCCGTGTACTTGAAGAATCCGAGCAGAGCCACGTTGGCGGCGACGCCGGCGAGGAACAGCGCGCGCGACTGGTTCCTGGCGAGGAGTCGGCCGAGCTGGAAGTTGACGAGGATCGAGCCGGCGAGCAGCGGCACCGACCACAGGTTCCACCAGCCGTAGAAGACGAACGACATGAGCGTGAGCCAGGTGAGCGCCAGCCGATGCCGGCCCAGCAGGCCCAGGGCGTAGAATCCCGCCAGGCAGACCGGCAGGAAATAGACGATGAAGGCGGCCGAGTTGAACAGCATCGGCTGTCTAGTTGCGCGTGATGGAGGTGGGGCCGGGACGGGTCTCGCCCATACCCCACTGGCCGAGGCGCGTTTCCTCGACCAGGGCGCGCGAGAAGTCTTGCGCCGCCGACCAGCGGATATGGATGGCGTCGAGGAAATCCTCGCGGCGCAGGGACAGGGCCGTGTGGGCGTCCCACAGAGTTGCCGAGGTGCCGGTCAGCGCGGTGCGCACGAGCTCCACGAACCGCGGCAGGAGCTGGTGCTGCTGGTCGTAGCGGTCAACCCAGGCGGGGTTCATCGGCATAGTGGCGACAATCAGGCGCCGGCCGCCGGCCTGAACTTCCTTCGCCAGGGCTCGCAGCGCGTCGAAGCACGCCGGATCGAAGGGCTCGAGCTTGCCGTAGACCAACTTGTGATTGATCTCGCGCGTGTCCATCGGCAGGCTGCCGAAGCGGTCGAAGCCGCGGTTCCAGCGGAACAGGTCTTTCGAGCGCAGGATGTAAACATTCTTGGCGAAGGTGAAGGGGTCGAAGTATTTGAGATAGAGCGGGAAAACCCAGGCATCGCCGTAGATGTAGCCGTCAACGTCGGCGGCGTCGAAGACCCGCGCATCCGTGGTGCGACAGTCGGTGAGGTCCTGGGGGGCAAGAATAGTCACCACCTCGCGTACGCTCGGATAGCGCTCCAGGAAATAGCGCATGGTGAACGCCGTCTCGTTGACCTTGAGCGCGCAGAACCCGCCATTGAAGAACCGGGCTCGGCCGGCGGCGGCGCGTTCCACCGCCTCGCCGTCCAATGTCCGCCAGGTCACCGACGAGCCGACCGCCAGTACGTCGGGTGCGAAGCTGGGCGAGTCGAAGACCGGCGAGTTGCGCAGGAAGCGCAGCTTCTCGTCGACGCAGAGATTGTTGGCGATCTGCGGCGGCGGTAAGTAGCCCGCCCGGTCCAGTGAGACCATAGTCAGAGCGAACAGCACGATGATGCCGAGCGCGCCGACGGCCATGGCCAGAAGGTAGCTCGGCGCGAAGGTGTGCGTGCCCTCGGCCGGTGCACTGGCGCGGATCGGGGATTCGGCGGCTTTCACGGGCAGGTCTCGCCCGCTGACGGTCTGAGGCACGTAAGCATGGCCCTGGTATTTAATACCGGCCACGCCTGAACCGGTTCGACCACTCGGGGTAGCCGGCTGGGCATTTGTGAGGCCTGACCGCCACGAAATTGCCCGGTCGGGCACCCCCAGTCGGGACAGGCGGTTAGGCGGACTTCATCGTGGCGCGCCGGCGGATGGTGGCGATCACCGGCAGCAGCAGCGACAGGACGACGCAGCCCAGCAGGAGCGCTGCCAGGGGACGCTCGACGAAGATGGACAGGCTGCCGAAGGACAGCAGCAGGGACTGGCGCAGCGAGCTTTCGAGTAGCGGCGCCAGGACCAGCGCCAGGACCAGCGGGGCGCGCGGAAAGTCGAGCTTGATCATCAGCCAGCCGACAGCGCCGAAGGCGAGGGCGGTCCATACCGTGCCGAAATCGAGGGTGCTGGCGTAGGCGCCGACCAGGGAGATCACCAGGATACCCGGCGCCAGGTAGACGTAACGCACGCGCAGCAGCGAGGCGAAGAGCGGGGCCAGCGGCAGGTTCAGGATCAGCAGGATGACGTTGCCGACGAACATGCTGGCGATCAGGCCCCAGACGAGCTGCGGTTGCTGGACCATGAGCATGGCGCCCGGCCGGATGCCGTGCAGGATCAGGGCGGCCAGCAGCACGGCCGTGCTTGCGGAGCCGGGGATGCCGAGCGCCAGCATCGGGATGCAGGCGGCGTGAGAGGCCGCGTTGTTGGCGGATTCGGAGGCCGCGACGCCGTCGATCGCGCCCTTGCCGAAGCTCTCGGGATGGCGGCTGAACCGCCGCTCGACGACATAGGCGAGCATCGCGGCGATGGTCGGGCCGGCACCGGGCATGATGCCGATGAAGAAGCCGACGAGGCCGCCCCGGACGATCGCCAGGCGGCTCCGCGTCCACTCCTCGGTCGTCAGCCACATGTCGCGCAGGCGGGTGCGGATGGGCTGGATCTCCGCCGTCCGCTCCAGCGACGCAAGAACTTCGGCAACGCCGAAGATGCCGATGGCGACCGGCAGGAAGTCGATTCCTTCGAGCAGGCCGAGCTGCCCGAAGGTGAGCCGCTGGGTGCCGGCGATCGGATCGACGCCGACCATGGCGATCATCAGGCCGAGCAGCGCGGCCATGAGGGCCTTGGTGGGCGAGGTGCTGCCGAGGCTGGCGGTCGCCGTGATGCCGAGCAGCGCCAGCAGGAAGTATTCGGGGGCGTTGAACTTCAGCGCGAAGGCGGCAAGCGGTGGCGTCACGAAGACGACTGCGATGACCGCCGCGATGCCGGCCAGGAACGAGCCGATGGCGGCGATGCTCAGCGCGGCGCCGGCCCGGCCCTTGCGGGCCATCTGATGGCCGTCGACCGCGGTCATCACGCTGGCGGCCTCGCCGGGAACATTGACGAGGACCGAGGTCAGCGTGCCGCCGTACATGCCGCCATACATGATGCCGGCCAGCATCATGACGGCCGTCACCGGCGGGATGCCGTAGGTGAGCGGTAGCAGCAGGGCCATGCCAGCCGCTGGCCCGATGCCCGGCAGGGCGCCGACGATCTGGCCGACCAGCACGCCGATCAGGATGAAAGCCAGGTTGAGAGGCGTGAAGCAGGTCTCGAAGCCCTGCCCGAGAAGCTGGAGGGAATCCACGGCGCTAGATTCCGAGGATTCCGGTCGGCAAGGCGACACCGAGCCACAGCACGAAGATCGCGTAAACCAGGCCGCCGGTTATGGTGATGGCCAGCAGGCTCGGCCCCGGACGCTGCCGGAGCACCACGAGCAGGAGAAAGGCCATGAACAGGACCATCGCCACGATCATGCCCAGGAACGGCGCGGCAAGCGGAACCGCCACCAGTCCGCCGAAGGTCATGACGACCTGGCGAAGTCCGGGGCCGTCCGGCCACTCGACGGCCGCGCTCGCCGCGAGGCGGCGCGCTTCCGCCAGGCGGAGGACGAACAGGACGCCACCGGCAATCGCCAGCCACACCGGAAGGAAGGCTGGCCCGGGCGTGGTCTCGCCGTAAAACTCGAGACCCCATGTATCGACCACGATCGCGGCCGACAGCACGAGCATCAGCAACGCCGAAACGACATCGCTTGTCCTCATGCTGCCGGCCTTCGTCCGTCTATCCGCGTGACCGCCCTATTTCTTGGCGAGGCCGACGTCCTCCATCAGGGCGCGGAAGGTCGCCTGCTCCTTCTTGAAGTACTCGCCGGCGGCGGCGCCGCCGTAGAAATCGCTGCGCTGGAACTTCTCCTTGAGCCCGTCCTGCCACGTCTTGGTGGCCACGACCTTGCGGAACTTGTCCTCCCACCAGGCGGCGATGGCGGGATCGGTGCCCGGCGGGGCGGAGACGCCCCAGAACTGGCCGAACACCACGTCGTAGCCCTGCTCCTTGAGGGTCGGCACGTTGGCGTAGGACGCCTCGGGCCGGCGCTTCTCGGACAGGATGCCCAGCGGCCGGGACTTGTTGCTCTGGAAGACCGGCAGGCCTTCCTCGAGCGTGCCGAAGGTCGCCTCGACATTCCCGCCGAGGAACGAGGCCAGGGCGGCCGAGCCGCTCTCGTAGGGCACATAGGTGAGGCGAATGCCGGCGGCCTTCTCGATCATGGCGGTCGCCAGGTGGTCGGTGCCGCCCGACGCCGCGCCGGCGATGCGCAGCTTGCGCGGATCCTTCTTCGCCGCTTCCACGAAATCCTTCATCGTGCGGAACGGGGAATTCGGCTGCACCATGAACACCAGCTCGGACTGGATGAAGCCGGCGATCGGTACGGTCTGGTCGATGACGGATGGCGTGCCCTGCATGATCGGCGTGGTGAAGACCGGCGAAGCGAGGGTGAGGAGCAGGTTCTCGTCACCCTTCTTGCCCAGGACATAGTTATAGGCGTTGGAATGCGAGCCGCCGGTGCGGTTCTGCATGACCACCGGAATGTCGACGATCTTCTGCTCGGTCATGATCTTGATCACGGTGCGCATGATCACGTCTGGGGATCCGCCTGGCCCGGACCCGGTGGTGATCTCGACGGGGCCCTTCGGGGCCTTCATCTGGGCCAGGGCGGGCGATCCGCCGGCGAGGCTGACGAGAGTGACAGCTAGTGTGGCAGTCGCGGCACGCAGAACACTTCTGCGGGCAAGAGAATCCTTGCTCAACATTTGTACGTCCTCCCTGTTTGACCCGATATTTCCTGTCTTTTTTTAACGGTAGATGCGGCCCTCAAAGCGTGTCAAGCCAAAGTGGACCAGGCGTCTTCACGGCAAGGCATCGCCGCCGACGCTGGCCTTCTGCCAGAACACCAAGCGCCGCTGGGCCCAGACCACCAGCCCGAAGGTCGCGAGACCGACCAGGCTCAGGTAGATGATGAGCGCGAACACGCGGGCCGTATCGAGCTGCGAGGCGGCGACGCGGATCAGCTCGCCGAAGCCCTTGCCGCCGCCCAGGAACTCGCCGGTGATGGCGCCGGCCATGACGCCGACCGAGGCGATCTTCAGGCCGGTGAAGAAATGCGGCAGGCCGGTCGGCAGCTTCATCTTGAGCAGCGTCTGCAGCCGGCTGGCGCCCATCGTCTTGAACAGCAGGCGGGAATTCTCGTCTGCCGCGTGCAGGCCCGCCGCCGTGCCGACCACGATGGGAAACGTGGCGACGAAGGTGGCCAGCGCCACCTTGGAATGGATGTCGAAGCCCAGCCAGGCGATGAACAGCGGCGCGAAGGCGATCTTCGGCATCGTGTCGATGGCCACCAGGTAGGGCATCACGGCGCGCTCGCCGAAGCCGGTTTCGCCCACGAGCACACCAAGAGAAAAGCCGAGCGTGATGGCCAGGGCGAAGCTGTAGACCACCTCCTTGGTGGTGATCCACAGCGCGCGGAGCATGTAGTCGCCGCTCAGCAGGTTGTTGCCCACGAAGATGAGCTGCTCGAGCGTCGCCCAGGGCGAGGCCAGGATGATCGGCGAGACCAGCCCGACCGAGACGGTGAACTGCCAGAGGGCGATGAAGGCGACGAACAGGCCGATCATGGCGACCGAGCGCGGGATGCGGTCGATCAGCGAGACCTCCTCGGTCCACACCGTGTCGGCAGGCCCGGCGGCGGCGGCGCTCGGCGTTGAGGCGGGCGGCGTCATAGGAAGGCCCCCTTGTCGAGGCGGCTGCGGATGCGGTCGACCAGCGCGCCGAAGCGCGGCGTGGTGATCATCTCCAGGGTGCGCGGCCGCGGCAGGTCCACCGTCACGGCTTCCACAAAACGTCCGGGGCGCGGCGACATGACGTAGACCACGTCCGAGAGCACGACGGCCTCCTGGATCGAATGGGTGACAAGAAACGAGGTGGCGTTGCGCGCCAGGCAGATGCGCTGCAGCTCCATGTTCATGAAGTCGCGGGTTAGCTCATCGAGGGCGCTGAACGGCTCATCGAGCAGCAGCACGGCCGGCTCGGTGATCAGCATTCGGCAAATCGCCGCGCGCTGGGCCATGCCGCCCGACAGCTCGTTGGGAAAGACATGCGCGAAGTCCTTGAGCCCGACGAGTTCGAGCAGCGCCCTTGCATCGGCGTGCTTGGCCTGGGCCGCGCTCTTGCCGTCGCGGATCTCGATCGGCAGGACGACGTTCTCGATCGCCGTGCGCCAGGGAAACAGCGTGGCCTGCTGGAACATCATGCCGATGTCGCGGCGCGGGCCGGTGACCGGCTTGCCGGCCAGCACGACGCTGCCCGAGGAGGGCGGCAGCAGCCCGGCCATGATCTTCAGCAGCGTCGACTTGCCGCAGCCGCTGGCGCCGATGACCGAGGCGAAGCTGCCTTCCCGCAGCGTCAGGTCGACGCGGTCGAGCGCGTGGACGTTACGCTTGGGGAAGGTCTTGGTGACGTTGCGCAGCTCGTACACCGGCCGGGCGTCGAGCCCGGCCGGCGCAAAGGCGGTAACCGCTGACGTCATTCCGGCTTGTTCCAGGCCTCGATGAACTTGTTGGTGTAGGCCTTGGTCAGGTCCTGCGGCTGCTTGAGGTCGCCTCCGGCGAGCAGCGATTTCTGCCAGTTTTCCCAGTCCTGTGGGTTCTGGTAGCCCCAGCCCTTGGACGGGTCATTCGGCACGGCCTTGGCGAGGACGGCTTCGAGCAGGGCGGCGGCAAACTGCTTGTTCTCGCCTTCCTGGCGATTGCCGGCCTCGAGGTGGGCCAGCGCCTTGGTGCGGTTGGCCGGCTCCATGACGAACTTCGTGGCGCGCACCAGCGCGCGGCCGAAGCCTTCGATGACATCCGGATTCTTGGCGATGTAGTCGCCCATCGCCGCGTAGCCGTTGCCGAAATAGCCCTTGAACTTCTCCGGCGTGATATCGCGCACCGGCATGCCGCGCTGGTTGAGAATGGCGACGTCGCTGGTGGCGGCGATGTAGGCCTCGATGTCGTTGCGCAGGAAGCCGGCCACGGCCGGGCCGCCGTCGCCCACCGGGATGAAGGTGTAGTCGGTCCCTTCCTTCATGCCGAGATCGGTGAAGATGGCGCGCGCGAAGCCGACTTCGGCGCCGTCTCGCGTGCCCGTGCCGATCACCTTGCCCTTGAGGTCGGTCGCCTGCTGGTAGCGTGAATCGCGCTTCACCGCGATGCCGAAGGAGCTCTTGGGCAGCGCGTTATAGATGAACACCACGTCGACGCCGCGCGCCCTGGCGTTGAGAACGGGGGCGGGGCCCGGCCGCCCGATCTGCGCCTGCCCGGCAGCGAGCGCCTGCAGCACCGGCGCCGAGCCGTCCACCGTCTCGACCCGGACGTTCAGGTTCTCGTCCTTGAAATAGCCTTCGCCGATGGCGATGAACACCTGGAACGAGTTGATCGCCGAGGGATTGGGGTGGATGAAGGTGATGTTCTTGGTCTGGGCGGCGGCGTCCCCGGCTAGGAACGAGGCACTGATAAGGCCCAGTCCGAGGCAGACGGCCGCGCTGAATGTCCTGCGTGTCGTCGTCATTGGCGCTTTCCTCCTCCGTGGATCGTGTCCCGTGCGTTGGCCGCCGGTTTGTTTAGACACTTAATCAGTGTATGGACTCGTCTGCGGACTCACAAGCGCGTGTCGTGCTGCGACGCACCATCGAACACCGTAGCCGTCGTGGAATAGTCCAACTACACAAGATAAGAATCCAAGTGCGCGCAAACTATGCCGGGGAGAGGATGCCGAGATGATCTGGATCGAGATGGGGATAGTCGTGATACTGATCACGGCGAACGGTTTTCTCGCCGCTTCCGAGCTGGCCGTCGTCTCGTCGCGCAAGCCCCGCCTGCAGCGGCTGGCCCATTCCCGCGTGCCGGGGGCCGACATGGCCCTGGCGCTCGCCGAGGATTCCGGCCGCTTCCTGTCGACGGTGCAGATCGGCATCACCCTGATCGGCATCCTCGCCGGCGCCTTCAGCGGCGCCACCATCGCCGAGCGCTTCGCCGATTACCTGGAAACCCTGTCGCTCTCTCCCACGCTGGCTGAGGCGCTGGCCGTGGTTCTGGTCGTCGCCGTCGTCACCTATCTCTCGCTGATCGTCGGGGAGCTGATCCCCAAGCAGATCGCGCTGCGCAACCCGGAGCGCGTCGCCGCTTCGGTCGCGCGCTCGATGATCGTCCTGTCGCGCGTCGCCTCGCCGTTCGTGACGCTTCTCGACGCCTCGTCGCGGCTCGGGCTGCGGCTGATCGGCGCCAGGGAGGCGGCCAGCGGGACGGTGACGGAAGAAGAGATCAAGACGCTGGTGGCCGAGGCGGAAAGTGCCGGCGTGGTCGAGAAGGTGGAGCAGGACATGATCGCCGGGGTCTTGCGCCTCGCCGATCGTTCCGTCCAGTCGATCATGACCCCGCGCCACGATATCGACTGGATCAATCTCGACGACAGCGACGAGGAGATCCACGCGCGGATCCTGACGACCCCTCATTCACGCCTGCCGGTCGGCCGCGGCGGCATCGACCAGGTCCTCGGCATCATCGAATCCAAGGACATGCTCGCGGGCTGCATCCGGCGTGGCAGCATCCGGGCGCGCGATCACGTCAAGCCCGCGCCCGTGATCCCGGATTCGGCCGACGCGCTCGAGGTGCTGGCCACGCTGAAGACCTCCCCGGTCCACATGGCCCTGGTGGTCGACGAATACGGTGTGTTCGAGGGCGTGGTCACCACGGCCGACATCCTCGAGGCGATTGCCGGCGACTTCGTGGCCGAGCTCGGCTCGGAAACGCCGAGGGTGATCCCGCGTGACGACGGCTCCTGGCTGCTGGATGGCGCCCTGCCCGTGGACCAGATGGCCGACGCCCTGGGCCTGTCCCTGCCCAGCGACCGTCCGTATCACACGGTCGCGGGGTTCGTTCTGCAGCACTTGCCGCGCATCCCCAAGGCTGGCGACCGCACCACCATCGAGGGCTGGCGCTTCGAGATCGTCGACATGGATCGCCGTCGCATCGACAAGGTCCTCGCCTCGCGCGCCGACGGCGCCTGAACCGGCCAACCGGTCTACGGCTTGACAGTATCCGCGATCGGCGCATGATAGTCGGTGTCGGGCTACGGCAGACGCCCGGCTTCCCCAAGACGCTCGCGTCCAAGTTCTGCTCCAGTCCCCAGCGGGGCAGGAGCGACCATGAGCGACGCACGCGGTTCAATCTCCCCGACCACCGGCGCTGCCCCCGGCCCGGGCACACCCGCGCAGAATCCGGCGGCTTCCCGCACGAAGCTGCTTCTCGAGGGCCCGATCGTCGCCACGCTGCTGCGCCTGGCGGCGCCGAACCTGATGGTGAACATCGTGCTCATCGCCGTGACCGCCACGGTCGATGCCTACTTCGTCGCCCGGCTCGGCCCGGCCGCGCTGGCCGGGCTGTCGCTGGTCTTTCCCCTGATCATGCTGCTGCAGCAGGTCTCGAATTCGAGCATGGGCGGTGCCGTCGCCTCGGCCGTCGCCCGCGCCATCGGCGCCGGGCGCCACGCGGACGCCTCGGCGCTGGTCGTGCATGCGGTGGTCATCGCCGCCGGCATGGCCGCGCTCTTCTCGGCGGTCCTGCTTCTCGGCGGCCCCGCGCTTTACGCGGCGATGGGCGGCAGCGGCGAGAGCCTGGCGGCGGCCGTCGAGTACTCGAATGCGATCTTCGCCGGAGCGCTGGCCTACTGGCTGCTCAGCACGCTGACCAGCGTGGTGCGCGGCGCCGGCCAGGCCGCCGTGCTGGCGGCGGTCTATATCGCGGCGGAGATCCTGCACATCGCCCTGGTGCCGGTGCTGATGTTCGGCGCCGGGCCGCTGCCGCCGCTCGGCATCGCCGGCGCGGGGATCGCCACGGTCCTCTCCTTCGTCGCCTCGACCGCCTTCCTCGCCTGGTATATCGCCTCCGGGCGCACCGCCATCCGGCTCTCACTGCGCGGTGTGCGGCTGAGTCGGCGGCTGTTCATCGAGATCCTGCGCGTCGGCGCGCCGATGTCGTTGCAGCCGCTGCTCTACAACTTCGCCCTTGCCGTGCTCACCGGTTACGTCGCCTCGCTCGGTGCCACGGCGCTGGCCGGTTTCGGCATCGCCGTGCGGCTCGAATACCTGGTGTACCCGCTGGCCTTCAGCCTCGGCGCCGGCCTGCTCGCCATGGTCGGCACCAATATCGGCGCCGGCAACCGGGCGCGTGCCGCGCGCATCGTCTGGACCGGCGCGGCGATCGCCGGCGCCGTCACCGGCGCCATCGGCCTGCTCGGCGCCGTCGTGCCGGGCCTGTGGACGTTCCTGTTCGCCGCCACGCCGGAGATCCACGCCGCGGCGGCCGCCTATCTCGCCATCCTCGGCCTCGGCTTTCCCTTCCTCGGCGCCGGGCTCACTTTGGCGACGTCGTTCCAGGCGGCCGGCCGGCCGCTCTGGCCGCTGCTCGGGGTGACCGCCCGCGTGCTCGTCGTCGTGGCCGGCGGCTGGCTCGCCCTGCGTATCGCGGGCACCGACCTGAGCGGCCTGGCGCTGATCGCAGCCACCAGCCTCGTGGTCTACGGCGCCAGCCTGGCGGCGGCCTTCCGGGCGGGGGCCTGGCAGAAGCCGGAGGGACGCACATGACGCGGGCAGCCTCTTCGCCGACCCTGCTGCTCTCGCGCAGCGACGTGGCGGCGGTGGTCGATCCGGACAGCTGCATCGCCGCGGTCGAGGAAGCCTTCCTGGCGCATGCCCAGGGTCGGGCCCGCGGCCCGGCCTCGCTTGGGGTGCTGACCGAGGACGGCAGCTTTCACGTCAAGGCCGCCGGCCTGCAGGGGGCGCCGGGCACCTTCGCCGCCAAGACCAACGCCAATTTTCCCGGCAACCCGGCGCGTCATGGCCTGCCGACCATCCAGGGCGCCGTCGTGCTGTGCGACGGCTCGACCGGCCGCCTGCTGGCGGTGATGGATTCGATGGAGATCACCGTTCTGCGCACGGCCGCCGCCAGTGCCGTCGCCGCCAAGTACCTGGCGCGTCCCGAGTCCGCTGTCGCCACCCTGTGCGGCTGCGGCGCCCAGGCGGCCGCCCAGCTGCGCGCCCTCAGCCGGATCCTGCCGCTGCGCCGGGTCCTGGCTTTCGATCTCGATCCGGCGCGCATCGGGGCGCTGGCGAAAACCCTGGCGCGCGACACCGACCTCGTGATCGAAGCGGGTGCCGACCTCCCCGCGGCGCTGCGGCTCAGTGACATCGCCGTCACCTGCACCCCGTCGCATATCCCGTTCCTGCGGCGCGACGACGTGCGACCCGGCACCTTCGTGGCGGCCGTCGGCGCCGACAACCCGGTCAAGAGCGAGATAGAGCCGGCGCTGATGGCGGCGGCGACGGTGGTCGTCGACATCCTCGACCAGTGCGCCGCCGGGGGCGACCTGCACCACGCCATCGAGGCCTGCATCATGACCCGGGCCGATGTTCACGCCGAGCTGGCCGATCTCGTCTCGGGCGGCAAACCCGGCCGTCGCCGGGCGGACGAGATCACCCTGTTCGATTCGACCGGCACGGCGCTGACCGATGTCGCCGCCGCCACCCTGGCCTATGAGCGGGCGCTCGCGGCGGGCCGCGGGCAGCCGATGGACTTCTCCGCCTGAGCTACGGGGACGAGACGGGGCTAGAGAAACATCTCCAGCCCCGAGCCGAGAACGATCAGCAGGATGAGGACGATGACGATCGGCAGCCGCAGCTTGTCGCGCGATCCGGAAGGCGGCGGCGCGTGACGCGGACTCATCGGGCCGGCGCCTGGAGCGGCATTGTCGATCGGCTCCTGGCTCTTACAGAACTACATTCAGGCGCTTCGGCGCCCTGGCGTAGCCCGGGGAGCGACGGCGAGTTCTGCCGCCAGCGTCTCGAAGCGCTTGGCGGTTTCCTCCAGGGTTGCGCGATCGAGAGGCGTCTCCGCCGTTTCCGCCCTCTGGCGCAGGGCGCGCGCCCGCTCCCGAAACGCCTCGAGTTCATCAGCAGCCGGCATGGTTTTGCTCCCTTAGGCCCAACTGCGCCACAGGCGCGGTCATGGGGTACGGCCGCGCTGTCCAAAGGACCGCGCAGTACCCTACCAACTGGCTATGACCTTCGAGCGTTGCCATACCCCGATCGCGCCGCTCGATCCGAAATTGCGCGGGTGCGGCCAGGCCCCTGGCCGCCGGGCTAGCCGTCGAGTCCGACCTTCGCGAAGTCGACGATCCGCATCGGCGGCGGCAGGCCGCGGCCGAGCAGGCTCCAGACCAGCTCATGGCCATAGTAGGCGACCGAGTTGACCGCGCCGCCGACCACCGTGATGCCGCCGGCCGTGCCCAGGCTGCCGGTGAAGATGTAGCTGATGATCAGGTCGAGCGACGAACCCAGGGCCCGCCAGGAGACCGTCTTCCACAGGCTGAGCTCCCAGGGCAGCGTATCGGCGGCGAGAGCGCCGGCATTGTCGCGCAACAGCAGCTCGCGCAGCTCGCGATAACGCTCCTCGGGAATCGCGCCCGCGTTGCGCACGTCTTCGAGGCGGCGCAGACGCAGCGCCGTCTCCGGCGAGATCGCCGCGCCGTCGTCGATCCAGGGCATCGCCGGGGCCGGCATGCCGGTGATCTGCTTGCGCAGGCCGAGGCGAATCGGCCCGCGCATCGTCTCGGTCCAGCGGATGAGACCGGCGACCGCCTGCTGGCGCGGTACGTCGTCGGCCATCCGCGCGGGGGCCCATTCGCTTTGCTCCCAGCGCGGATCGTGTTGCGGCGGCGGCACCAGGGCATCGCGGATCTCCCGAGCCTGCAGGCGGACCCAGTCGAGGGCGACCGGCCCGAGGCCGGAGGGCGTCGCCTGGGCCCGCGGCAGCACCGCTGCCGGCTGGGCCGGTATCGCCGGGTTGAAGAAATAGCGGACATCGAGCGCATCTTCTTCGTCGCTGATGCGGAACCCGGCCATGATCCAGGCCGGGGGCATCGCCCAGCCGCGGGAAGCGGCGAACCGGCTGGCCACGTCCCACGTCGAACCGGTGGCCGGCTCGGCCGCCATGACCACGTGATTGACGAAGCTGCACGAGCCGCCGGAACCCGGCTCGAAGTCATGTATCACGGCGTAATGGATATCGGCCCGGGTGCAGTCGCGCGCCAGGCCCCAGTCGCCGGGTGCGGCAATGGCGTTGGTCTGGACCGTGACGAAGGAAGCGACGCGCCCGCGGTTGACCTGGAAGAGCACGGCCTCGGCGACCGCCGCCGCCATCACCGGGGCCGACCCGGGCAAGGGCGCGTAGCTTGCCGCGGCGACGATCCACGGGCCCTGCGGCAAGGGAACCTGTTTTTCCCCGACGGTCACGCTGTCGCGCAGGACGCGATTGGGCACCGGCATCTCCGCCAGGGCCTGCGCGGCGACAACGGACAGGGCCATGCCGGCGATTGCCCCGACCTGGCGCTTGGAGAGCGACCAAAATCCCGCCTTCATCCCCTGAGCCTATCACGGACTATGGCGTCCTTGAATGAGGACGGACGGTCCGCGCGCCGCTATTTCCCGCGCAGGCGCTCCGGCATCCCGCCCTCCAGGACCCGGTGCCCCCAGCGCAGGATCTGGGTGAGCGCCGGCTCCAGGCCCTTGCCCGCCTCGGTGAGGTGGTAGGCAAACCGCGCCGGCCTGTCTTGGTACGGCTCGCGGCGCACCAGCCCCCAGTCGGCGAGCCGCTGCAGCCGGTCGGACAGGATGTTGGTCGGGATCTTCTCGGCGCTGCCCTGGAGCGCGGCGAAAGTGTGCTTGCCGTGCCAGAGCAGGTCCCGGACGATCAGCAGCGTCCACTTATCGCCCACGATCTCCAGCGCGCGCGCGATCGAGCATTTCGAGCGAAAGTCGTGGTCCCCCAGCTTTGGCAGCCGGGGAGGCTTCGTGCTTTTGCGCATGGCTGGCATCCTAGCATAGTGACTTGCAATTTTAAAGTGCCCTGCTATTCTGAGTAACTTGCGTTTTGCAAGTGACAGGAGAAAGTCACTGGAGCCAGCCATGCCAAGCAAGGTTTTCCTGGCCAATGCGGCGGCCGCCGCGGCGTCGCTCAGCGCCGGGGCCTCGGTCGTCGCCACGCGGCTGGTGGTCGGCGAGACGGACCCGGCGACGCTGGCCTTCTACCGCTACGTCATCGGCGTCGCCTGCCTCCTGCCGGTTCTCTATCTGCTCTGGCCGCGCGGCGGGCTGCCGCTCCGCGAGCTGGCCACGCTCGCCCTGCTCGGCGCGCTGTTCTTCGGCCTGTTTCCCTGGGCCTTCAATGCCTCGCTCGACTACATCCCCGCCGCGCGGGGCGCGATCGGCCTAGCCACGATCCCGATCCAGACGTTGATCATCGCGGCTGTGTCGGGCCGCGAGGCGCTGAGTGCGCGCAAGGTCGCCAGTGTCGGCCTGGCCTTCGCGGGTGTCGCGGTCGCCTTCGGTCCGGCCGCCTTCGAATTCGATACGCGATACCTGGTGGGCGACGGGCTGATGCTGCTCGGCGCTTTGAGCGCCGCGGTCTATTCCGTGTTCGGACGCCCGACGCTCATCCGGCACGATCCGTTCTTCGTCACGGTCCTGACGATGAGCTTCGGTGTCCTGGCGCTGCTGCCCCTGGCCATGGCCAACGGCGCCGGAAGCGGCCTGCCGAGCTTCACGTCCGAAGGCTGGCTCGCCCTGCTGTTTCTCGGCACCGTCGGCGGCGCGCTGCAGTTTTCGCTCTTCGCCTGGGCCCTGCGCCACCTGCTGCCGAGCCGGACGGCGATCTATCTCGCCTTGAACCCGATCTCGGCCATGCTGCTCGCCGTGATCATTCTCCGCGAGGACCTGACCGCCTCCCTGATCGCCGGCCTGCTGCTCGTCATCGCCGGCATCTTCGTGGCCAACTGGTCGAGGGCGACGGCCGCAAAGGCGAGCGGCTCGCCATCGTCAGACGCCGCGCCATGACGGCACCGAGCTTTGCGACGAGAAGGCAGTGAGGGCTGCGCTAGATAAATAATCCTTACTACTCCGCCGATAGTCGCCGTGAAATCCGATCGCGGCCTTCGGTGCGTTGTTTACCTGTCTGATATAACTGAGGCATTCGAGACAGAGATATTGAGTAGGACGACTACTGCGAGGAGGACCGGTTTTACTTGGATGATTTCGTTAGAGACATATAGGAAAGC
The DNA here is from genome assembly GCA_022843945.1 of Rhodospirillaceae bacterium. Lineage (GTDB taxonomy): Bacteria > Pseudomonadota > Alphaproteobacteria > CACIAM-22H2 > CACIAM-22H2 > VGEI01. The sequence goes on along the minus strand of JALHMR010000005.1, from coordinate 15,502 downwards.
GGCGACAGCGCGCGAGTGACGCATCGAGATCTTCCGACGTTCCTTGGACAGCCGCCCCCGCCTTCGCTATGACTGACCCGGGGTAACGGGGCAGGGGCGCCTTCGGGCATGAGTTTGCAGCAAAAGCTCTACGGGCTTCTCGACGCGGAGAACGGCAGCCGCGCCGCACACCGCATGCGGGTGCTGGAGATCGTGCTCATCCTGGTCGGCATCGGCGCGGTCGCCGTCGGCACGATGAACGACCTCGTCCCCGCCCATCACGGCCTGGCCGCCACGCTGACCGGCATCGTGGCCACGGTCTTCCTGGTCGAATACCTGGTGCGGCTCTGGGTGGCGCCGGCCTCGCCGCATATCAGCGACGCCCTGTCGCCGCTCGTCGCGCGCTGGCGCTGGGCGGTCAGCGCCGAAGGCCTGATCGACCTGCTGGCCATCCTGCCGATGGCCGTGATCCTCTCGGGCAACGCCAAGCTCGGCGCGGATTCCTCCGCCGCCTTCGTGCTGCTCTGGGTGGTCAAGCTCGCCACACACGCGCCGGGCGTCTCGCTGATCGCGCGGGTGGTCAGCAACGAGCGCTCGGCCCTCAGCGCCGTCGCGATCCTGTTCGTCATCGTGCTGATCTCGGGAGCCACACTGGCCTATTTCGTCGAGGAGGCGGCGCAGCCGGCGGACTTCTCCTCCATCCCCTCCGCCCTGTGGTGGGCGATCGTCACCCTGACCACCACCGGCTACGGCGACGTGGTGCCCAAGACCGGGTTGGGGCGGATGATCGGCGGCGTGCTCATGGTCTCCGGCATTGCCGTGCTCGCGCTCCTCGCCGGTATTCTCGCCAACGGCTTCGCCGAGGAGGTCAAGCGGCGCGAGTTCGTGCGCATCTGGGAGCTGGTGGCCAAGGTGCCGTTCTTCGCCGATATCGGCGCCATCGCCATCTCCGACATCGTGGTGCGGCTGCGCAGCCGCAACTTCCCGGCCGGGGCGGTGATCCTGCGGCGCGGCACGCCGGGGGATTCGATGTACTTCATCGTCTCGGGCGAGGTCGAGGTGCGCATCGGCGCCAGGCCGGTCTACCTGCGCGAGGGCGCCTTCTTCGGCGAGATGGCGCTGCTCGACCGGCGGCCACGCGCCGCCGACGTGATCGCGGTGACGCCGTGCACCACGCTGGTCCTCGATGTCGCCGATTTCTACCAGATCGCCGGCCAGCAGCCGGCGCTCATCCAGGCGATCGAGGCCGAGGCCAAGCGCCGCCAGGCCGCCAATAAGGCCACGCCAAGCGAGGGGCCGAAATGAAAGACCCCGCCGAGCGGGCGGGGTCGAAGAGCGGCGAGAGCCGGGTAGTTCAGCGCGCGGCGAGCGCGGCGGGGCGCAGCAGCGGCGAGGTGACCTCGATCAGCGCATCGGCGATCAGGAACATCTTGCCGTCGTAGCCGGTGGCGCTGGCCTTGCGCATGCCCGGCCCTTCCATGTTCTGGAAGTAGGTGATCCAGAGGTAATAGCCGGCGATGGCGCCGGCGACGACGCCGACACCCTGCGGCAGGTCGAGGGCCCCTTCGAGGATGACCTTGCCGGCGACCGCGCCGGTCATGGTGCCGAGCACCTGGCCGAGCGTGATGTTGGAGAACAGGTTGCCCTGCGGCGCCGGGGCCGCCTGGGCGGGTGCGGGGGCCGGCCGGGCCTGGATCTGCTGGAGCAGGGCCGGGGTCAGCCGGTCGTTCGCGCCAATCTCACCAGCCCCGATCTCATAAGACTGGGCGGGAGCGGCCCCGCTGGCTATCAGGAGCGCGGTAGCGCCGATCATCAGGTTGCGACGGAGCATGGGGTCCCCTGTTTCTTCTCGTGAGGACCGCGGCTAATCAGCCGGGGTCGTGAGCCGCGGTCCAGTAGAGCCGTACGTCGCCGGCCGCGGCGGCGATCTTGCGCACCCCGGTCTTGACCTGCGGCTCGATGTAGCCGGTGTAGACCCACCAGCCGGCGTAGCCGCCGGCCACGATGCTGGGCAGGCCGGGCAGGCCCATCAGCCCGTGCAGCACGACCTCGCCGAAGGCGATGCCGGTGACCACGCCGATCACCCGGCCGAGGGTGAGGGTGGGGACCGGCTGGTCGAGGTTGGCGATGTCGACGGCCTGGGTGACGGCGGCCGGCTGGACCGGCTCGGCGCGGCTGTTCGCGGCGCCGAACAACACCAGCGCCGCGAGCAGCAGGCCTATCGGGAGAAAGCGCCGGCCCATCGCCAGCGGGCTTTCGCCTGGCGCCGGGCTTACTGGCGCAGCCAGACGGCGGCGCTGTCGGTGGCGTTGATCAGGTAGACCCTCGCCTCGTCGGCCATCGCGTTGGCGCGGCGGATCACCGGGGCGCCGCCCTCTTGGCTGTAGTACCAGTTGCCGACCAGCGCGCCGGCGGCGGCGCCGGCCCAGACCGGCATGCCGACCACGCTCTCGGCGACGATCGCGCCGCCGATCAGGCCGATGCCGATGGCCACCACCTGGTTGCTGTTGAGGCCGAAGACGTCGCCGGGCTTGCCCGGTGCCGCCTGCTGGGCCTGGGCGGTGAGCGGCACGAGTCCGATCAGAGCGATGACGGCGGCGAGAAGAACTTTGCGCATTGGAATCCCCCTTGGATAGGCGTCCGGGCGGCCGGGCACGCTGGGGTCAAGCCTAGCCAAAACCCGGCCGAAAGTCACCCGGTCCCTTGCCCGCCCGGGGGTCGGGCGGGGTTACCGCGTGGGGACCGGCTTTTCGCTCGAATAGTCGTAGAAGCCGCGCTTGGTCTTGCGCCCCAGCCAGCCGGCCTCGACGTATTTGACCAGCAGCGGGCAGGGCCGGTACTTGGAGTCGGCCAGGCCGTCATAGAGCACGTGCATGACCGCCAGGCAGGTGTCGAGACCGATGAAATCGGCGAGCTCGAGCGGGCCCATCGGGTGGTTGGCGCCGAGCTTCATGGCGGTGTCGATCGACTCGACGTTGCCGACACCCTCGTAGAGCGTGTAGACCGCCTCGTTGATCATCGGCAGCAGGATGCGGTTGACGATGAAGGCCGGGAAATCCTCGGCCACCGCCGCCGACTTGCCGAGCTTGACGGTGAGCTCCTTGATTACCTGGAAGGTCGGATCGTCCGTGGCGATGCCGCGGATCAGCTCCACCAGCGCCATCACAGGCACTGGATTCATGAAGTGCATGCCGATGAACTTCGCCGGGCGGTCGGTGGCGGCGGCGAGGCGGGTGATCGAGATCGACGAGGTGTTCGAGGCGATGATCGCCTCGGGCTTGAGCGCCGGGCAGAGCTTCTTGAAGACCTCGCGCTTGACCGCCTCGTTCTCGGTGGCCGCCTCGATGACCAGGTCGCAAGTCCCGAGCGAGGCGTAGTCGGTCGAGGTGGCGATGCGCTTCATCGCTGCCGCCTTGTCGGCGGCCGAGGTCTTGCCCTTCTGCACCTGGCGCTCGATGTTCCTGTCGATGTTCTGTATCGCCTTGGGCAGCGCCTCGGCGTTGGCGTCGAGCATGCGCACGTCGAAGCCGGCGAGGGCGCAGACATGGGCGATGCCGCTGCCCATCTGGCCGGCGCCGATGATGCCGATGGTTTTCATCATGGGTCGTCTCCTAGCTCTTCTTCAGCGCGTCGGTCAGCTCGGGCACGAGCTTGAACAGGTCGCCGACCAGGCCGTAATCGGCGATCTGGAAGATCGGCGCCTCCTCGTCCTTGTTGATCGCGACGATGACTTTCGAATCCTTCATGCCGGCCAGGTGCTGGATCGCCCCCGAGATGCCGACCGCGATGTAGAGATCCGGCGCCACGATCTTGCCGGTCTGGCCGACCTGGTAGTCGTTGGGCACGAAGCCGGCATCGACCGCGGCGCGGCTGGCGCCCACCGCGGCGCCCAGCTTGTCGGCGAGTGCTTCGAGCAGCTTGAAATTGTCGCCCGACTGCATGCCGCGCCCGCCCGAGACGATGATGCGCGCCGAAGTCAGCTCCGGCCGCTCGGATTTCGACAGCTCCTGGCGCACGAAGGACGACAGGCCGGCATCCGAGCCCGCCTCGCTGGCGTTCTCGATCGTGGCACTGCCGCCCTCGGCCGCCGCGGGCGGGAAGGCCGTGCCACGCACGGTGACGATCTTGATCTTGTCCTTGGACTGCACTTCGGCCAGCGCGTTGCCGGCATAGATCGGGCGCACGAAGGTGTCGGCGCTCTCGACCGAGACGATGTCGGAGATCTGCGCCACGTCGAGCAAGGCCGCGACGCGCGGCATGAGGTTCTTGCCGAAACTGGTGGTCGAGCCGAAGACATGGCTGTAGCCGGGAGCGAGCCTGGCCACCAGCGGCGCCAGGTTCTCAGGCAAGCCCGTGGCATTGGCCGCGTGATCGGCGAGCAGCACTTTGGCGACACCGGCGATCTTGGCCGCCGCCTCGGCGGCCGGCTTGCAATCCTTGCCGGCGACCAGCACGACGATGTCGCCGCCGGCCTTGCCGGCCGCGGTGATGACGTTGAGCGTGGCCGGCTTGACCGACTGGTTGTCGTGATCGGCGACGACGAGAATGGCCATCTCAGATCACCTTCGCTTCGTTCTTCAGCTTGTCGACCAGGGAAGCGACATCCGCCACCTTGGCGCCGCCCTTGCGCTTCTCCGGCTCGGTCACCTTGAGGGTGATCAGCCGGGGCGCGGGATCGACGCCCAGGGCGTCGGGCGTCAGCGTCTCGATCGGCTTCTTCTTCGCCTTCATGATGTTGGGCAGCGAGGCGTAGCGCGGCTCGTTGAGCCGCAGGTCGGTGGTCACCACCGCCGGCAGCTTGAGCGACAGGGTCTCGAGCCCGCCATCGACCTCGCGCGTCACCTCCGCCATCTCGCCGTTCGGCGCCACCTTGGAGGCGAAGGTCCCTTGCGACCAGCCGAGCAGGGCGGCGAGCATCTGGCCGGTCTGGTTGCAGTCGTCGTCGATCGCCTGCTTGCCGACGATGACCAGCCTGGGCTGCTCCTTGTCGACGATGGCCTTGAGCAGCTTGGCCACGGCCAGCGGCTGCAGCTCGGCATCGGTCAGCACGAGGATGCCGCGATCCGCACCCATGGCCAGCGCCGTGCGGATCGTCTCCTGGCACTGCTGGGGCCCCATGGAGACGGCGATGATCTCGCTCGCCGTGCCCTTTTCCTTGAGCCGGATCGCCTCTTCCACCGCGATCTCGTCGAAGGGGTTCATCGACATCTTGACGTTGGCCGTCTCGACGCCGCTGCCGTCTGCCTTGACCCGGATTTTGACGTTGTAATCGACGACGCGCTTGACCGCGACCAGGACCTTCATCCGACCTCTACTCCCGTGCCCCCGCGCTGCAGTCTGCCGTGCAATTTGGCGTCTATTGCCGCGTTTTCAGGCGATTAGTGCGCTGCAACATAGGACTGCGAAGGGGGCGAGTCAACGCGACCGCCCGCAATTTCCGCGCGGTTGTCTTAACGATTGGCGCGGGTGCGGCGCGCTGGGGGCGCGGGCAATAGGCGGTCGGAATTGCCGCTACGTACGAAGCGGGGCCGCCATACCAAACCGTCACCCCGGACAAGCAACGCGTCAGCGTTGCGCGAGCTGGGGTCATCTATCGGGTGGCGCCATGGATCCCGGGTTGCGCCACGCTAAACGCGTGGCTTGCCCGGGATGACAAACGGGATTGCCTCAGCCGCTGGCCATCTCGCCGCGGCCGAAGCTCATCCGGGCGAAGCGGCTGCGATACTCGGCCGGGGTCATGCCGGTGTGGCGCTTGAACAGGCCGCGGAAGAAGGCGAGGTCGGCGTAGCCCGATCTGGCGCACACGGTCTGGATCGAGGCCGTGCCCCGCTCCAGCAGCTCCTTGGCCGCCGCGATGCGCAGCGCCTGGACGTAGGCGCCGGGCAGGCGGCCGGTCGCCGCCTTGAAGCGGCGGATGAAATTGCGCGGGCTCATGCCGGTGCGCGCCGCCAGCCGGTCGATCGACAGGTCGCGGTCGAAATGCTGCTGCAGGTATTCCTCGGCCTGGCGCACCGGCTCGTCCTCGTGCGGGCGCGACAGCGGCAGGACCGCGTAGCCGGTCTGCCGGCCGCGCGGCATGCTGACCAGCAGCGACTTGGCGGTTTTCAGCGCGATCTCGTGGCCGCAGAATTTCTCGACGAGATAGAGGCTGAGGTCGATGGCGGCATAGACGCCGCCGCTGCAGAACATCCGGCCGTCCTCGGTGACGAACTGCTCCGACCGCCAGCGCACCTTGGGATAGCGCTGGCGCAGGGCATCGGCGACCGCCCAATGCGTCGTCGCCTGCCGCCCGTCAAGCAGGCCGGCCTCGGCGAGGAAGGCGACGCCGGAGCAGATGCCGGCAATTTGTGCGCCGCGCCGATGCCACTTGCGCAGCCAGGTGAGAAGGCTGGCGTGGCGCGCGAGGCGCTCCGTGTTCCAGTTGGTGGCCGGCAGGATGATGATGTCCGTATGCTTGATTTCGCGGATCGCGCATTCCGGCGTCAGCCCCAGGGGGTAGAGGCTGGTCACGCTGCGGCCGTCGATGGAGGCGGCGCGCACCCGGAAGCGCGGCGCCGGGGTCTCGCCCTGCAGCCAGTTCCACAACATCCCCGCCGAATGGAAGACCTCGATGGGGCCGACCGCCGTCGAGGCATAGCCGCCCTCGAGCAGCACGACGGTGACGTCGAGCACCCTGTCGCCGCCTTTTGCGGCGGGCCCCGGCTGCTGCCCGCTTCGCGCGGCGCGGCGCGCCTTGCCGGGTTTGCCGTTGCGGGTCACGCGCGCGCTCTCATACGGGCTGCCATAGTCCGACCTGCCCGCCGCCCGAATCCTGGATCAGGGCGATGCGCGCGATGGAGGACACGGCGAAGGGCGGCACGATCACCGCGCCGCCGAGCGATCCGGCGCGCCGGGCCGTGTCCGCCGCGTCGCTCACCCGCACATAGGGCGTCCAGTGCTGGGGCACGCCATTGTCGCGATGCACCCGGCTCAACTGGTAGAGCGAGCCGACATCCTCGCCGCCGAGGCGCAGGGTGGTGAAGACGCCGCCATTGGCCCGCTGCTCGTGGGAGGTCCAGCCGAACAATCCCTCGTAGAACCGGCTTGCGTCCGTGGCATCGCTCGCCGCCAGGTCGAGCCAGCAGAAATGGCCGGGCGGCGTGCGGTCGGGATGAAGAATGGCCGCTCTCCTCTATTCCTGAGCCGGCGCCGCCGGGGTCTTCCGTCCGGCGGCGCCGGTCTTCGATCGTTCGCTCAGGCCGCCCGATCAGGCGGCATAGCCGGTCATCGGGTCGATCGTCGTGCGCACTTCGGTGATCTTGCTGGCCGGGAAGCCGCTGAGCTTGGCGTGCTCCTGGACCAGGCCCTCGTTCTCCGCGAGGTAGATGCAGAAGGTCTTGTCGGCGACGACATAGGACCGCACCCACTGCACCTTGCCGGCCAGCTTTTCCAGCGCGGCGTTGGAGGTGGCGGAGGCGTCCTTGAGCTGCTGGCGGTTCATGCCGCCGACACCCGGGATCTCGCGTTCGATGACAAAGCGCTTCATGGGTTCTGCTCCGTGATGGTGCGTTGAGGGCGCGCACCATCGTCCTATTCAAGCGCGGCGGACAGACGGCAGTATTGCCAATGGAGGGGGGTGATTATGCCATGGGTGGCGAAAATGACAAACGCCGACCCGGGGAAAGGTCGCCACCCTTCGAGGCTCGCCCCTATGGGGCTCGCACCTCAGGGTGAGGTCTGATTTAAGAGAGACCTCATGCTGAGGAGCGCCCTTCCGAGGGCGCGTCTCGAAGCATGAGGACTGCTTGCCCTCTACCGGTTCTTCCCCGGCACCCAAAGCACGTCTTGCGCCCCGTCGTCGTTGAGATGTCGGGCGAGCACGAACAGGTGATCGGACAGCCGGTTGGCGTATTTGAGCGCCAGCGGGTTGAGCCTTTCCTGCGTCGCCAGCTCGCTGATCAGGCGCTCGGCCCGGCGCGTCACGGTGCGCGCCAGGTGCAGGGCGGCGGCGGCCGGCGTGCCGCCAGGCAGCACGAAGGACTCGAGCGGCGCCAGCATCCCGTTCATCGCGTCGATCTCGTGCTCCAGCCGGTCGATCTGCGCCTGGCTGATGCGTAGCGCCTGGTGCTTCGGGGGTGGATCTTCCGGCGTGCAGAGATCGGCGCCGAGATCGAACAGGTCGTTCTGGATGCGCGCCAGCATGGCGTCCGCGTCTCCAGCCGTGTGCAGCCGCGCCAGGCCGACTGTGGCGTTGGCCTCATCCACCGTGCCGTAGGCGGTGACGCGCAACGAATGCTTGGCCACGCGCTCGCCGCCGCCCAGCGAGGTCTCGCCGCCGTCGCCGCCGCGCGTGTAGATCCGGGTGAGCTTGACCATCGGGGTTTCCTTGGGGGTCCTCAGGAACCCCAGCGCATCAGCGCCACGTAGAGCAGGACCAGCGCCACCGTCCCGGCCTGCAGGCCGACGCGCAGCATCATCAGCCGGTTGCTGCGCCGCCGCTTGTCCATGCCGTCCGTGCCGCCCTCGCCGCTGCCGAGCGTGGTCAGGCCGGTGAGCAAGGTGATCACCACGCCGATCAGGCCGAGGCCGATCAGGTAGGGGAGGACGGCGAGGAGAATCTGCATGCTGGCCACTATAGGCAGGGTTTTGAGCGAAACAAGGCGGGCTCCTATCGACCTCACCCTTCGAGAGCCTCAGGGTGAGGCTCCTGAGAACAAACCTCATCCTGAGGCTCTCGAAGGATGTCAAACGGCGGCCCGCCGGCGGCGAGTAGACAAATGTCTATAGAGGCGATTATCCCGGACTTGACTTCTTGGCCGGGAACGGCTATGTTCAAGCTCAAGGTTGGATAGGAGCTAGCAGGCATGGCCAAGACCCGGAAAACACGTAAGCCGATCAAGCAGATGACGGACGCCCAGTTTAAGGCGGCTTTCCCGAACGAAGAGGCTTGCGACCGCTACCTCGTCTGCCGCCGCTGGCCGACCGGCGTCCATTGCCCCCGCTGCGGATCGGTCAACGTTGGCGAACTCACGACCATGCCGTTCCGCTGGCAGTGCTACGACTGCGCCGACCAGACTTCCTATCGCTTCTCTCATCTCGTCGGGACGATCTTTGAGAACACGAACGTGGACCTGACCGAGTGGTTCAAGGTCATTCACCTCATGGTCACCAGCAAGAAGGGCATCAGCGCCCTTCAGGTGAAGCGGTACATGGGCTTCGGTAGCTACAAGACGGCTTGGTATATGTGCCACCGCATCCGGGCCGCGATGCGCGACAAGGAATTCGTGAAGCTTATGGGCATCGTCGAGGTTGACGAGACTTACGTTGGCGGCAAGGCGATCAACAAGCATGGTGGCCGCAGCGGTCGTAAGGGCGGCCCCGGCGGCAAGGCGATTGTCGCTGGCGCTGTCTCGCGCAAGGGCAACGTGGTTGCCCGCGTTATCGAGAGCGTCCGCGGCGAGCATATCAGCCAGTTCGTTCGCAGCGCCGTTTCCGAGAAGGTCAGCCTTCTGGCGAGCGACGAGGCTTGGGGCTACCGCGATCTCGGCACGATCTACCCGCACAAGTTCGTGCGCCACCGGAAGGGCGAATACGTTGTCGGCGCGGTTCACACCAACACGATTGAGGGCTTCTGGAGCATCCTCAAGCGCGGCATCGTCGGCACGTTCCACAAGGTCAGCGCCAAGTATCTGCCGCTCTACGTCGCGGAGTTTGAATTCCGCTACAACAACCGCGACAACGACGACATCTTTGGAGCGGCTATAGCAAAATGCTGAGGCGCAAAGATTGGCGTCCGCCTCAGCCACCAGATGGGGCGACGCCACGCGGACCGGAGCAACTGGAGTTGCCATTACCTCCCCGCTATCCGATGAGAAAATGATTGCTCGGGGGACAGAACCGTCCCGTCGTCGCGAACGACGCGGCGCGTTTCGACCAGGGTATCCCCATCCCTTTTTAGCGTGAGCCAGCTGCTCCAAACGCCATTGCTGCCGTTGAAGTCGATGACATACTCGCCTTCAGCGCGGGGTTGCCGTAAGAGAACCGTTGTCTTTAGGCACGGCTGAGGCGATGACCAATTGTCGAGCGGGACTTTATTGCCGTCCTGTAGCTGATAGAAGCCCCAGCGGACGTAAGGAATGGGGCCGGTTGTGTTGGCCAGCGTGACAAGCGCCTCTCCGGTCGGTGTCGTGCCCCCTACGCTAATAAAGCAGTAGCTGTCGCCGCCCGTGATCTTGGTCTCAAGCGCCGCATCCTGTTGGTACTTCGCGGCTACCGAAGCCAGCGCGAGGATCATGAAAACCGCAAGCACCCGGTTCACCTTGTGATCGGGAGTGCCATCCTTCAGCGGCCTCAGGGTCATGTAAGCACCCCAAGCACCGAGCCCAAATGTGGCGCCGATATCGACGGCAGACCATATGTCCATGACGACCCCCCTACAGGTTGCGGGGATAAAGCTACCCCCGGTTGCCTATAGTGGGGTACTCCCGGACAAGTCAAGTCCGGGATAATCGCCTCTATAGACATTTTGAAAGCTGGACAGGGGACAAAGCCGGCCCATTTTAGACATAATGTCTATGAGGCCCGACGCTATCGAAGAGACGCGCGCGGCAGCAATAGCGGCGCTGCAGGGCCTGGCCCTGCGCCTGGGCCGCCGCCCCCGGCGCGACGAGTTCTGCCGGGCGACCGGCTTCTCGCGCCGCACCGCCCGCCTGGTGGGCGGCACCTACGACGAGCTGATTCGGGCGGCCGGCCTGATGAGCGGACATACCGGGCCGGGGCGGACGGACGAAGACCTGCTGAAGATCCTGCGCGACGGGCTGACTGCGGTCGGCGGCGCGGTCGAGCGCCTGGGCGAAGCACCGCTGGTCCGCCGGCACCGGCGAGCGATCGTCGGCCGCTGGAAGGGCTGGAAGCGGGCGCTGGTGGTGCTACGCGACTGGCTGGAACGGCAGGAACCGGACGCCCCGCATCTGGCGGCCCTACGCGGTTACTGCGCGGCGCATCCGGTGGCGCCGATCCAGCGCCTGCCATCCTGCGGCGAGCTGCTGCGCTTCCGCGCGCTGGATCATGCGCCGACCAGCGAATCGGCGGTGATCTTCCTGTTCGGCCTGGTGGCGGAGGAGCTCGGCTTCGTCCTGGAGAGCCTCGGCCCCGGCTTTCCCGACGCCGCCGGCCGGCGGCGCGTCGACGGCGGCTGGCAGCGCGTGCGCATCGAGTTCGAGCATCGCAGCCGCAACTTCCATGTTCATGCGCACCATCCGAAGGGCTGCGACCTCATCGTCTGCTGGGAGGACAACTGGCCCGAGGCGCCGGTCGAGGTGCTGGAGCTGAAGCGGGAGGTGGCGCGGCTGATGAAGAAGTAACGGCGGCCTGCAATAAGAACGGTCGTCACCCCGGACAAGCGGCAAGCCTAACCCTCTCCGCCGCAAGGCGGGGGAGAGGGTGGCGAGCGGCAGCGAGCCGGGTGAGGTGGTCCGGCGGCACGACACCTCACCCTCCCGTCACCTGCGGTGACGGGCCCCTCCCTCTCCCCACTTCGTGCGGAGAGGGGCATAAGCCGCTATCCTCCCCCCAACCAATCAGGGGGAGGACACCATGGCCGACATCATCCAGTTTCCCGGCACCGTCGAGTGGTCGGGCGAGAACCCGGGCATCTCGCTCAAGGAGCGCCCGGACGGGCCGTTCACGGCGTTGGCCAGCTTCTTCCGTGTCGTGCTCTCGCCTTACGGCGCCGGCCACGCGCTGGTGCTGCTGCAGTCGCCGGGCGAGGCCAAACCCGCAAAAGACCGGCCCAACCTCGTGCTGCACGACAACGAGAAGCTGGCGCGCTTTCTGGTCTCGGATTTCTGCGCGCATTTCGGCGCCATGCGCGGGCAACCCGGCCTCGCCTCGGCGCAGTACAAAAAGCTGAGCAAGGTCGCGGCCTCGGGCGATGCGCGCAAGAAATACAGCGAGACGGTGACCGCCGGCGCGACCAAGGTGGTGCTGACCTGGAGCGGCCTGGGCGAGCCCTTCTGCTTCGCCTTCCCGCCCGACAAGTCGGCGACCGGCAAGCATTATATGCCAAGCTTGTTCGTGCCCTGCAGCGACGCGACCATTACGGTCAACGGCCGGAAGCTGAAGGGCAAGCCCGTGCCGCGCGACATCGCCGGCCGCACCATCACCACGGCGATGCTCGCGTTTTCGGAGACGTGGATCAAAGGGTAGATAAGCGCCGCAATTTTCCACGACTCGGGTGAATGTGGGAAGATGGCCTGCATTCAGGACGTTGAGGCCTAGATGGGCGCGGCCTTAGGCGCGATAGCGCTACTTCTTGCTGGTGCTGTGATGGGAGCGGCGCTCGTTCGCTCGCTGCCCCTGCTGCCCAGCGCGGATCTTAAAGACGTAGCCATTATCGTACTGGGGCTTCTCGGATTGCCTCTGGCAGTGTGGCGGGCTTGGAGCGCCGATCGAACTTCGAAGGCTCAATTGACGGCAGCTCTAGCTGCCCAAAGGTCTTCAGAAGCGTCACTCAAACAAGCAGAAGAAAGCACCCTTAAAAATCGGGTTGATAGGCATTTAAAGGCAGTTGAGCTGCTGGCTGAAGCGAACGCGCCCATCCACAAGAGAGTCTTCGCAGTCGTTACGCTCAAGGAGCTAAGTGAGATCGAGCCGGTTCTGCGCAAATCGACCTTTCGGGTATTGAACACCTTCGTCCGATCTGAACTTCGAGTTATCCCAAAGAAGATCAAGGAGACTGTGGAGGAGGTACAAAAGCAAAGCATCAAAGACGCGCCTGCCAGGCGAGAGGATATCGCGTCGATACTTGAGATCCTACGGTTCGGCTATGGCGAGGCGGTTGAATTGCCAGAGCGGGTCGATCTGACGATGAGTAATCTCTATGCCGCCAACCTTTCAGCCGGAAAATTTGAAGGCTGCTCGTTTTTCCGATCGATTCTAGCGCGTGCTAAGCTTTCAGACTCAAATTTACGAAACGCTAACCTGGGCAGGGCTTTCGCGCAGGAAACTAATTTCCGCAGATGTAATCTGCAGAACGCGAATATGGACCATGGTGAGTTCGAGAAGAGTGACTTTCAAGGCGCCAATCTCAATGGCGCCTCGCTGAACGAGGCTTACCTTACAGGGGCGAATTTTACTGGAGCTAGCTTGGTGGGCGCCAATTTAAGCAGGGCTAAACTTCATATGGTCGATTTTCGAGAAGCGGATATTTCGGGAACAACGTTTGAGGGCACGTGGATGACGCGGCATCATTTGCCGAGAGCCACCGATGAGCAATACGCGCACATTATCCGTAGTGGCGCTAGATTTATGGATCGAGATGGGAACGAAATAGATCCAAATGATGAGAACGCCTGGGGCAAGTTTTGGCCCGAAGAATTCCTGGGCTAAGCCGAGCGCAATGATCGACCTGCGTCGACACGGCGATCTATAAAATAGTGTCGCTAGCCCTTTATTTCAGAACCAGAGTGAAATCCTCACGCTCGTTCTCCACGTCGCGCAACGTCGTGACCAGCCGGTCGTAATTGGCGCCGAGCTTGGGCTTCGCCCAGGCGTGCTCCTTCCACACGATCTCGACCGGGCCGGCAACGTCGGTCGTCAGCACGTCGTAGAGCGCATCGAGGTTGCGTCCGAAATGCCGCGGCAGGTCGAGCTGGTCCTGCAGCGCGCTGTAGATCGCGTCCATGGTGTCGTGCGCGGCGGTGAGGGTGACGGTGGTCATGAACGTGGCCATCCTTCGAGACGCCGCCCGCCTTGCTTCCTCACCCTGAGGTGCGAGCGGCTTACTATTCTGGCGCGCGCAGGGTTGGTGTGGCGGCTGCGCGCGCCAGGAAAAGGACTGGGAGCCTCGAAGGGTGTCTTTGTCATCAAGGCGGGCGGCTCCTCAGGATGAGGGTTGTTCTTCATTTCGGCACCTCCTTGAACGTGCCGTAGTGATCGGTGGTGACGTAGATCAGGCCGTCATTCGACCAGACCAGCCGCCTTGCGCCGCGCTTGCCGCAGGCGTAATCGAGATCGGCCTCGAACCACAGCCGGCCGACGGCCTGCGGCACGCGCTGCTCGCGATTGTGGAAGCGGTCGCCGCCGATGGCCTTGCCGGGCGCCACGCGGCAGAGGTCCTGGCCCGGCTTCCAGCCGAGCTGCCCGGCCTCGCGCTTGCTGAGGTAGTGCTTCGGCAGGGCCTTGGTGTCGCGCAGGGCGGTGACGGTCTCGGCGAAGGCATCCGCCTGGGACAGGCCGGCGTGGCGGGCGAAGTCGCGCAGCGCGTCGCCGGAGAAGGCGAGGGCGGCCGTCGAGAGAAACAGCGCCACCACAAGCACAACTGTCATCCCGGCCAAGCCGCGCCAGCGGCGCGAGCCGGGATCCATCGTGCCGGCGGCGCAATGGACCCCCGCTTTCGCGGGGGTGACAGTTGGATGGTGCGGCCCGATCACGCGCAATTGTCCGGGGTGACGTTTAGGCGGCTCATCCGTTATCTATAGCTTGTCACTCTCCACGCCGGTATCCCCGCATGTCCTTCCTCGACCGCATCAACGAGAACAACGTCTGGCACCCGGAGCATTTCCGCCATTGGGTGGTCGATGGCTGCCGGGTCGGGCGCATCCGTCACGACCTGGTGCCGCAGCTCAAGAAGCTGGGCGACAGCTTCGTCATCGAGGACGACGCGGTGCACCTGCATCCGCGCTTCACCACCTTCTCGGCGCGCACGGCGGCCATGGACGACGTGCTGCGCCGGCTGGAGGAGGACGGCATCGTCAAGGGCCGGCGCAACGAGTACTACCCGGTGACCCGAAAATTCTCCGAGCCGCCCTTCCTGCAGATGGAGCGCGCCGGCGTCCCGGCTTTCGGCGTGCGCGCCTTCGGCGTGCACATGAACGGCTACGTGCGCCGCAAGGACGGCATCCATATGTGGATCGGCCGCCGGGCGAAGGACAAGCCCACCTATCCCGGCATGCTCGACAACACGGTGGCCGGCGGCCAGCCGATCGGCATTTCGCTGCGCGACAACCTGATCAAGGAATGCCAGGAAGAGGCGAACATCCCCGAGGCGATGGCCCGCCAGGCGGTCGCGGTGGGCAGCATCACCTACACGCTCGAGGCTTCCGACGGCCTCAAGCCCGACGTGCAGTTCTGCTACGACCTCGAACTGCCGGAGGGCTTCACGCCGAAGAACACCGACGGCGAGATCGAAGAGTTCTTCCTCTGGCCGATCGAGAAGGTGGCGGAGGTCGTCGAGACCACGCAGGAGTTCAAGTTCAACTGCAACCTGGTGATCATCGATTTCCTGGTCCGCCACGGCCTGCTGCCGCCCGATCACCCGGACTATGTCGAGATCTGCCAAGGGTTGAAGCGGTAAACTTTCTGTCATCCGGCCAAGCGGCGGCCGAAGACTCCCATTGTCACCCCGGACAAGCGGCCTTCCGAGGCCGCGCGATCCGGCGACTGTATTGGTCGTCAAGAGCCGGGCTGGTGATTGGGATCATAGAGACGGTCGTGTTTGACGAGGGCGTTGGCGAGAACGAGCAGCTTTCGGGCGACCGCGACG
>JALHMR010000004.1 GCA_022843945.1 Rhodospirillaceae bacterium | reverse complement strand
ACAAGTCGCTCGACAAGCTCCTGGCGATGATGGACTACAAGAAATTGCGCGCCGAGCAGGCCGCCTTGCGCAAGAAGGGCGTCTATCGCGGCATCGGCCTCGCCAGCTTCATCGAGGTAACCAATCCGTCGGCCATGTTCTACGGCATCGGCGGGGCCAAGATATCCGCCCAGGACGGCTGCACCATCCGGCTCGACCCCTCGGGAACCATCACCTGCTCCATCAGTGTCACCGAACAGGGCCAGGGCACCGAGGCGATCGTGGCGCAGATCGCCGCGACCTCGGTTGGCGTATCGTTGGAGCGCGTGCGCGTCATCACCGGCGATACCGAGACGACCCCCTATGGCGGCGGGACCTGGGCCTCGCGCGGGGCCGGGATCGGCGGCGAGGCCACGCTGCAGGCCGGGGCGGCGCTGCGCGCCAACATCCTCGCCGTGGCCGGTGTCATGCTCCAGGCCGACCCGGCGACGCTCGACATCCGCCTCGGCCAGATTGTCGACACGGCGACCGGCACCGAGCGCATGCCACTCGAGGAGCTGGGCCGTGTCGCCTATTTCCGCCCGGACACGCTGCCCAAGGACCTGAAGCCCGAGCTGATGGTCACGCGCCACTACGTCCAGAAGGACTATGCGTTCGTTTTCACCAACGGCATCCAGGCCTCGTACCTGGAGGTCGACACCGAAACCGGCTTCGTCACCCTGCTCAACCATTGGTGCGTGGAGGATTGCGGCACCGTGATCAACCCGCAGCTCGTGGACGAGCAGGTCCGCGGCGGCGTGGTCCAGGGCATCGGTGCTGCCCTCTACGAGGAATGCGTCTACGACGACCAGGGCCAGATGCGGAACGCCAACATGGCCGATTACCTCGTGCCCATGATGGCCGAGATGCCCGATATCGATGTCGCCCACGTGGTGACGCCGACCCGCTCCTCGGCATTGGGGGCCAAGGGGGCCGGCGAGGCCGGCACCGCCGGTGCCCCCGCCGCCGTCATGAACGCCATCAACGACGCGCTGCTGCCGCTCGGCGCCCGGGTGGCCGCGCAGCCCTTCACGCCCGAGGCGATCCTCAGGGCCCTGGGCAAGGTCTGACCTAGCCCGGCCGCCGCCCCGAAGGAGGGCGGCCCCAAGGCACGCATTGCGCTACATACCGTCCTCGCCCAATATGACGGCCATAAGAACGGTTCGGGTCAGGAGTACCAATGAATAAGATCGATCTCGCCGGCCGCAAGGCCGTCGTTACCGGTGGTGCGCGCGGTATCGGCTTGGCGATTGCCGAGCGCTTCATGCAGTCCGGCGCCGAAGTCAGCCTGTGGGACATGGACGCGGCGGCCCTCGACGCGGCGCTCAAGCACCTGGCACCGATCGGCAAGGCGCACACCACGACGGTCGACGTCACCGACGCCAACGCGGTCGGCGCTGCGGCCAACGCGGCGATCGGCCAGATGGGCAAGGTCGACATCCTGATCAACAACGCCGGTATCGCCGGTCCCAGCAAGACGACCTGGGACTACACGCCCGAGGAATGGCGCAAAGTGCTGGAGATCGATCTCACCGGTCCCTTCCTCTGCTCGCGCGCCCTGGTGCCCGGCATGATCGCCCAGAAATACGGGCGTATTGTCAGTACTGCTTCGATCGCCGGCAAGGAAGGCAACCCCAATGCCGCGGCGTACAGCGCCGCCAAGGCCGGACTGATCGGTCTCACCAAGTCGCTGGGCAAGGAATTGGCCCAGACCGGCGTGGTGGTGAACTGTATCACCCCGGCCGCCGCCAAGACCGAGATCTTCAACCAGATCAGCCAGCAGCACATCGACTACATGCTGTCGAAGATCCCCATGGGTCGCTTCGTCGAGGTCAATGAGATCGCGGCGCTCGTGACCTGGCTCTCGTCCGAAGAATGCAGCTTCACCACCGGCGGCGTCTTCGACATCTCCGGCGGCCGGGCCGTCTACTAGGATGGCGGTCACGGTCCGGGACCTGGCGCGGGCCCGCAAGCAGCTCTACACGGCCGTCCTCTCGGACGTGCTCGATGGCCTGGGCTATCGCCAGCAGGCGATGACCCCGGCGATCCGGCCGCTCGACGACACGCTCGTCATGTGCGGCCGCGCGCGTACCGCGCTCTACCGCGAGGTCTTCCATATCGCCAGGGGCAATCCGTACGAGCTCGAGATCGCGCTGATCGACGATCTCAAGGCGGGCGACGTGGCGGTGATGGCCTGCGGCGGCTCACCGCGCATCGCGCCCTGGGGCGAGTTGCTGTCGACCGCGGCGCGCGCGCGCAAGGCCGCCGGCTGCCTCACCGATGGCCTGACGCGCGACGTGCGCTATATCCGCAAGATGAAATTCCCGGTGTTCCATGGCGGCATTGGACCGCTGGATTCCAAGGGCCGTGGCGAGGTTGCCGCCATCGACGTGCCTGTAGAGGTCGCCGGCGTGCATATCGAGCCGGGTGACCTCGTCTTCGGCGATGTCGACGGCGTGGTTGTCGTGCCGAAGAAGGTCGAGATCAAGGCGCTGGCGCTGGCCTTCAAGAAGGTGGCCAGCGAGAACACGGTACGCGCCGAGCTCCAGCGCGGCGACAGGCTGCGGGCGGTGTTCGCCCGGCACGGAATTCTCTAGCCGCTCAGCGGTACCAGAGCTTCGGCAGGTACATCACCATCTCGGGCCAATAGGTCACCAGGCCCAGGGTGATCAGCAGCGGGACCATGAAGGGCAGCACCGCCCGCGTGGCACGCTCGAATGAAATCCCAGCTATTCGTCCGAGAATAAAGACGATGATACCGACGGGTGGCGTGAGCAGCCCGATCATCAGGTTGAAAACCATGATGACGCCGAAATGGATCGGATCGACCCCGATCTTTTCCATCAGGGGCAGCATGATCGGGGTCAGGATCAGGATGCAGGGCACCGGCTCCATGGCCAGGCCCACGAGCAGGAGGAAGATATTGACCAGCAGCAGGATCATCCACGGCCGTTCCGTGATCGCCAGCACCATGTCGGCGATCTGGTCGGCGATCTTGGTCGTCGTGATCAGCCAGCCGAAGATCTCGGAGCCAGCGACGATCAGCAGCACCACGGCGGTGATCTCGACGGTTTCGATCGAGACCTTGCAGAGCGCCTTGAAGGTCAGCGAGCGGTAGACAAAAAAGCCGAGAAACAGCGCGTAGACGCAGGCCACGATGGCGGCCTCGGTCGGCGTGAAGATGCCGATGCGCATGCCGCCGATCAGGATCACCGGCGTCATCAGCGGCAGGAAGGCCCGCACCGTCTGACGACCAAGCTCGCCGAGATTGAAGACCGCGTCGCGGTGATACCCGCGCACATGGGCGAAATAGCCCACCATGCACATCAGCATGGCCGCCAGCAGGAGCCCCGGGAAAATGCCGGCAACGAAAAGCTGCCCGATGGAGGCATTGGCCGTCAGGCCGTAGAGCACCATGGGCAGCGAGGGCGGCAGGAGGGGACCCAGGATCGACGAGGCGGCGGTAATGCCCACGGCGAACTCCGGATCGTAGCCATGGTCCTTCATGGCCTTGATCTCGATCGTGCCCAGGCCCGCCGCGTCGGCCACCGCCGTGCCCGACATGCCGGCGAAGATCACCGAGCCGACGACGTTCACCTGGCCGAGGCCACCCTTCATCCAGCCCACCAGGGCGACGGCGAAGCTGTAGATACGCTCGGTGATGCCGGCCGTGTTCATCAGCAGACCGGCCATGATGAAGAACGGCACGCACATCAGCGGGAAAGAGTTCACGCCATCGGCGGTACGGTGAAGCACCGCCAGCAGGGGAATGCGCTCGTCGATGAAGACGAAGAGCATCGACGAGCCGCCGAGCGCCAGCGCCACCGGGAAGCCGATGGCCATGAGGACGACGAAGGAGCCGAGAAGGAGGATCATAGCTGCGGCCCCACCCCGGCGACCATCAGCTCGCTCGATTTCGTTTTCCAGTGCCGGATGATCACCTGGATCGAGCGGATGGTCATGGCCGCATAGCCGAGGAAGACCGCGCCATAGACCCAGCTCAAGGGCCAGCTAACCACCGCCATGTACTGGAACTGCATGATCAGCATGACCTCGTAGGCGAGGTAGGTGCTGAGCGCCAGGAAGGCGATACGCAGCAGGTCGACGAACAGAGCCAGGATGAGGCCGGTCCGGTGGCTGACGATGGTGTAGAGGAACTCGATCTGGATATGCGTGTTCTTGCGCACCGCCATCGCCGAACCAAGGAAGGTCAGGGTGATCAGGAGATAGCTCGAGATCTCCTCGGTCCAGGCCAGAGAATTGTTGAGGAAGTAGCGGGTGATGACCTGCAAGAAGACGAAGGTCGACATGGCCCAGAGGATGGCGACCGAGACCCAGTCCTCGATCCCGTGGTCGCCATAGCGAAAACGCGCGACATCGTCGGCGAACCCGGCGGCGCTGGCGGCCTCGCTCTCGAGGGTCTTCTTCAGTATGTCGCTCATGCACCCCCCTGGCGCAATGCGCTGGACATTTCACGTGACGGCTTCCCGGGAGGCAAGCGAGAATTACCGTCAAACCGGGAGAAACGCCGCCTATGGTAAAAATCACACGCGTCGAGATCCAGCAGGTCGACTTGGCGCCGAAGGTCAAACGTACGGACGCCATCCAGGCTTTCCTGACCCAGGAGACGCCTATCGTCCGCCTCTTCACCGACGATGGCGCCGAGGGCACCGGTTACGCCTACACGATCGGCCAGGGCGGCTCCTCGGTGGTCGCCATGCTGCGCGACCATATGGGCCCCTGGCTGATCGGCCGCGACCCAGCGATGGTCGAGGAATTGTGGAAGGGTCTTTACTTCTTTACCCACGCGACCTCGGTCGGCGGCATCACCAGCTTCGCGCTGGCAGCCATCGATACGGCGCTGTGGGACCTGCGCTGTCGCCGGGCGGGCCTGCCGCTGCATGTGATGGCCGGCGGCGCCCAGCGCCGCGTGCCGCTCTACACCACCGAGGGCGGTTGGCTGCATCTCGAGCACAAGGCGCTGGTCGATCAGACCCTGGAGGCCAAGGCACAGGGCTTCGGCGGCGCCAAAATCAAGGTCGGCCGGCCCCATGTGGCCGAAGACATGCGCCGCCTCCGGGCGGTGCGCGAGGCGGTCGGCCCCGATTTCGAGATCATGGTCGACGCCAACCAGGCCTTCACCGTCGCCGAGGCGATCCGCCGCGCCCGCCATTACGAAAGCGTCGACCTCGCCTGGTACGAGGAGCCTCTGCCCGCCGAGGACATCGACGGCCACGTGCGGCTGTCGCAGTCGACCTCGTTGCCGATCGCGGTGGGGGAATCGCTCTACCACCCGTCGCATTTCCGGGAATACCTGCAGCGCGGCGCCTGCTCGATCATCCAGGCCGATGTCGGACGCATCGGCGGCATCACGCCCTGGCTCAAATGCGCGCACCTGGCCGAGACGTTCAATGTCGCGATCTGCCCGCATTTCCTGATGGAGCTGCATGTGGGTTTGTGCGCCGCGGTGCCCAACGCCGCCTGGGTCGAGTATATCCCGCAGCTCGACGAGGTGACGACCGGCCGGATAACGATCACCGAGGGTCACGCGGTCCCTTCGGACAGGCCGGGCCTGGGCATCGATTGGAATTGGGCGGCGATCGACAAGAAGCGCAACGGTCCGCCAGCCATCGTCCGATAAAGACGGGGTCAGATGAAAAACGGGCGGCAGCTCGAGGCTGCCGCCCGTCTCGTCTCGATCAGCCGATCAGCTGCCCTTGGCGGCGCCCAGGGCCTGCATGCGGTCGTACTGTTCCTTGGTCCAGCCGGCGCCGGCAGCGGCGTCGTTGTGCAGCGGCTTGGCGGCGGCGATGAACGCGGCCTTGTCCGGCACCACCACCTGCTTGCCCTGCGCCCTGAACCAATCGGCCAGACCCTGCTCGGACTTGCGGATCTCGGCAGTCGCGCGACCGGCAGCTTCCTGGAAGATGGCCGTGAAGGTCGTGCGCTCCTGGGCGTTGAGCTTGTTCCACAGCGGGCCGCCGATCACCGTGACCAGGTTATCGAGCATGTGCTCGGTCAGGTTGATGTGGGTCTGCACCTCGTAGAACTTCTTCGCCTGGATCGTCGGCAGCGGGTTCTCCTGGCCGTCGACGGTCTTGTTCTGCAGCGCCAGGTAGACTTCGGCGAAGGCAATCGGCGTCGCGTTGGCGCCGACGGCGCGGGCGTACATCTGGTAGAGCGGCGCCTGCGGGATGCGCAGCTTCATGCCCTTCATGTCGTCCGGCTTGTTGATGGCCTTGTTGGCGGTCGTGTGCCGGGCGCCGTAGTAGGTCAGAGCCACGATCTTGTTGTTGGTCACCTTGTCGTAGCCGGCGGCCAGTTCCTTGAACAGGTCGCTCTTCGCATACGCTTCCCAATGCGCGAAGTCGCGGAACATGTAGGGCGCGTTCGAGATGGCGATCGGCTTGTAGTTGTTACCGACGAAGGTCGTGCCGGTGTAGATGATGTCGATGGTGCCGAGCGGCAGCGCCTGGTTGATCGCCGGCTCGTTGCCCAGCTGCGAGGCCGGGAACACGTCCATCGTGTACTTGTTGTTGGTGCGCTTGGCGATTTCCTGCGCCGCCCACAGCATCTCGGTGTGGTAGGGCTCGTTGATCTCGTAGACGTGGCCGAATTTCAGCTTCGTCTGGGCGCTGGCCGGGCCGGCGAACGCCACAGCCGCCGCCACGGCGGCGCTGAGATACAAGGCATTGCGAGCGTGCATGTCTTCACTCCCTGAGTTGATTGGTGTTGTTGGGACGGACGCTATTGATGGCCAGCGGGACTGTCAACCCGATTGGTCAGGTCATCGTACAACTGGTCAGATCATTTTCCTAGGCCGGACGCCCCGCTGCGCCTTGCCGCGATCGACGCTCAACACATCGATGCGGCGGTCCATCTTCAAGCCGTTCCAAAATTAAATCCGGGGGGTTAGCTCGTCGTCAAACGGTTTTTTATATGTAAAAATCAGAGCCGCTTAGTTTGGGGATCCACGGAGCAAATGAAGAGCAGTTCTGTCTTCAAGCGCGCCCACAACCGCTGCTTAAACAAGCTGGCAGGGACCGAACCCGGAGCGCTTCTCCCTGCGGAATCGAAACTGGCGCTGGACCTCGGTGTCAGCCGAACGACCGTGCGGGCGGTGCTGTCGTCCCTCACGAGCACCGGCATCATTTGCCGCGATGGCTCCGGCCGCAGGCTCGCGCGACGCCCGTTGGCAGCTGACTATTTTCCCGAAGCGCAAACCGAATCGACTGGCGCCGCCGTCGAGCGCCGTTTCATGGAGTGGATCCTTCAAGGAGACTTCCGTCCCGGCAAATTGATCAATTGCGCAGAGCTTGCACGACAGTTTTCAACTTCGACCACGGCCATTCGTGAGCATCTAGCGCACTTCAATCACTTTGGCCTACTCGAGCGCCGCCCCAACAGTGCGTGGATGTTCAAGGGTATCACTGCCGATTTCGCAACGGAGATATACGAGATCAGGGAAATGTTCGAGCTGCGCTCAGCACACCGTTTTGCGGAACTCGCGCCCGACGCAGCGGCCTGGTCCGAGCTGGACATCATTGAGCGCGAACACCGTCAGCTTCTGGCGAATATCGACGAGCGTTACAGGGACTTCTCGCGGCTCGACGAACGGCTGCACCGCCTCATTCATGATGCTTCACAGAATAGCTTCGTCGTGAATTTCTACGACGTCATTTCGATGATCTTTCATTACCACTATCAGTGGAATAAGGCCGACGAGAAGGAGCGGAACTTCGTCGCGTTACATGAGCATCTGGCCTATATCGCAGCATTGCGCAGCCGCGATCTGCGCACCATCGACGCCAAATGCCGGGCCCACCTTAAGACGGCACGCAAGACGCTGTTGCAATCGATCGATCTGCGTCTCAATCCGGATTGAACCGGCCTGACATTGGCAAAGTCGATGCGCGCCGGCCCCGGGCTGGAGCCCGGGCTAGAGATTGAATCCGCCGTCGATCTCGAGACAGGTACCCGTGGCGTAGGAGCTCTCGTCCGAGGCGAGGAAGAGCGCCGCCGCGGCGATCTCCTCGGCGGTGCCCAGGCGCCCCATGGGCTGGCGGGCGATGAAATCCTTGCGCGCCTGCACCGGGTCGGCGAAGGCGTTGATGCGCTGGCCGAGCGACGGCGTGTCGATGGTGCCGGGCGCGATCGAGTTGCAGCGGATGCCCTTGGTGATGAAGTCGGCCGCGATCGACTTGGTCAGGCCGATGACCGCGGCCTTGCTGGTGCCGTAGACGAAGCGGTTGGGGATGCCGCGGATCGACGAGGCGCCCGAGGCGATGTTGACGATCGCCCCCTTGCCCCTGGCCAGCATGCCGGGGATGAAGGCCTTGCAGGTCCAGAACATCGAGCGGACGTTGATGTCCAGGGTGAACGACCAGGCCTTGTCGTCGCATTCCAGGATCGAGCCGTGATGGACGAAGCCCGCGGCGTTGAGCAGCACGTCGACGGTACCGGCGTCCTTGGCCGCCGCCGCGATCGCCGCTTGGTCCAGGACATCGAGCCGGCGGGTGGTGATGCCCGCCGTGCCGGCCAGCGCCGCGAGGCCCTTCTCGTCGATATCGGTGGCGATGACCGTGGCGCCTTCCCGGGCGAAGGCCAAGGCGCTGGCCCTGCCAATGCCCGCCGCCGCCGCGGTGATGAATGCCGTCTTGCCCTGCAGCCGTCCGCTCACGTTCCACTCCCTTTACGCATAAAGCGGCGCGACTTTAGGGGCCTAATTCCCCCTGTGGCAAGCGTGGCGCGGGGGCCGCCAAAGCCCTATAGTGCGCCATCCCGCCTCCCGGAGCGTCCGTTCATGGCCGAGGTCGCCAAGCTCACTATCCGTTTGAATCCGGCCGATAATATCGTTGTCGCGCGGGCCGACCTGCTGCCCGGCACCCCGATTCCCGGCGAGGACGTGACGGTCAAAGCCCGCGTGCCGATCGGCCACAAACTGGCCACGCGCGCCATCGCCAGGGACGAGCCGGTGCTGCGCTATGCCCAGATCATCGGCTTCGCCACCGCCGACATCGCAGCAGGCGAGCACGTCCACACGCATAACTGCGAGATCCGCGACTTCCAGCGCGACTACGCTCATACCACGCTCGCCACCCCGACCCAGTACTTCAACCAGCCGGCGACCTTCGAGGGCTACGTCCGCGCCGACGGCCGCGTGGCGACGCGCAACTACATCGGGATTCTCACCTCGGTGAACTGCTCGGCCGGCACCGCGCGCTACATGGCCGATGCCTTCCGCATCAACCCGATCACCGGCGAGCGCGGCCTGCTGGCCGACTTCCCCCATGTCGATGGCGTGGTCGCCCTGACCCACAAGACCGGCTGCGGCATGGCCAGCGAAGGCGAAGGGATGGACCTGCTGCGCCGGGTCACCGCCGGCTATGCGCGCCATCCGAATTTCGCCGCGGTGCTGGTCGTCGGCCTGGGCTGCGAAGCCAACCAGATCGGCGGCCTGATGAAGGCCGAGAACCTGTCGGAGAGCAGGCTGCTCCAGACCATGACCATCCAGGAGACGGGTGGCGCCGCCAAGACCGTGCGCGACGGTGTCGCCCGCATCCGCGAGCTGCTCCCGGAGATCAACAAGACCAGGCGGCAATCCGTCGCCGCCTCGCACATCACCGTCGGCCTGCAATGCGGGGGCTCCGACGGCTACTCCGGCATCACCGCCAACCCGGCGCTGGGGGCGGCTTCCGACCTGCTGGTGCGCCACGGCGGCACGGTGATCCTCTCTGAATCGCCGGAGACCTACGGGGCCGAACACCTGCTCACCCGCCGCGCCGTCTCGAAGGAAGTCGGCGAGAAGCTGGTCAACGTGATGAAGTGGTGGGAAGGCTACACCGCCAAGAACGGCGGCACGATGGACAACAACCCCTCGCCGGGCAACAAGGCGGGCGGCATCACCACCATCCTCGAGAAGTCGCTGGGGGCCGCCGCCAAGGCCGGCTCGACCAACCTGGTCGACGTCGTCGGCTATGCCGAGCCGGTGACGGCCAAAGGCTTCGTGTTCATGGACACGCCGGGCTATGACCCGGTCGCCGCCACCGGCCAGGTCGCCGGCGGGGCCAACATGATCTGCTTCACCACCGGCCGCGGCTCGGTCTACGGCTGCAAGCCCGCCCCCTCGATCAAGCTCGCCACCAACACGCGGCTCTTCGAGCGCCAGGGCGACGACATGGACATCAACTGCGGCACGATCGTCGACGGAAGCGAGACGGTGGCGCAGTGCGGCGAGCGGATTTTCGAGCTGATCCTGCGCACCGCCTCGGGCGAGCCGACCAAGAGCGAGCAGATGGGCTTCGGCGACGACGAGTTCGCGCCCTGGGTCGTCGGCGCGACGATGTGAAGCGAGACCTTCGATCCATTTTCAACGAGAGCATTGACGCAATGACCTTTGTTCCGACCGCGACCGGCAGACGCGCGTGAAAAACCGTCCCATCGAAAAGCTGCGCAATATCGGCCACGTCACCGCCTATGACCTCAAGGAGGTCGGCATCCACGACGAGAAGACGCTGCGCGAGCTGGGTGCCGTCGCCGCCTATCACCGGCTCAAGGGCCTGCGGCCGCGGCACTATACGGTGGTCGGCCTGTGGGCCCTGGCGGGGGCGCTCAACGATTGCCCCTGGAACCAGCTGCCGCCGGACCTCAAGAAGAAGCTCGACCACGAGCTGACTAAGCCGAACGGTGCCGCGGCAGCCAGCAAGCCGAAGGCCAAGGCGACAGCCAAGGCAACGCCGAAGAAGCCCGCCAAGAAGGCCTGAGGCCTCTACCAGCTTGAATGCAGCGCCGGCCGGTAGCCGGCGGCGAAGGCGGCCACCATCGACGGCGGCGTCAGCACGCTGACCTGGCCCCCCGCCGGCCGGGCACACGGATCGCGATAGCCCGCCGGCGTCCAGCGGGCGATCTGGCGGCCGGCCACCGCCCAGACGTCGTTTCCCTCCAGCCACATCGTCCCGTCCGGCAGCTCGTCCAGCGCCGCCTTCCAGGTCGAGCGCGGCCGGGCGATGCGCTCCGCATGCAGCCGCGCGTCGATCAGCCCCACGGGCGCCGCCACATCGCCGTCGTTCCCCGTGCACCAGGCAAGCTTGAAGCGCCGGTAGTCCGCACTCCGGCATTCGCCGCAGGGCCGGTGGCCGGCGGCAAAGGCGGTCGCCTCATCGAGGAAGAACAGCGCCGTCCAGCGACCGGGCGGCATGATCGCGCGGTGGCGGCCCCGGAATTCGAGCCGGCAGGCGATCCAGGCCCGCGTCGTCCAGCGCCGGCGGATCTCCTGCTGCTCGTTATGCAGGCAGCCGCGATTGCCGGTCAGCGTGCCGCGCGCCGGCGTGGCGAACAGGTCGCCGAAGGGATTTACCCGGTTGGGATGCGGCATGAACGCGGCTTCATTTCGGGGGCGAAACGCCGTAACCTTGGCACAACGACAATCCCTTCGGGAGGCTCTTCCATGCTCGCCTGCTCTCTCCGGCGCGGCGCCCTCACCGCCGCCGCGCTGCTGATCGCCCTGCCCTCGGCTTTCGCGCAGGACGTTGGCCTGGTGGAGAAGAAGGTCTTCTCGATGCCCAGCTACACCACGGCGGGCGGCAAGACGATCCGCGACGTGAAGGTCGGCTGGGAAGCCTACGGTACGCTCAACGCGACCCGCGACAACGTCATCATCGTGCCGCATTTCTTCACCGGCAACTCGCATGCCGCCGGCAAGTACAAAGCCGAGGATGCAGCCCCGGGCTACTGGAACGCCATCATCGGGCCGGGCAAGCCGATCGATACCGACAAGTTCTACGTGGTCAGCGTGGATTCCCTGGTCAACCTGAACACCAAGGATCCCAACACCACCACCACCGGCCCGGCCACGATCAATCCCGAGACCGGCAAGCCCTACGGCATGAGCTTCCCCATCGTCACCTTCCGCGACTTCGTCAACGTGCAGAAGGCGCTCCTGGACTCGCTGGGCGTGCGCAAGGTGCACGCTGCCGTCGGCGCCTCGATGGGCGCCCTGCAGTCGATCGAATGGGCCTCGGCCTATCCCGACTTCGTCGACCGCCTGGTGCCCGTCCTGGGTGCGGGCGAGGCCAGTGCCTGGGTCATCGGCAAGCTCCACCTCTGGGCCGACCCGATCCTGATGGATCCCAACTGGAGCAACGGCGACTACTACGGCAAGGCGGAGCCCACGGCGGGCCTGGCGCTCGCCCTCAAGCTGGTGACGCTCGATGCGCAGCACTGGGACTGGGCCGACAAGGCCTTCGGCCGCAAATGGGCCGACGCCGCCAAGGACCCCGCCGCGGCTTTCGAGAACAAGTACCAGATCCAGCAGGTGCTCGATAACGCCGGCAACGCGCGCGCCCGGGCGTCCGACGCCAACTCGTTCCTCTATCTCGTCAAGGCCAACCACCTGTTCGTCGCCGGTCACATGGCGTCGCTGGAGGAGGGCCTGGCCAAGATCAGGGCCAAGACGCTGTTCCTGCCGGCCAAGGGCGACCTGCTGATCGCGCCCGGCTACGCGCACAAGGCGGTCGAGATCCTGAAGAAGCAGGGCAAGTCCGCCGAGGTCATCGAGATCGGCGGCGATCGCGGCCATCTTGACGGCCTGTTCGCCATCGGCACGGTCGGCGAGCCGTTGCGTCGTTTCCTAGCCAACTAGAGGTCTCATGTCGTCCGAACTGTTTTCCCTCAAAGGCCGCGTCGCGCTGGTTACCGGCTCGTCGCGCGGCCTCGGCTTCGCCATGGCCAAGGCGCTGGGCCAGGCCGGCGCCAAGGTCTACCTGCACGGCCGCGACACCAAGGCACTCGCCGCCAAGCAGGAGGAACTCAAGGCCGCCGGCATCGCCGTCGAGCAAATAGCCTTCGACGTCACCGACGAAGCCGCCGCCAAGGCCGGCATCGAGAAGGTCGCCAAGGACAATGGCGGAAAATTAGACATCCTGATCGCCAATGCCGGCATCAACATCCGCCAGCCGCTGCTGGAATATCCCACGGCGGACTTCAACACGGTGATCGCCACCAACCTCACCTCGTGCTTCGTCATGGCGCGCGAGGCGGCGAAGCCGATGGTCAAGAACGGCTGGGGGCGGATCATCAACACGACCTCGATTATGGGCATCGTGAGTCGGCCCAACATCGCCGCCTACTGCGCCGCCAAGGCGGGGCTCGACTCGCTGACCCGCCAGATGGGCGTCGAGCTCGCCAAGACCGGCGTGACGGTCAACGCCATCGCCCCCGGCTTCTTCGACACCGAGCTCAACGCGCCGCTCAAGGCCAACAAGGAGTTCTACGAGGGCACGTCGAAGCGCACGCCCATGGGCCGCTGGGCCCAGCCGGACGAGCTCGGCGGCGCGGTCGTGTTCCTCGCCTCGCCGGGCGCCTCCTACGTCACCGGCCACACGCTGGTGGTCGATGGCGGCATGACCGCGGCACTGATGTGACAATGGCGCGCCGGCGCCGCATCCTCGGCAGCGCGCTGCTGCTCCTGCTGCTCGCGGCGCCCGCCCAGGCCCAGACGCCGGCGGACGAATCCGCCTTTCTCGGCTGGTACAACCGCAAGATCAACACCTTCAACGACTGGGCGGTCGAGCGTTTCGGCTCGCCCGCTTCCTGGACCGTCGACGGCCTGATATCGCCGGCCGCAGGCCAAGCCTTCGCCAACGCACTGGCCAATCTGGTCAATGAGCCGGCAACCGCCCTCGCCGGACTGGTCGCCGGCGACGAGGTCCGCGCCACCAACGCCGCTCAGCGTTTCGCCCTCAACAGCACGCTGGGCCTCGCCGGCATCCATGACGTGGCAGCCGAGCGCGGCCGGCCGGCGGACCATCTCGACCTCGGCGTGGCGCTGTGCGCCCGCGGCGTGCCCGAAGGACCGGTCGTAGTGGTGCCGTTCATCGGCCCGCGCACCTTGCGTGACGGCCTCGCCGACGGACTGTTCACCAGCGTGATGTTCTTCTATGTGCCGTACTTCGTTCTGGGAGAGGTGCCCGCCATTGCCGCCTGGAGCGTCCTGGGTGCGGGTCAGGTCGTCGGCCGTACCATCGCCTTCCGCCAGCTGGACCCGGAGACGATCGCCCTGACCGGCGACACCTACGAGGAGAGGCGCCTCGCCTACTTGGACCGCCGGCGGACGCGCTGCGAGCGCTACCGCGGTACGATGGGTAGCGGTGCACCCTGATCCTCTGAGTGGCGCGCCACTCGGGCATCGGATACCCTTCGACCGATGGGGGACTCCAGTTCGCTACGCGCAGCCGTCGTTGTCTTGGCCTTGCTCGTCAGCGCGCCCGTTGTCGCCGACACGCCCGACGCTGCCCCGAGGCCCGATCCGGGCGGCGCGACGCTGGAGACCTTCAATCGTCACATCTTCCGTTTCAACCAGTGGGTGACGACCACCTTCGGCACCATGTCCGAGGTCGCCAGTTCGGGCCTCGTGCCGCCCTCGGTGTCCGCGATGACCGCCCGCCTCTTCGCCAACTACGTCAACGAACCGGTGACCATGGTGGCCGGCCTCACCGCCGCCGACGCCGATACGGTGGTGTACGCCACCAAGCGCTTCATGCTCAACACGACACTGGGCATTGCCGGCCTGTTCGATGCCGCGGCAGCGCGCGGCCTGCCGGCCCGCCATCTCGACTGGGGTCTCGCCGCCTGCGCCCAGGGCGTGAGCGACGGCCCCTATATCGTCATCCCACTGATCGGGCCGCGCACGACGCGTGACGCCATCCTCGACGTGCTGCCGGCGCAGGCCATCGTCTTCTACGGCACGTATATCGTCCTGGGGCCGTTCATCGGGCTGGGCGGTGTCGCGCTCCTGCAGTTCCCGGAGCTGATCGTCGAAGCGCTCGCCTTCCGCCAGATGGATTTGGAAGCCGCGGAGATCGCCGAGGGTGACTACGACGCTTCGCGCGATCGCTACCTGGCCTATCGCGCCCGGCGCTGCGAGCAATACAAGGCCGAGCTGGCCGAGCGCCGCAGCCTGGCGCCTGGCCCGCGCCTGGCGGCCAATTCACCCGCCAACTAGACGTTCGGCCGCAGATCGTCCTCGATGAAGGCGTTGATGATCGCCTCGACCGAGGCGTCGGATTCGAAGCCCATGGCCCGGGCCCGCGCCGAGTTCAGGCGCCCGGGCCAGGTGGCGACGATGGCCTGGATGCGCGGCTCGACCTGCCACTTGATGCGCTTGTAGGCGTCGGCGCCGGCAAGCTTCTTCAGGCCATCGGCCATCTCGTTGACCGAGACGTCGAGCGACGGCAGGTGCAGGGCGCGGTTCGAGCCCCAGCTCGTGCCCGGCAGGTCGTGGGCCCGCAGGAAGGCCTCGACCGTCTTACGCGGACTGAGCAGCGGCATCATGGTCTTCGGGTCCACCGGGCAGACGGCGTCCTGGCCGGAGAGCGGCTCGCGGATGATCGACGAGGCGAAGGTCGAGGCCGCGAGGTTCGGCTTGCCCGGGCGGACCACGATCGTGGGCAGACGCAGCGCGCGGCCATCGATGAAGCCCTTGCGCGTGTAGTCGTTGAGCAGCAGCTCGCCCATCGCCTTCTGGCTGCCGTAGGAGGTCTGCGGGCGCAGCGGGAAATCGTCGGGGATCACCGACGGCATGTCGCCGCCGTAGACCGCGACCGACGAGGTGAAGACTACGCGCGGGGTAGTGCCCAGTGCCCGGCAAGCGTCGAGCACGACGCGCGTGCCGTCAAGATTCACCCGGTAGCCGAGATCGGTATCCGCTTCGGCCCCGGCGCTGACGATGGCGGCGAAATGGAAGACGCTGCCGGTCCCCGGCGTGACCAGCTTCTTCATCAGGCCGGCGTCGAAAACCTCGCCTTGGGTGTAGGTGATGCGGCTGTCGTTGGGCAGATCGGCGGTCGGCACGACGTCGAGCACGACGATCCTGTCTACCTTCTCCTGGAGGCCATCCTTGCCGGCCAGGGTGCCCTTCTTGAGGATCGCCTTGACCAGTTTCTTGCCCAACATCCCGGCGCCGCCGGTGACCACGACCTGCATCGCTTCCTCGCTTTGTTTGAGGCGTCTCTATAGCCGATGCGCCCACCTGCCCGCTATAACCAAGGCGAGCATTGCCCTCACCCTTCGAGGCGCCCCGCGATTCCTCACCCCTGTGGTGCGAGCGTCGGCGAGCCCCGAAGGGTGAAGCCGCGTGGCGCGGGGCTCCTCAGGGTGAGGTCTTTCTTGGAGAAGAACACATGAGTGGCGTGGTTCTGGTGACGGGAGCGGGGCGCGGCATCGGCGCGGCCATCGCGCGGCTGGCGGGCCAGCGCGGCTACAAGGTCGGCGTCAACTATTCGCGCAGCGCCGATGACGCCAAAAAAGTCGTGGACGACATCGCGCGCGCCGGCGGCAAGGCCATCGCCATCCAGGGCGACGTGGGCGAGGAGAAGGACGTCATCGCCATGTTCGAGGCGATGGACAAGGCTTTCGGTCCCGTCACTGCCCTGGTCAACAATGCCGGCATCCTGGGCAAGCCGACCTCCACCGCCAAGCTCGGTGCCGATCTCGTGAGCCACGTCCTGCGGGTCAACGTCACCGGCCCGCTGATCTGCGCACGCGAAGCCATCCGCCGCATGTCGCCGCCGACCAGCAAGGGCGGGGTCATCGTCAATATCGGCTCGATCGCGGCGCGCACCGGCGGCATGGCCGGCTGTGTCACCTACGCCGCCTCCAAGGGGGCGCTCGACTCGCTGACCTTCGGCCTCGCCAAGGAAGTCGGCGGGCTCAACATCCGGGTCAACTGCATCCGCCCCGGCCTGGTCGAGAGCGACATCCACGACGCGGCGACCGGCGGCATCGAGGCCTCGCACAAGGCGGCCAAGGCCACCGTGCCGCTGGGTGGGCGCATGGGCAAGCCGGAGGAGATTGCCACCATGGCCCTGTGGCTGCTGTCGGACGAGGCGTCCTACGTGACGGCGGCGGTCTACGACGTCTCGGCCGGCCGCTAAGCTTGCCGCTCAAAGTCCGAAGCCTGACGATCCTCGCTCTGTGCGAGGTGCTGGCCATGTCGCTGTGGTTTGCCGCCTCGGCCGTCGTGCCGGTGCTGCAGGCGGAGCACAGCATCGGCGGTGCGCAGGCCGCGGCGCTCTCCAGCAGCGTGGCGCTGGGCTTCGTCACCGGCACCTTGCTGAGCGCCGTCTTCGGCCTGGCCGACCGGCTCGATCCGCGCGCCTTCTTCGCCGCTGCGGCGCTGGTCGGAGCGGCGGCGAACGCGGCCGCCGTCCTGGTCGATCCGACGTCGGCCGGCTTCGTCGTGCTGCGCTTCGTCGTGGGGCTATCGATCGCCGGCATCTATCCGGTGGGCATCAAGATGGCCACGAGCTGGGCCACCGATGACATGGGCCTGCTCGTGGGATTGCTGGTCGGAGCGCTGACCATCGGTAGCGCCTCGTCGTTCCTGCTGGCGGCGCTGGGCGGCCTCGACTGGCGCACGGTGGTGCTCGGCGCCTCGGCCTTGGCGCTGGCGGCGGCCGTCCTGATCCTGCTTTTCCGCAGCGGGCCGCGCCTGCGGCCGGCCACGGTGTTCCGCGCCGCCTACGTGCTCGATGCCTGGCGCCAGCGACCGCTGCGGCTGGCCAATCTCGGCTACTACGGCCACATGTGGGAGCTCTACGCGATGTGGGCGTGGATCGCCGCCTTCCTGCAGGCCAGCTTCCAGACGACCGTGCCGGGCAGCGAGGCGCCCTACTGGGCCAAGCTGGCCGCTTTCGCCACCATCGGTCTCGGCGTCGTCGGCTGCCTGGCCGGCGGGGCGCTGGCCGATCGGTTCGGCCGCACCACGCTGACCATCGGCGCCATGCTGCTGAGCGGCGCCTGCTGCCTAGTGTCCGGCTTCCTGTTCGGCGCCCCGCCCTGGCTGCTGACGCTGTTCTGCATCTTCTGGGGCATCGTGGTGATCGCCGATTCGGCGCAGTTCTCGGCCAGCGTCGTCGAGCTGTCGCCGCCCGAACGCGCCGGCACCATGGTGACGGTGCAGACCTGCGTCGGCTTCCTGCTGACCATGGTGTCGATCCATCTTGTCCCGACGGTCGCGGAGACCATCGGCTGGCGCTGGACGTTCGCCTTCCTCAGCGTCGGGCCGTTCCTCGGCGCCTGGGCGATGCATGCCCTGCGCCGAGACCCGGCCTCGACGAAGCTGGCCGGCGGGCGCCGCTAGGCCGCTCGACGCGCCTCGAGGACGAGATTGAACGGCGTCTGCTTCGCCGTCCGCACTTTGTTGAAACCCGCCGCGCGCAGGACCTCGTTGAGCTGCCGCGGGCCCGCCTGAGCGCCCAGCGCATGCGTGCCCTGCTCGGAGATCGCATGGGCGGTGCACATCGTGGTCGAGGCGGCGTAGTAGAGGCGGCCGACCGGGTTGATGTTCTCCTCCACCTTATCGTTGGCGAAAGGCTCGACCAGCATCACCGTGCCGTCCTTGGCCAGGGTCGCCGCCGCGTGCCGGGCCGCGTCGACCGGCCGGCCCATGTCGTGCAGACAGTCGAAGAAGCAGATCAGATCGTAATCGCGCTTGGCGTAATCGTCGGCCTTGGTCACTTCGAAGGTCACGCGATCGGCCACACCAGCCTGCCTGGCGTGCTCGCGCGCGGCGATGATCGAGCCTTCGTGGACGTCGAAGCCCCAGAACTGGCTCTTCGGAAAGGCCTTGGCCATCAGGATGGTCGAATGACCATGACCGCAGCCGACATCGGCCACGCGCGCCCCCCGCGCGAGCTTCGGCAGGACGCCGTCCAGCGACGGCAGCCAGTCGCTGACCAGGCTGGCGCTGTAGGCGTTGCGATAGAAGGCCGCCACGCCACAGAACAGCCGCTGGTCATGCTCGCCCCAGCTCACGCCCTTGCCGGTCTTGAAGGCATCCAAGGTCTTCTGCTCGTCGGCCCACATCGAGGCCACGCACTGCCAGGCGTGAGGCAGGAAAACCGGGCTGGTGTCGTCGGCCACGATGGCGGCCTGCTCGGCCGTCAGCTCGTAGGTCCCCGAAGCGGCGTGGTAGTCGAGATAACCGCCGGTAACCTGGGCGTTGAGCCATTCGCGCACGTAGCGCTCGGCGCAGCCGCTGCGCCGGGCGACCTCCTGCGAGCTCAGGGGCCCTGCGCCCTGCATCGCCTTGTAGAGACCGAGCTTGTCGCCGAGGCTGACCATCACGCCGCCGTAGCCGGCCGAGAGGTCGTTGAAGAGGCGCCCCACCAGGGCGTCGAGTTTCTGCTGATCGATTGCCATTGTCGTTCCTTCCAGGCTGGCCGGCCGCGCCGGCTTCAGAGGGGCGGACAATGCCGGTGGGCGCCCTCTGAGGTGAGTGCGGAACTGGCCAGCAACGGTCCGTTCGTGCCAAAAGGCACCCATGAAGGGACAGATCCGGCCGCTGCATGTCAGCCTCGTGGCGATTCCAGAAGCCTCGATGTCGACGCTCCTGGGAATTCACGACGTGCTGGCGTTCTTCTCGGCCCTGGCCGGCAAGGACCCGGCCCTGCCCAGCGTGGCACCCTTCACGGTCGAGATCGTGGGGGCCATGCGCGGACGCCTGCGCCTGGCCAACGGCCTGTCGGTGGACGTCGGTCGCACCGTCGCCGCGGTGAAGAAGACCGACATCGTCATCGTGCCGTCCGTCGTGGTGCCGGATGCCGGCTGGAAGACCGGCCGCTACCCGGAGCTCGCCCGTTGGACGGCGCGCATGCACGCGCAGGGCGCACTGCTCTGCTCCGCCTGCTCGGGCGCCTTCCTCCTGGCCGAGGCCGGCACCTTAGACGGGCAGCCGACGACGGTTCACTGGGGTTATGCGCAGCATTTCGCCCGGGCCTTCCCCAAGGTTCCCCTGCAGCCGGAGCGCGTGCTGGTGGTCGCCGGCGAGCGCGAGGAGCTGGTCAGCTCCGGCGCCTCGACCAGCTGGCATGACCTGGTCCTCTACCTGATCGTGCGCTACGTCGGCGCCACGGCGGCGCAGGCCATCGCCCGCTTCTTCGCCCTGCAATGGCACCATGACGGACTGGCCCCGTATATCGTGTTCGAGGGCCGCAAGGGCCGCGGCGACGCCGCGGTGGCGGACGCGCAAGGCTGGCTGGGCACGCATTTCTCCGTGGGGAGCCCGGTCGAGGAGATGGTGCGCCGCTCCGGCATGGCCGAGCGCACCTTCAAGCGGCGCTTCACCGAGGCGACGGGCCATGCGCCGATCGACTATGTGCAGCGGCTGCGGATCGAGGACGCCAAGCGCCGGCTGGAGCGGACCGAGGCGCCGGTCGACGAGATCAGCTGGAAGGTCGGCTACGCGGATCCCGCCTTCTTCCGGCGGCTGTTCAAGCGGCTGACCGGGCTGGCGCCGGGCGCCTACCGCCGCCGCTTCCAGGTGCCGGCCTTCGCGCTGGCACCTGCGAAAAAAGCGAAGCGCGCTATTCCTTGACCGCGCCGGTCAGGCTCGAGACGTAGTGTTCGACGAAGAACGAGTAGAGGATCGCCACGGGCAGCGAGCCGAAGAGCGCACCGGCCATCAGGGCGCCCCAGTGGTAGACGTCGCCCTCGACCAGCTGGGTGAGCACGCCCACCGGCACGGTCTTCTGCTCCGAGGAGGAAATGAAGGCCAGGGCGTAGATGAACTCGTTCCACGACAAGGTGAAGGCGAAGATGCCGGCCGAGATCAGGCCGGGCACGGCCAGCGGTAAGGTGATCTTCCACAGGATCTGGATGCGGGTGGCGCCGTCGATCAGCGCGCATTCCTCGAGCTCATAGGGGATGGACTTGAAGTAGCCCATCAGCAGCCAGGTGCAGAACGGGATCAGGAAGGTCGGATAGGTGAGGATCAGCGCCCAGTTGGTGTCGTAGAGATCGAGCCCGTAGACCATGGTGGCCAGCGGGATGAACAGGATGCTGGGCGGCACCAGGTAGGCGAGGAAGATCAGGAGACCGGTGGTCTGCGCCCCCTTGAAGCGCAGCCGGGTGATGGCATAGGCCGCCAGCACGCTGGCGAAGATCGACAGCACCGTGGCCGAGATGGCGATGACCATCGTGTTGAACAGCCATTCCGGATACTGGGTGTGGAACAGCAGCTTCTCGACATTGGCCAGGGTCGGGCTGGCCACCCAGAAGGGATTGTGGTCCCGGAAGTTGAACAGCTCGTCGTTCGGTTTGAACGTCGTCACCGCCATCCAGTAGAACGGGAAGAGCAGCACGAAGATGAAGATCGCCAGCGGCAGGTAGACCGTGACCCAGCGCTTCTGGCGGGTGACCAGGAAGCCCATGCCCTGCGAATCGGTCGCCTCCGGTTGCGCATCGCGCGGCTTGGCGGGAACGGCAGCCACGTCAGTCATCCTCGGATCCTTGCTGCCACTTGCGCCGCTGCAGGCCGTAGTAGCTGAACAGGGTGGCGAAGACGAGGAACGGGATCATGGCCACGGCGATCGCCGCCCCCTCGCCCAGGCGGCCGCCGGGAATGGCGCGCTGGAAGGCCAGAGTCGCCATCAGGTGCGTGGCGTTGACCGGACCGCCGCGGGTCACGGCGTAGATCAGCTGGAAATCGGTGAAGGTGAAGAGCACCGAGAAGGTCAGCACGATCGACAGGATCGGCATCAGCATCGGCACGGTGACGTGACGGAAGCGCTGCCACGACGTGGCGCCATCGAGCGCCGCCGCTTCGTAGAGCGAGGGCGAGATCGTCTGCAGGCCGGCCAGCAGGCAGATGGCGACGAAGGGGATGCCGCGCCACACATTGGCGGCGATCACCGACCAGCGCGCGTTCCACGGCTCGCCGAGAAAATCGATGAAGCGGTCGATCAGGCCGAGCTTCATCAGCGCCCAGGAGATGATCGAGAACTGGGCATCGAATATCCACCAGAAGGCGATGGCGGAGAGCACCGTCGGGATGATGTAGGGCAGCAGGATGATCGCCCGGATGAAGGCCTTGCACGGCATGCTGTTGTTGAGCAGCAGCGCCAGCCACAGGCCAAGACCGAATTTCAGGACGGTGGCGACGGTCGTGTAGAAGATCGTGTTGAAGACCGACAGCAGGAAGACGCTGTCGCCCATCAGCGAGATGTAGTTCTCGAGCCCGATAAAGACGCCCGCCCGGCCGATGCGCGTATCGGTGAAGCCGAGCCAGACACCAAGGCCCAGAGGATAGGCGAGGAAGATTATGAGGATGCCCAGCGCGGGCGCCATGAACAGAAACGACAGGACGCGCCGGTCATCCAGGAGATCGGCCAGGCTGCGGCGCGGCGAGAGCGCCGAAACCGGGCGCGGCGACGTGGAAACAGTCGTCACAGAAGCGTCTACTCAGGTTGAAAAAAGCGGGAGGGCGGCAGCGCCGCCCTCCCCGTAATCCGACTTAGACCTTGTAGTAGCGCTCGGCGCGCTTCTGGGCCTCGGCCGCCGCGTCCTTCGGCGACTTCGAGCCCGAGCACACCGAGGCGACCATGTTGACCATGATGAAGTCGGCCAGCACGCCAGCCGAGGCATAGCCCAGCGAACCGGCATACGACGGCCACAGCATGTTCTTCATCGTGTCGCGGTACGGCGTGTGCTTCGGATCCACCGTCCAGATCGACGACTTCTCATACGCCTTCAGCGGATGGCTGAAGTAGCCGATCGAGGCCGTCTGCCACGGCTCGTACTGCTCCTTCTCCATCATGAAGCGGATGTAGTCCTTCGCGGCGTTGGGGAACTTCGTGTACTTGAAGACCATCGCCGGAACCGTGAGGTTCACTTCGGTCGGCCTGCCGACCGGGCCGACGGGGTAGTTGGCGTGCTCGATGTCGAGCGCCATCTCCTTGAGCTTCGGATCCTGCGACGTCTTGGCGGCGTAGTACACCGAGATGCCGTTGTTGGTCAGGCTGATCTGGCCGTCGACGAAGGCCTTGTTGTTGTTGATGTCCAGCCAGGACAGCGTGCCCGGGATGAAGGTGTCGTAGAGCTGTTTGACGTATTCGAGCGCCTTGATCGTCTCCGGGCTGTCGATGACGACCTTGTCCTTCTCGTCGACCATCTTGCCGCCGAAGCTCCAGACGAGCCAGTGGCACCAGCCGTTGGCGTCGCCGACAGCGTTGCCGAGCGCGAAGCCCGACGGCGTGCCCTTGGCCTTGAGCGCCTTGCAGCACTCCAGGAGCCCCGGGAAGTCGTTGGGGAACGAGCTGAACCCGGCCGCGGCGAGATGCGACTTGCGGTAGACCATCTTCGAGCCCGGCGAGCCGAGGACCACCGAGATCTGGTTGCGGCCACGCGTGCTGAACTTCTTGGCGATGTCGTACCAGCCCTCGTATTTCTTATCGAGGTAGTTATAGACGTCGTTGAGAGGCAGCAGCTTGTCGGGATACTGGTGGGCGTCGTCGTACCAGGCATAGACGATGTCGGGACCGCGGCCGACATTGGCGGCAACCGCCGATTTCGGGCGCAGGTCTTCCCAGCTCTCGTTGTCGACCCGCACTTCGACGCCGGTCTGCTGCTGGTACTTCTTGGTGTTCTCGATCCACACCGTCTCGTCGCCCTGGACGAACTTCGAGGGGCGCAGGACGCGCAGCTTGGCGCCCTTCTCCGGGGTGAGCTTGAGCTCAGTGCCCGCCTGGGCAAAAGCCTCGCCGGTGTTGGCGACGATCGCGGTGCCCGCGACCGCGCCGGCACCGATCTTCAGTGCATCGCGTCTGTTGAAATCACTCATGGGGATCCCTCCTTTGGACGTCGAGTTCTTGGGTTTGTTACGCTTAGAGATGCTGCCCGGTCTGGGCGTCGAACAGGTGAATGGAGTTGGCTTGCGGCTTGAGCACGATGGGCGTGCCGGGCGCGAAGTCGTGGCGCTCGGTGAACACGGCCGTGACCGAGCCCGCGGGCGTGTCGACGAAGATCTGGGTCTCCGCACCCGTCGGCTCGATGACGTTGACCTGGCCGGCGATGCCTTCGTTGCCCGCACCCAGCGACAGGTGCTCCGGCCGCACGCCGAGGATGATCGGCTGGCCGTCCACGCCCTTGCCGGCCGCCTGCAGGCGCACGGCCTGGCCGCCGGCGGTCTCGACCCGCAAGGACCCGCCGCCGTTGCGCAAGGTGCCGTTGATGAAATTCATGGCCGGCGAGCCGATGAAGCCCGCGACGAAGGTGTTGACCGGATGGTCGTAGAGCTCGAGCGGCGTGCCGATCTGCTCGACGATGCCGTCATGCATGACCACGATGCGGTCGGCCATGGTCATGGCCTCGACCTGGTCGTGGGTGACGTAGACGGTGGTCGTCTTGAGGCGCTGATGCAGCGCCTTGATCTCGGTGCGCATCTGCACGCGCAGCTTAGCGTCGAGGTTCGAGAGTGGCTCGTCGAAGAGGAAGACCTGCGGGTCGCGCACGATGGCGCGGCCCATGGCGACGCGCTGGCGCTGGCCGCCGGAGAGCTGGCGCGGGAAACGCTTGAGGTATTCTCGCAGGTTGAGGATACCCGCCGCCTTCTGCACCCGCTCGTCGATCAGCTTGTCGTCGGCTTTGCGCAGCTTCATGCTGAACGCCATGTTGTCGTAGACGGTCATGTGCGGGTAGAGCGCGTAGTTCTGAAACACCATCGCCACGTCGCGGTCCTTCGGCGGCAGGTGGTTCACCACGCGGTTGCCGATCGAGATTGTGCCCCCGCTGATCTCCTCGAGCCCCGCCACCATGCGCAGCAGCGTCGACTTGCCACAGCCCGACGGCCCGACGAGCACGACGAACTCGCCGTCGGCGATATCGACATTAATCCCGTGAATGACCTTGGTGCTGCCGAAGGCCTTCTCAACGTCGCGGATGACGACGGCCGCCATGTGCTTGCGCTTGCTCCCTGTTGACCCGGTTGACCACTTTTCATTTCTTGAAATCGGCCGAGTGGTCTGACCGGTGGCGAGTTAAGCCGGTTTGACCGCAACCTGCAAGCGCGAAAGATCAAGCTGCTCAAGGTTTACGCAGTGGCGGAGCCCCGCGCCGGTGAGCGCGTCGCGCACCGTCGCCGCCGCCTTGAAGCGCAGGTCGCGGATGCTCTCCGGGCTGTAGAAGGCGGCGTGCGGCGATAGAAGAAGGCGCCCCGCCAGCCAGCTGGGCTGCAGCCGCCAGGCGGCGATCAGCTCGTGATCGGGATCCGGTGGCTCCTGCGGCAGGACGTCCAGCCCGACACCGCCGGGCCGGCCGGCCCGCAAGGCCGCCGGCAGCGCGTCGATGTCGATCACGGCCCCCCGCGCTGTGTTGATCAGCAGCGAACCCGGCCGCATCAGGGCGAGCTGCGGGGCGCCGATCATGGCGCGCGTCTCGGGCGTCAGCGGGCAGTGCAGGCTGACGACGTCCGCTTCCGTCACAAGCGCCGCGAGGCTGTCCTTACGTTCGTACGCGGGCTCGGCGACGAAGGGATCGTAATAAAGGATACGCATGCCGAAGGCACTGGCCCGCAGGGCCGCGGCGCGGCCGATGCGCCCCAGGCCCACGACGCCGAAGCGCTGCACCTTCATCCGGCGGATCAGCGGCGCCACGTCGAAGCGCCAGCCGGCGACCGGATCGACGCCGAGATACTCGGCATAGCTGGCAAGGCCACGGCGCAGGGCCAGCATCATCGCGATGGCGTGGTCGGCGACCTCGTCGGTGCCGTAATCCGGCACGTTGCACACCGGAATGTTGCGGCGCGACGCCGCGGCGATGTCGACATTGTCGAAGCCGACGCCACCACGCACGATGATCCTGCAGCGCTCGAGCTGGCCGATCGTCTCGCTGCCGAGACTGAGCCGGTCGCTGGAGACGATCACGGCGTCGGCGCGACGCCAGAGATCGACCGGGAGCCGCGAGGCCTCGGTATGGCGATGCACGTCGAGCAGCGCCTCGGGCTCGGCCAGCAGCGGGGCCAGCGCATCGCGTTCGATATCAGGCTCGCCCGAGAACGGCAGGTCGGGGATCAGGATGCGCATCAGGTCTTCAGCATAGCGAGCACCGCAGCGGTGTCGACGACACTCGCATACTCGCCGTCCATGTTGGCCAGCGCCAGCGCATGCACGTCGTCGGCCGGCCACAGGCGGCCGTCGAGCCCGCGCTTCTCCACCGTAGCCGCCGCATCGGAGACGACATAGGTGGCGAAGCCGAGATTGCCCGCCATGCGGACCGTGGCCTCAACCGAGTTGTTGGTGATCACCCCGGCGACGACCAGCGTCGTGTGCCCGGCCCCGCGCAGGCGGGCCTCGAGATCGGTGCCGATGAAGGCGCTGTTGGTCCGTTTGGCAATCACCGTCTCGCCGGAACGCGGCGCCACCTCCGGCTTGAAGTCGTTGCCGGCCTGGCCCGGCCGATACGGTGAATCGGGAAAGGTCGAATCGTGGCGCACGTGATAGACCGGGCGGCGGGTCTCGCGCCAGGCCTGCAGCAGCCGCGCGATCTTCGCCTCGGCGTCGAGGTTGTTGCGATGGCGGCCCCAGGACGGCTGTTCCATCGCCCGCTGCACGTCGATGATCAGCAGCGCCGCCGTCTCGGGGAGGCGCGCCATGAGATCAAGAGAAGGCCGGCGCCAGGCGGTCGAGCGCGCCGGACAGGCGCTCGGGACTGGTGGCGAAGCAGAGCCGCAGCCAGCCCTCGCCCTCCGGCCCGAAGGCGATGCCGGGCGCCATGCCGACACCGGTGCGCTCCAGCACATCCTTGGCCAGGGCGAGACTGTCGGTGACACCCTCGACCCGGAAGAAGGCATAGAACGCCGCTTCCGGCCGGGCCAGGCGCACGCGCGGCATGGCGCCGAGGCGCTGCACGACGACGTCGCGCGCCCGCGAATAGGATTCGACGATCTCCTTGACGAAGGGTTCGCCCTGCTCGATCGCCACCACGCCGGCGTCCTGGGCGAACATCGCCGCCCCCGACATGTTCATCTCGGTGATCTTGGCCAGCATGGTGGCCAGGCCCGGCGGATGGATGATCCAGCCCAGGCGCCACCCGGTCATGCACCAGGCCTTGGAGAAGCTGTTGACCACGATGACGGGATCGTCGGCCGTGGCGCCGTCAAGGGCGCTGGGCGCGCAGGTCCGGTCGTAGACCAGCCGCTCGTAGACCTCGTCGGCAACGATCCAGATGCGGCGCTTGCGGGCGAAGTCGAGCAGCGCCCGGTGAATCTCCGCACCCGCCATCCAGCCGGTGGGATTGCCGGGCGAGTTGATGAAGATGACCTTCGTGCGCGCATCGCAGGCGGCGAACAGCCGCTCGACGTCGAGCGTCCAACGCCCCTGCGCGTCGGGCGTCAGCGCCACGCGGCGCACCTCGCCGGAGAGCACGATCTCGATGCCGTTGGCGCAGTTCGGCCAGACCGGCGTCACCATGACCACGTTGTCGCCGGGATCGACCAGCGTCTGCATCACCAGCATCAGGGCGTTGACGCCCGAGGCCGTGACGGTGACCCGGTCGGGGGTGATCGGGCCGCCGTGCAGGCGCGTGGCGTAGCGCGCGATCGTCTCGCGCAGCTCGGCGGTGCCGTTGTTCGCCGTATAATAGGTGCGGCCCGCTGCCATGGATTGGGCTGCAGCGTCGCAGATGAACTTCGGCGTCGGGCGGTCACCCTCGCCGAACCACAGCGCGGTGACGCCGGGCTTGCCCATGCCGATGTTCGAGACCTCACGGATGCGCGAGCCCGGATACCCGGCGATGCTGCTTCGCACCGCCGCCGGCAGTTCCCTCACCTTGTTGCTCAATGGCTTTCCCGCAGCTTGGGTGTGCCGCTCGCCCCGACCAGGAAGTCGAGATCGGCTCCCTGATTGGCCTGGTTGACGTGCTCGACATAGAGCTTGGCGTAGCCGCGGGTGTAGGGCGACTTGAAGCCCTTCCACGCCTTGCGCCGGCGCTCCATCTCCTCGGCGGTGATGTCGAGAT
The DNA here is from genome assembly GCA_022843945.1 of Rhodospirillaceae bacterium. Taxonomy (GTDB): domain Bacteria; phylum Pseudomonadota; class Alphaproteobacteria; order CACIAM-22H2; family CACIAM-22H2; genus VGEI01. Next base: position 216,967 of record JALHMR010000004.1, on the reverse strand, counting down.
GCAGTCTGCGTCTGGCGACGTCGAGCTCGATCATGTCGCCGTTCTTCACCAGGGCCAGCGGGCCGCCGGCCGCGGCTTCAGGACAGGCGTGCAGAACCACGGTGCCGTAGGCCGTGCCGCTCATCCGCGCGTCCGACACGCGCACCATGTCGGTGATCCCCTTCTTCAGGATCTTCTGCGGCAGCTGCATGTTGCCGACCTCGGCCATGCCGGGATAGCCCTTCGGCCCGCAGTATTTGAGGACCATGACGCAGGTCTCGTCGATATCGAGCTTCGGATCGTCGATGCGTGCCTTGTAGTCCTCGATGCTCTCGAATACGACCGCGCGGCCGCGATGCTTCATCAGCTTCGGCGTGGCCGCCGAGGGCTTGATGATGGCGCCGTCCGGCGCCAGGTTGCCGCGCAGCACGGCGATGCCGCCGTTCTTCTTGAACGGCTTGTCGTAGGCAAAGATGACGTCGCGGTTCCAGACCTTGGCGTCCTTGCTGTTGTCCCACAGCGTCTGACCGTTCACCGTGCGCGCCGTCTTGTGGATCTTCTTGGCCAGCTCCTTGACCACCGCCGGAATGCCGCCGGCGTAATAGAAATCCTCCATCAGGTATTCACCCGACGGCATCAGGTTGACGAGGCACGGGATGTCGCGGCCGAGGCGGTCCCAGTCGTCGAGCGTGATGTCGATGCCGAGCCGACCGGCGATGGCGATCAGATGGATGGCGGCGTTGGTCGACCCGCCGATAGCGCCGTTGACCATGATGGCGTTCTCGAAGTTCTCGCGCTTGAGGACCTTCGACATCTTGAGGTCCTCGTGCACCATGTTGACGATGCGGCGCCCCGCGTGGTGGCCGAGCACGTAGCGCCGCGCGTCGACAGCGGGAATGGCGGCATTGGTCGGCATGCCGATGCCCAGCGACTCAACCATGCTGGCCATGGTCGAGGCCGTGCCCATGGTCATGCAGTGACCGGCGGAGCGATGGTTGGCCTGCTCGGCGTTCATGAACTCCTGGAGCGTGATCTCGCCCGCCTTGACCATGGCGTCGAACTTCCACACATGCGTGCCCGAGCCGAGCGTCATGTTCTGGTAGCGGCCGTTGAGCATCGGCCCACCGGAGATGGCGATGGTCGGGATGTCGCAGCTCGCCGCCCCCATGAGCAGGGCGGGCGTGGTCTTGTCGCAGCCGACCAGCAGGATCACGCCGTCCATGGGGTTGGCGCGGATCGCCTCTTCCACGTCCATCGCTGCGAGATTGCGGTAGAGCATCGCGGTCGGGCGCAGCAGCACCTCGCCGGTCGAGAAGACCGGGAACTCGAGCGGGAAGCCGCCGGCTTCCCAGACGCCGCGCTTCACATGCTCGGCCAGCTTGCGGAAATGCGCGTTGCAGGGATTGAACTCGGACCAGGTGTTGCAGATGCCGATGACCGGACGGCCGTCGAAGGCGTCCTCCGGGAAACCCTGGTTCTTCATCCAGCTGCGATGGGCGAAGCCGTCCTTGTCCATCTTGCCGAACCAGTCGGCGCTGCGCAGCTGGCGTTTCCCGTTGGATTTTTTCTTGGCGGCCATCGACCGATACCTCGTGCTGGAATGCGTCTAAGGGCGCGAAGTCTAGCCCTTCGCCGGCGGTCCTGTCACGACGGCGGCAGGGATTCCAGCGCTACGGCCGGATGACCATACAAGTGGAGCCTTCCTCGCGCAGGCGCAGGCAGACGGCGCGCGCCCCTTCTTCGTCGAGCGACCCGCCCTGCAGCCGGAAAAGCCGGCTGCCATCGGGGGTCTCGAAGGCCACGACCGACATCTCTAGCGGCCCCAGCGCATCGGGGTGCCGCCGCTGCAGGCGCCGCCATTCGCGCACGCCATCGGGTTCCGCCGGCACGGTCGCCACCTGGATGCGGAAGCTGCCGCCCCCGGCGGTTCCGCTGGCCGGACCCCCTTCGACAAGACCGAGCTGGCGCATGAAGACGAGGTGCCGCCGCGCCTCGACATGTCCGCGCCGGGCCGCCTGCTCGAACCAGTGCGCGGCCTGCTTATAGTCGGAATTCAGACCATCGCCGTTGGCGTAGATGGTGCCCAGGGCATATTGCGCCGTGGTACTGCCCTGCTCGGCCAGCGGCTGCAGCTCACGCAGCGCGACCACTCCGTCGCCCGACTTCGCCGCCCGCCAGGCCGCCTCGATATCCTGCGCCGCCACCGCCACGGGTAGCGCCAGCAACACCGCGAGTTTGAGTAAAAGACGGAACACCGGACGGCTCATATCCACGGGACGCGGAACCTGCTGAGGGAATCACTACAATTGATGCTACGCAACCGCTTTATACCGCGCGCTCGCAATTGACTCTTCGCCGCTCGGCTGCGTTTTATTAAGGCGTAACAAGCGACTCGTCGGGGGCTTTTCCTTCGCATGGCGGCGCGCGGACGTCTTTTGGAGCTACTTTGCGAGCGGGTGCTTTCGACCCGCGACGCGATCGGGTCGAAGTGGCCGGTCGATGCCGACCGCCGCGACGGCACTTGGCATGCGACCGCCTCGCCGGACTGGACCTGGGGCCTATGGGTCGAATCCCTGCGTATCGTCAGCGCGCGCCGCAAGATGCCGGAGCTGCGCGATGAGGCGCGGGCACGCACCCTCGCCCGGGCCGAAGACATCGATCGCCACGACGTGACCCGCGGCGCCGCCTTCTACTATTCCGCGGCACGCCTCGCCTGCTCGGCCGACGACCCGGAGATGAAGGATCTCGCGCTCGACATCGCCCGCTCGGTGTCGGACATGGCCGACGATGTCACCGGGGCGCGCCCGCTGGGCCGTGACGGCGGCGGCGCCGCGGCGCATGCGCTGGCGACCGCCCACACCGGAACCCTGCTCGACTGGTACGCGGCCAAGACCATCAACGACAAGAGCTGGGCCAATGGCGCGCGCCGGCACCTCGACTACACCATCGCCGATCTCCTCAAGCCCGAGATGCCGGAATCGCAGACCGGCACCGCCAGCACCACCTTCCGCAGCCGGCACCTGGCTTTCGCCACGGCCGGTTACTACCGGGCGTGGGAGGCGACGCGCGACCGGCGCTACCTCGATGCAGGCGACCGGATCGTCGACTACCTCTGGCTCAACTCGGGCGCCGATCACATGCCGCCGCGCGATCCCGCGGTCAGCGGACCCGGCGCCGGCCCGGCCGACACCGCGGCCGCCGCGATCATCGCCTCGGCGATCGCCCGGCTCGTCGTGCTCGATCCGCTGCCGGAACTGATCCGCCGCCACGCCGCCCGCCTCGGTCCGATCCTCGACAGCCTCGCGCACCACGTGACGCCGATCGACGCGCGCGACTCCCGGCCCCACGGCATGCTCGTCGAATCCGGCTCGGAACGATCAGGCTCCCCGCCGGCCTCCGAGACCCTGATCGGTGACTTCTTCCTGCTCGAGGCGCTCACCTGCCTCGACCGCAAAGGCCTGCCCTGCTGATGCCAGTCAGGGCCGGAAGACAGTCCCTCCTGTCGCTAGTCCTCGCCACCTCGCTGGCCGGCTGCGCGGCCCCCAACAAGCCGAACACCCTGTTTGAGGATGTCGTTCGCGAGGCTGTCATCTTGGCAGATGAACATCGTGTACCGGTCACCGCTCAAGGTCCCGCAGTTGTCGTTCCTCCAGGTTGGCAAGGCGTAACAGCCCGTCTGGACACTCGGTTGATGCCTGGAGGCCCACAGCAACTCTACCTGGATGTTCTGGAGCTGAAGCACTCCAGTAACGGGACTTGCACCGTTGGGTATTCGGCGTGGGAGTCCCCTAATCCGGAGCGGGTCGACGTTTTAAGCAACCAGGTATGGGCGGTGTCGTCGCGTTCCAGCGGCAAAAACCAACTGCTGGGCACTCTGGCTCTCAATGGCCGGCCTGCCGCCTATGCTACTTGGGAAGAAGCCGGGAACAGATACTACGTTGCAGCATACCGGCTTGGCCGTTTGCTCACCGCCCGGTGCCAGACCCTTGCACCTCTCGCGAGCACGAGCGATGTCATCAGGATCATTCGTACCGCTGTCTGGGATTGATCGCTGTCGACGCAACAACTATCTCCGGTTGAACCCGGAGCGTTCCCCATGCTGATCCGTCCGTCCCGCCGCATGTTGCTCGCCGGCGCTGGCGCTGCCCTGGTGATGGGCGCTTCACGGCCGGCCCTGGCGGCCGTCGCCACGCCGGCGCAGACGCTGGGCCCCTTCTATCCCCGCGAGTTCCCGCTCGACCGCGACAACGATCTTGCCGTCGTCGCCGGTCAGCGCGCCAAGGGCACGATCGCCCATGTCTTCGGCGCCGTGACGGATAATGGCGGCCGGCCGGTGCCGGGCGCCCGGGTCGAGATCTGGCAGGTCAATGCCTTCGGGCGCTATCACGATCCACGCGACCGCCGCGACGCGCCGCTCGATCCCGGATTCCAGGGCTACGGCGAAACCGTGACCAGCGCGGCCGGCGAGTATCGCTTCCGCACCATCAAGCCGGTCCCCTATCCCGGCCGCGCGGCGCATATCCATTTCAAGATCACCGCGCCCGGCGGCGATGGCGGCCTGGTGACCCAGCTCTATGTCGAAGGCGAGCCGGGCAATGCACGTGATTCGCTGCTCAACAGCATCCGCGATGCCGAGGCCCGCAACAGCCTGATCGTGCCCTTCGCGCCGGCGGCCGGTATCGAAGCCGGGGCCCTGGCCGCGCGCTTCCCCATCCGGCTCGGATTCAACGCCGCCCGCCCGGGCTGACGGCCGGTCCGCGGTTCGACAAGCGCGATCCCTGGGCCTACTATTGCTCTCCCCGAGGCTGTAAGGGGTTGTGGGATCATGCAGGATCACGAAGAAGGCGCGCCGCCGGAACGGCGCAGCCCGGTCAATCTGTCGGTAGCGCTGGCCCTTCCCTTGCTGGCGCTCACCGTCTGCGTGGCCGTTGTCGGCGCGCAGATCTGGCAGTGGCGCCAAGAGACGCGTGACGAGCTATCGGCCTTGCGCGCTTCGGTGTTGACCGAAGAGGGCTTCCGCAGCATCGCCGGCAACCTGCCGGCAGGCGGTGCCACGACGCGCGATGCCTCGCTGCCCCGGGCCGTGGTCGACCTCATCAAGCTCGAACTGCCGCCGCTTCTCGGGGCCGCTACGCCGCCGCCGATGCCAATGCCGGTCATGGTCGAGCCGGTCGAGGAGCTGGTCCTGCACCGTACCGTGACCTTCGCGCGCATCGGCGCCGACGGCGGCGCGGAGATCCGCCGCACCATCGACGGGTTGCGCAAGGAGCTTCTCATCGCCGCCGCCGGGCGCGACTGTGCCGTCGCCGTGGACGGCCACACCGATACGAAGGGCTCTGACACCGCCAATCTCGACCTCTCCGAGAAGCGCGCCCGCTTCGTCAGCGAGGCCATCAAGGGCGAGTTCGGCAGCGGCACGCTGACCGTCGCCGGCTGGGGCGAGCGGCGGCTGAAGATCCTGACACCCGACGCCACCGACGAGATCGAGAACCGCCGCGTCGAGATCACGCTCACCTGCGCGCCCCCGGCACAGGCCACGTCCCTGACCAGCACGCAATAGCCCGGCCGACCTCGGGCGGCTCCGGCCTCTTGCCATTAGCTGTATATGCAGCTACATAGGCGGAATGGTCCGCCCAGCGCCCCTGCCCGCGCCCGAGATGATCGGCTGCACCTGCAAGCATCTGCGCATGGCGACGCGCCGGCTGTCGCAGATCTACGACCGGCATCTCGAGCCTCTCGGGCTGACGATCACCCAGTACAGCCTGCTGGCGCAGCTCGGCGCCTTCGACGGCATCAGCATCGGCGCCCTGGCCGAGAAGCTGCTCATGGATCCCACGACGCTGACGCGAAACCTGCGGCCGCTGCAGCGCCGCGGCTTCGTGGTCACCGCCGCCGATCCGCGCGACAAGCGCTCGCGCTGCCTGCATCTCACCGCCAAGGGCCGCGCCGCGCGCCTCGACGCCCAGCCGGTCTGGGCGCGAGCCCAGCGCGAGATCGAGCAGGCGTTCGGACGCTCCGACACGGCTGCCCTGCATACCACCCTGCGGCGCCTGATCGAGCGCCTCAGCGCCTGATCGACCGCAGTCCCGGAATAAGCCGCCCGATAACTGCATATACAGACGAATGCCAGACGAGGACCCAAGATGAGCGCGAACCCCGCCCCTGCCGCGCCCCGCGTTTCGAGCCCGAGCCCCCAGGCAGGCCCCCTGCCCTATGCCGTCCTGATCCTGCTGGTCGGCCTGATCGTCGGCATCACCATGGGCCGCTCCCAGTCGATGGGCCTCTACCAGCTGCCGGTGATCGGCGCCCTGGGCGTCGGCCGCGAGCCCTTCAGCCTGATGATGGCGATCACCCTGCTGCTCATGGGTGCCGGCTCGCCCTTCTCAGGCGCGCTGATCGACAAGTATGGTGCGCGCTGGGTCGTTGCCTTCTGCGTCCTCTGCACCATCGCCGGACTCTGGGTCCTCTATGCCGCGACCTCGGCGACGATGCTGATTCTCGCCGGCGTGCTGATGGGCTTCGGCGTCAGCGGCACGGGCGTCACCTCGCTGGTCGGCGTGGTCGGGCGTCTGGCGCCGCCGGAGAAGCGGATGGCCGCCATCGCCTCGACGGGCATGGCGGCCGGCATCGGCGGCTTTGCCGCCCTGCCGATCATGCACCAGCTGATCGAGAGCTTCGGCTGGCAGAACAGCCTGGTCTGGCTGATGGCGATCACGGCGCTGCTCATCCTCTTCGCCTGGCCGCTCGACGCCCAGCCTGCGAACAGGTCGGCCACGGTTTCCAGCAACCAGACCGTGAAGGAGGCGCTGAGCGAGGCCTTCGGGCATCCGAGCTTCCTGCTGCTCACCGCCGGATTTTTTGTCTGCGGCTTCCACGTCGCCTTCATCACCGTGCACCTGCCGGCCTACACGCGCGACCTGCTGCTGCCCGACTGGGTCGGGCCCTACGCGCTGATGCTGGTGGGCATCGCCAACATCATCGGCACCTTCATCGCCGGCCAGTCGGGACGCTGGATCGAGAAGCGGCGCGGCCTGAGCCTGATCTATTTCGGCCGCTCGGTGGTCTTCGCCGGCTTCCTGCTGCTGCCGATGACCGAGACCACGGTCATCCTGCTGGCCGGCGCCCTCGGCCTGCTCTGGCTGTCGACCGTGCCGCTGACCAGCGGCCTGGTGGCGACCTTCTTCGGCACGCGCTGGATGTCGATGCTCTTCGGCATCGTCTTCTTCTCGCACCAGGTCGGCTCGTTCCTCGGCGTCTGGCTGGCCGGGCGGCTCTACGACGTGACTGGCTCCTACGACGCCATGTGGTGGATCTCGATCGCGCTCGGCATCGCCTCCGGCCTGGTCCATTGGCCGATCCAGGAGAAGCCCGTGGCGCGCCTGGCCGCCGCCGGATGAGGCGGCTTGGGCGCCACGAGCTTGAGTTGAGGCGGTAACCACCGCATTCTCCCGACAAGACGATTGTTCCCGGGAGGAAGCCCATGGTCACGCGCACACCGGATATCGCCGGGCAGGAGAAACTGCCGTCCAGCGTCTCGCGCCCCGTGCCGGTCGCCGATCTGCCCTGGCACAAGACGCCGTTCCCGGGGGTCGAGCAGAAGATCCTGCTGCGCGACGAGGAGCGCGGCCTGATCACCGCGCTGGTGCGCATGGCGCCCGGCGCCCGGCTGCCGCTGCACGAGCACATGGACGTCGAGCAGACCTACGTGCTCGAAGGCAGCCTCGCCGACGACGAAGGCAACGAGATCACCGCCGGCAACTTCATCTGGCGGCCCCAGGGCCATCGCCATGTCGCCTGGGCGCCCAAGGGCTGCCTGTGCCTCGGCATCTTCCTGCAGCCCAACGCCTTCCTCGACGCGCCGAGATAACCGCGCAACGCGCTGCCGCCGCTCGATTTGGCGGGCATGGCCCTCAGCCGGCCGGCTGCAGCGGGATGCGCAGCTCGAATTCCGTGCCGGGCTCTCGCCGGTGAATCGCCAGCTCCGCATCGAGCTGGCGGGCAAAGGCGCGCACCATGCGCATGCCGAGGCCCTTGCTCCTTGCCGGATCGAAGGCTGCCGGCAGCCCCACGCCTTCGTCGCGCACCGAGAGCTGGATGGTCCCCTGGCCGTCGTCGCGCATCGTCACCTCGATCCGGCAGCGCTGGCTGTCGCGATAGGCGTACTTGATGGCGTTGGTGATCAGCTCATTGACGATCAGGGCGATGGGGATCGCCCGGTCGGTCTCGATCGCCAGCCCGACGGGCGCCGCGACCGCCACCTCACAGGGCGACGACGCGCTTTGCGCGGCCTGGCACACCTCCGTGAGATACCTCCCGAGATCGATCGAGGCGAGATTGCCGCCGCGATAAAGCCCTTCATGGGCCTGGCCGATGGTGACGATGCGCGACGAGGCCTCCTCCAGCGCCCGGCGCAGGCCCGCATCGTCGGCGCCGCTGGCCTGCAACTGCAGGGTCGCCGCCGCCAGCTGCAGGCTGTTCTTGACCCGGTGGTTGAGCTCATCGAAGAGCAGGCGCTGCGTTTCGGCCGCCGCCAGCAGGTCGCGCTCGATGCGCTGCCGCTCGATCGCCATACCGAGAATGTTGGCGGCTCCCTGCAGGAAGGCGATGTCGTTCTCGCTGAATTCGCCGGGGCTGCGGCTGTCGACTTCGAGCACGCCGTAGGCCATGCGATCGCCCTGCAGGATGACATTGATCGCCCGGCGGATGCCGTGGCGCCTGAGAAGATGCGGCGTGCGGAAGCGCTGCTCATTCTCCAGCTGGTTGGAGATCACCGGCCGGCCGGTGTGGAGAGCGTAGCCCGCCGGCGATTCGCGGTCGGCACCGACCGTGGCATGACCGACGATGCCGGGATCCCAGCCGACGCCGGCGTGCACCAGAAAGCTTTTGTCCTGCGGCCGATACTCCATGACCTTGCAGAACTCCGCCTCAAGGCCCTCGGCGGTCAGGTAAGCGGCGCGATCGAGAAGCTGGTTCAGTGTCGTGCCCTGCAGCGCCAGGACGCCGAGCTTGGCCAAGATCTCCTGCTGGCGCAGCCGCAGCTCCAGGGCCCGCTCGCCGGTCAACGGCCGGGTGCTCGGCCTGGCCGGCCCATCGATGACCGGCGCCTCGATGACGGGAGTTTTCTGGATGTCGTCCGATGCCATGGCATAGTCCCCCGGCCCCGATCGGAGCCCTCGTGCACGACAGCCATGAGCGCGGCCGTAGCTAACGACCACGCTTCGACCATAGCAGGACGTGCCCGACCTCTGTCAGGCGTTTTTTCGCGGTATTGACTAGCGACGCTGCCCGCCGGGCGCGCGGTTGCGTGAGGCTTCGGACTCGTCGCTATCCATGATCGTGCCGAGCCCGGTCTCGGTCTCGATGGAGTTGCCGACGGCGCTCGGCGGTGAGCCGGTTGTCGTGCGACCCGCAGGCCCGGATTCAGGCGCAGCGCTGCCCCGCGCGTCGCCTTCGGGGGTACGGTTCTCCAGGGTGCGGCCCGGCGTGCCCTGGCTCCGCACGGCACCGTCCACGCTGGCGTCGTTGTTCTTCTGCGGGACAGGGATGTTTTGCGAATAAGCCGGCGTCCCAACTGCCAGGCTCAGTACCGCCGCCGCAAGCAGGGCCGTTCGCATGCGAACCTCCTTCGGGGTAGGTCCCCGAGAAAGAACGGCACGGCGAGCGGGGCGGTTCCCGGAAACGGCAAAGGCGGCGCGATGCGACCTCCTAGGGCCCGCGCAGCGGGAAAGCGCCTGGCGTCACCAGGCGCTCCCTGCTGCGCAGGAACTGAACGCCAGTCCCTATTTCTCGTCCTGGCCGGACTTCAGCTTGTCGTCGATCGAAGAGGCCGGCGGCGACGAGCCGGTGCTGGTCGACGTCGAGCTGTCGGCCGGTCCCAGCGTGGTGCTGGAACTGCCCGACGCGCTCGGAGCCGGGCTGGTGGTCAACGAACCGCTGCTGCTACTGCCGGCGCCGGGAAGCATGGTGCTCGAGCTGGTGCTGCCGCTCGGCGCTGGATCGTTCTTCTGGGTGTTCTTCATCCCTTCGGCCCAGGCGGGTGCGGCGAGCAGCGCCAAAGCTGTGGTAGCTGAAAGCAAAGTTGTCCGCATGGTCATCACTCCATCGCTGTCGACGATTGGGGGAGAAAACGGACCGCCCGGTGAGCGGTTCCACGAGCGGTGCGTGACCACCGCCCGGTAACGCTTGTTCAGTCCAGCGTGCGGCGATAGCGCAGCATGGCCAGCAGCATGGCGCCCAGCATGAAGGCGAGCAGCGGCCAGAGCTCCGGCCAGACCTCGGCCCAGCCGTTACCCTTGAGCAGGATGCCGCGCACGATGCGCAGGAAATGCGTGAGCGGCAGGATCTCGCCCAGCGCCTGCGCCCAGTCCGGCATGCCGCGATAGGGGAACATGAAGCCCGAGAGCAGGATGCTGGGCAGGAAGAAGAAGAACGACATCTGCATCGCCTGCAGCTGATTCGCGGCCACCGTCGAGAAGGTGAAGCCGATCGACAGGTTGGCGGCGATGAAGGCGACGAGCACGACCGAGAGCACGAACAGGCTGCCGACCATCGGCACGCCGAACAGGTAGCGCGCCGCCAGCATGATTACCGTCACCTGTATGTAGCCGACGACGATGAAAGGAATGATCTTGCCCAGCATGACCTCCACCGGCAGCACGGGCATGGCCAGCAGGTTCTCCATCGTGCCGCGCTCGCGCTCGCGGGTCATGGCCAGCGAGGTCATGATCACCATGGTCATGGTCAGGATCGTGCCGATCAGCCCCGGCACGATGTTGTACTGGGTGTTGCCCTCTGGGTTGTAGCGGCGATGGATACGTACCTCGAAAGGCGGCTCGCCGGGCTGGAGATGACGCAGGGACCCGCCCAGGTCGCGCGCCAGCGCCGTGCCGGCGAGATGGGAGAGCGCGGCGATGGCGTTGCTGGTCGCCGCGGGATCGGTGGCATCGGCCTCGACCAGCAGCGGCGGCCGCTCGCCGCGCACCAGCCGGCGCGAGAAGTCGCTCGGCACCGTGATGACGAACTGCACGTCGCCGCGGGCCAGCAACGCCGCCGCGTCGGCCTCGCTGGTGGCCTCGCGCACCAGCCGGAAGTAGCCCGAGTTCTCGACCGCCGCGAGGAAGCTGCGGGTGAAGGCGCTGCTCTCGGCGGAGAGCACGGCGGTGGGCAGTGCCTTGGGATCGGCGTTGATCGCGTAGCCGAAGAGCAGGAGCTGCATCACCGGCACGCCGACCATCATGGCGAAGGTCAGCCGGTCGCGGCGCATCTGCACGAATTCCTTGATCAGCACCGCCCAGAAGCGCCGGAGGGAGAAGCGCGTCATGAGCATCTCCGGAGGCACCCCCACCCCAACCCTCCCCCGTCGAGGGGGAGGGGGTATGAGGGAGCGCACCGCCTTTTCTGTCCCCTCCCCCGCAATCTTAGGCGCCCGCCGGCGCTTCGCGGCGGCGCAGCGCAAGGTGGGGGAGGGTTAGGGTGGGGGGTAGCCGCGCTCACTGCAGTTCGTCCCTGGTCCGGCTCATCAGGGCGATGAACACATCCTCGAGGCTCGGCTCGGCGGGGCTCCACTGCAGCTGGGGATCGTCGCGCCAGGGGCCGATCGCCCGGTCCAGCGCCTCGGGATCGAGGCCGCTGACGTGCAGGACCGTGCCGAAGGCGACGACCATGTCGATGCCGGGCCGTCCCTCGAGCTGGCGCGCGAGCGCCGCCGGATCCGGGGCTTTGACCAGCCAGGTGGCGATATTGGAGTCCTGCAGCACGCTGTCCACCGTGCCGCGCACCAGCAGGCGCCCGTAGGCGATGTAGGCAATGGCGTGGCAGCGCTCGGCCTCGTCCATGTAGTGGGTGCTGACCAGCACGGTCAGCCCATCGGCGGCCAGGCGGTGGATCTGGTCCCAGAACTCGCGCCGCGCCTTGGGGTCGACGCCGGCGGTCGGCTCGTCGAGCAGCAGCAGGCGCGGCTTGTGCAGGATGCAGGCGGCCAGCGCCAGGCGCTGCTTCCAGCCGCCGGACAGCGCCCCGGCGAGCTGATGCTGCCGCCCGACCAGGCCGAGCTGCTCGAGGGTGCGGTCGACCTCGCCGTCGCGATTGGGCACCGCGTACATGCGGGCGACGAAGTCGAGGTTTTCCCGGATGCTGAGATCCTCGTAGAGACTGAACTTCTGCGTCATGTAGCCGACTTCGCGCTTGATCAGCGGCGCTTCACGGCGAATGTCATAGCCGAGGCAGGTGCCCTCGCCCGCGTCGGGCGTGAGGAGCCCGCAGAGCATGCGGATGGTCGTGGTCTTGCCGCTGCCATTGGGGCCGAGGAAGCCGCAGATCTCCCCGCGCCGCACCTGGATGGCGACGTCGCGCACCACCGGCCGGCCGCCGAAGCTCTTCGACAGCCCGCTCACGTCGATGACCAGATCCGGGTTCATGGCGTGAGCCGCACCTCGACCGGCTGGCCGGGATGGAGGAGCATGCCGTTCCCGTTGCGCACCGGCAGCGCCTCGACGAGATAGACCAGCTTGGCCCGCGTCTCGCGGCTGTAGATCACCGGCGGCGTGTACTCGGCCTCGGGCGCGATGAAGGTGACACGCGCCCGCAGATTGGCGGGGCAGCCGTCGCAGGCGACCGCGATCTCCTGGCCGATGCGCAGCCGGGGCAGCGTCGGCTCGGGCACGAAGAAGCGCAGCTTGATGTTGCCGGGCGGTAGCAGCGAGACGACCGGCGCGCCCGCCCCGACGAATTCACCGGCCACGAAATAGGTGTCGGTGACCAACGCGCCTTCGGGCAGCGGCGCGGGCGCCGTCAGCGTGCGCTGGGCCAGTTTCCATTCCGCCTGGCGCAGGGTGGCGCGGGCGCTGGTGACCACCGCCTCGGCGGCGGCGATCTCGTCGTCGCGCGCGGTGAGCCGGGCCACCTCGATCTGCGCGGTCAGCTCCGCCACCCGGGCGCGATCGCGGTCGTAATTATGACGGGTCTCGTCGAGCTTCTCCTGCGACACCACCTGCCCGACGGACAGGCTGCCGTAGCGGCGCAGCTGCGTCGCCGACAGGTTGGCCGCCGCCTCGGCCTGGCGCCGCAGCGCCTGCAAGGCGTCGATCTCGGGCGTGCGTTTGCCTTTGCGCCGATCGGCGAGCTGCGCCTCAGCCTCGCTGACCCGCGCCGCCGCCTCGTCGCGCGCCGCCGTCTCGCTGTCGGCATCGAGAACGGCGACGACCGCACCGGCGGCCACCGCATCTCCCCTTCCGACCCGCAGCTCGCGCAGTGTGCCTGACTCGCGCGTGGCCAGGCGCGCGTACTCACCTTCGGCATAGCCGTAGAAGACGGGGGTGTCCGCGGTCTGGGCGCCGAACAGCGCCATGACCGCCGCCACGGATGAACGCAGCCATTCCATGATCAATCTCCCGCCCCGGCCGCACGCGGCCGCAGGCCATTCAGAATCACGTCGGTGTAAGTCTCGATGAATCGGTTGAGATCGAAGCTGCCGATCACGCGGGCGGAGGCGTTCGGCTCGAGCGCATGCTTCCACATCGCCAGCACCAGCAGGGGCGCCACCAGCACGGGCGCGGCCGTGGCGGGATCGATCGCGCGGAATTCGCCGCGCGCTGTGCCCCGCGCCACCAGGCGGGCCAGCACGCCCAGGCCGCGCCCAACCACCTCTTCGACGTAGAAGCGGGCGAGATCAGGAAAGTTGCCCGCCTCGGAAATCACCAGCTTGGGGATGGCCCCGATTGGCGAGACGATGACCGCGACCATGTTGCGCAACAGCTCCGCCAGCAGTTCGGGCGTGTTGCCACCCGCGCCGGCCAGCCGCTCCTCGGCCAGGGCGATGTTCGGCACCAGCACCTCGCGCACCATCGCCTTGAACAGCTCCTCCTTGTTGCGGAAGTAGAGATAGAGCGTGCCCTTGCTCACCCCGGCGCGCGCCGCCACGTCGTCCAGCCGCGCCGCCGAGAAGCCGCGCGCCGTGAACACCTTGAGCGCCGCGGCAATGATCTCCGCCGGGCGCTCGTCCTTGCGCCGCTGCCAGCGCGGCTTCTTTGCCTTCGTCATGACCATTTTTAATAACTGACCAGTCAGTAATTTATCACGAGTGCGGAAAATGGCAAGGCGATCGCCGTCGTACAGTAACTCCCTGTATTACCTGGAATTAAAGTCTGCGAACGCCGCGGATAGTCAGTCGACCTGATGCGCTTGCAGGAACATCGCCTTCTCGAGAGCCGCGAAGAATTGCTGATAGGGCTCGGCATCCGAGACGGCGACGATATTGTATTGGGCACTGGCCCGGACAGCGAGTTGCGTCGTGCCGCGCGGCCTGACGGTCACCGTCATCCGCATCGCGTAACCCGACAGCTTGGTCCCGCTCACCGTCCCCAGGGCGGTGTCGGCCTTGTCCACGACAAAGCCGAGATCCTGCATGGTGGCGATGACGTTTCGCATCGTCAGAGCCCTGTCGGTCGTATCGAAGGCGCGGGTGCCGATCGCACGCATCTCCACCTGGCTACGATCGGTGTGGAGCACCTGCTGCTTCGAATCAACCTGACATCCCGTCAGCATGAGCGCCAGAGCAGCCAGCCCAAGTCGTGCAATCGGCGTCATACGTTATGGGCCTCGAGAAATACGGACTGTGCGAGCTTGTCGAAGAACTCGCGGTAGATCACCGCATCATTGATTGTCTCGACACGGAAGACCTGGTTCATCGCAGTCCAGATGACACGTTGAAACGTGGCCCGGACGACGACGCCATTCTTGTCCGCGGAGGGTACCGTGACGAGCGAGACGCGGATCTTCTGGCTGTGCTCGCCGCCAAACGCTGAGATCATCGCTGCCGAGAATGCCTGGCCGGCATCCTTGCTTGACTGCATGGTGTCGCGGTCTTTGGAGGCCACGATCAGTCCTGCCTTGACGGCGCTTTCCTCGATGATGAAGCCGAGGTCCTGAAGCACGCCTGCGGCTGCGGACAGGATAACGGCGTCATCTTTCGTATCGAACCGGCGCATCATCATCTGCCGTTGTGGCAGATGATCCGCGGAAAGCGTCAAGGCGGCGCGCTGCTGATCACGCGTATCCGGCTGGCAGGCACCCAGAGCGGCCGTTGCGGCCAGTAGCGCGACCAAGCCCACCCGCATCGATCGTACTCAGAAACTGCTTGAGCGATACGCGAAGTCCCGCACGCGATTTGCTGCGTCGTATTTGATGATGATCGTCAGAGTCCGCTGACTGGTGCTTCGGGCGCCGGCCCCGCTGCTGTAGCCGGCGCCGCCCAGACCACCCGCTGCCGCCGAATCTCCGATCAGTCCGCCGCCGAGAATGAGGGCGTTGACCCCACCGGACGAGCGAGAATAAACCGTGTCCGTCGAAATCTTGTCATAGACCCAGTTTTCACGCCGCTGTTCGTCCGTGGTCACCATATTGGGCGAGCCCAGCACCTGCACGACCTCCGCGTTGGTCATACCGACCTTGATCTCGCGCTGCACGGTCCCGACAGTGACCCTATCGGTTTCTTGACCCGCCCGGACAGACGCGGCGTGCTCCTGTGCGGTGGCGCAAGCGCCGAGAACAAAGGCCGAGACGGATAGAGCGAGAAACGAAGAACGCATGGCACTTCCTTTCGGACGGATAGGATCAACGGGCGTTGTCATATGTCAGCGCGGTACCGGCGGCGTTTGAGGCGTCGCGGCGGGTGGCGGTGCGGCAGGCGTAGCCGGCGGAACCGCCGGAACCGGCGCATGATCCTCATCTTCGACCTGCAGCGCAGTCAGGAACATTGCCTTGGCCAGCGGCTCAAAGAAAAACTGCTGATAAAACACCGGATCGTCGACTTGGTTTTCTGTCGTCTGGGCAGGATTGAGCTTTACCTGCGCATTGGAACGCACGACGAGCTGCTTCTCGCCTCGTGGATAGACGGCCGCCGTGAGTCTAAGAATGGACAGTTTTGTCCCAGTCACGGTAGAGGCTTCAGGCTCGACCTTGTCGATCGTATAGCCTAGATCCTGCAGGGTCGAAATGACGGTCCGAAGAGTCTTGTTGCGATCCGGGGTCTCAAATGCGCGACTCTGCATCGCACGCAACTCGACTGGGCTCTTCTCGCTGAGAACCAGTTTTTGCTCGTGATGCTGACAGGCTGCCAGCAAGGCGCCCAGAACGAGGACGGAGAGGCAGCGCATTGCGTGTGCGGTTGTCATACGCCCTGTGCCTCCAGGAAGACGCCGGCGGAGAGCTTCTCAAAAAACTGCTGGTATAACTCGGGCTCCAGCAAAAGCTCGGCGCGCCACCTCTGACCATGGTTGTTGGTCAGCTGCCGGTCGAATGACACACGAACCTCGGTCTGCTTTGAGTTCTCAATCGGCGTCGCCACCAGCGTGACATGGATGCTTTGCTCCTTGTCCCACATCGGGTTGTGACTGCTGCCCAGTAGCGCCGCCAGGATCATCAAAGCGACTTGACCGGCAATCTGTCCCGCCTCCTGAGCGTCGCGCTGCTTGGACGCGACGAGCACACCCACCGCTACAGACGACTCGGAAATCGTATAACCGAGATCCTGTAACGTCTGCGTAGCGGCCGACAGAAGGCGTTCTTCATCGAGAGTATCGAAGCGCCGGGTCTGGAGGGCCCGCAGGTCCACAGCCCCTTTCGGCGGCGCGCCGACCTGCTTGGCGATCTCATTGGGACTGACGCACCCTGCCAGGGGCACAGCCGTCATCAACGCGGCGCAAAGCGCCACTACTCGCGGCAACGAAAGTCCAGCCATAGTCTCCCCCGACCCATAAGAACGGCTGACGCCGTCAACTTATGCGCTCATTTTTACGGACGACTCTCGCAAAAGTCGAGGGCAACGAAAGACGTTAACCAACCTATTCTCGGAAATTCACGAACTGCAGCGGCAGCTCGATCTTCAGCGTCTTGACCAGGGCGATGGCCGCCTGCAGATCGTCGCGTTTCTTGCCGGTGAGGCGCAGCTCGTCGCCCTGGATCGCCGCCTGCACCTTCATCTTGGAATCCTTGATCGCCTTGATGATCTCCTTGGCGACCTCGCGATCGATCCCCTGCTTGATCAGCACGACCTGGCGCAGCGTGTTGCCCCCGGCCTTCTCTTCGTCCTTCCATTCCAGGCAGCGCGGGTCGAGCTTGCGACGCACGAAGTAGCCCTTCACCAGCTCCTGCATCTGGCGGAGCTTGGTGCCATCCTCGGCGGTCAGGGTCAACGTCGCTTCCTGGCGCTCGATCTTGCTGTTCGAGCCCTTGAAGTCGAAGCGCGTCGTCATCTCGCGTGTCACGCCGTCGATGGCGTTGCCGACCTCGGCGAGGTCGGTCTTCGAGACGATATCGAAGGAGGGCATCGCGATTACCGCCCTCTTCCTTCGCGCCAGCCATCACCCCCACCCCAACCCTCCCCCATCAAGGGGGAGGGGGAAGATAGAGAGCACTGACGCTCCTTCCTGTCCCCTCCCCCCCAATTCTTCGGCGCCCGCCGGGGCTTCGCCGCGGCGCCGCGCAAGACGCGGGGGAGGGCCAGGGTGGGGGGTGCGTCGCGCATCAGGCCGGCGCCTTCTCCTTGGCCCGCGCCTTGGCGGCGTCGCGCAGCGCGGTGATGGTCATGCGGGTGGTGATCAGCTCGGGATCGGTGCGCAGCTCGATCAGCGCCGCCTTGCCGGATTTCACCGCCCGCTCGAAGGCCGGCACGAACTCGTCGGTGCTGGTCACGGTCTCGGCGTGGCAGCCCATCGCCCTGCCCATGGCCGCGAAATCCGGATTCACCAGGTCGGTCCCGACGACCCGCTCCGGATGCTCGCGTTCCTGGTGCATCCGTATTGTTCCATAGGTTCTGTTGTTGAACACCAGGACGATCGGCTTGGCGCCATGCTGCACGGCGGTCGACAATTCCTGGCCGCTCATCATGAAACCGCCATCGCCGACACAGCCGATGACCAGCCGGTCGCGATGGACAAGCGCGGCCGCGACCGCCGCGGGCACCGAATAGCCCATGGCGCCGCTCGTCGGGCCGACCAGCCGGCCGGGCCGGCCGTAGACGAGGTAGCGCTGCGGCCAGCCGGTGTGGTTGCCGGCATCGAGGGTGACGATGACATCGCGCGGCAGCGTGTCGCGGATGTCCGCCATGACGCGCCCCATGTCGAGCGCGCCGTTATAGGGCGTGGGGTCCAGCGTTGCGACGTAGTCCTGGCGCGCGCTTTCCGTCCAGGAAGTCCATTTCGGCGCGGCTTTCGGGCGCAGCGCCGCCGCCGCCGCCGCGAAGGCCGTCGGGCCCGAGGCGATGCCGAGTGTGGGCCGGTAGACCCGGCCGAGCTCGTTGGCGTCCGGATGGACATGGACCAGGGTCTGCTTCGGTTCCGGGATCTCGAGCGTGGTGTAGGCCTGCGTCGTCATCTCGCCCAGCCGCGCGCCAACCACGATCAGCAGGTCGACATCCTTGATGCGCTTGAGCAGCGGCGGCGGCGACGAGGTGCCGAAATCGCCCGCGTAGACCTTCGAGCGGTTGTCGAGCTGGTCCATGCAGCGGAAGGCGGTCGTCGCCGGGATGTTCCACGCCTCGGCGAAGGCGAGCATCTGGGCGCAGGCGGCGTCGGTCCAGCCGGGGCCGCCGGTGATGATCATCGGGCGTTCGGCCTTGGCCAGCATCGCCCCCAGCCGCTCGATATCGCTGGCGGAAGCGGCGGGCTGGATGGCCGTATAGGGCTGCGCGTCCGGCACGGCGACGCGGTCGGTCAGCATGTCCTCGGGCAGCGCCAGCACCACGGGGCCGGGGCGGCCGGAGGTCGCGACATGAAAAGCGCGCGCGATGTATTCCGGAACCCGCTCCGCCTGGTCGATCTGCGCCGACCACTTGGCCAGCGGCCCGAACATCTGGCGGTAGTCGACTTCCTGGAAGGCCTCACGGTCGGTCGTCTCGCGCGCCACCTGGCCGATGAGCAGGATCATCGGTGTCGAATCCTGGAAAGCCGTGTGCACGCCCACGCAAGCCTGGCAGGCGCCGGGGCCGCGGGTGACCAGCGCGATGCCCGGTCTGCCGGTGAGCTTGCCGTAGGCCTCGGCCATGTTGGCCGCCCCCGCCTCGTGGCGCGAATTGATCAGGCTGATGCGGTCGCGCACGTCGTAGAGGGCGTCGAGCACCTCGAGATAGCTCTCGCCGGGGACGCAGAACGCCATGTCCGCGCCGTGGACCACCAGCTGATCCACCAGAACCTGCCCGCCGCTGCGCTTCTTCGCCATCTCGCCGTACTCCGGAATCCGTTGTCGCGGGCGAGTAAAGGGCCCGCCCCCGATTGTGTCAATCACCGCCGCCTATGTATTATCTGGTCGTGGCTGATACTGACGCGGTAAGAATTCAGGACAGAGATCGCGCTGTCGTTTTGGCAACGGCGGGCAGCTCGACCGAATGCGGTCAGCCGACCTCTATCAGCTTCCAAGCCGGGCCCTTTGCAGGGACGATACTCGACGACACGGTCGGCGATTTCGAGACGTTCCACTACCAGCTTGGAGAGTTGCACCGCTCGTTGTCGGGCTCCGCGAGACTGACCAGCTATGAGGGATTTAGCCTGACGCTTACGGGAATTGGTCTTGGCGCTATCTCTGTCGAAGTTAAGGCCGCGGCGGGCTCAATGCTGAGCATTCGACTCGAATACGACTTCGAGATCGACCAAAGCTATCTCCCACAGATTATCCAAGCGATAGACGAGCTGTTTTTGTCACCCACCCGGCCTCGCTGACACTTCCGGGCTGGCGCTGGACGAAGGGCAGGACTGCCCGCTATGGTCCGGCACCATGACAGACCACACCAATCCCGCCCCTTCCAAGCCGGAATGGGACGCCGTTCTCAGCGCTTTCAACCGCCATCTCGGCATGAAAATTCTCGACTGGAGCGAGGGGGCGGTGTCGATCGCCATCGACGTCCAGGACTGGATGCGCAACCGCACCGGCATCGTGCATGGCGGCGTCACCGCCACCCTGATCGACGCCGCCGCCGGCTATGCCGGGAATTTCTGCCCGCATCCGGGGCGCCGGCGCATCTCCTCCACCCTCTCGCTGACCACGAGCTACATCGCCGCCGGCAAGGGCAAGCGCATCGTCGCCAAGGCGAAGGTGAAGGGCGGCGGCCGCACGATCTACGCCGCCGCCGTCGAGGTCAGCGACGAGAACGGCACCTTGATCGCCATCGGCGAGGGCACGTTCAAGTACTTCAAGGGCAGCGAGACGAGCGAAGGTGTGTCGCTCGAGAGCCTGAAGTAGCGGGGATCCCATGCTGATCCAGAGCATTGACCACGTCGTGCTGACGGTCGCCGACATGGAGGCGACCATCGCCTTCTACACGCGCGTGCTGGGCATGCAGCTGGAGATCTTCGGCGAGGGCCGCAAGGCGCTGCGCTTCGGGGACCAGAAGTTCAACCTGCAGGACGGCAGATCGAAGGTCGATATCATCGCCGTGGCCAAGAAGCCGACGCCAGGCTCGGTCGATCTCTGCCTGCTGGCGGCGGTGCCGCTCGACATGGTGATCGAGCATCTCAAGGCGGAGAAGGTGCCCATCGACAGCGGACCGGTGGCGCGCACGGGCGCGCGCTTCCCCTTGCGCTCGGTCTATATCCGCGACCCCGACGGCAACCTGATCGAGATTTCCGAGCCGGCGCGGCGGCCGGCTAGCGGCCCCTGAAGCGCGGCTTGCGCTTGGCGAGGAAGGCCTCGTAGCCCTCGCGGTAGTCCTCGCTGTCGCAGGTGGCGAAGCCCGCGAGGTACTCGGCCCGCGTGATGGGCTTGGGATCGAGCAGGCGCAAACTTGCTTTCTTATGCCACTGGTTGGAGAGCGGCGCGCCATCGGCAATGCGCCGCGCCGTGGCGTACGCCTCCTCTTCCAGCACGTCGTCGGCCACCACGCGGGTGAGCAGGCCCTTGCTATGGGCCTCGGCGGCGCTGTAGATGCGCGCCTCGAGCAGGATCTCCAGCACCGTGGCGCGGCCGACCAGATCGACCAGCACGGCGAGCTCGGGATAGGCGGCGATCACCGCAATGCGGTTGATCGGCAGGCCGAGCCGGGCCGAACTGCCGGCGATCCTGAGGTCGCACATCGTGGCGATCTCCAGCCCGCCGCCGACGCACAAGCCATGGATCATGGCCACCGTCGGGTGGCGGCATTCGCGGATCGCGGCCAGGGTCGGGTGCATGACCTTGCCGTAGGCCGTCGCCTTCTTCGTGCTGCTGCGCGTCTGGTTGAACTCGCCGATATCCGCACCCGGGCTGAAGGCCTTGGTACCCGCCCCGCGGATGACGATGCACCGCACGCTCTTGTCCCCGTCGAGCCTGCGTATCACCTCGCCCAGCCGCTGCCACAGGGCCAGCGTGATGGTGTTGAGCTTCTCGGGACGGTTGAGGATGACGGTGGCGATGTCGCCGTCGCGCGTCAGGCGCACGACATCGCCGTCGGAGGACCTGGCACTCACGGGGAAGAGAGGGGGCCCCTATCCGAGCCGGAGAGGGGCCCGCCCGGTCACGAGAGCGCGCCGCGCGCCTGCCGGCCGAGCCGGTCGATCACCCCACTCATGATGTCGCGCAGCTCGATCTTGGCGAGCGCCAGCGAGTCCTCGTAATCCTGCTTGGAGCGGCCGGCCGGCCGCTTGAGGATATCGGTCACGCGCAGCGACATCAGGCGCCTTCCGGTTTCCTTGGCCGCGCGCATCGCCTGCACGCCGGGTCCGCCCACGGCCAGGACGTGGATGTTGGCGATCAGCATCTCGAGCAGCGCCGCATGAGCGTTGAGCATCGACAGGACGTTCTCGGGATGGGTGGAGAGCCGCAGGACCGCGTTCATGCCCTTGGCCGGATCGGTCGCCCGCCGCCGCGCGGCCAGGCCGCTCGCCTTGGACGACGCCTTGGGTGCCGCTTTGCGAGCCGCTTTCTTCTTCTTGGCCATGCGTGTTCTCCCCTGCTGGCCGGTGGACCGTGTCGCCTTATAGCACGCGATTTCGAGTCGGAGCTATTTGCGCGCCGCCTGGGTGAGCACGTCCATCGCCGCCCGGGCGCCGCCATTCTGGTGCGGCACGCCGGCCAGCTCGAGCCCCATCTCGACGCCCGAGATGGTGCCCATCAGCATCAGGTCGTTGAAGTCGCCGAGATGACCGATGCGGAAGACCTTCTTGGCCAGCTTGCCCAGGCCCTGGCCCAGCGACATGTCGTAGGCGTCGAGGATGATCTGGCGCAGCCGGTCGGCATCGTGGCCCTCGGGCATCAGCACGGTGGTCAGCGCGCTCGAATACTCCTCGGGCACCTGGCAGAGGATCTCGAGGCCCCAGCCCTTGACCGCCGCGCGAGTCGCCGCGGCGTGGCGGTCGTGGCGCTTGAACACGTTGTCGAGGCCCTCTTCCATCAGCATGGCGATGGCCTCGCGCAGGCCGTAGAGGATGTTGGTCGCCGGCGTGTAGGGGAAGAAGCCCGTCTCGTTGGGCTTGAGCATGGCGTTCCAGTCCCAGTAGGAACGCGGCATCCTGGCGGTCTTGGCGGCCGCCAGCGCCTTGGCGCTCACGGCGTTGAAGGAGATGCCCGGCGGCAGCATCAGCCCCTTCTGCGAGCCGGCGACGGTGACATCGACGCCCCATTCGTCGTGCCGGTAGTCGATCGAGCCCAGCGAGGAGATGGTGTCGACCAGCAGCAGCGCCGGGTGCTTCGCCTTGTCGAGGGCGGCGCGCAGCGGCGGGATGCGCGAGGTGACCCCCGTCGAGGTCTCGTTGTGGACGGCGCACACCGCCTTGATGGTGTGGCCCTTGTCCTCGGCCAGCTTCGCCTCGAGCAGCTTCGCGTCCGCGCCCCGGCGCCAGTCGCCGGGGATGAAATCGATCTCGAAGCCGAGCCGCGTGGCCATCTCGCGCCACAGGGTGGCGAACTGGCCGGTCTCGAACATCAGGATCTTGTCGCCGGGCGACAGCGTGTTGACCAGGGCCGCTTCCCAGGCGCCGGTGCCCGAGCCCGGGTAGATGATGACCGTGCCTTGCGTCTTGAAGACGTGCTTGAGCCCGGCGAGGACCTCGCGGCCGAGACGCCCGAATTCCGGCCCGCGATGGTCGATGGTCGGGTTGTCCATGGCCCGCAGCACGCGGTCGGGCACGTTGGTCGGCCCGGGGATCTGCAGGAAATGGCGGCCGGCGCGATAGGGGGCCGCGTTGCGGCCAGCAGTCTCGGTCATGAACGTTCTCCTGAGGGTCCCCATTAATTGCATGCAAAAATTACTGTGTCAATACAATGGTTATTGACTTTTGAATGCAATATTGCGAGGCTTGGTCATGGACTTGGCCCCGCTCGTCGCCGCCCGCAAATCCCGCCCCGAGGCGCGCCGCGCCGATCTGCACGGCAGCCTGCTGGAGCAGCTGCGCGACCTGATCGTCGAGGGCCAGCTTGCGGCCGGCAGCCGCGTCGCCGAGCGCGTCCTGTGCGAGCGCTTCGGCGTCTCGCGCACGCCGCTCCGCGAAGCGCTCAAGGTGCTGGCCGCCGAGGGCCTGATCGAACTCCTGCCCAACCGGGGGGCGCGTGTCGCCCGGCTCACCGCCGCCGACATCGCCCAGACCCTGAAGGTCATCGGCACTCTGGAGGCGCTGGCCGGAGAGACCGCCTGCGAGCGGATCACCGAGAGCGAGATCGCCGAGATCCGGGCCTTGCACCTCGAAATGCTGGCGCATCATGCGCGCCGCGACCGCCTCGCCTACTTCAAGGCCAACCAGGCGATCCACCAGGCGCTGGTCGCCGCCTCGGGCAACGCCGTCCTCGCCCAGACCTATGCCGGCCTGTCGGGCCGCATCCGCCGCGCCCGCTACGCCGCCAATCTCGACCTGCGCCGCTGGGATGAGGCCGTCGCCGAGCACGAGCTGATCCTGCAGGCGCTGGCCGCCCGTGATGGCGCGCGACTGGCGAAGCTGCTGCGCAGCCATCTCGACAACAAGAGCTACGCCCTCGCCGCCCAAAGCCCGGAGGCGCTGGCGTGAATAAGAGCATTCGTCACCCCGGCGAAGGCCGAGGTCCAGTCTTCTTGAGAGTCTGGATGCCGGCCTTCGCCGGCATGACGCCGTAGAAGCGGAGCCAACAATGCCTCCCCTCGACCAAGGCCTGGGCAACGTCTACGGCCACGCCAGGCATCCGCCGCGCGCCGCGCAAGTGAAGCCGGGCGACAGCCGCCTGGCCGGGCGCCTGCGCAAGGAGACCCAGGGCGAGGTCCTGTTCGACGCCTTCAGCCGCGGCCGCTACTCGACCGACGCCTCGATCTATCAGATCGAGCCGATCGGCGTGCTGGTGGCCAAGAGTGCCGCCGATATCGAAGCGGCCATCGCCATCGCGCGTGAAGAGGGTGTCCCCGTGCTGCCGCGCGGCGGCGGCTCCTCGCAATGCGGCCAGACGGTCGGCCGGGCGCTGGTCGTCGATACCTCCAAGTACCTGCGCAACGTCATCAGCCTCGACAAGGACAACCGCAAGGTCTGGGTCGAGCCCGGCCTGACCCTCGACGGGCTCAACAAGAGGCTCAAGGGCACGGGCCTCTTCTTCCCCTGCGACGTCTCGACCGGCAGCCGCGCCACACTCGGCGGCATGGCGGCCAATAACTCCTGCGGCTCGCGGAGCTTGCGCTACGGCAACATGGTGCACAACACGCGCTCGATCGAATGCGTGCTGGCCGACGGCACCAAGACGCTGTTCGGCGAAGTCTCGGAGAACCTGGCGGAGATCGACGGCCCGGCGCGCTACCGTGACCTGATCGGCACGGTGCGTGGCATCGCCGAGGGCGTGAAGGGCGAGCTGGCCTCGGACCGCTGGCCCAAGCTGCTGCGCCGGGTCGGCGGCTACAACATCGACATGATCCGGCCGCACGAGGTCTACGGCATGGGCCGCAATGAGCCCGGCCACAACATGGCCAAGCTGCTGGTCGGCTCGGAAGGCACGCTCGGCTTCTTCACCAAGCTCGAACTCGATCTCTCGGTCCTGCCGCCGGCCAAGACGCTGGGTGTGTGCCACTTCCCCACCTTCTACAAGGCGATGGACGCGGTACGGCACATCGTCAAGCTCGACCCCGCGGCGGTCGAGCTGGTCGACCGCACGATGATCGAGCTCGCCCGCGACATCCCGATCTTCCGCCCGACCGTCGACCGTTTCGTGCGCGGCGAGCCTGACGCCATCCTGCTGGTCGAGTTCGCCGGCGAGGATTTGGGCGTGCAGACGCGCAAGCTCGCCCAACTGGTCGAGCTGATGGGCGATCTCGGTTTCCCGGGCAGCGTCGTCGAGGCGACCGATCCCGCTTTCCAGAGCGCCGTCTGGGAGGTCCGCAAGCAGGGTCTCAACATCATGATGTCGATGAAGGGCGACGGGAAACCGGTCTCCTTCATCGAGGACTGCGCGGTGCCGCTCGAGGATCTCGCCGAGTACACCGACCGCCTGACCAAGGTCTTCCACAAATACGGCACCGAGGGCACGTGGTACGCCCATGCCTCGGTCGGCACGCTGCACGTGCGCCCCATCATCAATCTCAAGGAAGAGGGTGGTGCGAAGAAGATGCGCGCCATCGCCGAGGAAGCCTTCGCCATGGTGCGCGCCTACAAGGGCTCGCATTCCGGCGAGCACGGTGACGGGCTGGTGCGCTCGGAGTTCCACGAGCCGATGTTCGGCTCGGCCATCGTGCGCGCCTTCGAGAACGTCAAGGACAGCTTCGACCCCGAGGGCCTGTTCAACCCCGGCAAGATCGTCCGGCCGCCGAAGATGGACGACCGCACGCTGATGCGCTTCAAGCCGGGCTACGCACCGCAGCAATTCGAGACGGCGCTCGACTGGTCCGCCTGGGGCGGCCTGCCGGGGGCGGTGGAGATGTGCAACAACAACGGCGAGTGCCGAAAGCTCGACGCCGAAGTGATGTGCCCGTCCTACCGGGCCACCGGTGACGAGACTCATCTCACAAGAGGCCGCGCCAATACGCTGCGCCTCGCGCTGACCGGCCAGCTCGGGCCCGAGGCGATGATCTCCGACGCCATGCGCGACACGCTCGACCTCTGCGTGAGCTGCAAAGGCTGCAAGCGCGAATGCCCGACCGGCATCGACATGGCGCGCATGAAGATCGAGTTCCGCAACGCCTGGCACAAGCGCCACGGCCTGACACCGCATGAGCGGCTGATCGCCTACCTGCCGCGCTACGCGCGCATCGCCGCCTCGCTGGCGCCGCTCATCAACCTGCGCAACCGCATCGGGCTCTTGCGCTGGCTTTCCGAGGCCGTCCTGGGCTTCAGCGCCAAACGCGCGCTGCCGCGCTGGCAGCACGACCGCTTCGACGCCCAGGAAGCCGTCTCGGCCAACGTCGCCGCCGGCACACGCGGCCAGGGGCGCGAGGTCGTGCTGTTCGCCGATACCTTCACCACTTATTTCGAGCCGGAGAACGCGCGCGCCGCCCTCAAGGTGCTGACCGCCGCCGGCTACGACGTCATCGTGCCGGCGCCCGTCGACCGCGGCCGGCCGCTGTGCTGCGGCCGCACCTTCCTGGCCGAAGGCCTGGTCGACGAGGCCAGGGCCGAGGCAAAGCGCATGTTCGCGGCCGTCGGCCCCTACGTGGCGCGCGGCGTGCCGGTGGTCGGGCTGGAGCCCTCCTGCCTGTTCTCGCTCAAGGACGAGTTCCTGGCCATGCTGCCCGGCCGCGAGGCCGAGGCACTGGCGGCGAGCGCCTTCATGTTCGAGGAATTCCTGGCCGCCGAGAACAAGGCCGGTCGATTGAAACTGGCGCTGAAGGCCCTGCCCGAAAAAACGGCACTGGTGCACGGCCACTGCCATCAGAAGGCCTTTGCCGCCTTCGCCGCCGTATCAGCGGTGCTCAAGCTCGTCCCCGGCCTCGACGTCAAAACGGTGGAATCGAGCTGCTGCGGCATGGCAGGCTCCTTCGGCTACGAGAAATCCCACTACGACGTGTCGCTGAAGATGGCCGAGCTCTCCCTGCTGCCCGCCGTGCGCGCCGCTTCAGCCGATACGCTGGTCGTGGCCGACGGCACGAGCTGCCGCCACCAGATCCGCGACGGGGCTGCACGTGAAGCGATCCATGTCGCCCGCGTGCTGGAGCGGGCCCTGGCATGACACCTGAAGCCCTGAAGGCGCTCGCCGTCCGCATGCCGGCCAGCCTGTTCGCCTCGGTGATGGGCCTCTCCGGTCTCGCCCTCGCCTGGCGCGTGGCGGCGGAGAGCCTGCCGGTCTCCGAGTGGATCGGCGAGGCGCTCGGCGCCCTCTCCGTGCTGGTCTTCCTAGTGCTCGCCGCCGGCTATATCGCCAAGATCGTCCATGCGCCCGAGGCGGTCCGCGCTGAGTTCGATAACCCGGCGCAGGGCGCCTTCATCGGCGCCATCACCGTCTCGCTGCTGCTGCTCGGCGGGATCTTGCGGCCCTGGCTCTTCGTGCTCGCCGACCTAGTCTGGCTGACCGGCGCCACCTTCCAACTGCTGCTGGCCATCGCCCTGCTCAACCGCTGGCTCAGCCACCCGCCTGATATCCGGCAGTTGAACCCGGGCTGGATGATCCCGACCATCGGCCACATCGTGGCCCCGATTACCGGCGCGCCCTTGGGTCACATTGAGCTGGGCTGGTTCTTCTTCGCTGTCGGCATGACCTTCATCCTGATTCTCTACCCCCTCACCTTCTACCGCCTGCTCTTCCACGAGAAACTCCCGCCGGTCCTGCAGCCGACCCTGTGCATCCTGATCGTGCCGCCGGCCGTGGCTTTCCTCGCCTATCTCGCGCTGACCGACAGCTTCGACGGCCTGGCACGCAGCCTCTTCCTCGCCGCCCTGTTCGTCGCCCTGCTGCTGGCAGCGCGCATCCGGCAGTTCGTGGAGCTGCCGTTCACTGCTTCATGGTGGTCTTACACTTTCCCGCTCGACGCGCTGGCGGTCGCCGCGCTGCGCTACCACGAGGGGCTCGATGCCGGGTTCAGCGGCGCGCTCGCCGTGGTCATCCTGACCATCACCACCCTCGTGGTCACCACGGTCTTCGTGCTCACGTTGCGCGCCGTAAGGGGCGGTACGCTGCTGCCCGCCGCGAAGCCGGTGCTCGGTCACAAGGCGGCGTAGCCCGGTTTTCCCCCGGTTCCGTCTGCGGGGCGGAATCCGGTTGCCCGAACCGGCGGCCCGCCCTAAACAGGATCAGCACCAGCCCGGAGTCCGTTACTGATGACGCCGAAAGAGATCGCGCGCACCGCCGCCCGCATCCTGATCGAGGTCAAGGCCGTCCATTTCAACCCGGCCAAGCCCTACATCTTCACCTCGGGCTGGGCGAGCCCGACCTATATCGACTGCCGCAAGCTGATCAGCTTCCCGCGCGCCCGTACCAAGCTGATGGAGATGGCGCAGCTCACCATCGAGCGCGAGGTCGGCTTCGAATCGATCGATGCGGTGGCCGGCGGCGAGACGGCCGGCATCCCCTTTTCGGCCTGGATCGCCGACCGGCTGGACCTGCCGATGCTCTACGTGCGCAAGAAGCCCAAGGGCTTCGGCCGCAACGCCCTGATCGAAGGCGACGTCAAGCCGGGCAGCCGCGTGCTGCTGGTCGAGGACCTGGCCACCGACGGCAAGAGCAAGCTGCATTTCGTCAAGGGTCTGCGTGACGCCGGCTGCGAGGTCGGCCACACCTTCGTGGTCTTCCATTACGGCATCTTCCCGGAGAGCACGGGCAGCCTGGCCAGCGAAGGCATCAAGCTGCACGCGCTGGCCACCTGGTGGGACGTGCTCGAGGTCGCGGAAAAGGAAAAGAGCTTCGGCGACACCGACCTCAGCGAGGTGCGCAAGTTCCTCGAGCGCCCGGCCGAGTGGTCGGCCGCCCACGGCGGCGCCGGCGCGGCGAAGACCGGCTAGCGATACATGCCGAAGAGACCCCCCACCCTAGCCCTGCCCCACAAGGGGGGAGGGAGTAGTTGGGGGATGTGGCGACCTCTCTCCTGCTCTGCTCCCTCCCCCTCGAGGGGGGAGGGATGGCGTGGGGGTGAGTTCAAGAACGGCCGCTGGTAGGCCGTCGCCATGCTCCGCTTCTCCGCCAATATCTCGACGATGTACCAGGAGATCCCGTTCCTGCAGCGCTTCGGCGCGGCGGCGGGCCACGGCTTCAAGGCCGTGGAGATCCAGTACGCCTACGCGTTTCCCGTTGAGGATGTGGTCGCCGCGCAAATGAAGGCCGGCGTCGAAACAGTGCTGATCAACTCGCCGGCCGGCGACGGCGCCAAGGGCGATCGCGGCATCGCTTCGCTGCCCGACCGGGTGGAGGAGATGAAGGCCGGGCTGGAGACGGCCAAGCGCTATGCGGCGGCCCTGGGGGCGAAGCGCATGCATCTGGTGGCGGGGCGCCACGCGCCGGGGGCGGACCTCAAGGCCGCGCGCGACACTTTCCTGGAGAATATCCGCCGCGCCGCGCGTCTCATGGCCGATATCGGCCTCACCGTGTGCCTCGAGCCGATCAACACCTGGGACATCCCCGGCTTCTTCCTCTCGCGCCCGGCCGAAGCGCTGGCGCTGATCGACGAATGCGGGGAAAAGAACGTCGCGCTGCAGTTCGATTTCTATCACATGCAGCGCATGCAGGGAGAGCTGATCCCCAGCTTCGAGCGCCTGCTGCCGCGCATCGCCCATGTGCAGTTCGCCGACACACCCGGCCGCCACGAGCCGGGGACCGGCGAGATCAACCACGCCTCGATCTTCGCCTGCATCGAGCGCAGCGCCTATACCGGCTGGACGGGCGCCGAATACACGCCGAGCAAACCGACGGCTGAGACCTTGGACTGGTTCGCGCCCTATCGGCGCTGATCACCCCAAAGGCGGCTTGTGACCCCTTCCCTGGCTCGCTACGCTCGGCGAAGGAGCAGGGAGCTGACATGACCGCCAAGCCCTCGTCACCCGTCATCGATCCGCAAACCGCGCCCAAACGGATCGGTTCCGCTTATCCGCCCGAATTCGCCGGCCCCTGCGCCAACCGCGTCAAATACGCACTCGGCAACGCCGCGGGCCTCACCAATTTCGGGGTGAATCTCACCGAGTTGCCGCCCGGCTGCTGGTCCTCGCAGCGCCACTGGCACCACAGGCAGGACGAGTTCGTCTACGTGGTCGAGGGCGAGATCACCCTGGTCACCGATGCCGGCGAGACCCTGCTCAGGCCCGGCATGTGCGCCGGCTTTCCCGCCGGCAAACCCGACGGCCATCACCTGATCAACAAGAGCGGCAAGACCGCGAAGTACCTGGAGGTCGGCGACCGCACGCCGGGTGACGGGGCCGAGTATCCCGACGTCGACATGCGGGCCAGCCAGATCGACGGCAAATACGTCGCCACGCGCCGCGACGGCACGCCCTACTGATGCGCCTTCTTGCCGCTCTCGCCGTCCTTGCCGCACTGAACGGGCCGTCCGCCGCGCAGACACCGGGCGCCAAGGACGAGCTGGTCATCGGCATCACCCAGTTCCCGGCGAATTTCAATCCCTACATCGAGTCGATGGCCGCCAAGAGCTACATCCTGGCGATGACGCGTAAGCCGATGATCGTCTACGACAAGGACTGGAAGCTCGTCTGCCTGCTGTGCACCGAGTTGCCGACCATCGAGAACGGCCTGGCCAAGGTCGTGGACCTGCCGGAAGGCGGCAAGGGCATGACCATCCGCTACACAATCCAGCCCGAGGCGACATGGGGCGACGGCACGCCGGTGAGTGTCGACGACATCGTCTTCGGCTGGGAAGTCGGTCGCCATCCCAGGAGCGGCGTCCCCGAGGGCGAGCCGTTCCGCCGCATCCAGCGCATCGAAGCTCACGACCGCAAGAGCTTCACCGTCCATGTCGACAAGGTGCGCTTCGACTACAACTCGTACTTCGCGCTGGAGCCGCTGCCCGCCCACCTGGAGCGGCCACATTTTTCCGATCCTGAGAATTATCGGCGGCGCACCGCCTACGATTCCGACACCACCAATCCCGGCCTCTATCACGGGCCCTACCGCATCACGAGCGTGGCGCTCGGCTCGCACGTGGTGCTGGAGCCCAACCCGACCTGGTACGGCACCAGGCCTTATTTCAACAAGATCACGGTGCGCGCCATCGAGAACACCGCGGCGCTCGAGGCCAACCTGCTCTCGGGCTCGATCGACTACATCGCTGGCGAGCTGGGCCTGTCCTTGGACCAGGGGCTGGCCTTCGAGAAGCGCCATGCGGCGCGTTTCGACATCCGCTACAAGCCCGGGCTGATCTACGAGCATATCGACCTCAACCTCGACAACCCGATCCTCAAGGACCGGCGGGTGCGCGAGGCGCTGCTGGTCAGCATCGACCGCGCCGCCATTGCCCGCCAGCTCTTCGAGGGCAAGCAGCCGGTGGCCCACTCCTTCGTCAACCCGCTCGACTGGATCGCCGCGACCGACCTGCCTGGATATCCGTTCGACGCGGCGCGCGCGGCCCGTCTGCTCGACGAGGCCGGCTGGTCGAAGATGCAGAACGGCTTCCGCCACAACGACAAGGGCGAGCGCCTGATCTTCGAGCTGATGACCACGGCCGGCAACCGTACGCGCGAGGCCGTGCAGCAGGTGCTGCAGAGCCAGTGGCGGCGGGTCGGCATAGACGTGCGGCTGCGCAATGAGCCGCCGCGCGTGCTCTTCGGCGAGACCGTGCGGCGGCGGACCTGGAGCGCGATGGTCATGTACGCCTGGCTGAGCAGCCCCGAGAGCGTGCCGCGCTCGACCCTGCATTCCGCTTCGATCCCGACGGCCGAGAACAACTACTCGGGCCAGAACAATCCGGCCCTGCGCAACGCGGAGATGGATTCGCTGATCGAGCGGATCGAGGTCGAGCTCGACCGCGAGGCACGCCGTGGCCTGTGGCGGCGGGTGCAGGAGATCTACATGCAGGAGATCGCGGTCCTGCCGCTCTTCTTCCGCTCCGATCCCTTCGTGACGCCCAAGTGGCTGACCGGCATCGAGCCCACGGGACACCAGATCACGACCACCCAGTGGATCGAGAACTGGCGGGCGCGGTAGCTGATTAGGCTAGGCGGGTTGGTCGTGAATGGGGGCAAGTCCCTTGATCGCGCCGTTGCAGCGCTCCCGGGCTTGTCTCAGATGAGGCTCCAGAGTTTCGTACATAAACTGCCGCGCCTCCTGCACGCTCGCCTTCTTGGGAACTTTCGTGTTGTCCCATTGTGCAACCATTCGATTGAACTGCCGGACGAATGCCAGCACCTGCTGAATTTCGTCCCCTACTTCACGTAAGAGGTAGAACTCAAAAATGCACCCGGTAATCACCGGCGGTATTTCAACAGCTAGCTTAGTGCGAGGATCAAAAACGCTGAGCGGTAAGTCGCTTCCGATAAGATCGAGGGCCGTGGTAGCCGCGCGTAGCTTTTCCTTAAGCTCCGTCAATTCTGGATAAAGCGCGATTGCAAGGCTGCGCGCTTTGAAACGTCGTTCTTGTTCGGCGGCGGCGGCACGCTCTTTAGCGATGCGCCATGGCACATAGGCAGCAGCGAGAACGGCGATCACAGAGCCGATAGCCTGCGCCCACCCGCCGAGGCCGACCCATGCGCCGTCTTTGGAAAGGACGCCGAGCCATGGTGCGCTAACGAGCACAAACACGGCACCGAAGACCGTCCCCAGCGCGATCATCAGACTCGGATTAAACATTCGCGCCCCCGGCAACGAGTCGCGGCGGGCAGACTAGCACGAGCCGAACTGCCGGTGACGCTCAGCACCGTCTTCCCGCTGCTGCTCAGGGGCTTGTAATAGCCAAATTGTCTTCCATATGTCTGGGTTGGCTCTTTGACATGGTGAACTCCTGTTCCTCGTCTCCGGCGGGTCGGCGGCCCGCCGGGACGCTGCTTTTTGCCCGGTACGCCAGCCGCCGGCATGCTACTTAGGCCCGGTTTTCGTGGCATTACGGCGAGACAGTGGCTTTGTGTCTTTCATTCGGCATCTCCGAAGGGGGCTTGCAGACCGTTGAACGCATACGGCAATTTGCGAACCACCCGTATCTCAACCTATCCCAAATGTATCGCATCTGTACCATAAACGCGTACCGCCGACGGATGCGCGTCTTGATTGCCGCAATTGGCGGATCAACGCCGCGAAGGCTATGTTGACGCGATGATCCGCTTCCTCGTCCATCGCGCGCTGCAGAGCCTCGTCGTGCTCGCCGCGATGTCCTTCGTGGTCTACGGGCTGATCGGGCTGATGCCGGGCGATCCCATCGACCTGATGATCAACTCCAACCCACGCCTCACCGCCGAGGACGCCCAGCGCCTGCGCGAAGTCTACGGCCTCGACCGGCCGCTGCTGGCGCGCTACGCCGCCTGGGCGGGTGACGCGCTCGCCGGCGATTTCGGCTACAGCCGCGGCTTCTCCCGGCCGGTGCTCGAGGTCATCGGCCCGCGCCTGGCCAACACCGCGGCGCTGATGACCGCCGCCTTTCTCCTGGCCCTGGCCATCGGCATTCCGCTGGGCGTGATCGGCGCCGCGCGGCCCGGCGGCCTGGTCGACGGCCTGGTCAATCTCTATGCCTTCCTGGCGGTGTCGACGCCGACCTTCTGGCTGGCGCTGATCTTCATCCTGGTCTTCGCCGTGACCCTGGGCTGGCTGCCGGCGGGCGGCATCGCCACCAGCGGCGGCTTCTGGGAGGGCTTGCGGCATCTCATTCTGCCGGTGGCGACGCTGGCCGTGGTCGAGGCCGGCATCTATGCGCGCTACACCCGCGCGGCGATGCTCGAGGCCATGCGCCAGGACTGGGTGCGCACCGCCCACGCCAAGGGCGCAAGCCTGCCGCGCGTGCTGGTGCGCCACGCGCTGCCCAACGCCATGATCCCGGTGACCACCATCGTGGCGCTGGGCTTCGGCGGGCTGTTCTCGGGGGCGCTGGTCACCGAGACGATGTTCGCCTATCCCGGCATGGGCAAGCTGATCTTCGACGCGGTGATGGGCAACGACTACAACCTGGCGCTGGTCGGGCTGCTCTTCGCCACCCTGCTTACCCTGATCGGCAATCTGGCGGCGGATCTCGCCTACGCCTGGCTCGACCCGCGCATCGGCTTTGGCGGTGCGGAATGGGGCGGCCTGGAGCGGCCGCGATGAACCGCCGGCTGACCTGGGCGGCGGCGGCGGTGATCGCGACGCTGGCGGTGCTGTCGCTGGCCGCTCCGCTGATCGCCTGGGGGCTCGGTCACAATCCCGAGGAGGTCGATCTGCTGGCGCGTTTTGAATCTCCTTCGTGGTCGCACCCGTTGGGCACCGACGACCTGGGACGCGACGTGCTCCTGCGGCTGCTGTATGGCGGACGTGTCTCGCTCTCTGTGGGTCTCGTCGCGGCTCTCGCGGCTGCGCTCGTCGGCACTCTCGTGGGTCTGCTCGCCGGGTATTTCGGCGGCCGGCTCGACGGGATTCTGATGCGGCTGACGGATGGGGTGATTGCGCTGCCGCTTCTGCCGCTGCTCATCGTGCTGGCCGCTGTCGATTTCTCCAAGCTCGGTCTCACCTCCCTGGCGCAGTCGGAATCGGCCAGCCTTTACAGGATCATCCTGATCATCACCCTGGTCGGCTGGACGACCGTGGCGCGGCTGGTGCGCGGCGCCACCTTAAGCCTGCTCGGCCAGGATTTCGTGCGCGCCGCCATGGCCTTAGGAGCCAGCGCGCCACGCATCATGTTCGTCCATATCCTGCCCAATGCGGTGACGCCGATCATCGTCGCCACCACGCTCGCCGTGGGCGGCGTCATCCTCTTCGAATCGGTGTTGAGTTTCTTAGGCTTGGGCATCCAGCCGCCGGTGCCGAGCTGGGGCAACATGCTGACCAACGCCCAGGAGGTGATCGGCACGGCGCCGATGCTGGCGATCTGGCCCGGCCTGTTGATTTTATTGACGGTGGCCGCCTGCAACCTGCTGGGCGACGCGTTGCAGGCGCATCTCGATCCGCGCGCGCGCTCAGAGACGGCGCGCCGGCGCTAAGTCGTTCAGCCGCTTGTCGATGTCCCGGGTCGCCGGCAGGCTCGGCTGGGCGCCGGGCACCAGGCAGGCGAGGCCGGCCGCGACACTGGCCCGGCGCAGCGCCTCGGGCAGCGTGGCACCCCGATCGAGTGCGGCTCCCAGCGCGCCGCAGAAGCTGTCGCCGGCCGCCGTGGTGTCCACCGCCTTGACCGGCAGCGCGCCGATCGTCCAGCCTTCCTGCGGGGTTGCGGCGACCGCCCCTTTCTCGCCCAGGGTGACGATGACGGTCGTCGACAGGGCCTGCGCCAGCGCCGAGGCGTCTCCGGCCTGCAGCGTCGTCGCCTCGATCTCGTTGGCCACCAGCACGTCGATGTCGCGGAACGTGTCCAGCGGCAGCTTCAGCGCCGGCCCGAGATTGAGCACGACCCGCGCCCCCTTCGCCTTGGCGCGGCGGGCGATCGCCTGGACCTCGGCGACGGGCACTTCCATCTGCAGCAGAACGGTGGTCTCCGGCCCAAGCAGCGCGTCCGGCACGTTGGCGGCCCGGGCCAGCAGGTTGGCGCCGCCGGCCACGGCGATCAGGTTGCGGCCCTCGGCGTCGACGCACACGGCGGCACAGCCGGTCGGCGCTTCGCTGTCGAGCACGCCCGCGGCATCGACACCGGCCTCGCGCAGGCTCTCGCGCATCATCGCGCCGAACGGGTCGCGGCCGACCCGCCCGACCATGGCGACCTTGGCCCCGTCCCGGGCGGCGGCCACGGCCTGGTTGGCGCCCTTGCCGCCAGGAACCGAGCGATAGCCCGTGCCCAGCACCGTCTCGCCCGGCCGCGGCAGGGACGGCAGGGCGAAGACGAGATCCACGTTGATCGAGCCGAAAACCAGAATCACGACGTCATCCTAGCGGCAAAGAGCGCCCAGCGTCCAAACGGTAAGGCGGCGGAACGATCGGCGTAGGCCGGAATATCCCGACCCTCCCTGGGCGCCCGCCTAGCCCCGCACCATCATTTCGCCTCAAGATGAGGGAATGATCGGGGGCCGCCGGTTGCGTTGAAGCGGTTCGCAAGGTACGGAAGACGATGGCAAAAGGTTCGATCTGGCCGGTGATTCTGTCGGGGGGTGCGGGCACCCGGCTCTGGCCCCTGTCGCGCGAGCTCTATCCCAAGCAGCTCCTGCCGCTGGTCAGCGAAAAGAGCCTGCTCCAGGACACGCTGGGCCGGGTCAAGGGCAACGGCTTCGCCGCCCCCGTCGTGGTGTGCAATGACGACCACCGCTTCATCATCGCCGAGCAGCTGCGCCAGCTCGACATGAAGCCGCGCGCCATCGTCCTCGAACCGGCGGCGCGCAACACGGCACCGGCGGTCGCCGCCGCCGCCATCCTCATCCTGCGCGAGGATCCCGACGCGCTGCTGCTCGTCCTGCCCTCCGATCACATTATTCGTGACGTCGCGGTCTTCGGGCGCGCGATCGAGACGGCCGCCGCCGCCGCGCGCAAAGGGCGTCTCGTCGCCTTCGGCCTGGTGCCCAAGACACCCGAGACCGGCTACGGCTACATCAAGCGCGGACCGGCTCTCGACGGCGCGAACGACACCTACAGCATCGAGCGCTTTGTCGAGAAGCCCGACTTGGCCACCGCCAAGACCTATCTCGCCGAAGGCATCTGGTCGTGGAACTCCGGCATGTTCCTGTTCCCGGCGCGGCTCTATATCGACGAGCTCAAGGCACACCAGCCCAAGGTCGCCGAGGCAGCCAGCAAGGCGATCGAGGGCGCGGCGGGCGATCTCGACTTCCTGCGCCTGGACAAGGATGCCTTTTCCGCCTCGCCGTCGATCTCCATCGACTACGCCGTGATGGAGAAGACCAAGCGCGCCGCGGTGGTGCCCGCCGATCTCGGCTGGAACGACGTCGGCGCCTGGTCGGCGCTCTGGGATGTGGGCGAGCGCGATGCCGACGGCAACGTCACGGTGGGCGACGTCATCGCCCACGACACCAAGAACGCCTACCTCCGGACCACCAACGGCATGCTGCTGGCGACGGTCGGCCTCGACAACATCGTGGTCGTGGTCACCGACGACGTGGTGCTGGCGGCAGCCAAGGATCGCGCCCAGGACGTCAAGAAGATCGTCGACACGCTCAAGGCCAAGGGCCGCAGCGAGGCGACGATCCACAAGACGGTCCATCGTCCGTGGGGCAGCTATACCGGCGTCGATGCCGGGGCGCGCTTCCAGGTGAAGCGCATCGTGGTCAAGCCGGGTGCCAAGCTCTCGCTGCAGAAGCATGCCCAGCGCGCCGAGCACTGGGTGGTGGTGCAAGGCACGGCCCGCGTCACGCGCGGCGAGGACTTTCTCGTGCTGCGCGAGAACCAGTCGACCTACATCCCGGTCGGCACGGTCCACCGGCTGGAGAATATCGGCAGCGACGACCTGCACCTGATCGAGGTGCAGTCCGGCGGCTATCTCGGCGAGGACGACATTGTCCGCATCGAGGACACTTACGGGCGCAGCTGACTGACGGATTACGTTGGCCGAATGCTTGATGAGGGGCCGATGCCTCACTGGCAACCAGGCGCCAAACACTCAACCGCCGCCCGTGGTATGTCCTCGAAAGCCAAGACAACCCTGTGAGCTCCGGCAAGTTTAAGCTCCCCTGACGCGTGATAGCCCCAGTTCACCCCGATGGGATGCACGCCGGCCGCAACAGCCATCCTCATGTCGAATGTTGTATCGCCGATCATCATGGTTCGATGGCTTGGTGCGTCAATCTTCGAGCGGATTTGGTGGATCATGTCGGGATGCGGTTTGCCGCGCCCTTGGTCACCAGAGGCGACGGCATCGAATAACCCGCTAAGCTGGTGACGCTCCAGGACCAGGGCGACGCTCGCGGATGACTTTCCAGTCGCAACGGCTAACTTCCAGCCATCCCCTTTCATAGCCGTCAGTGTGCTGGCAACACCCACAAAGACCCGCTCGAGAAGGTCTCCACGCCGCCGCTGCTCGGTTCGCGACCGATTGTAGGTTTCCGCCATGATGCGCTGCTGGTTGTCAGAGAGCGAGGGTGAAAGCCTGCGTAAGCAC
The DNA here is from genome assembly GCA_022843945.1 of Rhodospirillaceae bacterium. Taxonomy (GTDB): domain Bacteria; phylum Pseudomonadota; class Alphaproteobacteria; order CACIAM-22H2; family CACIAM-22H2; genus VGEI01. Next base: position 179,007 of record JALHMR010000004.1, on the reverse strand, counting down.
TCTGCAAGAGGCAGTCCGACGACACGGAGGATGTCATCTGCCGCTGGTGGAGAAGCGCCGACTGTCTCGAAGGCACTATTCATCGCGGCGACAATGCCCTCCTGGCTATCCACCAGAGTGCCATCACAGTCGAAGATGGCCAGCCGTTGCTCGTCCGATGAAGTGCAGACCATCAAGGTGCCGCCTGCGTTGCAGGCAAGGGAGCCTTCAATGCCGACAGCAGGCAGTACAGGACCACGAGCTGTGAATAGACTGCGACCGCCAGCATCGGTCCAGAGACACCCCAATTGTCCACGATCAGGCCCGCGGCAAACACGCCCAGACTGCCAGCGATCTCATTTCCGAAGCGCCAAGATGAGTACAGCTTGCCTAGGTGCTCGGTGGGGCAGCGCTCATGGAGCACACTCTGTAGAGAAATGCTTTGTACTGAGAGGGAAGCCCCGATCAAAGCAGCGCCTGCAGCCACGGCAGAGACATTCGGAAGAAGTGCTATCAGGCCAAACGTCAGCCCCGCAACGATCAGTCCTCCGGCCGCCAGCCAAAGCTTGTTGCCGACTCGAAACGCAGTCCCGGCAAACCCTCCGGTCAGCCCCCCGACCGCAAATGCTGATGCCACGAACGCGTAACCTTGCGTTCCGCCCCCCAAGATGTCGATCACCAGGCGCGGCACGAAGACCCAATAGCAAGCGCCATAGGTAAGGCTAAAAAGCACATCCATAAGAATGATGAACAGCAGGATTTGGCGTGACTGCACCACTCGGACCGCCGCACGAATATCGGAGACGATGCTCGAGCGCTTCGGCCGGTCTTCGATTTCGCGGAGCCGGAACCGCGTGACCGCTGCGGCCATCAGCAGGAAGCCCGCTCCGACGGCTGCGTAGCACCACATGACAGGCGCGACGGCTTTCACCGCGCTGGCCAGCATTGGCCCGACCAGACGCGCCGTACGCTTACTTGTATCGGTAATGCCGTTTAGGGCTTGGGATCTGCTGTCCTCAACCAAAGCCTTGATGAGTGCGTATAGCGCCGGGGCTTCGAAAGCTCGGGCGATCCCTATGGTGAAGGCGGCACAGCCAAGAAGCACGACGTTCATGAGCGAAAGGCTGTGCAGCAGGGGGACGGCCAGTGCCGCGACCGCAGCGATCAGGTTAGCCGCGAGAACGATTCGTCGAGGAGAACCGCCGTCCGCGCAGATGCCACCGACCAAGCCGAAAAGCCAGAGCGGAACTCTGCTTGCCAGCGTCATGGCAGCCATCGCCGCGGAAGACTGGGTGAGCTCCCAGGCAATCCAGATCAGTGCGACGTCCTGCACTGATTCAGCAAGAAAGACGGCGAGCCGACCGACCCAGAGCCAGCGTGGATTTGACTCCCGGACGCTCCAGAGGTCGATACGGAGGGGGCCTAGCTTGAATTCGGCTGTGGTGGAGGGCGGAGAGTCAGATAACGAAGAATTCAAACAAGTCTCGTTGACACGATTGTGACAAATCAATTACAAGCCGCACCCTACAACCTATACGAGCTGTCAATCAACGCAAATATCCAATTACGTTAGTAGTGCCGCCGATGAATTTTCCTGATCCACTATGAATTCCGCTTCCTACGAGTGCGATGTTCTCATCTTCGGATGCGGCATCTCCGGCCTGTGGCTTTTGAATTCTCTTAGCAAGGCCGGCTATTCGGTCATCGCTCTCGAAGCGCACTCCATCGGCGCTGGCCAGACGATCGCATGCCAAGGCGTCATCCATAGCGGCTTGAAATACACTTGTGCGCATGCTCCCGCGAAACTAGGACAACATCTTGCCGCCATGCCGGCGGTGTGGCGCCACTGCTTGGCGGGTGATGGCCCGCTCGACCTACGCGGCGTTTCGTTACGCTCGCGGACAAACCGCTTCTGGTCGGACGAGCCGTTAGACGCCGCCATCGAGGCCTACGCCAAGCAGACAGGCTGTAGCCGGTCTGCAGAGCCCGTCGTTGACAGTGGGGCTGGTATACCGGTGGCAAGCTACTCGTATCGAGTGGATGAGCCGATATTCGATGTTCCGTCGGTGCTCTCGGCGTTGGCTGAGGATTACAGGGAGCGCATCTGGCTATATGACCCGGCAGAACTGGCCCTCCTCAAGGGCCGGGACGGGGCGGTTACAGAGGTACACCTTTCGCGCAGGAGGGTGAGGATCCTGCCTCGTACCGTCATTCTCGCCGCTGGGGCCGGTATCCCCTTCTTGCGTCACCGTCTCAATCTCAACCCGCTGCCGATCCAGCTGCGGCCTCTCGATATGGTGCTGTTGGCAGGCGCTCTGCCCGAAGTCTACGGCAACTATTTCCGGAAGGGACGCCAGCAGGTTGCCATTACGGCCGTCACTAGCAAACTGGACCAACCGGTCTGGCTTCTCGGAGGCGATATCTCCGAAGACCGTAGTTACCGAAGCGGTAGTGAAAGGATTCGAGGTGCGGGTGAGCTCCTCCAGGAGGTCATACCCGGCTTCCAGCCACACAGGTTTCTCTGGTCGACCTATTTCATAAGCCGCTTCGAGCCAGCCGCGAGGAGCAGCGCGCGGCCGGACGATGCAACGGTCGTCGCCGAGACGAATGTCATGACGGTATGGCCGGCAAAGTTCGGCCTTACTCCTCGGCTTGCGGAGAAGGTTCATGCCCTATTGCCTAAGCCAGCGGGCATATCGAGCGTTCTTCATCGGCCCGGGGATGTCGAGACACCCCGTGTGGCGCCATGTCCGTGGGATCGCTTCGAATGGCAACACTATGACGGCGCTGAGTTCAGCGCGCAGTCCAAGGGGAAGACGCATGCCGCGCTCAGTGCTGGTCGTTGGTGACCTAATGCTGGACGAGTATGTCGACGGGGTAGTCGACCGAATAGCCTCTGACGCACCGGTGCTTGTCCATCGGCGCCAGCGCGCATGGCACCGTCCAGGTGGGGCGGCCAATGTTGCACGAAACATTCAGCACGGCGGGGGCCGAGCGATCCTGGCAGGCGTATGCGGCGCCGATGCAGCTGGCGGGATGCTATTAGGCCTGCTGAATGACAGTGGCGTAAACACTCAGCCGGTTATCCGCTCCAAGACACAAGCGACGGTTACGAAGACCCGGGTGGTGAGCGATAAGCATATGCTTCTGCGCATGGACCAGGAGCCGGATCAGGGACCGGAGCCAGAAGCTTACTCACAGCTTATTGAGAAACTGAGAGAGCTAGCATTTGATGCAGTCGTCATCAGCGACTACTGCAAGGGTGTCGTCACGCGCGCGATCATTCTCGAGATATCTATGCTCGCCTTACTCAGGAACGCCCCCGTGGTCGTGGATTCCCGCAAAGAAGACTACAGCGATTTCTCGGAAGCGACCGTCGTGCTCCCCAATAGGTATGAGGCGGCGCGAGCCTTAGGCGACGCATCCCCGGATGATGCACCCGCCGCACTCATTCGCGGCCTGCGCGCGCGGTACAAGCTTCGCAACATCCTGCTCAAACTTGGCGCCGGTGGGATGGTTCTATCGTCGGAGGGCGCCGTAGAGCAGCAATTCTTCCCTGCCGAGAACCTCCAGCCGGTCGATGTTTCCGGAGCGGGAGATGCAGTGGCGGCCGGCGTCGCACTAGCATTGGGCGCCGGTCATAATTTGGTGGATGCAGCCGCCGCCGGCAGCCGCGCGGCCGCAAAGGCCATTTCGTCGCTGGGTGGTCCTCATTGGGCTACAACACAGAGCGTTACGAGCCCCGACAGGGAATTCCGCACAGTCGCTTAACGGCCGCCCAGGACCGCTTCGATCGCTGCGGGCAGCTCGGTGAGGTCCCCTATAAGCGACGTTTCCTGCGGAAACGGACTCGCTTTTCCATGCGGCACGCGCCCGATGAAATTGATACCGGTCTGCGCTGCCGCCTCGAAATCAGACCAGGCATCGCCCACGTAAACAACGTTTTCACGGGTCCAGCCGTGCGTGGAAAGAAGATTAAGTAGCGTTTCTGCCTTGCCCGGCGGACTGCCGTGTATGGCTGCAAAAAAACGGGAAAGGCCGCGTTCACGCAGGATGTGGTCAAGCTCCTCGCTGGGAGTTCCCGATATCACTCCTAGAGGAACAATTGAGTAAAACTCGCCTACTATTCGCTCAAGACCAGCAACGGCCGGACACTTGATAACGCCATCGACAACGAGTGCTCCGTAGCGGCCCGCTAAAGCATGGATCTTCCGTTTAGACGCGGGCTGCTTCAATATTTCCTGATAAACCATTTCTATCTTTATGAGGCGGCTGATACCCCCAAGCCGCTCGTCCAGCGCTTCAATTTCGGGCAGATGCTTATTCTGAGATTCGAACAGAGTGCGGAAAGCTCTGCGCTTTATGTCCACAGATTCAACAAGGACGCCATCGAAGTCGAAAAGCAAGGCTTCGCAGCTTGAAGCAATTCCGAGTGCTGCCATGTCTCAAGTTGCCGTTACTTCTGCGTCGGTCCGGGGCCGATCCGGCCTTCTTCCACCGCGTGGCAGGCGGCCACTGTCCCTGAAGACGAGGCGCCGCCCGGTACCGGCTTCATCACCGGAGTCTCACGCCGACAGCGCTCGTTCGCCCATGGGCAGCGCGGATGGAAGGCGCACCCCGTGGGGGGATCGAGGGGATTGGGCACCTCGCCCGCCACCGGCGTGCGGCCGCGACCGCTCATCTCCAGGTCCGGGATCGCGTCGAGCAGCAGCCGCGTGTAGGGATGCTGCGGGCTGGCAAACAGCGCCTTGACGTCGGCGAGCTCGACGATGCGGCCGAGATACATGACGCCGACGCGGTCCGAGATGTGGAAGACCACGGCCAGGTTATGCGAGATGAACAGGTAGGTCAGGCCGAGCTCGCGCTGCAGGTCCTTCATCAGGTTGAGGATCTGCGCCTGCACCGAGACGTCGAGTGCCGAGGTCGGCTCGTCGCAGACCAGGAAATCGGGATTGCTCGACAGGGCGCGGGCGATCGAGATGCGCTGGCGCTGGCCGCCGGAGAATTCGTGCGGGTACTTTTCGCCGTCGGCCGGCGAGAGCCTGACCAGGCGCAGGAGCTCGTCGACCCGCCGGCCGATCTCCTGGTTGTCCTTCATCAGGCGGTGGGCGCGGATCGGTTCGGCGATGATGTCGCGCACCCGCCAGCGCGGATTGAGGCTGGCGTAGGGATCCTGGAAGATCATCTGGAAGCGGCGGCGAACCGGCTTGAGCGCGGCGCGGGTGCGCAGCGCCGTGACGTTCACCCCGTCGAAATTGATCGTGCCGCGCGACGGCCGGTAGAGCCCGACCACCAGCCGCGCCACGGTCGACTTGCCGCAGCCGGACTCGCCAACCAGCGACAGCGTCTCGCCGCGGGGAATGTCGAACGACACGCCGTCGACCGCCTTGAGCAGCAGGCGCGGCTGGCCTTCCAGCATGCGGGCCAGCCAGGGCCGCGAGACGTCGAAGCTGCGCGCGATGTCGCGCACCGAGAGCAACGGCCCTGCGTTCGGGTCGCGGGCCGGGGCGGCGCCGTCAGCCACGGGCGGCCTCCGCCAGCGTGGTCGCATGCAGCCAGCAGGCCGCGGCGCTGCCACCGACCGGGAAGAGCTCGGGCCGCTCGATGCGGCAGCGCTCGAAGACCTTCGGGCAACGCGGATTGAAGGCACAGCCGGTCGGGATGGCGTTGAGCCGCGGCATGGAGCCCTCGATCTGGACCAGGCGCGGCACCGCGCGGTCGAGCTTGGGGATCGAGCCCATCAGGCCCACCGTATAAGGATGCCTGGGCCGCTGGATGACGTCGGCGACCGGCCCGATCTCGGCGATGCGGCCGGCATACATGACCGCGACGCGGTCGGCGGTCTCGGCGATCACGCCCATGTCGTGCGTCACCAGCATCACGGCAGCGCCGTGATCGCGGCACAGCCGCTTGAGCAGCGTGATGATCTGCGCCTGGATCGAGACATCGAGGGCGGTGGTCGGCTCATCGGCGATGATCAGGCGCGGTTGGGCGCACAGCGCCAGCGCGATGACCACCCGCTGGCGCATGCCGCCGGAGAACTGGTGCGGGTAGTGATCGATGCGGCGCTCGGCGCCGGGGATGCCGACCTCGCGCAGCAATTCGATCGCACGGTTGCGAGCCTCGCTTTCCGAGAGATCGAGATGGGTGGTGATGGTCTCGGTCAGCTGCTGGCCGACCGTGAACAGCGGGTCGAGCGAGGTCAGCGGATCCTGGAACACCGCGCCGATCTGGCGGCCGCGGATGCGGCGCAGCTGCTCGGCCGGCAGGTTGTCGATGCGCTTGCCGTCGAGGAGCACCTCACCGCCGGCGATCCGTCCCGGCGGCTCCAGGAGCCCGATGATCGCCGCCCCGGTCAGCGACTTGCCGGCGCCGGACTCGCCGACCACGCCGAGGACCTCGCCCGCGTCGATATGGAACGACACGTCGTCGACCGCGACCAGCCGCCCGCGCCGGGTGGGAAACTCGACGTGCAGGTTGCGCACGTCGAGCAGCGGCCGGTTGGCACGGGTGGCGGGTGCGCTCATCTCAGCTTCGGGTTCAGGGCGTCACGCAGCCAGTCGCCCAGGAGATTGACCGCCAGGACCATGATCACCAGGGCAGCACCCGGGAACACCGTGATCCACCATTCACCGGAGAACAGGAAGTTGTTGCCGATGCGGATCAGCGTGCCGAGCGACGGCTGGGTCGGCGGCACGCCGACGCCGAGGAAGGACAGCGTCGCCTCGGTGATGATGGCGACCGCCAGATGGATCGTGGCGATGACCAGCACCGGCCCCATGACATTGGGCAGGACGTGGCGCAGCATGATGGCCACGGGATGCAGGCCGATGACGCGGGCGGCCTGGACGTATTCCTTGTTCTTCTCGACCATGGTGGAGCCACGCACGGTGCGCGCGTACTGCACCCAGCCGGATGCACCGATCGACAGGATCAGCACGTAGACCGCCGCCGCGTCATGCGCCTCGCGCGGCAGGATGGCGCGGGTGATGCCGTCGATCAGCAGGGCGATGAGGATGGCCGGGAAGCTCAGCTGCACGTCGGCCACGCGCATGATGAAGGCGTCGATCGTGCCGCCGACATAGCCGCTCAGCAGACCCAGGCCGACACCGAGCACCAGCGCCAGCAGGACCGAGCCGACCCCGACCAACAGCGAGACGCGCGAGCCGTAGAGGATAGTCGAGAAAACATCGCGGCCCTGGTTGTCCGTGCCGAACAGGTACTTGGCTTCGCCGCCCTCGATCCAGGCGGGCGGCAGCGACGCATCCATGAGGTTGAGGGTGCGCAGATCGAAGGGATTCTGGGTGGCCAGCCAGGGCGCGAAGATCGCCCCGATGAAGCCGAGCAGCGTGATCGCCGCCGCCAGCATGGTGATCGGCGAATGGCGGAAGCTGTAGAAGACGTCGGAATCGAAGGCGCGCTTCAGCACGCCGGGCGGCGGCGTGGCCACGCCCTGGCGGGCTGAGAATTCCGTCGCCTCAGCCATGGCCGCCCACGGCTCCCCGGTCGATGCGCAGGCGCGGATCGACCACGTAATAGAGCAGGTCGACGATGAAGTTGATCACCACGAAGACGAACGAGATCAGGCAGAGATAGGCGGCCATCACCGGGATGTCGGTCGCCGACACCGACTGGATGAAGAGCAGCCCCATGCCCGGCCACTGGAACACCGTCTCGGTGATGATGGCGAAGGCGATGATGGCGCCGAGCTGCAGGCCGGCGATGGTGATGACCGGCACGAGCGTGTTGCGCAGGGCGTGCCGGAAATGCACGGCGCGGTCCCGCAGGCCGCGGGCGCGTGCGAACTTGATGTAGTCGGTGCGCAGCACCTCCAGCATCTCCGAGCGCACGAGGCGCAGGATCAGCGTGAGCTGGAACAGGCACAGCGTGATCGAGGGTAGAATCAGAGCCTTCAGCCCCGAGGCGGTGAGAAAGCCGGTCGACCACCAACCGAGCATCACCGTCTGGCCGCGCCCGAAGGAAGGCAGCCAACCGAGAATGACGGCGAAGACCAGGATCAACAGGATGCCGATCAGGAAAGTCGGAAGGGAGACACCGATCAGCGAAACGGTGAGGAAGACGCGCGACAGCCAGGAATCGCGGCGCAGGCCCGTGTACACCCCCATCGGCAGGCCGACGGCCAGGGCCAGGATCGCCGCGACCAGCGAGAGCTCGAGAGTGGCCGGCAGGCGCTCGCGGATCACGGCGCTGACCGGCCGGGCGAGCCGGTAGGAGATGCCGAAATCGCCCTGCATCGCGTTCACGGCGAACTTGAAGAACTGCACATAGAACGGCCGGTCCAGGCCGAGCTGGGCGGCGAGCCGGGCGCGCTCGGTCTCGTTGTAGTCCTGGCCGAGCATGATGGTGATCGGATCGCCAACATAGGCGAACAGCGAGAAGGCGACGAAGCCGACCGCCGCCATGACGAGGACGGATTGCAGGAAACGCTGGACGATATAGGCAATCATCGGAACGGAATGGCCGACCCGTCAAAGACGGGCCGGCCTAGGGCACGTTCAGTCGACTTTGACCCACTTGGCGTCGAGCTGATTCTCCGCCTGGTGGTGGGCGAAGACGTTCGAGGCCATCGCCCAGGGGATCATCTGGTGGTGGATCGGAATATTGCCGACCTCGTCGTTATGCAGCTTGAGGGCCTCGATCATCATGTTCCGCCGCTTGTTGAGATCGAGCTCGCTCTTCACGCCGTCGATCAGCGCGTCGATCTTGGCGTTCGAGAAGTTGCCGTAGTTGAAGCTGCCATCGGCACCCTCACCCTTGCTGCGGATCAACGCCTGCAAGGTATAAAGCGCATCGAAGGTCGGCACGCCCCAGGCCAGCAGATAGAAGCTGGTCTCGGTGCGCTGAACCTTGGGCAGGAATTGCGTGAACGGCTGGGCCGCAACGGTCGCCTTGATGCCCACCTGCGCCAGCATGCCGGCGATAGCGATGCAGATCTGCTCGTCGTTGATGTAGCGGTTGTTGGGGCAGTCGAACGTCACCTCGAAGCCGTCAGGATAGCCGGCCTCGGCGAGCAGCTTCTTGGCCTTGTCGCGGTCCAGAGGCAGACGCTTGTCGTTCCCTTCGCTATAGCCGTTGACGAATTGCGTCCACATCGAGCCCGTGGGCACCGATTGGCCGCGCATCACACGGGTCTTGATCGCCTCCGCGTCAATCGCATGATAGACCGCCTGGCGAACGCGCACGTCCTTGAACGGATTCTTGCCCTTGACGTTGGAGTAGAGAAGCTCGTCGCGCTTCTGGTCCATCGCCAGGTAGAGCGTGCGGTTCTCGGGGCCTTCCAGAACCTTGATCTTCGGATTGCGCTTGAGCGCCTCGAGATTCTGCACCGGCGGATCGAGCACGAAGTCGATCTCACCCGACATCAGCGCGCTGAAGCGCGTGGCGTCGTTGTTGATCGGCGTGAACACGATTTCGGTCAGGTTGCCCGCCCCCTGCTGGCTCCAGCCCCACCAGGCGGTGTTGCGCGCCAGCACGGTCTTGGAATCAGGCTCGCGGCTGCGCAGGCTGAAGGGACCCGTGCCGTTGGCATTGCGCACGGCGAAGGTCTCTTCTTTCTGGCGGAAATTCTGCGGCTGTTGAACGCTGTTCTTTTCCGCCCAGGCCTTGCTCATGATGTGTACGCGCGGCAGCCCATCGGGCACGATCGGGTTCGGCGCGGTGGTGATCAGATCGACCGTGAAGTCGTCGACCTTCTTGGCTTCCTTGATGCCATTCACGTAGAGCTTGAAATCCGAGGTCGGCGCCAGCGCGCGGGTGATCGAGAAGACCACGTCATCGGCGGTGAAGGGCGAGCCGTCGTGGAACTTGACGCCCTGGCGGAGCTTGAAACGCCAGGTATTGGGCTCCGGATTCGACCATTCGAGGGCCAGGCCCGGGACCTTCTCCAGCTTCTGGTTGCGGTCGATCAGCGGCTCATAGATCTGCTTCAGGATCAGTGTGGTATTGCCGGCGTTGTTGGCATGCGGGTCCATGGTGCTCGCGTCACCGGCCACCGACATACGTAGCGTCTTGGCCTCGGCCGATGCGGCCAGACCGGCGGCAAGCGCCGCCACGACGGCAACAGCCGCCCATTTCTTGGTCATCGTGATCTCCCTCGTTATCGGCGCCGCTGCCGGACCCGGCAGCGCAGCCTGTCTCCCCAGTTCACACGCAGGGCCGGCTTCACGCCCGCTTGTACCCTGCCTGAGCCAGACCTTAAGGCACTGGCCGGGCGTGTCAATAATTCGCCCGATTGAAGCGAACCGGTTAGCATACTCGGATGACGTCATGGATAGTCCGTGCCCTGAGCGATGCCGACCGGCCGGCGTGGATCGGGTTGCGGCAGGCGCTGTGGATGGGCAGCGACGCCACCACGCGCGCCGCTGCGGACGGGACGCTGCTGAGTGAGCCGCAACGGTTCGGCGCCCTGGTCTACGGCGTCCTGCTGGCCCTCGAGGGCGGCCGGGCGATCGGTTTCGTCGAAGTGTCGCTGCGCGATGACGTGGAGGAGTTCGGCGGCCGCCCCGTCGGATACGTCGAGGGCGTCTATGTCGAGCCGCGGCATCAGCGGCGAGGCCTCGGCCGGGCGCTGATCGACGCGGCGGCGGCTTGGACGCGCGCGCAGGGCGCCGGCGCTCTCGCCTCGGACGTCATGCCCGGCAACCTGGCGAGCATCACCTTCCACCAGCGCGTCGGATTCTCGATCATCGGCGAGACCGGCGAGGATCAGCAGCGCCAGGTTCTGCTCACCCGCCCCGTGCCGCCCGCCTAGAACTTCATGGACTGCGCGGCCGCGCGGTGGCCGGCGAGCAGGCCCTCGAGCCGGGCGGGATCGGTCCGCCCCCAACCGCATTCACTAGCCACGCCGAACTCCGGCACAACCCGCCGCGCCGCCGCGATACGCGCCGCATCGCCCGCCTCGTCCTGGTGATGGAGCAGGCCCAGGTAAAGCCGCGTTTCCGGCCGGCGCTGCCATTCCCGGAGCGGCGCAAAATAGGCGTCGTCGCTGCGGGGCTTGGGCACGGGTGCGTGAAGAAAATCGAGCCGCCGCTTCACCGCCGCCCCGATGCCGTTCATCAGCTCGACCAGGATGGCCATGTCCTTCGGTTGCACGAGATGCTCGTCGTAAGGCGAGCCGTAGCAGAGATGAAAGCCCAGCTCGACCGCTTCCGGAACCGCGTCGCCGAGGCGGCCAAGCCCGGCGATGATCTGCTCCTTGTAGTCCGCCGGCCGCTCGGAAAAATAGTTCTCGAAGACCAGCACCTCCTGGCAGACATCGATCTGAACGGTGAGATCGGCTGCGGGAATCGCCGCCACGATGCCAGCCAGCGCCTCCAGCAGGGCTCGCTCGTAGACACGCAGATATGCCTCGCGGGCCTTCGGGCTCACATACATGGTGCCGCTGGCCACCGGTGTCGGCAGTGCCACCTGAAAACGCATGCCGGGCGGAATGACGCCCTCGTCGCGCAGGCGCCGGAACACGGCATAGGACTGTTTCGCCGCCTCGTCGTAGCCGGTATCGAAACGCACGCCGTCGGGGTCGATGCCCGGCCTGAAGCGCAGCAACGGGGTCTCGCGCAGCAGCTTGCCATCCCACTGCGTGAGCCGCAGCTTCGGCACCGTGGGGTCGATCTCCATGGCCGGATGGCGCTCCAGCATGGTGCGCTGGAAATAAATCCAGCGCGCCCGCTCGCCGGTCTCGCCGTCCGGAATTCGGCTGAGCCAAGGCCCGAGCGCGCCCCCCAGCCGGCGGAAGACCTGCTCGCAATCGGGCAGCGGCACGCTGCCCACCAGATGGAGCAGGCCGGGATGGGACATGGCGACGGCCTCCCTTTCGCGAACTTGTGCCAAAGGCTAGAGTGGCAACAGCTATTTGGCGATAATTAAAAACTGGGGAGGAACGATCTCATGAAATTCCTGACTCGCGCGCTGGTTGGCGCGGCGGCCCTGGCGGCAGCGGCCGGCACCGGTGACAGCGCCCTGGCGCAACAGAAATTCGAAATGAAGCTCGCCTATTTCGTGGGCGACCAGCACGCCATGTCGCAATGGCTGATCAAATGGTCGGAGGGGCTGGAGAAGGATTCCGGGGGCCGTATCACGGTCAAGCGCTTCCCCAATGCCCAGATGGGCCCGACGCCCGGGCACTATGATTTCGCCCGCACCGGCCAGGCCGACGTCGCCTGGTTCCTGCATGGCGGCACGCCGGGGCGCTTCCCGCTCACCGAGATTGTCAACCTGCCCTTCATGGTCGGCAGCGCCGAGATCGGCACCAAGGTGATCAACGACGCCGAGCTGCGCTCGAAATACCTCGATGCCGAGCATCGCGGCCTCAAGATGCTGATGCTGCTCACCCACCAGCCGGGTGGCCCGCACACGACCAAGAAGGCGATCCGCACGCTCGACGATTTCAAGGGCCTGCGCCTGCGCTTCGCCTCGCCCACGGTGCGCGACCTGGTGGCGGCGCTCGGCGCCACGCCAGTCGGCGTGCCGCCGACCGAGATCTCGGAGCAGCTGCAGAAGGGCACGATCGACGGCGCCTTCATCGATTACGGCGGCGCCGGCATCGCCTTCCGCCTCGCCGGCACCGTCAAGTACTCGACCGAGCTCTATGCCTACGTGACCAGCTTCGGCATCGGCATGAACGAGGATTTCTGGGCCAAGCTGCCGCCCGACCTCAAGGAGCTGGTGACCAAGAGCGTCACCGGCAAGGAGAAGGAGGTTGGCGAAGCCTGGGACGCGCTCGACGTGCCGGGCAAGAAGCTGCTGATGGACGGCGGCGGCGAGGCGATCAAGCTCACCCCGGCCGAGAACGCCAAGGTGCGAGAGATCGGCGCCAGGGTCTCGGAGGAAAAGATCAAGGAGCTCGAAGGCAAGGGCCTGCCGGCCCGCCAGGTCTATGACATGATGCGCGCCCTGACCGCCAAGCACGCGCCGACGTCGAAGAACTTCTGGAACTGACCAGCCGCCCGGACTGCAGGATGAGGCCACGGGGGGCGACCGCATGACACGCTGGCGGTCGCTCGCCGTGCGCCTGTGCGGCGGCCTCGCCGCCGTGGCGCTGGCCGGCATGATGATGCTGACCGTCACCGACGTGGTCCTGCGGAGCTTCTTCAACCTGCCGGTTCGCGGCACCCTCGAGATCATCGAGCTGCTGCTCGCCGCCACCTTCTTCCTGGCCCTGCCCGCGGCCTTCCTGCGCGGCGAGCATATCGTCGTCGACCTGATCGACCCGATCGTCGGGCGGCGGGTGACGATGCTCAAGCGGGCCGGCGAGCTCGTCGCCGTCGTCATCATCGCGGTGATGGCCTGGCAGGGCTGGAAGGCGGCCAGGGACACGCTGGTCTTCGGCGACGTAACCTCCGATCTCGAGCTGCCGCGCATCTGGTACTGGATCCCGGTGCTGGCCGGCCTGATCGGCAGCGGCATCGCCGCCGCGGCCATGGCCATCCGTCCCGACGCCGAACGCCCCGAACGCCGCCGATGAGCGTCGCCCTGATTGGAACGCTGGGCGTCGTGCTTCTGCTGGTGCTGATCTTCCTGCGCGTGCCTATTGCGATTGCCTTGGCCACGAGCGGTCTCATCGGCTATGCCGCCCTCGACGGCTGGAACACGGCGCTCAAGATGTTCGGCACGGTGCCCTTCCAGCTGGCCAGCGCCTATTCCCTGTCGGTCGTGCCGCTGTTCATCCTGATGGGTGCCGTGGCCTCGCGCGCCAACATGGCGAGCGAGCTGTTCCAGGCGGCCAACGGCCTGTTCTCGGGCGTGCGCGGCGCGCTGGCCAACGCCACAATCGGCTCCTGCGCGCTCTTCGGCTCGATCTGCGGCTCGTCGATAGCGACGGCTGCAACTTTCTCTCGCGTGGCCATCCCCGAGATGGAGCGGCATGGCTACGACCCGGCCTTCGCCGCCGGGGCGGTGGCCTCCGCCGGCACGCTCGGCGTGCTCATCCCGCCCTCGGTGCTTATCGCCATCTACGCCATCGTCGCCGAGGAATCGCTGCCCAAGCTCTACGCCGCGGCTTTCGTGCCCGGGTTTCTGCTGGCCGGCCTCTACGTGCTGGCGGTCTTTGCCTTCGCCTGGCGCCGACCGGAAGCGGTGCCCAGGGTGCCGTCAATGACGCTGGGCGAGCGGCTGCGCTCGGCCATCGGCATGTGGAAGATCGTCATCCTCTCGGTCCTCGCCGTCTTCGGCATCTATCTGGGCTGGTTCTCGCCGACCGAGGCGGCGGCCGTGGCCGCCTTCGCCGCTATCCTCATCGCCTTCGGCACCGGCGCCATGGGCTGGCGCGGCCTGGTCGATGCGCTGCTGGAGACGGCCTACACGACCGCCGCGGTGTTCTTCATTGTGGTCGGCGCCTTCATCTTCGCCCGCTTCATCGTCCTCACCCAGTTCCCACCGCTGCTTGCCGGCTGGGTGCAGCAGGCCGGTCTCTCGCCCGCCATCATTCTTCTGGCGGTGGCGGCGCTTTACTTCCTGCTCGGCACCTTCCTCGACGAGGTCAGCACCATCCTGATCACCGTGCCGGTCACGCTGCCGCTCGTGCTGGGCATCGGCTACGACGCGGTGTGGTTCGGGATTTTCGTCACGGTGATGTGCACCATCGGATTGATCAGCCCGCCGACCGGCATGACCGTGTTCGTCATCCAGGCCCAGCACCCCGAGATCCCGGTCAAACGCATCTATGCCGGCACGCTGCCCTTCCTGGTGGCCGACTTCGTGCTCGTTGGCATCCTGATTGCCGCGCCGCAACTCGTCTCCTGGCTGCCCAAGCTTCTGAAGATGTAGGGCCCGGCCGTTGGGGCATTGCTCCCGGGCGGCGGCGCGCCTACCTTCTGGGTAGACCCTATTTATTTCGCCTTGGGCGAGCGGAGACCGATCATGGATGACCTGCCGCGGCGGGGAAATTCGCTGGCCAGCCGGGACATCGCGTCCCTCGTGCACCCCTACACCAATCTCAAGACCCACCTGACCGAAGGCCCGGTGGTGATGACCCGCGGCCAGGGCATCCATGTCTATGACGATACCGGCAAGGAATATATCGAGGGCCTGGCTGGGCTGTGGTGCACCTCGCTGGGCTTCAGTGAGAAGCGGCTGGTCGAGGCCGCCACGAAGCAGATGCAGACTCTGCCGACCTATCACGTCTTCGCCGGCAAGTCGCACGAGCCCGGGATCGAGCTGGCCGAGCGCCTGCTGGCCCTCTCACCCGTGCCGATGTCGAAGGCGTTCTTCTCGAGCTCCGGCTCGGAGGCCAACGACACGGTCATCAAGCTGGCCTGGTACTACAACAACGCCCGCGGCAAGCCGCAGAAGAAGAAGATCATCTCGCGCGTGCGCGCCTATCACGGCGTCACCATCGCCGCCGCAAGCCTGACCCACCTGCCAGCCAATCACCGCGACTTCGACCTGCCGCTGCCCGGCATCCTGCATGCCGACTGCCCGCACTACTACACGCAAGGGCTGCCCGGCGAGAGCGAGGCCCAGTTCGTCGACCGCCTGATCGCCAATTTCGAAGCGCTGATCGCGCGCGAAGGGCCGGAGACCATCGCCGCCTTCATCGCCGAGCCGGTGATGGGTGCGGGCGGCGTACTGCTGCCGCCCAAGGGCTATTTCGAACGCCTGCAGCCGATCCTCAAGAAGCACGACATCTTGTTCGTCGCAGACGAAGTCATCTGCGGCTTCGGCCGCACCGGCAACATGTTCGGCAGCCAGACCTACGACCTCAAGCCCGACATGATCACCGTCGCCAAGGCCCTGTCCTCGGCCTACCTGCCGATTTCGGCCCTGATGATCTCCGAGCCGATCTGGCAAGTGATGGTCGAGGCGAGTGCCCGCATCGGCACCTTCGGACATGGCTACACGTATTCGGCCCATCCCGTGGCCGCCGCCGTCTCGATAGAGACCCTCAAGATCTACGAGGAGCGCGACATTCTCGGCCATGTGCGCAAGGTCTCGCCCCGCTTCCTCGCGGCCTTGCGCAAATTCGCCGACCATCCCCTGATCGGCGAGGCCGACGGGGTCGGCCTGATCGGCGCCATCCAGCTGGTCAGGGACAAAAAGACCAGGACCCTGTTCGAACCGACGCTGACGGTAGCTCAGTATTTCGCCAAGCGCAGCCAGGAGCACGGGCTGATCGTCCGCGGCCTCTATGGCGACCGGGTCGCCCTCTGCCCGCCCCTGATCATTACCGAGCCCCAGATAGACGAGCTTTTCCGGCGTTTCGCGGCTGCCCTGGACGACACGGCGGCGATGGTCCGGGAAAAGGGCCTCTCCCCGGCGGCTTAAGGAAGAATCCACCCGCCTTTGTGTATATTGAATACACAGACTTGGCGGGGGCGTCGGCAGGCGGCTAAACTGTTGATACACATCAATGGTAAGGCCGGCTTCGGCGTATAATCAGGGCGTCATGGATTACGATCGTTTCTTTGCCGAGGCCATTGCCGGCCTCAAGGCCGAAGGCCGCTATCGGGTTTTTGCCGATTTGGAGCGCCACGCCGGCCGCTTCCCCGAAGCCACCTTCCGCGACATGGCCGGCACGGCCGAGGAAGTTACGGTCTGGTGCAGCAACGACTATCTCGGCATGGGTCAGCATCCCGCTGTCCTCTCGGCCATGGAACAGGCGCTGCGCGAATGTGGTGCGGGTGCCGGCGGCACGCGCAACATCGCGGGTACCAACCACTACCACGTGCTGCTCGAGCGCGAGCTGGCCGACCTGCACGGCAAGCCATCCGCCCTGCTCTTCACCTCGGGCTACGCCTCCAACGAGGCGACTCTCTCGACCCTCGCCCGGCTCCTGCCGAATTGCATCATCTTCTCCGACGCGCTCAACCATGCCTCGATGATCGAGGGCATCCGCCACAGCGGCGCCGAGAAGCAGATCTTCAAGCATAACGATCCGGCCGACCTTGAGCGCCGCCTGCGCCTCGTCGACAAGGAGCGGCCCAAGATCATCGCCTTCGAATCGGTCTACTCGATGGATGGCGACATCGCCCCGATCGGCGCCTTCTGCGACCTGGCCGAGCGCTACGGCGCCCTGACCTACCTGGACGAGGTCCACGCCGTCGGTATGTATGGCGCGCGCGGAGCGGGCATTGCCGAGCGCGACGGTGTCATGCACCGGCTCACCGTCATCGAGGGCACGCTCGCCAAGGCTTTCGGCGTCGTCGGCGGCTATATCACCGGCTCCACGGCGCTGATCGACACGGTGCGCAGCTTCGCCAACGGCTTCATCTTCTCCACCGCCATTCCGCCGCTGATCGCGGCCGGGGCGCTGGCCAGCGTCAAGCACATCAAGGCCAACGGCAGCGAGCTGCGCACCCGCCACCAGGAGCGCGCGGCACGGCTCAAGCGCCTGCTGGCGGAAGCCGGCCTGCCGGTGATGGACAGCCCGAGCCATATCGTACCGGTCTTCGTTGGCGACGCGCGGCTGTGCAAGCTCGCTTCCGACGAACTGCTGGCCCGGCACCATATCTACCTGCAGCCGATCAACTACCCGACCGTTCCGCGTGGCCAGGAGCGGCTGCGGATCACACCGACGCCGTTCCACGGCGACGATGCGATGAACCGGCTGGTGGAGGCGCTGCGTGACGTGTGGGACCGGCTGCAGATCCGCCGCGCGGCCTAGGGCTTTTTGCCTGCACCGACCGGGGCTTGCAAGCGCCGGGTTGAATTCTGACATTGAAGGTCGATGCCGAAGTTTCGCGATCACTCGCTGATCCCCACGGAGGCGGTACGCCTCGCCGCGCTTGGCATTCTGGCCAACGGGGAACGCCCTTACGGCGACCTGGCGGTCGATGTCCGGCATTTCGTCAGCCGCATGCTGGGCCCGACGCTCGACGTCCTGGGCACCTCCATCGAGCTGCTGCGCCATGAGGGCCTGATCGAGCCGATCGACGTGCGCGCCGGCCCCAGCCACAGCCTCCGGGCGGACACCCGCGTACGCCTGACCGAGGCCGGGCGAGCCGCCCTGCACGAGCTCCTCACCAGCCGCGTTCGCGCCCCCATGACAGACCTCACCCGCATGGTCGTGGCGCTGAAGCTTCGCTTCCTCCATCTTCTGTCCCTCGACGACCAGCGGACCCAGTTTGAGAGCCTGATCGAGCTGGCAACCGCAGAGCTCGCGCGCCTGACGGACCTTCGCCGCCACGACGCAGGCCCCGGCGCGGCGCTGGGCGACTGGCTGGATCACGAGCTGTCGCAAACCGAGGACCGGCGCCGCTGGTACCAGCAGCGCCTGGATGCGCTACAGGAGCCAAAACCGTGACCGTTGCCGAGACGATGCGCCGCAAGCTCACCGAAACCTTCCGGCCGACGCGGCTGGAGATCGTTGATGATTCGCACAAGCACGCCGGCCATGCGGGAGCGCGGCCGGAGGGCGAGACCCATTTCAGTGTCGAAATCGTCGCCGCCGCCTTTGCCGGAAAGACGCGAGTCGAGCGGCAACGCCTGGTTTATTCAGTCCTGGCGGCCGAGCTTAGCGACCGGGTTCACGCCCTGGCCCTGCAAACCCGCACCCCGGCAGAGGACCCGCCGCGCGGTTAAGCAACATTACCAGTGCCTTAACTTAACCAACCAACCCACGGAATTTATTTAGAAATTTAGTTACACTTTATGCGTGTGATGTTGACAAACTCACGCCGTTTGATTGTAATACGACCCATGGGGAGTAACGCACCACGCAGCGTGCGCATCGCGGGCCGCCGCACCAGTATGCGGCTCGAGACGCAATTCTGGGATGCGCTCAAGGATGTCGCCGAGCGCGAACACGCCGATATCGGCGAGATCTGCACCCGCATCGCCAAACGGGCCCGTCACGCAAACCTGAGTTCGGCCGTCCGAGTGGCGATGATGGACTATTATCGCGGCCTTGCCGGCAACGGCAGCGATACGCAGGAGCCGGGCGCCGACAACTCGCCCCCGCAGCAATCCGCGATCGCCGGCGACTGAGCGCGCCTAAGGGCTGGCTTCCTTCGGTCCCGTATAGAAATCCGGCCAGCGCTCGCGCACGATCTCGCTCTCGCTGCGATAGGCATAACAGCTGTTGAGCACGCCCGGCCGCTTGCCGCGCGGAGTCTCCGCCAGCTTCTGCTTCCGCACCGCCACCATGGTCTGATAGGCCACCGTCGCCACCGGGCCCAGCAGCTCGACCAGATGCGTACAGCCCTGCGGCCCGCCCAAACGGTCCTTCACGGCCTGCGTCCAGCCAGGCGCGATCCTCAGACCCTTGAGCACGGCGAAGGCCGGCGTGATGTCCGGACACATCCGGTACGGGCTGGCATCGGTCACCGCTTCGATGTCGTGCACCATCATGTTGTCGTCCACCGTCAGGCGGATCCACATCTCGTGCAGTGGCTCGCCGGCCCGGATCTCGCCGCGAAAATCGTTGGGGAAGCTGTAGGTCTTGATGTCGACGATATGGCCCTCGATATCCCAGAGCCCGTCCTTGCGGCGGTAGCCGCGGCATTCGACGCGACGGCGGTGCAGAGGCTCACGGTCGACGGGAGGCGATAACGGCATAGAGTGATCCAGGTGCGGGTTGCGCGAACCCGCACTCTAGCGCCGGACGCGCCGAACCGAAACCCGAGGGGCCCGGACCCCGTGGCGGGATCAGTTCAGGCCGTAGCCCGCCGAGCCCTGGATGAAGGCCTCTCGATCATGCAGCTCATCCTTGAGCTCATTCAGGACGGCCGCGTAGATGTCGCGCACCGAAACCATGCCGACGAGCTTGCCCTGGTCTACGACCGGCAGGTGGCGGTAGTTTCCTCGGCTCATCCGCTCGAGCGCATCGCCGGCCGTCTCGTCGGGCCGGATCGTGTCGGGCTTGTTGGTCATGACCTCCGAGAGCCGGACCTTTTCCGGGTCGCGCCCGGGAGCCACGACCTTGGTGGCAAGGTCACGCTCGGTGAAGATCCCATCGATGGTCTGGCCCTCGCCGACCATGACCGCGCCGATCTTACGCGAAGCCATGAGCTTGGCAGCCTCGCGTACGGTCGTATCGCCGCTGACCAGGACCAGATCCTGCTTGCCGATGACGTCGGGAATGATCTTTGCCTTCATCGGATCCTCCACCGCTCCGGCCTGAGTGGGCCTTGGAACGAACGCTCCCCGAAGCATTATAGAGCGGAATGCCGGCAGACCCAAACGCCCCGCAAGCGGGACTATTCAGCCATTGCACCAACGGCGAGCGGCGCCGCGGTCTTGCTCGTCGGCGGAGTCAGGCGAAGGGCCTGGATCTGGTTGCGCCGCCGCCGCAGGATCTCGAAGCGAAAACCGTAGAAATTGAATATCTGGCCAACATCGGGGATGCGGCGGGCTTCGTGCAGCACGAGCCCGGCGATGGTGTCGGCCGCTGTATCGGGGAGATGCCAGTCGAATTCACGATTGAGCTCGCGGATCGTCACATGGCCGTCGAGGATATAGCTTCCATCGGATTGCGGACGCACGCCCGGCATGCGGTACTCATGCCGCTCCGCGATGTCGCCGACAATCTCCTCGAGGATGTCCTCGAGCGTGACCACGCCGAGCAACGCCCCGTACTCGTCGACCACGAGGGCGAAATGCTCGTGCCGCCGCCGGAATGCCTCGAGCTGATCCAGCAGCCGGGTCGACTCGGGAATGAACCAGGGCCGGGTCGCCACTTCCAGGACATTGATTGCATCGGGATCGCCGCGATGCGCGCGCAGCGCCTGCAGCATCGCCTTGGCGTGCAGCACGCCGATCACATTGTCGGGCTGTCCGCGCCAGATCGGGATGCGGGTGTGCCGGCTCGCCAGGGCCTGCTCGAGAATCGCCGAAGGCTTCTGATCGGCGTCGATCGAGGCGACCTGGCGCCGGTGGATCATGATCTGCCCGACCTCGACCTCGGCGAGATCGAGGATCGAGCGCAGCATGGCGCGCTCCCGCTTCTCGTCGGCGTCCGGGCCGCCATGCAGCTCGATGGCGCCGCGCAGCTCCTCCTCGGAAACGCTGGCGCCGCGGCCGAGATGCACGCCGAACATCCGCAGGACATGGCCTACCACCCACTGCATGGCGCGGCTGACCGGCGCCAGGGCCTTGAACGTGATCTCGACGAAGCCCACGAAGGCGAGAATGGTGCGCACCGGCCGGTTGACGGCGAGGGTCTTGGGCAGGACCTCGCCGAAAATCACGATCAGCACGGTCATAGCCAGCGCCGAATAGGCGACGCCGGCATCGCCGAACAGGTCGACGAGCAGGCCGGTCGCCAGCGCCGAGGCGACGATATTGACCAGGTTATTGCCGAGCAGGATAGAGGCCAGAACCTGGTCCTGTTTCTCGCGCAGCCGGTTGACCCGCTGCGCCCGTCGATTGCCTTTGCGCGCCAGCCCGAACAGCCGGGGACGCGAAGCGCTGGTCAGCGCCGTTTCCGAGACGGACAGCAGCGCCGAGACCGCCAGCAGCAGGATAATGATGGTGGCGGCTAGCCAGAGGGGCAGGCCAAGGTCGAACGATGGCTCCATGCGCTATGCCGCGAGCGCTCGATCCAGAATGTCGCGCACTACCGCCGTGTCGACATCGCGCTCGATGAAGGCGCGTCCGATCCCGCGCGTCAGGATGAAGGTGATCCGGCCATCGCGCACCTTCTTGTCCTGGCCCATCAGATCGACGAGCTGGCTGGCGGTATTGCCGAGCCGCGCCGGCGGCGCCACCGGCAGGCCGACCGACGCCAGATGGCGCCGCACACGCGCCGCATCCTCGGCCGGGCACAAGCCAAGCCGCACCGACAGTTCATGCGCGAGCACCATGCCAATGGCGACACCCTCGCCATGCAGCAGCGCGTCGGAATAGCCGAGAGCGGCCTCCAGCGCATGGCCGAAGGTGTGACCGAGATTGAGCAGCGCGCGGACACCGGTTTCGCGCTCATCCGCCGCCACGCTGCGGGCCTTGGAGCGCACCGCATAAGCGACGGCGTATTGCCGTGCCGCGACGTCGCCGGCCAGCAGGGCCGCGCCATTGGCCTCGCACCAGGCAAAGAAGGCGGGGTCGTCGATCAGCCCGTACTTCACGGTTTCGGCATAGCCGGCAAGCAGCTCGCGCTTCGGCAACGTGCCGAGAGCATCGAGATCGGCCAACACCAAACGGGGCTGGTGAAACGCACCGACCAGATTCTTGCCCTGGCGCGTATTGACCCCGGTCTTGCCGCCGACCGAGCTGTCGACCTGGGCGAGCAGGGTCGTCGGCGCCTGGATGAAATCGATGCCGCGCAGCACCAGGCTGGCGGCCAGGCCGACGAGATCGCCGATCACCCCACCGCCCAGCGCCAGCAGAACATCGCCGCGCTCGGGGCGTTGATCGAGAATCTGGTCGAGCAAAAGACCGAGCTGCTGCCAGCTCTTCGAGCCTTCGCCCGGCGGCAGCACGATGGTCGACACGGCAAGGCCGCTCGCCCGCAGACTCTGTTCCAGCCGGGGACCATGCTTGGGCCCCACATTCGCATCGGTGATGACGAACACGCGCTTGCGCTTCACATGGGGTACGACGAGCTCTCCCGCCCGCTCGAACAGGCCGCCACCCACGATCACGTCGTAGGCGCGCTGGCCGAGATCGACCCGGATCTGGTCGGCTCCGGCGCTCATGTCGAAGTCCCGTTCATCGGGCGCTGCGTGAAGCGCGACAGGGCATCGGCGACGCGCTGGACCGTCTGCTCGGGCGGACCGTCGGCGCTGTCGACCCGGATATCGGCCTCGGCGTAGACGGGGTAGCGCCGTTCCATCAGGCTCGCCAGGACATCACGCGGATTGCCGTTCTTGAGCAGGGGGCGGTTGCTGCGCCGGCTCACCCGGCGGACGAGCAGATCGAGATCGGCATGCAGCCAGACGGAGACCGCCCGTTCCTTGATACGGGCGCGGATGAGGGGGTCCATGAAGGCCCCGCCGCCCGTCGCCAGCACATGCGGCGGATCGTCCAGCAGGCGCAGAATCACCCGGCGCTCGCCGTCACGGAAGGCCTGTTCGCCCAGCCGTTCGAAGATTTCCTCGATCGAGCAGCCGGCCGCGGACTCGATTTCCTTGTCGGCGTCGATAAAGGCCAGGCTCAAGCGTTGGGCCAGGCGCCGGCCGATCGAGCTCTTGCCGGCCCCCATCAATCCGACGAGGACGATGGTCCGTCCCGGGCGCCCGGCCTGCAGGATATCCGCCGCGGCCGCCGGTTCGGGCGGTAACGTGGTTGACGCGTTCATGGCAGTCAGGACCGAATGCCGAACGGGCCGAATTGATCGGGGCCGGGTGACCCGATAGACTGCCGTGGAATTGCCATACTCATAGTTTAGCAGAATCCGCCACTTAGAAGGAAATCCGCGAGCCGCGCCGCCTGCCCGGGCGTCCGGCACGGTCCCTTCTTCCCCTGAAATAAGGCCATGAACGCGCTCCAGCGTCCCCTCGTTATCCTTGTCCTGGTCCTCATCGTTGTCATCATCGGAGGGCTCGGGATCTTTCTCGCTGCCTGGGATATCCCAGCCCCGTCCGCCAAAATTGAAAAGGTCATTCCCAATGATCGGTTCTCGCGCTAAGGCGCGGTGCCTGACGGCCGCGCTTACGGGGCCGTTGCTGATCGCCCTTGCCGGCGAAGCCCTGGCCCAGGCCGGGCCTCCGGTCCGGCTCACCCCGCCGCCGATGGTCACCCGCGACGCCGCCCCGCCCGCGCCCGCTCCGGCGGCCGGATCGGAACGGCCGAGCGAAACGCCGGCACCGCTGATCGAGGTCGGCCGGACGGCGCCGATCGCCACCGATTCGGTCGGGCTGCACGAACCCGGCAAAGCCGGCCTGCCGCCGGGCGGCGGCGCCTGGGACGGCTCGCGCCGCGACCTTATCGACCGCCTGATCGTCGCCCTGCCCAGCCCCGTCGTCTCGATGCCGGCCCGCGACCTGGCCAAGCGGATTCTGCTGGTCTCCGGCCCGCCGCCGGCCGACCCACCGGCCTCGACCACGACACCCGAGACCAAGGCCAAGACCCCGACCTTCGTCGGGCTGCGCGCGACGAAGGTCATGGCCATCGGCGATAGCGAAGCGGCCGCCAACCTCGCCCGGCTGGTGCCGCAGCGTCTCGAGGACGACGAGCTCTCCCGCGTGCTGCTCGATGCCGCCTTCGCCGCCTATGACCATTCAGGCGCCTGCACCCTCACCCGTGGCCGCCTCGACCGGCTGAACGACGCCTATTGGCAGAAGGCGTTCATCTTCTGCCAGGCCCTGGCCAACGAACATGGCCGCGCCCAGCTCGGCCTGACGATGCTGCGCGAGACCAACGCGCCGGATGATCCGGTATTCGCGCGCCTGATCGCCAATCTCGGCGGCGACGCTCGCTCGACCGTCACCGGCCTGCCCGAGGCCACGCCGCTTCACCTGGCGATGCTGCGCGCCACGCGCCAGAACGTACCGCCGGATCTGGCGAATTCCGGCGATCCGGTGCTCCTGCGCATGATTGCCACCACGCCCAATGCCACGGCCGACACAAGGCTGATTGCGGCGGAGCGCGCCGAGGCTTTTGGCTCCCTGTCCGCGGAAGCTCTGGGGCAACTTTACGATTCGGTGACCTTCAATCCCGACCAGTTGGCGAATGCGCTGACCTTCGCCCAGGGTGACAAGGGGCCGCGCGGCCGCGCCGTCATGTATCGCGCCGCCAAGGCGCAGACGGTCGCCGTGGGGCGTGCCGAGGCGCTGCAGCGCAGCTGGCGCCTGGCGCGTGAGCGCGGCGGCTATGCCACCGCCGTGCGCGTGGCCTTGCCGCTGCTCGCCGACATGCAGCCCTCGCAGGAACTCGTCTTCTTCGCGCCCGATGCGGTGCGTGCCCTGACCTTCGCCGGCCGGCTCGAAGAGGCGCGGGCGTGGCGCACCGTGCTGCGGGCCGAGGCCGCCACCGGCAACGAACTGGCGACCACCGCCGAAACCCTGCTCTGGCCGATCGTCTGGCTGGCCGACAGCCAGGAACGGACCACCGACAAGACCCCGGTCGCGGCGCGCTTTGCCGCCTGGCGCGAGGCGCAGGAGAAAGCCGGCACCGCGAGCACCAACAGCCGCGCCGCCCTTCTGGCGACCTTGCTCGCCTCATCGGGCGAACGGCCGGATGTCGGCCTCGTGGCTTCGCTGCTCTCGGGCAGCCTGGGCCGGGACAGCATGCCGATGCCCAATCTCGGCCTGTGGCTGGGCCTGGGCGCGGCCCTCGAATCCGGGCGCACCGGAGAGACGGCCCTGTTCTCCCTGTCGCTGCTCGGCGGCGACGGTGCCGCGGGTGCCGCCCCTCATACGGTAGCCCTGGTCCTCGATGCGCTGCGCGCCGTCGGCCTCGATGCTGACGCGCGGGCGCTGGCCGTCGAAACGGCGATCGCCGCCGGCCTGTGATGGCTGGCGGCGGCCCGAAGCCGCGTGGTATCGCCTCGGCCTATCGCCACGCCGAGGCCTTCTTCGAGATGATGGCAGCCGAGCGCAACGCCTCGCCACATACCTTGCGTGCCTACGCGCGCGACCTCGCCGATTTCGGCGGCTTCGTCGGCAAGCGCGGCCATAGCGTCCACGATGCCGACGAAGCCAGCGTGCGCGCCTATCTCGTGCAGACGACCGAGCGCGGCTTGAGCCCGCGCACCGCGGCACGCCGCCTGTCGGCCTTGCGCCAGTTCCACCGCTTCCTGGTTGCCGAAGGCATACGGGAAGACGATCCGATGTCGCGGATCGACGCGCCGCGTCTCGGTCGCCCGTTGCCCAAGACCCTGTCCGAGGCCGAAGTCACGGCGCTGATCGCCGCCGCCGGCGAACTCCCCTCGCCGGAACGCGAGCGCCTCGTCGTCATGCTCGAGGTTTTCTACGCCGCCGGCTTGCGCGTCTCGGAACTGGCCGGGCTGCCGCTCTCGGCGCTGGCGCGCGATGGCCGCTTTCTCACCGTGCGCGGCAAGGGCAGCAAGGAACGGCTCGTGCCGTTGAGCGCGCCGGCGCACGAGGCTATCGTCACCTGGTTGCGCGTTCGGGAGACGCTGCTGCCCGAAGGAGGTACCTCGTCCTTCCTGTTTCCCTCCCACGGACGGTCAGGTCACGTGACTCCTGCGCGTATCGCGCAGCTTCTCAAGGCGCTGGCGCCGGCCGCGGGTATTGATCCGCGCCGCCTGTCGCCCCACGTGCTGCGCCATGCCTTCGCGAGCCATCTCGTCGATCACGGTGCCGATTTGCGCAGCGTGCAACAGATGCTCGGCCACGCCGACATCGCGACGACCCAGATCTACACGCATGTGGCGCGCGAACGGCTCACGCGGCTGGTCCGGGAGAAGCATCCTCTCGCGACCGCAAAATCCGGTCTCGCAGGCGCAAAAACCCGAAAGACTTAGGGTTTTCCCGCAGTTGCATAGACCGCCGCCGCGGTTTAAATAGTTCATGCTGCATCTGCGAAGGGATCCCGCCATGGCCAAGACGCCTACCCGCGCCGCCGCGCGTAAGACCAGCCTGCCCAAGCGCATGTCCAAGCCGGCCACGGTGCATGCGCCCGTCGCCAAGCGCCAGGCTCTGCCGGGGGTCAAGATCGAGGCCCCGCAGGTGCCGCATCAGGACGAGATCCTGTCGCCGGAGGCGCTGGCCTTCATCGTCGGCCTCGAACGCAAGTTCGGCGCCCGGCGCCGCGAACTGCTGGCCGCCCGCGCCGAGCGTCAGAAGCGGCTCGACAAGGGCGAGAAGCCGGATTTCCTGCTCCAGACCAAGGCGGTGCGTGAGGGCGATTGGCGCGTCGCACCCCTGCCCCATGACCTGCTCGACCGCCGGGTCGAGATCACCGGGCCGACCGACCGCAAAATGGTGATCAACGCCCTCAACTGCGGCGCCTCGGTCTTCATGCCGGACTTCGAGGACGCCAACACCCCGACCTGGTTCAACATGATCGACGGGCAGTTCAACCTGCGTGATGCGGCGCGCCGGCTGATCACCTTCAAGGACAAGAACACCGGCAAGGAGTACAAGCTCAACGACGAGATCGCGGTGCTCATCGCCCGGCCGCGCGGCTGGCACCTGCCGGAGAAGCACGTGATCGTCGATGGCAAGCCGATGTCGGCCTCGCTCTTCGATTTCGGCCTGTATTTTTTCCACAACGCGCGCGAGCTGCTGCGCCGCCATTCGGGCCCGTATTTCTACCTGCCGAAGCTCGAGAGCCATCTCGAGGCCCGGCTGTGGAACGATGTCTTCATCTGGTCGCAGGAAAAGCTCGGCGTGACGCGCGGCTCGATCAAGGCCACGGTCCTGATCGAGACCATCCTCGCCGCCTTCGAGATGGATGAGATCCTCTACGAACTGCGCGAGCACTCCGCCGGCCTCAACTGCGGCCGCTGGGACTACATCTACTCGATCATCAAGAAGTTCGCCGAGGACCCGAAGTTCGTGCTGCCGGATCGCGGGCAGGTGACCATGCTCCGCCACAACATGCGGTCCTACAGCCAGTTGCTGATCAAGACCTGTCACAACCGCAACGTCCACGCCATGGGTGGCATGGCGGCGCAGATCCCGATCAAGGAAGATCCGGTCGCCCATCACCAGGCGCTGGGCAAGGTGCGCGCCGACAAGGAGCGCGAGGCGGCCGACGGCCATGACGGAACCTGGGTCGCTCATCCCGGCCTGGTGCCGACGGCCAAGGGCGTGTTCGACCGCATGATGGCCGAGGTCCACCAGATCGGGCGCAAGCGCCAGGACGTGCAGGTCACGGCGGCCGACCTGCTCAACGTTCCGGACGGCACGATCACCGAGACCGGCCTGCGCCAGAACATCAATGTCGGCATCGGCTATCTCGAGGCCTGGCTGCGCGGCAATGGCTGCGTGCCGCTCTACAACCTCATGGAAGATGCGGCCACGGCCGAGATCAGCCGCGCCCAGGTCTGGCAGCAGATCCGGCACAAGGTCCGCCTGGAAGACGGGCGCCTGATCGACAAGCCGCTGTGCCGCAAGCTGATCGAGGAAGAGCTGCAGAAGACCAAGCAGATGGTCGGCGACAATCGCTTCATCGGCGGGCGCTACAAGGAAGCGGCGGCCATGTTCCGCGACCTGATCGAGGCCAAGACCTTCCCCGAGTTCCTCACCCTGCCGGCCTACGACTGGATCGTCGAGAACGAGTAGCCCGACGGACGCCCTTGAGCCGCCAACCGGTTCAAGGGCTTTCCCAAGTCATTGCTGCGGCGCACAAATCGGCCGTCGCCTCGAGGCGCGAGGCGTGCTAGATAGGCCCCGCCATGACCCACTATCTCGATTTCGAGAAGCCGATCGCCGAGCTCGAAGGCAAGATCGAGGAGCTCCGGCGCCTGACCAGCGATGCCGGCGTGAATATCGCCGATGAGGTCGGCCGCCTGCAGTCGAAGGTCGACAAGCAGCTGCGGAGCGCCTACGGCAAGCTGACGGCCTGGCAGAAAGTCCAGGTCGCGCGCCATCCCGAACGGCCGCATTTCGTCGACTACGTCGAGGCGCTGATCGACGAGTGGACGCCGCTGGCCGGCGACCGCCTGTTCGGCGAGGACGCCGCCCTGATCGGCGGCATCGGCCGGCTCGCCGGCTATTCCTGCGTTATCCTCGGCAACGAGAAGGGTGCCGACACCGACGACCGCGTGAAGCGCAATTTCGGCATGGCGCGACCCGAAGGCTACCGCAAGGCGCAGCGCCTGATGAAGCTTGCCGACCGCTTCCGTCTGCCGGTCGTGGCCCTGGTCGACACGCCCGGCGCCTATCCCGGCATCGACGCCGAGGCGCGCGGCCAGGCCGAGGCCATCGCCCGCTGCATGGAAATCTGCCTCGCCATCCGCGTGCCGTTCGTCGCGGCTGTCATCGGCGAAGGCGGCTCGGGCGGCGCCATCGCCATCGCCGCGGCGAACCGCGTGCTGATGCTCGAGCACTCGATCTATTCGGTCATCTCACCCGAAGGCTGCGCCTCGATCCTCTGGCGCAGCGCCGAGCAGGCCAAGGAAGCCGCCGAGGCGCTCCGCCTGACGGCCCAGGACCTGCTCAAGCTTGGCGTAATCGACAGCATCGTGCCCGAGCCGCTGGGCGGCGCCCATCGCGACCGCGGACGCACGATCCAGGCTGTCGGCGAAGCCGTGGCGCGCAATCTGCGCGAACTCATCGGCCAGGATGGCGGCGTGCTGCGCATGCGCCGGCGCGAGAAGTTTCTCGAGATGGGCCGGCAGGGGCTCTGAGCGGCTTCGGCGCGATGCCCGGCAAATCCGCGTCTGGCAGATCAGCGCCCGGGAAATCCGCACCAGGCGCCGCTCCGGAGTACCCGACGGCTGCGGCACTCGCCTCAGCCCTCACCGGCGGCGACCGGCGCGCCCTGGCCCGGGCCATCACCCTTATCGAATCGACCCGCAGCGATCACCGGGCCGAAGCCGAGGAACTGCTGGCCCTGCTGCTGCCCAGGACTGGCAAGGCCGTGCGCATCGGCGTCTCCGGTGCGCCGGGTGTGGGCAAATCCACGTTCATCGAATCGTTCGGGCTCTACCTGCTGGAGCAGGGCCACCGCCTCGCGGTGCTGGCCGTCGATCCCTCCTCGCCGCTTTCCGGCGGCTCGATCCTCGGCGACAAGACGCGCATGCAGGAACTGGCGCGCGACGAGCGCGCCTTCATCCGGCCGTCACCAACGGCCGGCACGCTGGGCGGCGTGGCCCGACGCACCCGCGAAGCCGGGCTCGCCTGCGAAGCCGCGGGCTTCGACGTGGTGCTGATGGAAACGGTCGGCGTCGGCCAGTCGGAAACCGCCGTCGCCGACATGGTCGATCTGTTTGTTCTGATTCTGCCGCCGGCCGGCGGCGACGAGCTGCAGGGCATCAAGAAGGGCATCGTCGAGCTCGCCGACCTCATCCTGGTCAACAAGGCGGACGGCGATCTGGAGCCGGCGGCCAACCGCGCCGTGGCGGAGTATCTTGCCGCGGTGCATATGCTGCGCCCGTCAAATGCCGGCTGGATGACACCGGTGCTGAAGGTCTCCGCCCTTCACCGGCGCGGCCTCGACAAGGTGTGGAGCGAGATCGGCCGCTTTCGCGCCACGACGGGCGAGCGCCGCCTGGCGGAGAAGCGGGCGCGCCAGGCACGGGCCTGGATGTGGAACGAGATCGAAGAAGGGCTGGTGGCGGCCCTGCGCAGCCACCCGCAGGTGGCGAGCCGCCTCAACGACCTTGAGGCGAAGGTCGCGGCCGGGGAACTGACCCCGACGGCCGCGGCCCGTACGATCCTCGACGATTTCCGCGCGCGCTAGGCGAACAGGTCGAGTGACGCCCCGAGGCCCTTCTTGGGCGGCGGGGTGGCGGCGACCTCGCTCTTGGCGAAAGCAGGGGCCTCGTTGGCCTTGTCGTCGTCCCGGGTGGTGCGGGCGGCGATTTCAGGGCTCGGGCGGGACGCCACAGCGGCCGCCGCGGCCGTGCCGAGATTCGAGAGGGTGTCCATGGGTCGGGTCCTTTGCATCGGGCCTTCTGGCCCGTTTCGTTAGCGGGCCTTCTGGCCCATCGTCATGGTTGTAGCGGGTGAAGCTTAAGGGGGGCTGAATCGGCGGTTTCGGGACGCTTGACGGGGCCTGACCCAACCCTTAGAAAGACGCCTTCCCGCCGGGCCCGGCTCGCGCGGCCGAATTTTGTTGTTTTGAATCAAGGATTTCGTTATGTCCCGTCGTTGCATCGTGACCGGCAAGGGTGTCCTTGTGGGGCACAACGTCAGCCACGCCAATAACAAGACCAAGCGCCGGTTCCTGCCCAACCTGCAGGTCACCTCGCTGCTCTCGGACGCGCTACGCCAGTCCATCCGGATGCGCCTGTCCTCGCGCGGCATCAAGACGGTGGAGCATGCCGGCGGCCTCGACGCCTGGCTGCTCAAGACCCCGGACGCCAAGCTCGACATCGAGACCAAGCGTCTCAAGAAGCGGGTCAAGAAGGCGCTGGAGAAGCGCGCCGCCTGATCCGCAGGCTTCGGCCGACAAGAAAGCCCGCCTCTCCGGCGGGCTTTTTTATTTCGGCTCGCCGCCGAGCTCGAACATCAGCAGCAGCGTGCGCTGAAAGACCGAGAAATTGTCGTCGGACAGCAGATAGACCAGCGACTGCCCGCGCGGACCCCGGGCGATGGCGATGCCTTCGAAATTGTCGACCGCCAGCGGCGGGCGGATCACCCCCAGCTCCTGGCCTTCCAGCCTGGCATTGGCGCGGATGGCGCTGCGCGGCACCAGGCTGATCCGGGCTCCAGGCCCGTCGAGCACGGTGTAGCGCCGCTCGAGCACCAGCACGTCGCCAGCGCGTGTCGTGCCAGCCGGGAACTGCGCGGCGCCGGTTGGCTTGAAGTCGCTGGTGGTCTTCCAGCGCAGCTCATCCCAGGAGAGTCCGTCGCCGATCCAGCCGACGTGGTCAGGCCCATCCTGCAATTCCTCGGTCAACACGAAGAGGCGGCCGCCGGACAGGCGAAGCATCGCTTCGAACCCGCCATTGGACGGCATCTCACCGGCCCGCCGCGGATTGGGCACCGGCCGGGGCGGGCGTGTGAAGGGTGGCTCGGCCGGTGGATAGAGCCACAGGCGGTGCTGGCGCTCGAAGCCAACCAGGATCGAGCCGTCGGGATAGACGGCCATGCCTTCAGCATCACCCGCTGTACCGCGCAACGGCCGCCCCGACGAACCGATCAGGGCACCGATCCGCGCATCGGCCAGGCCCGCCAGCCACCCCTTCTCGTCGTAGCGCAGCTCCGTGGAGAACCAGCCACCCCGATCACTGATGGCCAGCAGCCGCTTACCTTCGGCGTCGAGGTTGAGATCGGAAAGCCCGCCGAAGCGTGCATCGGGTGACGACAGGGCGAAGCCGCCGCGATAGAGGAGCCGGCCGACCCGGTCGCGGTCGCTGTTGGCTTCCAGCGGCACGGGCGTGACCCGGACCTGGATGGCTTCCGACGCGCCGACAGGGCCAGCAACGATCAGAAGCACCAGCAGCGCTAGGATCCGCCCCATGTCCCTCATCATCCCTGACCCCATAAAAAAAGGCGCGGCGCCCGCGGGCGCCGCGCCTTCCCGACTATAGCGTCTGTTCAGGCGCCGGTCGCGTTCAGCACGCCGTGCTGGCGGAACCAGGCGATCATCCGGCGCTGCGCGTCCTCCGCCGTCTCCTTGCGGTAGCTCGGACGGTAGTCGGCGTGGAAGCCGTGCGGCATGTCCGGATAGATGATGATCTCGACCGTCTTGCCGGCGGCCTTCATGGCATCGCGGATCTTCTCCACGGTGTCGTTCGGGATGCCCGGATCGTTGCCGCCGTAAAGACCGAGGACCGCGGCACGGATCTTCGGCACCACGTCCGAAGCCTGCTCCGGCGTGACCGGATTCTTGGCGCCGACGACCGGACCGTAGAACGGCACGGCGGCCTTCACGTTCGGGTTATGGGCGGAATACATCCACGAGGTCCGGCCGCCGCGGCAGAAGCCGGTGATGCCCAGGCGATCGGTGTTGCCGCCGTCGGCCTTGGCCCAGCGCACCGTCGTGTCGAGATCGGCGAACATCTCCTTGTCGCTCTTCGCGTTGACCACCGGCAGGATCTGCGGCATGCCGCCTGTCGCCTTGGTGAGATCCATATGACGGAAGTAGTAGTCCGGGGCCACGGCAAGCGCGCCGGCCTTGGCCACCCGGCGGCAGACATCCTTGATGTATTCGTGCAGGCCGAAGATCTCCATCGCCACGATCACGACCGGCGGATTGGAGACGTTCGCGGGCTTCGCCCGGTAGGCCGGCATGTCGCCGTCCGGCACCTTGATGGTCACCATCCCGGCAGTCAGGCCGGCGGTGTCCGTGGTGACGATGCTCTGGGCCTGAATCGGCCCGGCGGCCATGGTGTAGCCGGCCGCGGCAGCCGCGGCTGCGGTCATAAAGCCACGCCGGCCGAGCGGCGGCATCTGGCGGCTCAGGCCAATGGCATCGGCAATCATCTTGCTGTCATCCGGCATTTCTTATCCCTCCCGTGAATGGCTGCTTTCAGCCGTTTAGACCCACCCGCAACATGAACAACCGGTTCGGCGGATTATTCCATCACCCGCACGGGGACGCAAACACCCGCCCCGGTCTGGCCGGTCCGGCCCAGCCGCGATACGGTCCCAGGGCGGCTATGGCGCGGGGACAGCTGTATGAACTTTGGGCAGGCGATCCAGGCGGGATTCCGCAACTACGCGAACGGCAGCGGGCGGGCCAGCCGTTCCGAGTATTGGTACTGGACGCTGTTCGCCACGCTTGCTCAGGTAGCGACCGATATCGCCACCGGATCCGAGCGATCCGTGATCGCGATCGTCGTCACCCTGGCACTGTTGTTGCCCAGCGTAGCCGTGGGCATCCGCCGTCTGCACGACATCGACAAAACGGGCTGGCTCCTGCTTCTGTGGATGATTCCGATTGTCGGCTGGATCGTGCTGCTGATCTGGGCTTGCCGGCCCGGGACCGCCGGCCCGAACCGCTTCGGCCCAGGCCCGCTGCAAACAGCACCTTAGCCGGTCTTGCGCTCCGGCCGGGGGCGCTGCGCCACGCGGCCGCCCTGGGAGGTCATCGCCCACTCGTCGTCGAACAGCTCCGCCAGCTTCTCGGTCATCGTGCCGCCGAGCTGCTCGGCGTCCACGATGGTCACCGCGCGCTGATAGTAGCGGGTCACGTCGTGGCCGATGCCGATGGCCAGCAGTTCTACGGGCGAACGGTTCTCGATGTACTCGATGACCTCGCGCAGGTGACGCTCGAGATAGTTGCCAGGGTTCACTGAAAGCGTTGAGTCATCGACCGGCGCGCCGTCGGAAATGACCATCAGGATCTTGCGCTGCTCCGGCCGGGCGATCAGGCGGTTGTGCGCCCAGAGCAGCGCCTCGCCGTCGATGTTCTCCTTGAGCAGGCCCTCGCGCAGCATCAGGCCGAGCGACTTGCGCGCCCGACGCCAGGGCGCATCCGCCGCCTTGTAGATGATGTGGCGCAGGTCGTTGAGCCGGCCCGG
This sequence comes from Rhodospirillaceae bacterium, assembly GCA_022843945.1. Taxonomy (GTDB): domain Bacteria; phylum Pseudomonadota; class Alphaproteobacteria; order CACIAM-22H2; family CACIAM-22H2; genus VGEI01. The sequence continues at coordinate 145,091 of JALHMR010000004.1, read as the reverse complement.
GGCCGCCGGCTTGCCGGCGGTCAGCCACTTCTCGCGGGACTGGCCGCCCTTCCAGGCGCGGGTGGTGAAGCCCAGGATCTCGACCTTGACGCTGCAGCGCTCGAGCGTGCGCGCCAGGATATCGGCGCTCATCGCCGCCACGGTGATCGGCCGGCCGCGCATCGAGCCTGAATTGTCGATGAGCAGTGACACGATGGTGTCGCGGAACTTGGTGTCCTTCTCGCGCTTGTAGGACAGCGGGAAGACTGGGTTGGTGACGACGCGCGACAGGCGCGCCGCGTCGAGCATGCCTTCCTCGAGGTCGAACTCCCAGGCGCGGTTCTGGCGCGCCATCAGGCGGCGCTGCAGTCGGTTGGCCAGGCGCGCAATCACGCCCTGGAGATGGCCGAGCTGCTGGTCGAGATGCAGGCGCAGGCGCGCCAGCTCATCGGCGTCGCACAGCGCGTCGGCGTCGACGGTCTCGTCGAAGGCCGTAGTGAAGGCCTTGTAAAGCGGCTCGTCGGGTTCGTTGGTGAACGGACCATGCGGCCGCCAGCGACGGCCCGGGCGCTCCGGCCCGTCCTCGCCCATCCCCACGGCCTGCTCGCCATCGGCGTCCTCGGCGCCGGCGTCGGCTCCGTCGGCGGCCTCGGTCTCGCGCGACTCGCCTCCGGCCAGGGCTTCGGCCTGGGACTCGGCCCCTTCGGTGCCCTCGCCGGCCTCGTCGCCGGACTGGTTGTCCTCGCCTTCGGCCTCGCTCGCGTCGCTGTCGGTGGCCGACGCTTCGTCCTCGCCGAGGTCGAGATCCTTGATCAGCTGGCGCGCCGCGTCGGCGAATGCGTCCTGGTCCTCCAGCACCTTGTGAAGGGTGGCGAAATCCTTGCCGGCGCGCGCCTCGATCCACGGCCGCCAGAGATCGACCATCCGCTTGGCGCCCTCGGGCGGAGAGGCCACCCCCATCGCTTCGCGGGCCAGCAGGGCGACGACCTCAGGCAGCGGCGCCGATTCACGGTCGGCGATGCGGGCGAAACCCTGCGCCCGGCAACGCTCGTCGAGCGCCGCCGACAGGTTGCGCGCCACACCGGCCATCTTCTTGGCGCCCAGCGCCTCGCAGCGCACCTGCTCCACGGCCTCGAAGATCGCCCGTGACATCTGGCCCTGCGGCGCCCGCTTGGCGTGCACTTCGGCGTCGTGGTGACGCAGGCGCAGCGCCATGGCATCCGCCTCGCCGCGCACGATCGCCACCTCGGCCGGCGGCAGGTCGCGCGATGGGACCGGCAACCGCGCATCCGTGCCGCGCAGCGCCACCCCTTCGGGCGAGAACGCGACCGTGACACCCGGCTCGTGGGCAACGGCGCGCATGGTGGCGGCCGTGATCTGGCGGAAGGCCTCGACCGGACCGTCGTTGGGCTTGGGCATTGGGCGGCGCTACGACCTCGCCGTTACGCTCGGCCGGCGCGCACGGTGCCGAGGGTGAGCTCGGTGCCGAAGCAGCGCTGGTAGTACTCAGCCACGGTCGAGCGCTCGACCTCGTCGCACTTGTTGAGGAAGGTGAGCTTGAAGGCGAAGGCGATGTCGTTGAAGATCCGTGAATTCTCCGCCCAGGTGATCACGGTGCGCGGCGACATCACGGTCGAGATGTCGCCCGCCATGAAGCCCGCGCGCGTCAGATCAGCGAGCGCCACCATGGCCGAGATCTTCTCGCGGCCTTCCTTGGTGTCGTAGCCCGGCGACTTCGACAGCACGATCTTCATCTCCTCGTCGTGCGGCAGGTAGTTGAGCGCCGTGACGATGCTCCAGCGGTCCATCTGGCCCTGGTTGATCTGCTGCGTGCCGTGATAGAGGCCGCTGGTATCGCCCAGCCCGACCGTGTTGGCGGTCGAGAACAGGCGGAAGCTCGGATGCGGGCGCAGCACGCGGTTCTGGTCGAGCAGGGTGAGCTTGCCGTCGACTTCGAGCACGCGCTGGATGACGAACATGACGTCGGCCCGGCCGGCATCGTACTCGTCGAAGACCAGGGCGCAGGCGCGCTGGATCGCCCAGGGCAGCAGGCCCTCGCGGAACTCGGTCACCTGCTTGCCGTCGCGCAGCACGATGGCGTCACGACCGACGAGGTCGATACGGCTGATATGGCTGTCGAGGTTGACGCGGATGCAGGGCCAATTGAGCCGGGCCGCGACCTGCTCGATATGGGTCGATTTGCCGGTCCCGTGGTAGCCCTGGATCATCACACGGCGGTTGAAGGCGAAGCCGGCGCAGATGGCGAGCGTGGTGTCGTGATCGAAGTGATACGCCTCGTCGAGATCGGGCACGTGCTCGCTCGGCTTGGAGAAGGCGGGGACTTCGAAATCACTGTCGATACCAAAAGTCTGGCGAACCTTCACCTTGATGTCGGGGATGGCGGCAAGGGGGTCCGCGGCGGTTGCGGTCGAGGCCATGGTCGGGTGCTGCTCCGTTCTGGGGTTCGGGCGAAACGCGTGAGGCGCTGGGCGGGGCAATCAGTCTGCCGCGTCGGATCGGGCGCTCGGCGTTCGCACTGTCTTCAGGAAAGTATAAGCCTGGTTGATGATCTTGAGCCGGTCTTCCGCGGCCTTGTCGCCGCCATTCGCGTCAGGGTGATGTCGTTTCGCGAGTTGCTTGTATCGCGTCTTGATCTCGGCCGGTGTCGCCCGGGAGTCGAGTTCGAGGACCGCCAGGGCCTCCTCCTCGGGAGTCGGGGGCCGGCGGACCCGAGGCTCATCCTCGGCGTAGACAAAGAAGCGTTTGATCGCGTCGCGAATCTCTTCAGAACCAAGCTGATACACGCGCGGGCCGCGCGCGCCAAGGGGCCAGCTTGGCCGCCCGCCGACCACGTCGGCGCGCCGCCAGCGCTCGATCTCGGCCGGCGGCATACCGCGGTAGAAATCCCAGCCGGCGTTGTAGCTGCGCACGTGCTCCAGGCAGAACCAGTAGTACTCGTTCAGGGTCTCGCGCGAGCGCGGCGCCCGATACTCGCCGAACTCCTGGCACTGCGGATGATCGCAGGCGCGCTGGGCGGCTCCCGGCGGAGCTTGCGAACGATCGTAGGTGCGGGTGCGAACACGAGGCATGGCACGTTGAAGTATGGGGGACGCGCCCACCCCAGGCAAGCGACCCTCGAAAGACACCAAAACCCTTATATTTTCAGGCAATTACGGCTGTCGCTTCCATCGCCAGCTGGCCCTCCGGACCGGTCGCCCAAAGCCTGGCCGAACGGCCATCGGGGCCGGGGACGCCATTGACCGAAAAACCGGCAGTGTCGAACAGCGGCGACACCGCCCGGAAACTGTACTGGTCGAGCCGCCGGCCCGCCGTTTCGCGCCGCAGCAGTTCCAGCAGCAGGGTCGAGATCAGCGGCCCGTGCACGATCAGCCCCGGGTAGCCCTCGACCTGGGTCACGTAGGGCTGGTCGTAGTGGATGCGGTGGCCGTTGAAGGTCAGGGCCGAATAGCGGAAGAGCAGGACCGGATCCGGCCGGATGGCCCGGGTCCAGACGGCTCCGGCCGGCGCCGGAGTCGGCTTGGGCGCCGGCGCGTCCTTGGCCGGGGCTTCCCGGTAGACGATATCGTGCTCCTCCTCGATCGTGCCGCCGCCCGCCCCTTCGATGCGGTGCTTGACCAGCACGAAAACCAGCGTGCCGCTGCGGCCCTGCTTGACCTCGACCTTGGCGATCTCCGAAACCCGGCGGATGGCTTCGCCGACCTTCACCGCCTTGTCGCTGTAGCGCAGGCGGCCCCCGGCCCACATGCGCCGCGGCAACGCGATGGGCGGCAGGAAGCCGCCGAGCTTCGGGTGCCCGTCGGCGCCGATGTCGCGGGCCAGGGCTGCCGAGGCGGTGTTGAAGAACATCCAGTGCCAGCCCGGCGGCAGCGGCTCACCGGGGCGTGGGGCCTTGTCGAGATCGAAGGTTGCGGCCAGCGCCTTGACCCGGTCCGCCGCGGCCACGTCCTCGCGGGCCTCGGTGCGGCCGACCCATTCCTGCAGACGCGACCAGTCCTGGCTCATGCGAACTCCCGGCGGATGCGCTCACTGTGCTCGCCGATGGCCGGCACCGGGCCAAGCGCCACGGTCTGGCCGGCAAAGCGTGGCGGCGGTGCGGGGACTGTCACGGCGCCGTTGGGCGTCTGCACCGTGGCGCGGCGCAATTGTGGATGGCTGGCGAATTCCGCCACGCCGTTGACCCGGCCGAAGGCGACGCCGGCCTTCAACAGCTTCTCCGCCAGTCTGGCCGAGGCGTCGCGCGCGAAGACTTTCCCGATGATAGCCATCATCGCCGGGCGGTTGGCGACGCGCTGCACGTTGCTGTTGAAGTCCGGATGCGTGGCGAGCGACGCATCTTCCAGGATCTCGGCGCAGAAACGGGCCCATTCGCGCTCGTTCTGGATCGAGATGACGATCGGGATGCCGTCCTTGGCTGGATAGGCTTCATAGGGCGCCACGGTCGGATGCATCAGGCCGACGCGCGTCGGCGCCTTGCCGCCATCGTGCTGCATCAGCGGCACGGCCATCCAGTCGGCCATGCCATCGAACAGCGAAACGGCGATGCCCGCCCCCTCGCCCGTGCGCCCGCGCTGGATCAGGGCCTCGAGGATCGCCTGGTGGGCGTACATCCCCGCGGCGATATCGCAGACCGAGACGCCGATCCGGCCCGGGGTTTCCGGCACGCCGGTGACCGAGGCGATGCCCGTCTCGCACTGGACCAGCATGTCGTAGGCTTTCATCGCGGCGTAGGGGCCGTCCTCGCCGTAGCCGCTGACGTCGCAGGTGATCAGCTTTTTGTGGCGGCGGCGCAGCTCTTCGCTGCCGAAACCCGCCCGTCCCACCGCACCCGGCAGCAGGTTCTGGATGAAGACGTCGGCCTTGGCCAGCAGCCGGTGCAGCAGCGCCGCATCGTCCTTGTCCTTGATGTCGAGGACCAGCGATTCCTTGCCGCGGTTGAGCCAGACAAAGTAGCTGGCCTGGCCCTTGGCCGCCTTGTCGTAGCCGCGGGCGAAATCGCCCTCGGGGCGCTCGATCTTGATCACCCGCGCCCCGGCATCCGCCAGGCGCGAGGAGCAGTAGGGCGCGGCGACGGCCTGTTCGAGGGCGACGACGAGAATGCCTTCGAGGGGTTTCGACATCGGCAACTAGTATCCGTAGTTCAGGAACAGCAGGTTGTAGTTGGCTCGCGCCACGCTGATCAGGCCGGCGATCTCCAGGCCGGAGGCCAGCGGCGGTTGCGTGCGATCGATGGCCTGGATCAGCCCAGCGATCCCATCGACATTCTGGGCCAGCAGCGTGCGCAGCTGGCTGTCGTCCTTCCAGCGCGCCGGCACTGTGGGAACAAGCGCTTTGGCGGCCTCGCCAACCACCGTTGCGGCCCGGCGCACATCGGCCTTCAACGCAGGATCGAGCGGCCGGTCGCTGCCGCGCTGGTCGCTCATGCGCATGAGGCTGGCCAGGCCTTCGAGGTCGTCGCGGTAGCGGCGAATCGCCTCGGGAAAACCGGTTTGCCCGGCCTGGCGGCGCGCCTCGGCCAGCGTATCGCCGATCGCTCCCAGGGTGCGGTTGGCCGTGACCGTGTCGTTGGTGCTGAAGGCGACCGAGGCCGTCTCCGCCAGGCCGGCAATGCCGGCCGGCGCCGCGGCGCCGAGCGCCTGCCATTTCTCGCGGAAGCTCTCGAGCTCGAGCGCCGCGACGTCCGCGTTATCGGTGCGCAGGTACCAGCTCGCGGCCCGCCAATGCGTCCAGGCCGGCTCCAGCGCATCCTCGGTCGTCTGCGCCGTCGCAACAGACGCCCAGAGCCCGATCGCCAGGCAGAAAGCGAGGCGCATCACGACCTGGCGCGGCGCACCAGCTCGGCGTGCAGATCGTCCGAGATGGTGATACCGCCTGCCTGTGCCTTGCGGCGGGCTTCCAGCCGCCGGTCACCCGGCAGGCGCGCGCCGTCCTGCTCCAGCATCACCGAGGTCAGCGTGCCGACCCGGGCCGCGAAGGCATCGCCAGCGAAGCGCGCAGGGTCGATGACCAGGAAGAACTGGCCGACGCGCGGCGGCGGGCCCTTGGCGTCGAAGAACGAACTGGCCTCGTAGCCGAAATTGGAGCCGGTGAGCGCCGCGGCCAGCAGTTCGACCATCAGCACCAGCGCCGTCCCCTTGGCGTCGCCCATGGCGACCATGGCGCCGCCCAGCGCCGCCTTGGCGTCGGTCGTCGGCTTGCCGTCCTTGTCGAGCGCCCAGCCTTCGGGAATGGCCTCGCCCTTCTGGGCGGCGACCATGATCTTGCCGCGCGCCACCTTGCTCAGGCTGAGGTCGATGACCAGCGGCTCGCGGCCCGGGCACGGACAGGCGAAGGCGATGGGATTGGTGCCGAAGATCGGCCGCGAGCCGCCCCAGGGCGCGATCGCGGCGGGCGAGTTGCCGAAGGCCAGCGCCACCAGTCCCTGCTCGGCCAGCGGCTCGATGTGATAGCCGGCGACGCCGAAATGGTGGGAGTTGCCGACCGCCACCGCGACCGTGCCCGATTTCTTAACCAGCGTGGCTGCGCAGGCGAGACCAGCCTCGATCGCCGGAAAGGCAAAACCGTCGCGTGCATCGACACGCACGGCACCCGGCGCCGTTTCGGTGACGCTGGCCGCCGCATTGCCGACCACCTTGCCCGCCTTCGCCTGATCGGCGTAGGCCGGGAGACGCGACAGGCCGTGGCTCGCCAGCCCGTCAGCTTCGGCAGAAACGAGCGCCCGCGCGACCGAGGCGGCGTTGGCTTCCGACACACCCGCCGCAATCAAGACGCGGTTGGCGAGGTCGCGCGCCGCCATCAAGGACAGCTTGGCGGTCATTTCTTCAGCGCCTTGAGGGCGCGCATCACATTGGCGACGGTCACAGAGGAGACGCGGACATTCGATTCGACCGTGTTGCCAGCAACATGCGGCGTCAGGATCAGGCCCGGCACGCCGCGCAGGATCGAATTGGCCGGCGGCGGCTCCTTGTCGAGAACGTCGAGAATGGCGCAGCCCAGGCGCTTGAGGCGCAGAGCCGCGACCACCGCGGCTTCGTCGATGATGCCGCCGCGCGCCGTGTTGATCAGGATCGCGTCGGGCTTCATCAGCGACAAGGCGTTGGCGTCGAGCAGGTTACGGGTCGAGGACAGTAGCGGCGCGTGGACGCTGACCACGTCGCTTTCCGCGAGGAGCGAGGGCAGATCCATGTGCGCCACGCCCAGCTCGGTCCAGGCCGGATCGCCGGGTAGAATGTTGGGGTCGAAGGCGCCAACGCGCATGCCGAGCGCCCGGGCGCGCTTGGCCACCTCGCGGGCAATCATGCCAAAGCCGATCAGGCCGAGCGTCTTGCCCGAGGCTTCGCGGAAGATCAGCGTCTGCCGATCCCACCAACCGGAGGTCACCTTGTCGGTGACGTTCCAGATGTTGCGCAGCCCGAGCAGGGTCGCGGCGATGACATACTCCGCGACGGCCAGGGCATTGGCGCCGGTGGCCGGAAAGACCTGGATGCCGCGCTTCTTGCAGGCATCCATGTCGATGTTGTCGAGGCCCACACCCAGTCGGCCGATGACCCTGAGCGCCTGGCAGGCATCGAGCACCTCCCCGCGCACCTGGGTCATGTTGCGGACGATCAGTCCCGGCGCATCGGCGGCCAGCAGCTTGATGTCGTCCGGCCTGTTCACCAGCTCGGGATCGTAGACCACGCTGAATTCGCGGCTCAGCGCGGCGAGCGCCGACTCTTCGATGAACTCCGTAACCACGACATCAGGCATGGGCAGAACCTTGGACGAAACCTACGCCGCCGAGGGATAGCATAGAAGCGGGAGTGCGACTATTCGGCGGCGTCGCGGATCAGGCTCTCGCCGGGGCGCACGCGGGTAAAGGCAACCGGCTCCATTGTCACGCGCAGCTCCTCGCCGGCCAGCCGAGCGGTGGTATATCGGGAAGTCGCCAGGTCGGAGGCCTGCGGGAAATCGGCGCGGAAATGGGCCCCACGGGAATCCTCGCGGGCCCGGGCCGCCGCGGTGATGCAGCGGCTGACCAGGATGAGGTTCTTGAGGTTCAGCCAGTCGTGCCAGGTGAGATTGAAGGCGAGATCGCTGGTCACCACACCCATGCCGTCGAGCCGGTGATCCAGATCCTGCAGGGTCGCATCGCCGCGGTCGAGCGATTCCGTGTCGCGCACGATGCCGACATCCTCCCACATGCCGTCGTAGAGCCCTTCGCGCACCGACTCGAGGGGGCCGGTCGGCTTGTCCAGCGGCGCGCGGGCCCGCGTCTCGGCGACCGCCAGGGATTTTTCGTCGGGCTCGCGCCAGGTTCCCTCGCGGCTAACCCATTCAGCCATCGCATCGCCGGCGATGCCGCCGAACACGGTGGAGTTGGCGACACCGTTGCCGCCCAGCCGGTTGGCGCCGTGCACGCCGCCGGTGTCCTCGCCCGCCGCGAACAGCCCGGCAAGCTCGGTCGAGCAGTCTTGGCGGACGGCGACACCGCCCATCATGTAATGCGCGGTCGGGACCACTTCGACGCGGCCGGCGGCTAGGTCGAAGCCGCAATCGGCGCAGCGCTCGACCATGCCCTTGAATTCCTTGCGCACGCGATCCGGGCCGAGATGACCCATCTGCAGGTAGACCCCGCCCAACGGCGTGCCGCGGCCCTTGCGGATGACATCGAACACCGAGCGGCTGACGATGTCGCGCGTGGCACGCTCGCCGCGCTTGTCGTATTCGGCCATGAAGCGGCTGCCGTCCTTGTCGAGCAGCCAGCCGCCGGAGCCGCGCAAGCCTTCCTCCAGGACGGTGCCGGTCATGCGCGTATCGGGACCGGCAAGCAGCCCGGTGGGATGGAACTGCACCATCTCCATGTCGCGCAGCGGCAGTCCGGCGCGCAAGGCCATGGCCATGCCGTCGCAGCTCTTGTCGCCGGAAGGCGTGTGGTACTTGTACATAGTCGGCCCGCCGCCGGTGCCCAGCAGCACCGCCTTGGCCTGCACGAAGACGAAGCCGCCGGTGCGCATGTCGATCATCAGCACGCCGGCCAGCGCCGAGCCGTCGGCCGTCTTGATCAGGTCGACGGCGCGGTGCTCCTCCAGCCGGCTGATTCGGCGCGCCCAGACCTGTTCGGCCAGGCGGTTGACGATCTCAATCCCCGTCAGGTCGCCCTTGTGCACCGTGCGGTCGAAGGTCTGGCCGGCGAAGGCCTTCTGGTGGACCGTGCCGTCGGGGTTGCGGTCGAAGAAGCAGCCGAGCTCATTCTCCAGCTCGCGGATGCGCACCTGCGCCTGGGTGACCAAGGTCCAGGCGAGGTCCTGGTCGTTGAGCCAGCCGCCGCCCTCGATCGTGTCCATGAAATGGCGCTCGGCCGAATCGCCGGGGGCCAGCGCCACGTTGTAGCCGCCCTGCACCATGCGCGTGCAGCCGCACTTGCCGAGCAACCCTTTGACCGCGACGATGATGTGCAGCGCGGGGTTGGCCTTGTGGGCGTGGAGGGCCGCGAACAGACCGGCGCCGCCGGAGCCCAGAATCAGGATATCCGTCTGCAGTCGCTTCAAGGTCACGCCTTGACGCCCATCGCGGCCAAAGCGGCGGCCTTGCGCCCTTCCGCGGCCTTCATCACGCGGTCGTAGGAGCTGCCGCCATGCGAATCCATGGCGACGAGCAGCGGCCCGAAGCCCTTGATGGCGAAGCGCCAGAGCGATTCCGGATTCAGGTCGTCGAGATCGACCTCCTCGATCGCGGTGATCCAGGTGGTCTCCAGCGCCGCCGTGCCGCCGATGATGGCGAGATAGGCGCCGCCCAGATCGGCAAAGGCCTTCTGCGACTCCCTGCCCAGCCCGCCCTTGCCGATGATCAGCCGCACGCCGTACTGCTCCATCAGCGGCCGCGAGAAGCGCTCCATGCGCGCCGAGGTCGTGGTGCCGATGCAGATCGAGGCATAACCGGCCGGGTATTCGTTGGAGACCGGCATCTTCTTCACGTTGGGTGCGGTGTGAATCACCGCGTGACCCTTCATGTCGAAATGCGTCTTGCGGCCGTGATCGAACATGTGGATCTGCGTAGCGTCGCGGATGCCGAACAGGGTGCCGTGCAGGGTCACCGTGTCGCCGACCTTCAGCGCCCGCACCTGCGCCTCGCTGACCGGCATGTGGAAGTCGTGGTGGGCCATCAGAAGCCGATCTCGATCCCGGTCGGTGTGAAGGTCGCCGTGGCGCGCCGCGCCGAGTGGCACTGGATATTCACCGCCACCGGATTCATCGTGATATGCGTGGCCGCCGTCTCGACATGCACGGCAAAGGCGGTTGAGTCCCCGCCCAGGCCTTGCGGGCCGATGCCCAGAGAGTTCACCGCCCCGGCCAGCATCTTCTCCAGCTTCTCGCCCTCCGGATCGGGGCAGGCCGAGCCCAGCGGCCGGGTCGCCGCGACCTTGGCGAGGTGCATGCAGAGATCCGAGGTGCCGCCCACGCCCACGCCGACGATGGTCGGCGGGCAGACCTTGCCGCCGGCCTGCATGACGCAGTCGATGACGAAGCGCTTGATGCCGTCGAGCCCGTCGGCCGGGATCAGCATGCGCAGGAACGAGCCGTTCTCCGAGCCCGAGCCCTTGGGGATCATCTCCAGCCGCAGGGTCGACGGCGCCTCGTCGAAATCGATGTTGATCACCGGCACCAGGCGGCCGGTCGAGCTCTGGTCGTTCTTGCGGGTGATCGGGTGCACGATCGAGGAGCGCAAGGGATGCTCGCGCGTCGCCCGCTCAACGCCACGGCGGATGGCTGCTTTGAGCGCTGCCCCGTCGACCTCGACATCGCAGCCGATGACCACGTTGTAGATCGGGATGCCGGTATCCTGGCAGAGCAGGTTGTCGGTGCGCTCGGCGACCGCGATGTTCTCGATCATCGTCGCCAGGATGGTCCTGGCGGTCGAGTCGCCCTCGCCGGCATCGAGGCGCGTGAAGCCCTGCTTGATGTCGTCGGGCAGCACCTTGAGGGCGCGGATATAGAGCAGCTTCGCCGCTTCCTCGACCGCCTGCGGGTCGACGTGGAGCTTCATCGCTGCATGCCCCATTTGCGCACGGTGTGGGTCTCGGCCGTGCGGAAGATGACGCTCTCCACCAGCAGGCCGATGATGATCACCGTGGTCAGGCCGGCGAAGACATTGGCCGTCTCCAGCTGCTGGCGGTTCTCGAAGATGAACCAGCCGAGGCCACCGGAGCGCGACGAGACGCCGAAGACCAGCTCGGCAGCGATCAACGTGCGCCAGGCGAAGGCCCAGCCGATCTTGAGACCGGCGAGGATCGAGGGGAAGGCGGCGGGGATCAGGATCTGCATGACGTAGCGGATGCCGCGCAGGCCGTAATTCTGGCCGGCCATGCGCTGGGTCTCCGATACGGCCATGAAGCCGGTATGGGTGTTGAGCGCCACGGCCCAGAGCACCGAATGAATGATCACGAAGATCAGGCTGGGGATGCCGAGTCCGAACCACAGCAGGGCCAGCGGCAGCAGGGCGATGGCCGGCAGCGGATTGAACATGGCGGTCAGCGTCGACAGCAGGTCGGTGCCGATCCGCGTCGACACCGCGATGGTGGTGAGCACGGCTGCGATGGCAATGCCCGCCGTATAGCCCAGCAGCAGCACCTTGATCGTCGTCAGCGTGCGGTCAATCAGCGGCCCATTGACGAAATTGTCGTAGAGCGCCTCCGACATGTCGAGGAAGGAGGGGAACATCAGCGGGTTCTTCACCCAGCGCGCGTAGAGCTCCCAGGCGATGGCCAGCACCACCAGGATGAAGATGCGGCGCGCCGTGGTGTCGTTGACCAGGCGCTCCCAGGGCGTCAGGGGCCGGGCCGCGTCGCCGATATGCGCCGCCTCGCCGGGCCTGGTCTCGAACTCGGGACGAACCGGCGGAGCAGCGGAGCGGATGGCGCGGACCTCAGCCATGGGCCACCGCCTTGTCCTCCTCGATGCGCTCGGCGAACAGCATGTTGTGGATACGCTGCTGCAGCGCCTGGAACTCGATCCCGCCCTGCGCCGCATGATCGAAGACATCGGAATTGAGCTCGGCCTTCACCTGGCCGGGATGCGGGCTCATGACGAGGATACGGGAGCCCACGATGATCGCCTCTTCGATCGAGTGGGTGACGAAAAGCACGGTGAACCTGGTGTCCGCCCAGAGCTGCAGCAGCTCCTCCTGCATCTTGCGCCGGGTCAGCGCATCGAGGGCGGCGAAGGGCTCGTCCATCAGCAGGATGTCCGGCTCCATGGCCATGGCGCGGGCGATAGCCACGCGCTGCTTCATGCCGCCCGACAGGGTGTGCGGGTAAGCATCACGGAACTTGGTCAGGTTCACCTTGTCGATATAGGCCAGCGCCCGTTGCTCGGCCTCCGCCCGCGCGAAGCGGCCGGAGACCAGCATCGGGAACATGACGTTCTGGCGCACCGTTTTCCACGGCAAGAGCTGGTCGAACTCCTGGAAGACCATCATGCGGTCGGGGCCGGGACGATCGATGTCCCTTCCGTTGAGATGCATGGTGCCCTCGACCGGCCGCATGAAGCCGGCTACGCCCTTGAGCAGGGTCGACTTGCCGCAGCCTGACGGGCCGAGCAGGACGAAACGGTCCGACGGCCAGACCTTGAAGCTCACCCGGTAGGTCGCGGTGACCAGGTGCTCGCGCGTCTTGTACTGCAGGGTGACGCCGTCGACCTCGAGCAGAGGCCGCGCGCCGCCGGTGCCATTGGCGTCCATGACCGGTATCCGTGCCGCCTTTCGCTCAGCTCCCGCTCTTGGCGTGGATCTCGGGGAAGAACAGGTCCTTCCAGGACTCGGGCTTCTCCTTGATCGAGCCGATCCGGTGCATGAATTCGGCATACTTCATCACGTTCTGGGGCGTGGTGGTGAAGACGTTCTCGGGGTCGTTGAGGATCTTCTCGATGAAGGGCAGCGGGGATTTCGACCGTTCGGTGGCGATGTAGAGCTCGGCGGCCGCCTTTTTGTTCCCGTTGATGATCGTCATCGATTCTTCGAGAGCCGCGAGGAACGCTTTATAGAGTCGCGGATTCTGGTCGTGGAACTTGGCGCTCGTCCAGACGACGTTGAAGGTGCTGGTCCCGCCGAGCACCTCGTAGGATGACAGCACGCGCTTCACCCGGCTGTCCTCGAGCTGCTGATACATGAACGGCGCCGAGCTGAAATGCCCGGTGACCTCGGTGCGGCCGGACATCATGGCGCTCATGCCATCGGGATGGGACATCGACACGGTCAGCCGGTCGAGCGTGTCGTGCTTGCCGACGCCGAAGACCTTCTCCGCCGCCATCTGCAGAGTCACCGCTTGGATCGACACCTTCACCGCCGGCAGGGCGATGCGGTCCTTGTCGGTGAAATCCTTGATCGACTTCACGTTGGGATTGATCGTGTTGAGGTAGAGCGGCATCGAGTTGATCGAGGCCGCGGCCTTGACGTTGATGTTGCCCTTGGTGCGCGCCCAGATGGTCATCAGCGGACCGACGCCGCCGGCCGCGATGTCGAGATTGCCGGAGAGCAGCGCGTCATTCATCGGCGCACCCGAGGCGAGCTGAGACCACTCAACCTTGACGTTGGCCAGGCCCGCGGCCTGGGTATGCTTCTCGATGAGCTTCTTCTCCTCCATCACGGTGAGCGGCAGGTAGGAGATGCCGAACTGCTTGGCCAGGCGAAGCTGCCCCTGCTCCTGCGCCCCGGCGGGGTCGGCCGCGAGCAGCACCAGGGCTGCACCGATTGCGCCAGCTTGAAATTTCGCAAACTTCGTCATCGCCTTTGTCTCCTGCTCAGGTCCGGGGTAGAGACCGCGGACATACGCAAAAACTGCGGGCGGCGGGCGTAAGAATTACTAACGCCAGCCGTTAGAAATTCTGAACGCTCAAGGAGCGGCGCGGGGCTCGGTCATGTCTTTGTCCTCCCAGTTATCTTTCTTTCGATCCTATCACAGAAGCAGGGCCAGACCCGACAGCAGCAGCAGGCTCAGGACGATGCGCCGGAAAACCTTGTCATCCACCCGCGCATAAAGCTTGAGGCCGGCATAGGCGCCGAGAAACAGCGCGGGCAGGCAAACCGCGAAGGCGATCCAGGTATCCATGCCGACGCCGCCCGAGGCCGCCAGCGTGGCGAGGGCCAGCCCCTGCATGGCGACGATGAAGGGCTGGTAGACGCCGCGCTGCTCGTCCTTGGGCCAGCCGCGCAGGTTGCACCAGACGGTCGGCACGGCGCCCGAGAGCCCGGCAAAGCCGCCCATGATGCCGCCGATCAGGCCGACCGCGCCGTCGGCAGCCTGGCCGCCGCCGGTGATCTGCGGCGGGTGGCGCATGGCCAGCATCAGCAGGCTGTAGCCGACGAGGAAGGCGCCGACGATCAGACGCACGGCTTCGCCATCGAGCCGGCCGAGGAGCGCCACGCCGAGCGGCGCGCCGACAACTCCGCCGACCAGGAAAGGCCAGAAGCGCCGCCAGACGATACCGTCACGCAGGCGGAAGATGGTCACCGACTGGGTGGCCAGCGAGCCGGCCAGCACCAGGGCCACGGCCGCCGTTGGCTCCAGCACGTGCAGGTAGACGCCCGAGGCGATGAGCGCGAAAGCGAAGCCCGCCAGGCCGGAAGCAAACGCCGCCACGAAGCTGGCGCCGGCAAGGTAGAGGTCGGCGGTCGCGATCACGTCAAAGTCCCAGATTGAGCAGGAACAGGAGCCCGGCCGCGAGGCTGAAGCCGGCCGCGACGGCGACGGCGCTCTTCTGCCAGTCGCGCCAGCCCAGGAGCTCGAGCGCCAGCAGGCGCAGGCCCCCGGCCAGGTGTGCGGCCAGCAGCAGCACCAGTCCCGTCTCCGCCAGCTTGACCAGCGGATGGTCTGTCCAGCGCAGGAAGCCTTCGAGCGCCGCTTCGCCGCCGATGGCCGTGCCCAGGGCCAGGAAATGCAGCGGCAGGAAGACCGCCAGGCCGACCCCCGACACCCGATGCACGACAAAGGCGAGGTAGCCGCGATGCGAACGCACCGGCCAGACCGGGTTGAACGGGCTCATGCGAACACCGCCCCCCATCCGAACACCGCAAGGGCCGCGCGCGCACCCAACATGGCGAGCAGCAGGCCGAATAGTACAGCGGCCAGATCGAGCGACCGGCCGCGCCACGACGTCATCTCCCGCAGCACCGTGCGCACGCCGATCGGCGCGTGGATGGCTGCGGCGACGACGAAGAGCAGATAGAAACCCAGCCACGCTGCCGAGCCGCGGGTGCGCTCCAGGATCTCCGCGGCGCTGAGACCGCCATGCACGGCATAGATGAGCGTCGCCAGGTGCACGATCACGCACAGCGCCAGCACGGCGGCCGAGGCGCGCTGCGCGATCCACAGCCGCGTTTCCGTCCGCCCCGTCATAGCCGCCCCTTGAAGGCCGCCACCATCGTTGCGCGCTTGAGGCCGGCAATGGAGGCGGTGGGGTTGATCTGCTTGGGACAGTGCGTCCGGCAGCCTTCCTGGCTGTGGCAGGCATGGCAGCCCGCATCGCCCGCGACAGCGGCAAGCCGCACGTCGTTCCCGGCATCACGCACGTCGTTGACCAGGGTCCAGGCGCGGTTGAGCGCCGCGGGGCCGAGATAGTCGCGGTTCCAGCGCACGATGTCGCAGGCCGCGTAGCAGATGCCGCAGCCGATGCACTCGATGCCGGCATTGGCGGCGCGGCTGGCGCGCGTGCCGGGCGGCACCGTATGGAAATCCGCCGGCCGCTCATCGGCTGGCACGAACCGCCCCTCGGCCTTCGCCCATTTGTCGAAGAAAGGCGCCATGTCGGTGGCCAGGTCCTTGACCACCGGCAGGTTGGCCAACGGGGCCACGGTCAGCGTGTCGCCGTCGGCGACCTTGTCGACATGGGTGCGGCAGGTCCAGCGCGGCTTGCCGTTCACCGTCATGGCGCAGGAGCCGCACATGCCGACCCGGCAGGCATAGCGATAGGACAGCGTCGCATCGAGGTGACGCTGGATCCAGGTGACGACGTCGAGGACCGTCTGGCTGGCGCGGCGCGGTACGGCGAAGGCCTGGAAGCGGCCGCTTTCGCCGCCGCGCCAGACCTTCACCTCGAGCGTGCGCTCGTCAGGCACTCTGGTAGAGCTTGGTCAGGACGAATTCGCGATGACCGAGCGCCTCGGCGCAGGTCAGCCGCCCGTTGCAGGTGCGGATCGTGATGTCGATCAGCGCATCGCCCGCCTCGTCCATCGTCATCTCACGGCGCAGGATGCCGGAAACGTCGAGATCGATGTGCTCCTTCATCTCGCGCGCCGTCTTCGGATTGGCCGTGAGCTTGATCACCGGCTCGATAGGGTTGCCGATGACATTGCCCTGGCCGGTCGGGAACAGATGCACGACGAAGCCGGCCGCCGCCTGCAGGGTCACGCACTCGGCCGCGGCCGAGGAGCTGTCCATGAAGTAGAGACCCGGGCCCTTGGTCGGCTCCTCCGCCGGCTTGAGCACGTCGATGAATTTGGTCTTGTGGCCGATCTTCTGGAGATTGCCGAAGGCCTTCTCCTCGATCGTCGTCAGGCCGCCGGCGATGTTGCCCTTGGTCGGCTGCGAATCCCGCAGGTCGTTGGTCTTGTGACGCTCGATCATGGCGTTATAGGCGGTCCACGTCGCCATGAACTTCTTCTGGACCGACTTGTCGATCGCGCGCGCCGCGCACACCACTTCGGCGCCGGTGAGCTCCGAGGTCTCCCCGAAGCAGGTCGTGGCGCCCAGCGGATCGAGCTTGTCGATCAGGTTGCCGACGGTCGGGCACGAGGCGAGGCCGGAGGTCGTGTCGCTCTCACCGCACTTGGTCGAGACCCAGAGCTCATCGATGGTGCAGCGCTCACGCTGCTTCTCGGTGGCCCATTGCACGAATTCCTGGGCCGTGCGCGAGGCGGCGGCGATGGTGCCGATGTCGCCCGTACCCTCGATGGCGAAGCCCACGACCGGCTTGCCGGTCTTCTTGATGCCGTCGACCACGCGCGCCGTCCATTGCGGCTCGATGCCGATGACCACGACGGCGGCGACGTTCGGGCTCGATCCCGTGCCGATCAGGGTGCGGAAGTGGAGCTCGAGATCCTCGCCGAACTGCAGGCGCCCATAGGCATGCGGCAGGGCCAGCGTGCCCTTGATGTTGTTGCCTACCGCCTCGCAGGCGGCGTTCGACAGGTCGTCGAGCGGCAGGATGATGACGTGGTTACGCACGCCGACCCGGCCATTCTCACGCCGGTAGCCCCAGAAATCGAGGCTCCTGCCGTTGCGCTTCGATTTCGCGGCAGCGATGGATTTCTTGCCCTGCGCCATGGCTACCACCTCTTCGTCTTCATGTTATGGATATGGGCGTGGCGACCCTTGCCGATGGGCGCCGAGGCCATGCCGATGTCATGGCCGTATTTGACGACGGTGTCGCCCTTCTTGATGTCGCCCAGCGCGATCTTGTGCCCCAGCGGAACGGGATCCAGCGCCTTGATCTTGATCGTCGAGTCGTCCTCGAGAACCCAGCCGGTGATCGTCTCACCCGCCTTCACGGTCTCGACCACCACGACGCCGACAGTGTCGGCCTTGTCGTGGACAATGAAATGCGTCGTCATCGCTCCTCCCCGAGCCTCGCGAACCGGACCAGAGCCCGAGGCTAGGCCCCGGCCAAACCCCGAGTCAACGCCTATCTTCTATCTTATATAAGACTGGGCATGGTAGCTTCGCACGATGGACGGCACGCCCGATTTCAAGCCGCTTTACCTGCAGGTGAAGGACCTGATGGTCCGGCGTCTGGCCTCGGGCGCCTGGCGGCCGGGCGAGGCTCTGCCTTCGGAGTTCCAGCTCGCGGACGAGTTCGGCGTCAGCCAAGGCACGGTGCGCAAGGCGCTCGACGAGCTCGCGGCGCAGAACCTGCTCGACCGCAAGCAGGGCAAGGGCACCTTCGTCGCGCAGCACACGGCGCAGCGCGCCCTGTTCCACTTCTTTCATCTCATCGCCGACACCGGCGAGCGCGCCCTGCCGGGGGCGCGCATGCTTTCACTCGCCAAGGCCAAGGCCGACCGCGGCGAGGCCATGCGGCTGGGCCTCAGAACCGGCAGCTTGGTGATCCGCCTGAAACGCCTGCGGCTGCTCGGCCAGCGGGTGGCGATCCACGAGCGCATCGTCCTGCCGGCCGCGCTGTTTCCGGGCTTCACCGATCGCCTTTCGGTCGACGTGCCGAACGAGCTCTACCGCTATTACGAAGAGCGCTACGGCGTCACGGTGGCGCGCGCCGTCGAGAAGCTGAAGGCCGTGGCGGCCCGTCCGGATGAGGCAAAGCCGCTGGGATTGAAGAACGGAGCGCCGCTGCTGGAGATCGACCGTCTGGCCTACACGGTCGACGGGCGGGCCGTGGAATGGCGCCGCAGCCGCTGCGATACGGCCGGGCACCACTACATCAGCGAGATCGTGTAATTAGAGCGCATGTCCGATCTGGCCCTGGCATTCCAAGACCTGCAGGCGGGACGGCTCGAGCGCGCCGAGGAGCATTGCCGGCGCCTGCTGCGGACGGAGCCGGCCAACGCCGATGCACTCGGCCTGCTCGCCCTGGTCTGCGCCCAGAGCGGGCGCCTCGACGAAGCTGTCGGCTTCGCGACGCAGGCGATTGCCGCGCGCCCTGGCGATTCACGACTGTTCTTCAACCGCGCCGCTCTCCATATGGCCCTGGAGCGACGCGACCGCGCGGAAACAGACTATCGCGAGGCGGCCCGCCTCGATCCCGCCAATCTTCCGGCCCACATCAATCTCGGCCGGCTGCTCCTGGACGATGACCGGCTGGACGCCGCACGAGCCGTTCTCGAGCCGTTGCTCTCGTCACATCCGGGGCTCCCGGAAGCCCACGAATGTCTCGGCATCGTGCATCAGCGACAGGGCCGACACGAGCAGGCGATCGCGGCCTTCCGCCAGGCGCTGCGCCTGGCGCCCGGCCATCCGCGCGTCGAAGCCAATCTCGGCTGGGCGCTGCTGGAAGGCGGCCAGGCGGACGCCGCGGCCGAGCATCTGCGCCGTGTCACGGCAGCCCAGCCGGGCCTGAGCGATCACTGGGTCAGCCTGGGTGCATCCCTGATGCGCGCCGGCCGCTGGCCCGAGGCCGAACCGGCGCTCGACCGGGCGCTTGCCCTCGATCCCGCGCACACGCGCGGGCTTGCCTTCAAGGCCATGATCCTCGACGAGCTCGGCCGGCCGGCGGAGCGCAAGCGCCTCGTCGATCTCGACACGATGCTCTGGCAGCGGCGCTACGACCAGGCACCGGCCGGGTTCCCCGACCTGGCGGCGTTCAACGACGCCCTGTTCCATCATGTCACCGGCCACCGCACGCTGGTCCGGGAACGCCTGGGCAAGACGACGCGCAAGGGCTCGCAGACCGGCGAGCTGCTCGACAGCGATCCGGGACCGGTTGCGGCCCTCGCCGACATGATCAGGGCAGCGGTCGAGGAGTTTTCCCGCGGGGCCACTGTCGGCCGCCCGCCGGCGCGCTGGCGGCTGCGGGTGTGGGGAACCGTCCTCGGCTCGTCCGGCCACCAGGATCCGCACCACCATCCCAGCGGCTGGATCAGTGGCGTTTACTACGTGCGGATTCCGGCTGAAATCGATGCCGGCGGCCCCGCCGGGTGGATCGAATTCGGACGGCCTGATCCCTTCTTCGGCACGACCGCGACAACGGAGATGCGCAGCATCCGCCCCGAAGAAGGGCTGATGCTCCTCTTCCCCTCTTACATCTGGCACCGGACGATCCCCTTCACCGGGGACCGTCCACGCGTCAGCATCGCTTTCGATCTCGTGCCGCTCGATCGCGGCAGTTAGATTCCCATCGCCTTCATCTGGCCGGCGGGATAGCGCGTTCCGGCGGTGACGCCAACGGGGAACGCCTTGTTGAGCGCCGCAAGATCGTCAGCACTCAGCTTGAGGTCCACCGCCGCGGCATTCTCCTCGAGATAGGAGCGCCGCTTGGTGCCGGGAATCGGCACGATGTCCTCGCCCTGGGCCAGCACCCAGGCCAGAGCCACCTGCGCCGGCTTGACCTTGAGGCGCTGCGCGACCTGCTCGAGCGGACCCAGCAGCTTGACGTTCTTCTCCAGGTTCTCGGCAAAGAAGCGCGGATGCTCGCGCCGCCGGTCCTTCTCGATCAGCGTGTCGAGCTGCTTGATCGAGCCCGACAGGAAGCCGCGGCCAAGCGGGCTGTAGGGCACGAAAGCAATACCGAGACCGCGGCAGGCCGGGATGATGTCGGCTTCGAGATCGCGGCACCACAGCGAATATTCGCTCTGCACCGCGGCGATCGGATGCACGGCATGCGCCCGGCGGATGGTGTTGGCGCCGGCTTCCGACAAGCCGAGGTGACGGACCTTGCCCTGTTCCACCAGCTTCTTCATCGCGCCGACCGTATCCTCGATCGGCACCGAGGGATCGACCCGGTGCTGGTAGTAGAGATCGAGGCGGTCGGTGCCGAGGCGCTTGAGGCTCGCCTCGCAGAACTCCGCGACCTTCTCCGGCCGGCCGTCGACCGTGCGGTCCGAACCGGCCACGCGCAGGTTGCCGAACTTGCTGGCGAGGAAGACCTTGTCGCGTTTGCCCTGCAACGCCTTGTTGAGCAGCTCCTCGTTCTTGCCGCTGGCATAGGCATCAGAGGTGTCGAGGAAATTGACGCCGATCTCGATGGCGCGGTGGATGGTGGCGATCGATTCCGGATCGTTCGGCTCGCCGTAGCTCATGGACATGCCCATGCAGCCAAGCCCGATCGCCGAAACCTGCGGGCCGTTCTTGCCCAGTCGTCGTTGCTTCATGGTACTCCTCCCGGTGCCCTCGGCATTCCTCACCGCGGCGGCACATCAAAATATGAGCCCCGTCGCGCTGTCAAACCCGGTTAATGGGCCGGCTTGCCCAACATTGCGGCAGCCGCCGGGAACCGCCTATAGTCGCCAGAACAATCCTTATACGGAATATCACCATGCCTCCGCCGCTGCCGCCGACCTTTACCACCCGCCCCGTCATTTCCGGCACGTTCGGCGTCGTCGCATCGACCCATTGGCTGGCCTCTCAGGTCGGCATGGCGGTCCTGGAAAAGGGCGGCAACGCCTTCGACGCCGCCGTGGCAGCGGGCCTCACGCTGCAGGTTGTCGAGCCGCACATGAACGGCCTCGGCGGCGACGCCGTCATGGCCTTCCAGGCCAAAGGCAAGGCGGCGCAGATCCTCTGCGGCCAGGGCCCGGCCCCATCGGGCGCCACCATCGCGCATTACAAGGGCGAAGGCCTCGACCTGGTGCCCGGTACGGGATTCCTCGCCGCGGTCATCCCGGGTGCCTTCGATGCCTGGATGCTGATGCTGCGCGATCACGGCACGATGACGCTCGCCGAAGTGATGGCGCCTGCCATCGGCTACGCCCGCGACGGCTATCCGCTGGTCCACGGCGTCTGCGCCACCATCGGCGGCGTGGCGCCGCTGTTCCGCGACGAGTGGAAGACCTCGGCCGCGCTCTATCTGCCGAACGGTGACGTGCCCAAGCCGGGCGAGCTGTTCGTCAATCCCGAGCTGGCCCAGACCTACACGCGCATCCTGCGCGAGGCCTCGGCGGCCGGGGCGGACCGCGAGCGCCAGATCGAGGCGGCGCGCGCCGCCTACTACAAGGGCTTCGTCGCCGAGACGATCGAGAAATATGTGTCCTCGACCGCGGTCATGGATGCCACCGGCCAGCGGCGCAAGGGCGTGCTCAAGGGGGCCGACCTGGCCGGCTGGGAAGCGAGCTACGAGGCGCCGGCGACATACGAGTATCACGGCCTGACCGTGTGCAAGGCCGGGCCGTGGAGCCAAGGCCCTGTCCTCCTCCAGCTCCTCGCCCTGCTCAAGGGCTTCGACGTGCCCGCGATGGACACGACCGGACCGGATTTCATCCACCTGCTCGTCGAAGCCAAGAAGCTGGCCTACGCCGACCGCGACGCCTGGTACGCCGATCCCAACTTCGTCGACGTGCCGCTCAAGACCCTGCTGTCGGATGGCTACAACACCGAGCGCCGCAAGCTGATCGGCGACACGGCGTCGCGCGACCTGCGGCCCGGCTCACCCGATGGCCGCGCCCCGCGGATGCCGCAGCTCCGCGTGGTCGGCGGTCCGGCGGCCGGCGTCGGCGAGCCGACGCGG
This sequence comes from Rhodospirillaceae bacterium, assembly GCA_022843945.1. Taxonomy (GTDB): domain Bacteria; phylum Pseudomonadota; class Alphaproteobacteria; order CACIAM-22H2; family CACIAM-22H2; genus VGEI01. The sequence continues at coordinate 122,949 of JALHMR010000004.1, read as the reverse complement.
GTCGAGCGCGAGATGGCCGAATCCTACGATCGCTCGGGCGGCGCCGCGGCGCTGGCCGCCAAGAGCCGCGCCGCGCGCGGGCCGGCCGAAGGCGACACCTGCCATCTCGACGTCATCGATCGCCATGGCAACGTCGTGGCAGCGACCCCGTCGGGGGGCTGGCTGCAGAGCTCGCCGGTCATCCCCGGTCTCGGCTTCTGCCTGGGCACGCGCGCCCAGATGTTCTGGCTGCAGGAGGACGTGCCGTCGGCGCTGGTCCCCGGCCGCCGGCCGCGCACCACGCTCACACCGAGCCTCGCGCTCGACAAGAACGGCGAGGCGGTGCTGGCCTTCGGCTCGCCCGGCGGCGACAACCAGGACCAGTGGATCGCGCAGTTCTTCCTGCGCCATGTCGATCACAAGCTTGACCTGCAGGCGGCGATCGATGCGCCGATGCTGCAGACCGACCATTGGCCGAACTCGTTCTATCCGCGCCAGGCCTCGCCCGGCAAAGTGATCATGGAGAGCCGCTTCCCGGAGAAGACGGTGACCGAGCTCAAGAAGCGCGGCCACGACGTGCAGATGGCCGAGCCCTGGTCGCTGGGCCGCAACTGCGCGGCGAAGAAGGACGGCAAGGTGCTGCGGGCGGCGGCCACGCCACGGCTGCAGCAGGCCTATGCGGTTGGCCGCTAAGCGGCCGGGCGCAATCGGACACTGATAGGGATCAGCCGGCCGCCGCCGGCTCGGTCTCCTGGCCCGGCATGGCGACGACGCGGCCGGCCGGGAAACGGATGCGCACCACGGTGCCCTCGCCGACGGCGCTCTCGACCTCGAGCGCGCCGCCATGCATCTCCATCAGGCGGCGGCTGATCGCCAGGCCGAGCCCGGTTCCTTCCTGCTGCCGCGCCACCTGCGCCGAAGCCCGCTGAAAGGGCTCGAACAGCCGTTCCAGCGCCTCGGGCGGGATACCGACCCCGGTATCGGCGACCGCCACCAGGACATCGCCATTGCCGTCGACGCCGCCCGCGACCTGGACCCGGCCGCCGCGCGGCGTGAATTTCACCGCGTTGGTCACCAGGTTGAGCAGCACCTGCCGGATCGCCCGCTCGTCGGCAATGATATTGGGCAGGACGAGATGCGGGCGCTCGCCCAGATCGACCTCGTTCTTGATGGCGCGCCACTCGATCATGGCCAGGCAGGAATCGATGACACTGCCGAGATTGACGATGCTCTCGTCGAGCTCGAAGCGCCCGGCCTCGATCTTCGACATGTCGAGGACGTCGTTGATCAGGGCCAGGAGATGACTGCCGCTGCTGTGGATGTCGCGGACATACTCGCTGTACTTCGGATGGCCGAGTTTGCCGAACATCTCCGCCATCATCATGTCGGAGAAGCCCAGGATGGCATTGAGCGGCGTGCGCAGCTCGTGGCTCATGCTGGCCAGGAACTCGGACTTGGTGCTGTTTGCCGCCTCGGCGGCATCCTTGGCGTCGCGCAGCTCGCGCTCCGTGCGCTTCTCCGCCGTGATGTCGGTGGCGATGCCGCGATAGCCGAGGAACGCGCCGCCGTCACCGAAGACCGGCTGCCCGCTAACCGACAGCGTCTTCAGGTTGCCGGGGTCGCCGACTGAATAGACAAAGTTGTGGAACGGCAGGCGAAGCTCGAGATCGGCCACGTGCTTGCGCCAGGCCGGGCTGTTGAGATCGGCGACAATCAGGCCCTGGCGCACGAGATCCAGGCGGGTATGGCCGAGAACGCGCTTGGACGACAGCGCTGCCTTCTCGATATGCGCGCCGGTAATCTCCACGAAACGGTGCTGCGCGTCGGTCTCCCAGAACCAGTCCGAGCCGAGCTCGGCATAGAGCCGGAACTTCTCTTCCTCGCGCCGCAGATCGTCGGACAGCTCCCGCAGCTGGGCGAATTGCCGGCGCAGCACGATGCCGAGAACCCCGACCAGGACGAGGATCAGCGACGCCGCACCCAGATGCATCCAGGTCCAGGGGCTGTGCGTCGGCGCCGATATCGAAGCCGTTATGATGTCGCCCAGCACGGCGAGAACGAGAAGGACGACGATCGCCCCGACGAGGCCGGCGACCACCATCGGCACAGCGATACGCGCGCGCGGCGGCGGTGAAGGGAAGGCCTGAGGCGAGTGCTGCGAGACTGACATTCCGCGTTCCGGCACCACCGGAGAGGCAGCGCAACGGCGCAGCCGTGCGACTCCGGGTGACCCTGCACCCCGACCCTTTCAAAAACTGGTTAAGGATTATTAAACGGCACCTGCAACGGTAGGCAGCGCCGGTCAGCCAGGACCTTTGACCTTGTAGAGCGGTATCGCCGTGCCGACGGACACGCGCGGGCGGTTCGGCTCGACCGCCTGGAGCGGCTCGACCTCCTTGAAGGACGCGAGGCAGCGGCGGGTCAGCTGCTGGTACTCGCGCGTCCCTTCCTCCTTCCAGGCGATCTCCTGGTCGGTCAGCGGGCGCAGGACCTTTGCCGGGATGCCGGCCACCAGATGCCGGTCGGGAACCTCGAAACCGGCCTTCACGAAGGCCATGGCCGCGACGAAGGCCGATTCCCCGATCACCGCGCCGTCCATGATCACCGCATTCATGCCGACCAGCGCGTTGCGCTTGATCGTGGCGCCGTGCACCACCGCGCCGTGCCCTATGTGGGCGTCGATATCGAGCAGGGTGTCGGTATCGGGGAAGCCATGGACGATGCAGCCATCCTGCAGGTTGCCGCCGCCGGCCATGACCAGGCGGCCGAAATCGCCGCGCAGGCTGGCTCCCGGGCCGACATAGCAGCCCGGGCCGATGATCACGTCACCGATGACGCTGGCCGTGGGATGCACGAAGCTCGTTGGATCGACAACCGGCACGATGCCGTCGATGGCGTAGAAGGCCATGGCTCAGGCCGCCACCGGCACGCGCGACTGCGCGACGTGGAAGCGCGGCGCCACGAAGGCCGCGTCGGTCAGCGAGGCGTTCGCCGCGGGATTGCAGCCGGTCGCGTGGTAGTCGCTGAAGGCCGCCGACTGGTTGACGTAGATCCCCCCGGTCAGGTTGACGGACAGCGACACGCCGGCATCGGCCGCCGCGTCCACCGCCTGGTCGATCACGGCAGCGTCGGTGGAATAGAGCGCCGCGGTGATCGCCCCCTTGGCCTTTGCCGTCCCCATGGCGCGACTCAACGAGTCGGCGGTGCTCGCCGTGGGCACGATGTAGGCCACGGGACCGAAGGTCTCCTCGGTATAGACCTTGTCGCGCGCCACATCGACCTTCACCAGCAGCGGCGTCTGCACACGCGCCCCGGCAAAGCTCGGGTGCTCGAGCGCGGCCGAGGCGCGCACCACCTGGCCTTCGCGCGCCGCTCCGTCAACCCGCGCCAGGGTCGCCGGGTTCTGGATACAGCCGAGGATCTCCACGGCGCGCGCCGGATCGCCGAGCAGCTTGTCGATGGCGATGGCGAGGCCGCGCGCCACGTCGTCGAACGACTGATGGCCGGCTTCGGTCTCGATACCGTCCTTGGGCACGAACAGGGTCTTGGGCGTCGTGCACATCTGGCCCGAGTAGAGCGACAGCGAGAAGGCCAGGTTCTGCAGCATGCCCTTGCCATCGGACGTCGAATCGATGACCACCGTGTTGACCCCGGCCTTCTCGGCGAAGAGCGTCGCCTGGGTGGCGTTCCTGGCCAGCCAGTCGGCGAAACCCGGCCCGCCGGTGTAGTCGATCAGCGCCACTTCCGGCCGCGTCGCCAGCTCCTTGGCGATCGGTGCCTCCGGATCGTCGGCGGCGAGCAGCACGAGGTTGGGGTCGAAGCCCGCCTCCTTCAGCGTCTCGCGCGCGATCTTCACGGTGAGGGCCAGCGGCAGGATGGCCGCCGGGTGCGGCTTGACGATCACCGGGTTGCCGGTGGCGAGATCGGCGAACATCGCCGGGTAGCCGTTCCAGGTGGGGAAGGTCGAGACGCCGATCACCAGGCCGATGCCGCGCGGCACGATGGTGTAGGTCTTATCGAGCTTGATGGGATCGCCGCGGCCCGCGGGCTTCTCCCAGCGCGCCGTTTTCGGCGTACGGCTCATTTCCGAATAGGCGAAGGCGACGGCCTCCAGGCCGCGATCCTGGGCGTGCGGCCCCGCCGCCTGGAAGGCCATCATGAAGCCCTGCCCGGTCGTATGCATCGCCGCGTAGGCGATAGCGAAGGACTGCTTGTTGATACGCGCCAGGATCTCGAGGCAGACACCGGCGCGGGCATCCACGCCCGCCTTGCGCCAGGCCGGCATGGCGGCTTTCGAGGCCGCGATCAGCTTGCCGATGTCGGGCTTGGGATAGGTGATGCCCAGCGCGAAGCCGTAGGGCGAGGTCTCCTTGCCGACGCGGCCCGTGGTGCCGGGCTGGTCGAGGTCGAACGGCTTGTTGAGAGACGCCTCGAACGCCGCCTTGGCGTCGGCGTTGGCCGTCTCGCCGTAGATCTTGCCGCTGGCGATCTCCGGATACGGCGACCAGTAGCCGCGTGTGGCTATGGCCTGCAGCGCGCCGTCGAGGGTGGCGCGATGCTTGTCGAACAGGGGGTGCGGCATGAGGATACTCCAGCGGCGCCGAGGGCGTTTCTGCGGTTTTAGACCAACTCAGTAGGCGAAGAAATCGACGATACGCGAGATCTGGCCGTTCATCATGTCACGGCCGCGCAGCGTAGGGCAGCCGCTGGCCTCGGCCAATGCCAGCAAGCCGGTCTTCTCGGGCTTGGTGATCGCGTCCAGCACCATAAGCCCGGGCGGCAGGGAAGAGGCCGCCACCGGCACGCGGCGGTCATCCAGCATGCCGACGGGCGACGCGTTGATCAGCGCATCCATGCCGTCCCAGGCCGGCGGGCCGATATCCACGGCAATCGACTTGTCGACCTGCCGGATCTTGTCGGCAAGAACCCGGGCCCGGCCGTCGTCGATATCGTGAAGACGGATCGCCGCCGGATGCTCGTGGGCGATAGCGACACCGATGGCCGAACCGGCGCCGCCGGCGCCAATCAGCATCGCCCGTCGTCCCGCGAAAGAGAAACCTTGCCGCCGGAACGCCTCGACGCAGCCCAGCCCGTCGAACATGTCAGCAACCCAGCGCCCGTCAGGGCGGCGGGCCATCGCATTGGTGGCCCCCACCAGGCGTGCCTGGGCACCAAGCTCGTCGGCCAGGGCGCAGGCCCGCACCTTGTAGGGCACGGTGAAGACCAGGCCGTCGAGGTTGTGGACCTTCATGACCGCCGGCAGAACGGAATCGAAGTCCTCGGGCAGGACGTGCAGCGGCAGGAGGATCGCGTCCTTCTGGCGCCGCTTGAATTCGGCGGTGACCATCTCCGGTGATCGCACCTGATCGATCGGATGACCGACGATGGCAAAGAGCCGGGTGCTGCCGGCGATATACGACGTGTCGATCGGAGGCTGGGGTGTCATGGGAGTGTTCCTGCGCTTCGGCCTGTGTGTAGCGCAGCAGGGGACGCTTGACCATTGCCCCTCAGGGGACGGACCGGCATAGTCGCGCAAATAGCGGGGAACGCCCGACGATGAGCTACAGCACCATCCGGTTCGAGGTCAGCGACGGCGTCGCCACCCTCACCCTCAACCGGCCCGACAAGCTCAACGCCTTCACGGCGGAGATGCATGGCGAGCTGCGCGACGCGCTGGCCGGCATCGCCGACCCGGCAGGTGGCTGCCGGGCGCTGCTGATCACGGGCGCCGGGCGTGGCTTCTGCGCCGGCCAGGATCTGTCCCAGCGCCAGATGACCGACAACAAGGCCATCGATCTCGGCGAGACGATCGACAAGCAGTTCAATCCCCTGATCCGCAGCCTGCGCAGCCTGCCGCTGCCGGTGGTCGGGGCGGTCAACGGTGTCGCCGCCGGTGCCGGCATGAGCCTGGCGCTTGCCTGCGACATCACGCTGGCCGCGCGCTCAGCCAGCTTCCTCCAGGCCTTTGCCAGGCTCGGTCTCGTCCCGGATTCGGGCTCGACCTACTTCCTGCCGCGCCTGGCCGGCGATGCCCGGGCTCGCGGCCTCGCCATGCTGGCGGAGAAGATCAGCGCCGAGCAGGCCGCCGAGTGGGGCTTGATCTGGAAGGCCGTCGATGACGACAAGCTGATGGCCGAGGCTTCGGGCCTCGTGCGCCACCTGGCGACGCAGCCGACCAAGGGGCTGGCCATGATCAAGCATGCGCTCGATCAGTCGCCGGCTAACACGCTCGACGAGCAGCTCGATCTCGAGCGCGACCTGCAGCGCACGCTCGGCCACACCGCCGACTATCGCGAAGGGGTGACGGCCTTTCTCGAGAAGCGCGCCCCCAAATTCTCCGGTCGCTGAGATGACGACAGCAAAAGTCGTGTCGCCGCAGCAGCTTGCCGAAGCCTCGCGCGATGCGATGTGGGCGCAGGATCGCGCCAGCCAGGCGCTGGGCATCGAGGTGCTGGAGGTCGGGCCGGGCCGGGCGCGCCTGCGCATGAAGGTGCGACCGGACATGTGCAACGGCCATCACCTGTGTCATGGCGGCTTGATCTTCACGCTGTCCGATTCGGCCTTCGCCTTCGCCTGCAACTCGCACAACAAGGTGACGGTGGCCAATAACTGCGCCATCACCTTCATCGCCTCGGCTCGCGAGGGAGACGTGCTGACCGCCGAGGGGATCGAGCGCCATCGCGGCGGGCGCTCGGGCGTGTGCGATGTCACGGTGACCGATCAGGACGGCAAGCTGGTCGCCGTGTTCCGGGGCCACTCCACCCAGATCAAAGGCGAGCTGGTGCCGGGATTGACTGCTTCGCCCTAGCGGGAATCGCTTTCTCCGCATCGATGTGGCAGAACAACCGGTCTTGGTCGTCGGCGCTGGGGGAGTAGCCTTGGCTGAGCAACAAAATAGCGGTGGTCTTCGCCAGCGAATCCGGCACCCGGACCTGCTCCGGCTGTACGACTATTGGGTGTCCCGGCATCACGGCGAGTTGCTGCCCAGCCGGCAGGATCTCGACCCCGCTGACTTCAAATTCGCCGTCGGTAATGTCACTCTGATCGATGTCCTCTACGAACCGGTGCGCTTCCGTTTCCGCCTGATCGGATCCCTGATGGCCCAGCGCATGGGGTGGGACCTGACCGGCAAGATGGTCGACGAGGTGCCGGACGCGGAGTATCGCGAGGGCCTGCTCGCCGCCTACCGGAAGATGGTGGCCGACCGTCAGCCCAGCACCACGCTCTACCAGCGGCTGATCGAGGGCAAAACCCGGCGCTTCGAGGTCCTGCGCCTGCCGCTGGCCAGCGACGGCAAGACCATCGACATGCTGCTGCTCTGCCCGATGTATTTCGAGGCCCTGCCGGCGCGCTCGCCCCTGGCCGGCCCGCCGAAAGACACGAGCGTGCCGAAGGTCGTTCAGGACGACTGAACTCCCGCCCCGGCCATGCTAAACCGGCGCTAACAAGCATCGCTGGGAGGATCGCCGGATCATGGCCGCCCGCAAGAGCACGAAGCGCAAGAAGGCGCGCCCCACGCCGTCGCGCCCCGCGACCAGGCGCGCCGCCTTTCGCCTGACGGTGCGCAAACCGACCAGCCTGGCTGGCAAGGCCTTGCGGCCGGGTCCGCGCCGCCAGGATCTGGAGGCGATCGAGATCGCCAGCCGCGATGAGCTGGTCGCCCTGCAGACCAAGCGGCTCAAATGGAGCCTGGCGCACGCCTATAGGAACGTGCCGCATTACCGGAGAAAGTTCGATGCGGCCGGCGTCCATCCCGACGACTTCCGGCGGCTGGAGGATCTGCGCAAGTTCCCCTTCACTGCCAAGGAAGACCTGCGCGTCACCTATCCCTTCGGCATGTTCGCGGTGCCGCGCGAGAAGGTACTGCGTATCCACGCCTCGTCGGGCACGACTGGCAAGCCGACCGTGGTCGGCTACACGCAGGCGGATCTCGACAACTGGGCGGACCTCGGGGCGCGTTCGATCCGGGCCTCCGGCGGGCGGCCTGGCGATATCGTGCACATCGCTTACGGCTACGGCCTGTTTACCGGCGGGCTGGGCGCCCACTACGGCGCCGAGCGCCTCGGCTGCACGGTGATCCCCATGTCCGGCGGCATGACCGAACGCCAGGTGCAGCTGATCGCCGACTTCAAACCCGACATCATCATGGTGACGCCGAGCTACATGCTCGCCATCGCCGACGAGTTCGACAAGCAGGGGCTCGATGCCCGGGCGAGCTCGCTCAAGATCGGCATCCATGGCGCCGAACCCTGGACCGACGCCATGCGCCGCGAGATCGAGGAGCGCTTCGCCATCGATGCCATCGACATCTATGGCCTGTCGGAGGTCATGGGCCCCGGCGTGGCGAACGAGTGCGTCGAGACCAAGGACGGTCCGACGGTCTGGGAGGATCATTTCTACCCCGAGATCATCGACCCGGGGACCGGCGAGCCGGTTCCGGACGGCACCACGGGCGAGCTCGTCTTCACCTCGCTGACCAAGGAAGCGCTGCCGGTGATCCGCTACCGGACCCGCGACCTCACCGCCCTGCTGCCGGGCACGGCCCGCTCGATGCGGCGCATGGCGCGCATCACCGGACGCACCGACGACATGCTCATCATCCGCGGGGTCAACGTCTTCCCGACCCAGATCGAGGAGCTCATCCTGCGCGTGCCGGAGCTGTCGCCGCATTACGTGCTCGAGCTGCGGCGCGAGGGCCAGCTCGACACGCTCGACATCGTGGTCGAAGCCAAGCCCGCCTTCATCGGCAGGAGCGATACCGAAACGGCCGCCGCCGATAAGCTGGCCGGCCTGGTGAAGTCCTATATCGGCATCTCGGCGCGGGTGCGGCCGGTCCCCGCCGGGGGCGTCGCCCGCTCGCTGGGCAAGGCCAAACGGGTCATCGACCTCCGGCCCAAGGACTGATGCCGCGCTTCGCTCATCCGGTCTTCGAGTACCGGCGCTCGGCCGACCAGGACAGCCCTCGACCGGCTCCCCACAAGGTGGTGGTCGTCGGGGCGGGGCTCGTGGGGCTGACGGCCGCCCTCGACCTGGCGCAGCGCGGCATACCGGTGCTGCTGCTCGACGACGACAAGACGGTCAGTGTCGGCAGCCGCTCGATCTGCCAGGCCAAGCGCACGCTCGAGATCTGGGATCGGCTGGGTTGCGCCGCGCCGATGATGGAAAAGGGAATTACCTGGCAGGTCGGCCGCATCTTCTGCCGCGGCAAGGAGGTCTACAATTTCGACCTGCTGCCGGAAGGCGGGCACCGCTTCCCGGCCTTCATCAACCTGCAGCAATACTACGTGGAGCAATTCCTGCTCGAGCGGCTGCGCGAGCAGCCCGCGGTCGAGATCCGCTGGGACAACCGGGTGAGCGGGATCGCGCCGCGCGAGGACGGCGTGCGCCTGACGATCGAGACGCCCGACGGCGCCTACGATATCGAGGCCGACTGGGTGATCGCCGCCGACGGCGCCCGCTCGGCCATCCGCAGGCTGATGGGCCTCAGGTTCAAGGGCCGCGCCTTCCAGGACCGTTTCCTGATCGTCGACCTGCACCTGCCGGAGCCACCCTTCGGCCGGCGCGGACCGACCGAGCGCTGGTTCTGGTTCGAACCGACCTTCCACCCGGGCGATTCGGCGCTGCTGCATCGCCAGGCGGACGATGTCTGGCGGCTCGACTTCCAGTTGGGCCCCGATGCCGACCCCGACGAGGAATGCAAGCCCGAGCGCGTGATCCCGCGCGTGAAAGCCGCGCTGGGCGACGCTTTCAAGTTCGAGTTCGAGTGGCTCAGTGTCTACAAGTTCCAGTGCCGCCGGCTGGAGAAGTTCCGCCATGGCCGCGTGCTGTTCGCCGGCGATTCGGCGCACCAGGTCTCGCCCTTCGGCGCGCGCGGCGGCAACTCGGGCGTCCAGGACGCCGACAACCTCGCCTGGAAGCTGGCGATGGTGGTGAAGGGCGACGCGCCCGAGCGCCTGCTCGACAGCTACGACGCCGAGCGCGGCCCGGCAGCCGACGAGAACATCCTCAACTCCTCGCGCAGCACGGACTTCATGTCGCCCAAGAGCAAGGTGGCGCGGCGGTTCCGCGACGCGGTTCTGGCGCTGGCCGAGAGCCATACCTTCGCCCGCCGCCTGATCAACAGCGGCCGCCTGTCGACCGCCACCGTGCTCGACTTCTCGCCGCTCAACACGCCGGACCGTGATCCCTTTCCGCCGGCAATGCGGCCGGGCTCGGCCGCAGCCGACGCGCCGATCCGCCAGGCCGGCCGCGACGGCTGGTTGCTCGACGCCCTACGCGGCGGCTTTCACGGGCTTTATTTCGGTGACGACGACACGCGTCACCTGCCGATCCCGGTCCTGCGCTGCGACCCGCAGCTCGACCGGGATGGGCTGGCGACAAAGCGCTATGACGGGCGGCCCGGAACGTTCTATCTCTTTCGTCCAGACCAGCACGTCGCGGCGCGCTGGCGTAGTCTCGACCCGGCGGCGATCGACGCCGCTCTCCGCCGCGCCACGGGAAAGGCCTGAACATGACCGGCAAGCTCAACACCGAGACGGCCTTCGCCAATCCCGACGACTTCTACGACGCGCTGATCGAGGCCCATCGGGGCCTGAGCGAGGAGCAGAGCGCCCAGCTCAACGCCAAGCTGATCCTGCTGCTGGCCAACCATATCGGCGATCTCGAAATCATCCGCGAGGCGCTGACCCTGGCGCGCGGGAACGCCTAAGGAGGCGGTCAGGCGACGCGGACGAGGCTGAGCGGCAGCACCGCATCCTTCGGGAAGACGAGCGAGATGCGCGAACCGACATTCGGCTCACTATCGATGAGCAACCGGCCGCCGTGCCGCTCGATCAGACCCTTGACGATGCTGAGGCCGAGGCCCGTCCCTTCGTATTTTCGCGCCAGGCGGTCATCGATCTGGCGGAAGGGCTTCACTGCCTGATCCGCCTGATCGCGTGTCATGCCCACGCCCCGATCAGCGACCGTCAGCACCAGCTCGCCCGCTTCGGTCTGCCGGCTGCTGATGCGGATCGGCGCACCCGGGTTGCTGAACTTGATGGCATTGGACAGCAGGTTAAGCAGCATCTGACGAATGGCGCGCTCGTCGGCCCGCAAGCGGGGCCAGTCGCCGTTGGCGTCAATGCCGACCTCGCTGCCGCGCGCCATCTCCGTACCGAGGAAGATGCTCAGCGTCGAGTCCACGTGATGGCGCAGGTTGAGCGGCTGCGGCTCGATCTCGAAATGGCCGGCCTCGAGCTTGGCCATCGTCAGGATGTCGTTGATCAGATCGGTCATATGCGTGCCGCTGCGGAAGATGTCGCGGGCATATTCCCTGTATTTCGCCTGCCCCACCGCCCCCAGGGCCTCGTCGGCGATCATGCCGCTGAAGCCGACGATGGCATTGAGCGGCGTGCGCAGCTCGTGGCTCATATGGGCGAGGAAGCGGGATTTGGCCTCGCTGGCGAATTCGGCCTGTTCCTTGGCGACACGCAGATCGTCGGTCATCAGGCCCAGCGCGGCGTGGGCCCGGGCGATGACGCGGTTCTGCGCGACCAGCAGCCCGATCAGGATCACGCCGCAGACGATCAGTCCGAGCGCCAGGCCCGAGAAAATCCAGTGCAGCTCCAGCAGAGTCCGCTGGTCGTCGGCGACCTGGGCGCCGCCGAACTGGTTGGCGGAAGCCGCGAGATACTTGAGACGGTTCTCCATCGGCGCCAGGCGCTGCAGGAGATCGACGGCAACACCTGGACGATCGAGTTGCGCGACCAGCGGCTCGATCTCGGCCAGTAGCGCCTCAAAGGCCTGCAAGGTCGCCTCCTGCTCGGGCTCGGACGCGATCATCATGGCGACATCGCCGCCGCGCAGGATGGTCGCCCGGTTGAACAAGATGTCGAGGCGCAGCTGCACGTGATCGGTATCGACCCCGCTGCCGGGCACGCCGTGCGCCGCGACGCGTTGCTCGAAGCTGATGAACTCGCTCAGCGCCTGGCTCGTCGCCCAGGCGACGTTATAGCGCGCGGCCTCGCGCAGCCCCTGCTGGCGCTCGACCACCATGTAGGAGATATAGCCGGCCGCGATCGCAAAGAGTGCGATCGTGACGCCGAGAATAAGACGGAGACGGCCGAGAAGAGTCATGGCTGCGCGGTGCCCGCGCTGAGGCTGAAAAGGAGACGCATCCGCGCCAGGGTGGAGCGGACGCCGATGACGTGACTAGCGGACTTCGATACGGGCAACCTGCCAGACCGAGCGGCTGTAGTACTTCTGGTTGCGCAGGTCTGGATCGCTGTCGAACGGGTAGATGACGAACAGCGGGCCCTTGTCGCGGACCGGCATGTACTCGCCATTGCGCTTGAGCGCCAGGATGACGTTGTACTTGGTCACGTCCTCCATTGGCACTTCGGCGCTGTAGTCGTTGAGCGCCACGACCGCCAGGCGCTCGCCCTTGGCGCCGACGGCCTGCATCAGCTTGGCCAGCGGCACGCCTTCGAACCGCACCGGCCCCTTGTACCAGGGCGTGTTGGTGACGAAAGACACCATGCCGATGGACTCGAGCAGCGCGCGGTCGAACTGCGCGGTGCCGTCACGGTTGGTGACGGCGATCTTGCCCGACACGATCAGCAGAGGCTTCTCGGCCGAGGCCGTCTGGGCGCCGCCATCGCCTGTGAGACCGATGGCGAGGAGCAGCGCGCCGGCAAGAAAGACAAACCGGTTGAGTTGGAAAAACCGCATACGACGAACCCTTTAGTAACTGCCCCCGGGATCCATCTAGACGGGTAAAGGCAAATAAACCGTATACAGACGATCAACTATCGCGCGTATTTGAAGAAATCCCGCGCCAGTCCGGCGGCGGCCAGGCGCCGACGCCTGATTCGCCTGCCGTTTTCACTCCCGCCACCGGCGCGAGTGAAAGCCCCGCCGTTTTCGCCGGTCAGCTCTGCAGTTCCTTCCACATCTCGATGTCGCGCCGCGCGGTCCAGATGCGCGGATGGGCAATCCCCTTGGCTTCGTCGTAAGCGCGCGACACGCAGAACGGCATACAGTGCTCGAAGATCACCCACTTGCCGTATTTGGGCGCCATGGCCTTGTAGGTCTGGTCGAAGACCTGCTTGAGCGACTTCTTCGCCTTCACGCCCTTGCGCGCCTGGGCCAGCAGCTCGGTCACGAAGTCCTGGGTGCCGCGGATCGCCCCCTCGCATTGCGCCGGGGTCATCATCGCGGCTCCGCGTCCTGGAACCAGCCGGGCCGGTTTAAGCGCCCGCAGCCTGGCCAACGTCGACGGCCACTCCGCGAGATGCGCGTCGCCGCAATAGGGTGTGGCCCCCTCCTCGACCAGGTCGCCGGAGAACAGCACCTTCTCCTTGGGCAGCCAGACGATGCTGTCGCCCTTGGTGTGGCCGGCGCCGATCGACATCAGCCGTACCTCGCGCTTGCCCATCATGATGGTCAGCGTGCCGTCGAAGACCAGGTTGGGCCAGGTCAGGCCGGGCACCGTCTCCACTGCGTTGAATAGGCGCGGGAAGCGCTGGACCTCGGACTTGAAGTCCTGGGCGCCGCGCTCCTTGATCAGGTCGTGGGTGCCCTGGCTGGCCACCACGTAAGGCGCGCCGTAGCCCGAGGCGCCCATCACCCGCACCGCGTGGTAGTGGGTGAGCACGACATACTTGATCGGCTTGTCGGTTACCGTGCGGATATGCTGCACCAGCTCCTGGGCCATCACCGGCGTCGCCCGCGCGTCGATGATCATCACGCCATCGTCGCCGATCACCACACCCGAATTGGGATCGCCCTCGGCCGTCAGGCAGTAGGCCCCCTCGGCGAGCTTGACGAACTCGGTCTTCTTCTCCTGCAGGTCCGCCTGGCTGGCGAAGGCTTTGGCCATTGGTGCTCTCCCTAAGTCAGCTTTGGCCCCAAGTCAGCTCTGCCCGGTGGCGGCGTGATAGAGCCAGCGCACCAGCAGCTTGTCGTCGAGGCTGAGATCGAGGCCGCGGCGCACACGGTCCTCCATGTCGGTGAAGCGCTTGCGCGTCTTGGCGTCGATGTTCTTGCGCTTGAGCAGCAACTTGAGCATCTCGGGATAGGTGGGGTCGGCGAACTTGCCCTTGTCGGGCGCCGGCGGCTCGTCCACCTGGGGCAGTGGCTCGGGCTCCTCGCCCGGCTGGACGCCGAGCAGGTCCTCCCAGCGCATCCTGGCCTGGCTCATCATGGCATGCGCCGTGCGCGCGGCATTCAGCGCCTCGCCGTCGTGGCGGCTGCCCAGCATGCCGAGCACTTTCACAAGCCGGCGGCGGTCGATTTTTGCGCTCATGCCAATAACAGTTGCGTTTAGACAAGGCCGGGCAAAAAGTCGATTGTTTTGAACAGCGACCGAGGCCCCCATGGCGCCCCCCGTCCGCAAAGGCATGCCCGAAGTGCAGCTGGACAAGGAGGCTTTTGCAGCCCGCTTTCGCGAACGCCTCTACGACCCCGCTTTCGCCGCCGCCGACAAGGAGATCCAGCGGATCATCGATATCGCCTGGGAAAGCTACGACGAGTATCGCAAGAACCCGCGTAAGCAGGCGGCCGGGCCGGAATTCGCCGACCCAACCTTCGAATTGCCCGTCGAGTGGGTGGCCACCCGCGAGGCGATCCGCCAGGCCGAGAAACAGCAGAAAGACCCGGCGGGGCGCTCGCGCATCCTGATCGTCAACGGCTCGTCACGCACCGACCAGAGCTGTCCCGGCGAGATGTCGAAGACCTGGCGCCTGGCGAGCCTGGCACAGGAGATGGTCATCGCCGCCGGCATGGAGGCCGACCTGCTCGATCTCAGCCGGTTGACCTCGGAATACGGCCGCCACATCCACCCTTGTAAGGCCTGCGTCTCGACCTCGATGCCGCTCTGCCACTGGCCCTGTTCCTGTTATCCCAATTTTGCCCTGGGCCAGGTCAACGACTGGATGGCCGAGATCTACCCGAAATGGGCGGCGGCGCACGGCGTCATGGTCCTCTGCCCGGTCAACTGGTACCAGGCGCCGAGCTCGCTGAAGCTGATGATCGACCGGCTGGTCTGCGCCGATGGCGGTAACCCCGACCCGACAAGCACCGGGGGCAAGGACCCGGCGAAGGCCAAGGAGCTGGAACTCAAAGGCTGGCCCTATCCGCGCCACCTCGCCGGCCGCGCCTTCGCCGTCGTGGTCCACGGCGATGCCGACGGGGTCGAGACCCTGCGCCGCGGCCTGACCGACTGGCTGTCGTCCATCGGTCTGATCCAGGCCGGGCACCAGGCCGCCGTCGGCGCTTATATCGGCTACTACGAGCCCTACGCCACCAGCCACGAGGCGCTCGACCGGGACGAGGGCGTGCAGGAGGAGACACGCAACGCCGCCCGGGCGCTGATTGAGGCGGTGACCATGCTGCGGCGCGGCGAATTGAAGCAGCCGGATGACAAGCTGAGAGAGCCAAGGCCGAAGTGACGGCCAGAGAATGTCTGCGATCGGGAAATCGGCCGTCACCCCGGACAAGTGACGCGTTAGCGACACGCGATCCGGGGTCCATGGTTCAGCGGCACGATGGACCCCCGCTTTCGCGGGGGTGACACCGTTCTGCTGGTCTACACCCCCAGATACGCCTCGCGGACCTTGTCGTTTTCCAGCAGCGCCGCCCCGGTGTCGTGCAGCACGATGCGCCCGGTCTCCAGCACATAGCCGCGATCGGCGATGGCCAGCGCCGCCCGGGCGTTCTGCTCGACCAGGAAGATGGTCGTGCCCGCCTTCTTCAGGGCGACGATGGCGCGGAAGATCTCCTCCACCAGCAGCGGCGCCAGGCCCATGCTCGGCTCGTCGAGCAGCAGCAGGCGCGGTTTGGCCATCAGCGCCCGACCGATAGCCAGCATCTGCTGCTGGCCGCCCGAGAGCGTGCCCGCCGGCTCCCGCCGGCGCTGGGCCAGCACCGGGAACAGGGCGTAGACCTTCTCCATCTCGGCCGCTCTCTCGGCCTTCGGGCGCGTATAGCCGCCGAGCATCAGGTTGTCCTCGACTGCCAGCGGCCCGAAGACCTGCCGCCCTTCCGGCACCTGGGCGATGCCGAGGCGCACCCGGTCGCTGGGCGCGGAGCGGGTGATATCCCGGTCCGCGTAACGCACGCTGCCGCCGGTCGCCGGCTGCACGCCGGAGATGGTGCGCAGCAGGGTGGTCTTGCCCGCCCCGTTGGCGCCGACCAGCGCCAGCAGCTCGCCCTCGGCCACCGTCAGGTCGATGCCCGCCAGCGCCTGGATGCGGCCGTAATGGCTGGTGAGGCCGCTGATCGAGAGCAGCATCGTCATGCCGCACCCGCCCCCAGATAGGCGCGGATGACGTCCGGATTGGCGCGCACCTCGGCGGCCGTGCCGTCGGCCAGCTTCCTGCCGTAGTCGAGCACCAGGATGTGGTCGGAGACCCCCATCACCAGCTTCATGTCATGCTCGACCAGCACGACCGTGGTGCCGCCGGCGGCGATGCGCTTGATCAGCTCGTCGATCTCCGCCGTCTCCACGGCGTTGAGGCCGGCCGCCGGCTCGTCGAGCAGCAGCAGACGCGGCCTGGCGGCCAGCGCCCGGGCTATTTCCAGGCGCTTGAGTGCGCCATAGGGCATGGCATCGGCGTCGGCATCGAGCCATTTGCCCAAGCCGACATAGGCCATCAGGTCGGCGGCCTGCGCCTCGGTTTCGCGGTCGGCGCGCGCCGAAGCTGGCAGGCGCAGCAGCGAAGGCAGCAGCCGCGGTCTGAGCGACAGATGCCGCCCGACCATGACGTTCTCCAGCGCCGTCATGTTGAAGAAAATCTGCAGGTTCTGGAAGGTGCGCTGGATGCCGCGCGCCGCCCGCGCCGCCGTCGGCAGGCCGGTGATGTCGTCGCCCAGCAGCGAGATACGCCCGCTGCTCGGCGTATAGATCCCGGTGATCAGGTTGAACAGCGTGGTCTTGCCGGCACCGTTCGGGCCGATGATCGAATGGATGCGCTTCTCGGTGATGCTGAAGGAGAGCTCGGCGACGGCCTGCACGCCGCCGAAGCCCTTGGACAGGTTCTCGACCGTCAACACGCTCATCGGGGTTGCCCGCCGACCAGGTGACGCAGGCGGTTCTGCAGGGTCGGCACCAGCCCCTTGGGCATGAAGATCATCACCAGGATCAGCACCGCGCCGAAGGCCAGGTGCTCGTAGTCATGCAGCTTGGTCAGGAGCTGCGGCAGCACGGTGAGGATGGCAGCACCCACGACCGCGCCGTAGGTCGAGGCCATGCCGCCGAGCACCACCATGGTGACGAACTCGATCGAGCGCATGAAGCCGGCCTCGGTCGGGGTGATGAAGCGCTCGGCATGGGCGAAGAGCGAGCCGGCCAGGCTGGCGAAGACCGCCGAGATGACGAAGATCAGCACCTTGTAGCGCGTGGTGTCGATGCCAACCGTTTCGGCCGCGACCTCGGAGCCGTGCAGGGCGCGCAGCGCCCGGCCCACGCCGGAGTCGATCAGGTTGAGCGCCAGCCACACGGCGATCAAGAGCACGCCGCCGCTGATCCAGTACCAGGTCGTCGTGCCGATCAGCCGCCACTCGCCCAGGCGCAGCGCCGGCACGGTCATGCCGTCAGGCCCGCCGGTGATCGGGATCTCGCGGTTGAGCACGATGGCGATGATGATACCGAGGCCCAGCGTGGCCATGGCGAGGTAATGGCCGCGCAGCCGCAGGATCGGCCGCGCGACGATGAAGGCGAGCAGGCCGACGCCGGCCATGCCGACGGCCATGGCGGCAAAACCGTTCCACTGGTAGCGCGCGGTCAGCACCGCCGAGGCGTAGCCGCCCAGCGCGAAGAACCCGGCATGACCGAGGCTGATCTGCCCGGCATAGCCGATCAGCAGGTTGAGGCCGACGCAGACCAGCGCATTGAGCGCGGTCTTGATGGCCACGTCGTAATAGAACTTGTTGGGTAGGATCAGCGGCAGCAGCGCGATGATCAGCGCCAGCGCCAATAGCCCTCCGGTGCGCGCGTCGAGCAGGCGGCGCATCACACCCGCTCCGTCGAGCGGCCGCCGAGCAGGCCGCTCGGCCGCACGAAGAGCACCACCAGGATGATGATGAAGGCGACCGCGTCCTTGTAGGCCGAGGAGATGTAGCCGGCGGCCAGCGCCTCGGCGAGGCCGAGCGCGATGCCCCCGACGATGGCGCCGGGCCCGCTGCCCAGCCCGCCGAGGATCGCCGCGGCAAAGCCCTTGAGGCCGAGCATGATGCCGATGTCGTACTTGGTCAGGGTGATGGGCGCGGTCAGGATGCCCGCCAGGCCACCCAGCGCCGCCGACAGGCCGAAGCTGGCCAGCAGCACGAGCCGCGTGTCGATGCCGACGAGCTGCGCCGCCAGGCGGTTGTGCGAAGTGGCCAGCATCGCCTTGCCGAAGCGCGTGCGGCCGAAGAACCACCACAGCGCCGCCACCACCAGCAGGGTGACGCCGAGCACCCACAGGCTCTGCGGCTGCAGGCGCGCGCCGAGGATGTCGATCGGCGCCTCGCCGGAGAAGGCCGGCAGGCGGTGGAAATCCTTGCCCAGCGTGACCTGGACCACGCCGCGGATGAAGATCGAGGCACCGATGGTGATGATGATGATCGTCACCACCGAGGCGCCGCCCGGCCGGCCGATGGCCGGCTCGACGGCGAATTTCTCCAGCGCCAGCCCGACCAGGGCGGTGATCATCACCGCCGCCGGGATGGCCAGCAGCAGCGGCAGGCCGCCGCCGGTCATCAGCGCCACCGTGGCCATGCCGCCGATGGTGACGAACTCGCCCTGGGCGAAGTTGATGACGTGGCTGGCGTTGTAGATGAGCGCGAAGCCCAGGGCCACCAGCGCGTAGATCGCGCCGACGGTCAGGCCCGAGAAGGCGAACTGCAGGAATTCAGCCAAATCTGTGCGCTCGTGAAACGGGCCCCACCCTTCGAGACGCGGCGCGGACGCCGCTCCTCAGGGTGAGGCCCTTTGAGGGACCCGCCTCATCCTGAGGAGCCACGCTTCGTGGCGTCTCGAAGGATGCGGCGGCAGTCACAGTCTCAGTACAGCAGCTTCCAGGTGTTGTTGCGCACCTCGACCATTTTGAAGGAGTCGAGGGTCAGGCCCATATGGTCGGTTGCCGACATGTTGTAGATGCCGTCGGCGCCGACGAAGCCCTTGGTCTTCTCGATCTCGTCGCGCACCTTGGCCTTGTCGGTGCCGCCGGCGCGCTTCATCGCCTCGATGGCGATCATGAAGCCGTCATACATGTGGCCGCCGAAGGTCGAGACCGCCTCGTTGTTGTTGGCGGCGCGATAGGCCCGCGTGTAGTCCTCGGCCACCTTCTTCTGCGGGTCGTTGCCCGCCAGCTGATTGGCGACCAGCAGGGCCGCCACCGGCACGCGCATGCCCTCGGCGCCACCGCCCGCACCGTCAATGAACTGCTGCGAGCCGACACCGTGGTTGAAGTAGAACTGGATGTTCTGCATGCCGAGCTGGCGGTAGTTGCGCGCCGTGATCGCCGTCGGCGCACCGAAGCCGCAGCCGACGATGCCTTCCACGCCGGGCGTGTTCTTGATCTTGGTCAGCTGCACCGTCATGTCGGTGTCGGTCGGCGCGTAGGTCTCGTCGGCGATCACCGTGATGCCGTAGCGGGACGCCAGGTCCTTGGCCTCCTTGCGGCAGGACTGGTCGAAGCCGCCCGAGCCGCCGAGCACCGCCGCCTTGGTCTTGCCGTTCTTCTTCATGTCCTCGTAGATCTTCTCGACCGCCATGCGATCGGAATGCGGCATCTTGAAGACCCACTTCTTGACCGGCTCGACGATGACGTTGGCGCCGGCCAGCGAGATGAAGGGGATCTGGGCCTCCTCGACCACCGGCACCACGGCCATGGTTTCGCCCGTGGTCGAGCCGCCGACGATGATGTCGACCTTGTCCTCTTCGATCAGACGGCGGGCGAAGGTCACGGCCTGGCGCGCGTCACCGGCCGAGTCATAGATCACCGCCTGGAGCTGCCGGCCGTTGACACCGCCGGCCTTGTTGACCATGTCGACATAGAGCCGCAGCGTCTTGGCCTCGGGATCGCCGAGGAACGAGGCCGGGCCGGTGACGGCCAGGAACGAGCCGATCTTGATCGGGCCCTGCTGCGCTTGCGCGCCAGCGATGCCGAGAGCGCCCAGCGCCACGAGGGCGGCGGCCGTGCGCAGGAAATTCCGCTTGTTCATGTCCTGACCTCCCCAGTCTTTATTTAGGCCTGGATGTAACCAAAGCCGATGGGGGCAAGTCTAGCCCCGGCCGCGATACGGCGCCACGCCGGTGTCCGGCAGCCACAGGCCCTTGGGCGGCTGGCCGGTCTGCCAGAAGACGTCGATCGGCATGCCGCCGCGCGGATACCAGTAGCCGCCGATACGCAGCCAGCGCGGCCCCAGCAGCTTGACCAGGCGCTCGCCGATATCGAGCGTGCACTGCTCGTGGAAGCCGCTCTCGTTGCGGAAGGCGCCGAGATAGAGCTTGAGCGACTTGCTCTCCACCAGCCAGCGGCCCGGCGCATAGTCGATCACCAGATGCGCGAAATCCGGCTGACCGGTGACCGGGCACAACGTGGTGAATTCAGGCGCGGTGAAGCGCACGAGATAGACTTTGCGCGGATGCGGGTTGGCCACGCGCTCGAGGACGGCCTTGTCGGAGCTGGCCGGCGGGGCCGAGTGTCGGCCTAGTTCGACGAGGCCTTTGTAGAGTTTCTTCGTTTTCTTGGTCATCAAGACAAACCGAGGGGGACGTCGAGCGTCATTGAGTGGAGGTGACGGCTGGCTTTCGAACACCCCGCCACAGGAGAATAAAGCTGCAAGCTCCTAGTAACGAGCCGCCGATGATTATAGGCCAATCAAATCCACTACCTGCTACGCCTGCGAAGAAGGCAACCAGCGCCTTGGCGAAACCGCTGACCAATAGCAGCGCGAGCGCAATGCGTATTACGTTCTGCAACATCCTCACAATGTGGCATCCCGTTGCTTGTCGGGCAACTGGGCAAGACTCACCGCATATCTATTTCGTTGTCATGCCGGACAAGCGGCGCTTCGCCGCGCGATCCGGCATCCATGGTTCTATCGTCACGATGGACCCCGGATCTCGCTGCGCTCGTCCGGTGTGACGACTTGTTACGGTTCTGCGACCACGGCGGCGCTTGCCGATCTGAACGCCTCTACGAACGCCGAAAAGCTCCCGGCCTCGATAGCCGCGCGCATCTCGGCCATCAGGTCCTGGTAATAGGTCAGGTTGTGGCGGGTCAGCAGCATGGCGCCGAGGATCTCCCCCGCTTTGGTGAGGTGGTGCAGATAGGCCCGGCTGTAGGACCGGCAGGCCGGGCAGCGGCAGTCCGGATCGAGCGGGCCGGGGTGCTCGGCATGGCGGGCGTTGCGCAGGTTGAGCGTGCCGGCCCGGGTGAAGGCCTGGGCGGTGCGCCCGGAGCGGGTGGGCAGCACGCAGTCGAACATGTCGACTCCGCGCGCCACCGCCCCGACAAGATCGGAGGGCTTGCCGACGCCCATCAGGTAACGCGGCCGGTCGATCGGCAGGAACGGCTCGGTGGCCTCGAGAGTCGAGAGCATGAGCTCCGTCCCCTCTCCTACCGCCAGGCCGCCGACCGCATAACCGTCGAAGCCGATCTCGATCAGCGCTTTTGCGGACTCTTCACGAAGCGCTGGATGGATGCCGCCCTGGACGATACCGAACAGCCCGTAGCCGGGGCGCTGCTTGAACGCCTCTTTCGAACGCTTCGCCCAGCGCATGGACAGACGCATCGAGGTGGCCACCTGATCCTCGGTCGCCGGATAGGGCGTGCATTCGTCGAAGGCCATGGTGATGGTCGCGTCGAGCAGGTTCTGGATCTCGATCGAGCGCTCCGGCGTCAGCAGGTGCTTGGAGCCGTCGAGATGCGACTGGAAGGTCACCCCCTCCTCGCTCAGTTTGCGCAGGTCGGCCAGCGACATGACCTGGTAGCCGCCTGAATCGGTGAGGATCGGCCCGGGCCAGTTCATGAATCGGTGCAGGCCACCCAGTTTCGCCACGCGCTCGGCGCCCGGCCGCAGCATCAGGTGATAGGTGTTGCACAGCAGGATCTCGGCGCCGGTGGCGCGCACGTCCTCCGGCATCATCGCCTTGACCGTCGCCGCCGTGCCCACCGGCATGAAGGCCGGCGTCTCGATGGTGCCGTGCGCCGTGGTCAGGCGGCCGCGCCGCGCCCGGCCGTCGCGGGTCTTGAGCTCGAAGTCGAGGGTCATGGAGTTTCGGCCCGGCGCAGCAGGCAGCAATCGCCGTAGGAGTAGAAGCGGTACTCCCGCTGGATGGCATGGGCATAGGCCTGCTTCATGCGCTCGAGCCCGGCAAAAGCGGCGACCAGCATGAACAGGGTGGAGCGCGGCAGGTGGAAATTGGTCAGCAGCATGTCGACGGCGCGGAAGCGGAAGCCCGGGGTGATGAAGATATCGGTCTCGCCCGACCAGGGGCGCAGGACGCCGGCCTCGCGGGACACGGTTTCTAGCACCCGTAGCGCCGTCGTGCCGACCGAAACGATACGCCCGCCCTGGCGCCGGGTGGTCTCGATGGCCTCGACCGTGTCGGGCCCGATCTCGCCCCACTCGCTGTGCATGGGGTGGTCCCGGGTGTCGGAGACCTTTACCGGCAGGAAGGTCCCCGCCCCCACGTGCAGGGTGACCGCGGTGCGGCGGATGCCGGCTTTCTCCAGGGCATCGAGCAGGCGCGGGGTGAAGTGGAAGCCGGCCGTCGAGGCGGCGACCGCCCCCGGCCGGATGCCCCAGACGGTCTGATAGTCGGCAACGTCGGCCGCGTCGGTGTCGGCGGTGCGCTTGATATAGGGCGGCAGCGGCATGTGGCCGTGGCGGTCGAGGGCCGCCAGCAGCTCCCGCGAGCCGAGATCGAATTGCAGGGTGATCTCGCCGCCCTCGCCCTTGCCCAGAACCTTGGCGGCGAAGCCGGGCGCGAAATCGATCGTGTCGCCGGCGCGCAGTTTCTTGGCCGGGCGGGCGAAGGCGCGCCAGCGTCCGTCGGTTTCCGGCTTGTGCAGGGTGACGGAGACCGAGGCGGCCTCGCGCTTGCCGTAGAGCCGGGCCTTGATCACCCGCGTGTCGTTGTAGACCAGCAGATCGCCAGCCTTGAGCAGGCGCGGCAGGTCGGTGACCACGCGGTCGGTGAGCGCCTTGCCGACTTCCAGCAGCCGCGCCGCATCGCGCGGATGGGCCGGGTGCTGGGCGATGCGCTCCAGCGGCAGCTCGAAATCGAAATCGGCGACCTTCATGCCGCCCATTCCTGCTGCACATCCGGGTCGGGCTCGCGGCGCGCCGCCGCCAGGGCCGCGAACTCGGCCGGCGGCAGGAGGCGCTTGAGCGCCCACACCGCCATGGCGCGGACCAGCGGCGAGGGATCGCCCAGCAGGCCGCGCGCCGCTTCGGCCAGCCCACGGTCACCCGAGTTGCCGATGGCAATCAGCACGTTGCGCAGGAAGCGGTCGCGGCCGATGCGCTTGACCGGCGAGCCCGAGAAACGCAGGCGAAAGGCCGCGTCGTCGAGGCGCACCAGCTCGGCCAGTAGCGGCGCCTCGGCGCGGGGTGCAAACTCGCCGTGCGGCGTGGTGCGGGCGAACTTGTTCCACGGGCAGACCGCCAGGCAGTCGTCGCAGCCGTAGATGCGATTGCCCATGGCGGCGCGGAACTCGGCGGCGATGTGCCCCTTGTGCTCGATGGTCAGGTAGGAGATGCAGCGCCGCGCATCGAGCCGGTAAGGGCCGGGAAAGGCGTTGGTCGGACAGATGTCGAGGCAGCGCCGGCATTCACCGCAATGATCGGCTTCCGCCGTGTCGGGTTCGAGGTCGAGCGTGGTCAGCACCTCGCCCAGGAACAGCCAGGAGCCGAAGCCGCGCGACACGAGATTGGTGTGCTTGCCCTGCCAGCCCAGGCTGGCCGCCATGGCCAGCGGCTTCTCCATCACCGGCGCCGTATCGACGAACAGCTTCACTTCGGCCTTGAAGGTCTCGTGCATCCAGCGGGCCAGCACCCGCAGCCGCTTTTTCATCACGTCGTGGTAGTCGCGCCCTTGGGCGTAGACGCTGACCGCCGCACGGTCGCGCGCCTTGAGGATATCGAGCGGGTCGCGGTCCGGCCCGTAGTTGAGCCCGACGACCACCGCGGTGCGGGCCTCGGGCCAGAGCGTCCGCGGGTCCGAGCGGCGCTCGGCCGTCTCGGCCATCCAGCCCATGTCGCCGTGCAGCCCTTGCCCGACAAAGGTCGCCAGATTGTCCCGGGCGCCGGATGCCGCCTCGGCGCGCGCGAAGCCGACCGCGTCAAAGCCCAGGGCAAGGGCCTTGTCCCGGATGGTATCCCGAACGGCTAGGGCGGTTGTGGCCATGGCGGGCGTGACTATATCTCAGGGAGACAAAGGAGGTCGCCTGATGAGCGACACCCTCGAATTCACCGATTGGCATATCCCGCTGTCCCGCGGCGGGCTGACCCTGCGCGAGGCTGCGGCTGACCTGGCTCGCGTCGGCGCCGACCCGCAGGACATCCCCTTCATGGTGCGCCTGGCCGAGAACCCGAAATTCAACCTGTTCAACGGCGCGGTCGACCTCAAGACCCACGACTATATCCACCTGATCCTCGGCCGCGGGTTGTGCGCCAAGGACGAGGCCTTCGTCATCGGCTTCACCATGGGCTCGACCAGCCGGCTGAGCGCCACCGAGGAAAGCCTGTTCACCCTCGTGGCGCAGTTCCTCTATCCCGGCATCTACCGTTTCACCGACGAGGACGTGAAGGTGTTCAAGGACGGCGTGCGCCTGGCCTTCGTCTCGGAGCCCCGGGCGCTCAACCAGGTGGATTACGCGCCGCTGATGGATCGCCGCCTCGCGGAGATCCGGGAAGAACTCGGCATCGAGGTGCCGCTGCTGCGCGCCTACTACGCGGTGGAGAAGCGGCGCTACCCGCACTCGCCGGAGAGCCAGCGCCTGCTCGATTAGCGGTGCCGGGGATCCAGGGCGTCGCGCAGGCCGTCGCCCAGCAGGTTGAACGACAGCACCAGCAGGAAGATCGACAGGCCCGGCCAGATGGCCATCCAGGGCGCGTGGTCGATGTAGTTCTTGGCGGTGTTGAGCATGCTGCCCCAGCTCGGGGCGGGCGGCTGCTGGCCGAGGCCGAGGAAGGACAGGCTGGCCTCGGCGATGATCGCCGCGGCGATGGCCAGCGTCGCCTGGACGAGCAGCGGCGCGACGATATTCGGCAAAATGTGGCGCAGCGCGATGCGCAGATGCGAGTTGCCGACGGCGCGCGCCGCCTCGACATAGTCCTCGACCTTGACCGAAAGGACCTGCGCCCGGGTCAGGCGGATGAAGATCGGCGTCGCCGAGACGCCGATGGCGATCATGGCATTGGTCAGGCTGGGGCCGAGGAACGCCGCGAAGGCGATGGCCAGGATGAGGAACGGGCAGGCCAGCATGGCGTCGGTGATGCGCGAGATCAGCGCGTCGGGCCAGCGGCCGAGATAGCCGGCGGCCATGCCGATCGGCACCCCGAGCGACAAGGAGATACACACCGAGACCACGCCGGCCATCAGCGAGGCGCGCGTCCCCCAGATGACGCGCGACAGCACGTCGCGGCCGATCTCGTCGGTGCCCAGCGGGTAGAGGTCCGAGGGCGGCTTGCGCACCGCCGACCAGCTGGTGGCCAGGGGATCGTGCGGCGAGATCCAGGGCGCCAGCAGGGCCATCAGGATGAAGAGCACGACGATGGCCAGGCCGAACATGGCGCCCTTGCGGCGCACCAGCCGGCGCAGGGCGCGCTGGCCGGGGCTGAGGTCCTTGGGTGCCGCCGCGGCGGCGGTGACGGGGATGGCAGTCATCGTCTCAGCCCCGCAGCCGCGGATTGACCAGGAAATAGGCGAGATCGGCCAGCAGGTTGAGCGTGATATAGGCCGTGGCGGTGACCAGCACGACGCCCTGGACCACGGCGTAGTCGCGGTTGAACACCGCGTCGACGATCAGCTTGCCGAAGCCGGGGATGCTGAACACCTGCTCGGTCAGGACCGAGCCCGAGAGCAGCGTGCCGAATTCGAGCGCGCCGAGCGTGATGATCGGGATCAGCGCATTGCGCAGCGCATGCTTGAGCACCACGATGCGCTCGACCAGGCCCTTGGCGCGCGCCGTGCGCACGTAGTCGGCGTTCAGCACCTGCAGCATGGCGCTACGCGTGTGGCGCATGAGCACGGCGGCGATGGCGTTGCCCAGCACGAAGGCCGGCATGATCATCGAGGCCAGGTTGGCCTTGAGGTCCTCGAACGGACTGACATAGCCCGAGGCCGGCAGCCAGCCGAGCCATACCGAGAAGAACAGGATCATCATGATGCCGAGCCAGAAATTGGGCGTCGACAGGCCCCACAGCGAGATGACGTTGGCGGCGTAGTCCCACACCGAATCCTTGGTCACCGCCGAGACGATGCCGGCGGTGATGCCGATGACCAGCGCGATGACCATGGCCATGGCCGCGAGCTGCAGGGTCACCGGCAGCTTCTGCAGGATCAGGTCGAGGACCGGCTGCTGGATGCGCAAGGACTCGCCGAGATCGCCCTGCAGCACATTGCCCATCCAGTAGAGATAGCGCATGGGCAGCGGCTCATCGAGATGGAACTTCTCGCGCAGATAGGCGATCACGTTCTCGTCGCGGTCCTCGCCGGAGAGGATCAGCGCCGGGTCGCCGGGCAACAGCTGCTGCAGCCCGAAGATCAGGATCGAGACGAAGAACAGCGTCGGGATGATCGTCCCGATGCGCTGCACGAGGTAGTTGAACATCGCCCTAGCCTATAGGGGTCCCCGCGCGAGGGGAACTCGCGCGGGGCCGATCAATGCGGGCGGCATCCTCCCAGAGCCGCCCGCCGGGCCTCAATTGAACTTGAGGCCCTGGACCCGGACCATGCCGTCGGGCACGGTGCGCAGGCCGCTAACCTTGGTGTTGTAGGCCCACAGCCAGTGGCGGTGGAACAGATAGACCACCGGCTTTTCCTTGGAGGCGATGGCGGCGATCTTCTCGTAGGCCGCCAGGCGCTCCTTGGCATCGAGCTTGGTGCGCGACTCCTCGATCAGCGCGTCCATCTCCTTGGTGCAGAACCCGGCGTAGTTGTTGGGCGCATTGCAGGTGAAGAACTGCTGCACGTTGCCGTCGGGATCGGCGCGGCCGCTCCAGGCCAGCAGATAGGCCTCGTACTGGCCCTTGTCGGCGAGGTTGAGCGAGGTGGCGAACTCGGTCGACTGGATCTTGACGTCGAAGCCCGCTTCCTTGGCCATCACCTGCACCACCTGGGCGATGCGCTGGGCATCCGACGTGGTGGGCGTCATCAGGGTGAAGCTCGGGTTGGTGACCCCGGCCTCGCGCAGCAGCGCCTTGGCCTTGTTCACGTCGCGCTTGGGCAGCGGCGCGTTCTTGGCGTACCAGGCGTTGGTCGGCGCCACCCACTGGTTGCCGGGATCGGCTTGGCCATCCATGGCCACGGCCACGATGCCGTCGCGGTCGAGCGAGAGCTCGAACGCCTCGCGCACCTTGGCGTCCTTGCCCAGGGGATTGCCCTTGGCCATGTCGCTCTTGCCGACGTTGATGGTGATGCCCTGGTAGCCGATCTCGACGATCTTCGAGACCTTGATGCGGTTGTCGCTGCGCAGGCCGGGCACGTCCGACGGTGCCAGGCGCTCGATGAAGTCGAGCTGGCCGGACTTGAGGTTGGCCAGGCGCACCGTGGCGTCGACGATCGGCAGGTAGACGATGCGGTCGAAATGGATGTTCTTGGCGTCCCAGTAGCCCGCGTGCTTCTCCAGCACGATGCGGTCCTGGGCCACGCGCTCGACGAACTTGAACGGGCCGGAGCAGATCGGCTTGGCACCGAACTTGTCGCCCGCCTCCTGCGAGGCCTTGGGCGAGACCATCATGCCGGAGCGGTCGGTGAGCACGGCGAGCAGCGGCGAGAACGGCGCCGAGAGGTTGAGCTTCACGGTCAGCGGGTCGACCACGTCGATGCTGGTCACGGGAGTGAGCTCGGTGCGGCGGTTGGAGCCCGCCATGGTCTTGTGGCGCTCGAGGTTGAACTTGACCGCCGCGGCGTCGAGCTTCTCGCCGTCATGGAAGGTGACACCCGGGCGGATCTTGATGATCAGCGACTTGTTGTCGCCGCCCCACTCGTAGCCGGTGGCGAGCTGCGGCACGATGGCGAGTTTCTCGTCGAGATCAAACAGCTTGTCGCACAGGCCGGCGAAGACGATGCGGCCGACGAAGGTGCGCGCCAGGGTCGGATCGAGGACATCGGGGTCCTCGGCGAGGCCGATGCGCAATGTCGTCTGGCTGTAAGCCGGCGTGGCGGCGATCCCGGCGGCGAGGGCCAATGCGAGGGTGGCCCCGCGGGTGAACATTTCCCAGCTCATATCTGCCTCCTGTGTTGCGGCCGCTTTGGCGGACGCCCCTTTTTGTCTGACCCTCGTGAACCTTGTCGGTTTTGGTCGCGGTCCCGGCATTCTGATGCATGGGGAGCGACGGCGGCGGCCGGCCTCTGGACCAAGCCGCACGGAAACTCTTCGTTGGGCCCGACTATAGCGCCTGGACCGGCCGCCGACGAGGGCTTCTTACCCCGACCTAAGGCGAAGAAAGCGCCGGTTTTGCAGTGCGGAATGCCGCCTGCAGGGCTTCGAGCCGCCGGTTGGGCGGCACACCGGCATTGGCGGTCAAAGCGGCGGCAGGCGGCGTAATTTCGCGCCAGAAATGGCAGGCCACGCCCTCGTCGAGGCGCGGCTCTTCGGCCGCGCAGCGCTCCCGGGCGTGCGGGCAGCGGGTGCGGAATCGGCAGCCCGAGGGCGGGTCGATGGGGCTCGGCACGTCGCCCTGCAGGATGACCCGCTGGCGGCGCAGGGCCGGCTCGGGCACCGGGATCGCCGACAACAGGGCCTGGGTATAGGGATGGCGCGGCCGGGAGAAGAGCGCTCGCTTGTCGGCGTATTCGACGATCTTGCCGAGATACATCACCGCCACCCGTGTGGCGATGTGCTTCACCACGGCGAGGTCATGGGCGATGAACACGTAGGACAGGCCGAAGCGGCGCTGCAGGTCCTGCAGCAGGTTGACCACCTGGGCCTGGATCGAGACGTCGAGCGCCGAGACCGGCTCGTCGCAGACGATCAGTCGCGGCTCGACGGCGAGCGCCCGGGCGATGCCGATGCGCTGGCGCTGGCCGCCGGAGAACTCATGTGGGTAGCGCTGCTCGTGCTCGGGCGCCAGGCCGACGAGATTGAGCAGCTCGGCGATCCGCTCCTTGCGCCGGCCGGTGGCGAGGCCGTGCAGGCCGAGCGGCTCGTCGAGCATCTCGCCCACGGTCATGCGCGGGTTGAGCGAGGCGTAGGGATCCTGGAAGATGATCTGCATCTCCCGCCGCAGCCGGCGCATCGCCGCCTCGTCGAGCTCGAAGATGTCCCGTCCGTCGAACTCGACCGTGCCGGAGGTGCGCTCGAGCAGGCGCAGCACCAGCCGGCCGGCGGTCGACTTGCCGCAGCCGGATTCGCCGACCAGGGCCAGGGTCTCCCCGGCGCTGAGCTCGAAGCTGATGCCGTCGACCGCGTGCACGACGCCCGAGACGCGGCCGAACATCCCTTTGCGCACCGGGAAGTGCTTCACCAGGTCCCGGACCTTCAGAAGAAGGGCGCTCATGCCGCCGCCGTTGCTTCGAGGGGCGCGCGCCAGCAGGCCGCTTCATGACCGGCCACCACGGCGGCGAGCGGCGGCTCTTCGAGCCGGCATTTCTCTATGGCGAACGGACAGCGCGGCGTGAAGCTGCAGCCGGTGCGCGGGGCCAGCGGGTTCGGCACCTGGCCCTCGATCGCCGCCAGCCGCTGCTGCTCCAGGTGCAGCTTGGGGATCGAGCCCAGCAGGCCGATCGTGTAGGGATGCTGCGGATCGGCGAACAGGCGCGCGACGCTGCTGCGCTCGACGATGCGGCCGGAATACATGACCACCACATCATGCGCGAGCTCGGCGACCACGCCCAGATCGTGGGTGATCAGGATGATCGCCGTGCCGGTCTCGTCGCGCAGGGTGCGCATGAGGTCGAGGATCTGCGCCTGGATGGTGACGTCGAGCGCGGTGGTCGGTTCGTCGGCGATCAGCAGCTTGGGCTCGCAAGCCAGCGCCATGGCGATCATGGCGCGCTGGCGCATGCCGCCGGACAAACGATGAGGGTAATCATCAAAACGCCGCTCCGGCGACGGGATGCGCACGCGGCGCAGCATGTCGATGGCCCGGTCCTTCGCCTCGGCTTGCGTGATCTTGCGATGGCGCAGGATGCCCTCGACGATCTGGTCGCCGACCGTGAACACCGGGTTCAGCGAGGTCATCGGCTCCTGGAAGATCATCGAGATGCGGTTGCCGCGCAGCTCGCGCATCTCGGCCGGTGCCAGATCGAGCAGGTTGACCCCCTCGAACCTGATCTCGCCACCGGCGATGCGGCCCGGCGGCTGCGGCACCAGACCCATGATCGACAGGGCCGTGACGCTCTTGCCGCAGCCGGACTCGCCGACAATGCCCAGAGTGTGCCCGGCCTTAAGTTCGAGGCTGATGCCGTCGACCGCGCGGAATTCGCCGCCGTCGACGGCAAAACGCGTATGCAGGTCGCGGATCTCGAGCAGGCTCATCGCTTCGCCCGGCTCTCCTGAAAGCGGGTGATCGTCGCCTCGATCGTCGGCCGGTCGGTGACGCCGGAGGGCCGGCCCTTCCCCGGCAGGCAGCTGAGGAACGGCTGAAAGCGCTCCAGGCTCTTGTCATGCAGGCGGCGCAGCTCCTTGAGCGGGTCCTCGTGATCGTCAACCCGCAGGTCGAGGGCCGGATACTCCTCGCTGGAATAGATCAGCAGCGCGGCCGACTGCTTGCCGCGCTTGTCGCCACCCGCCGCCTCGCCGGCCTCCAGCGCCGCGATCAGACGCTCGGCGAAGGACAGCGCCTTGCCTTTTTCATAAGCCGCGGCGGTGTCCTCGATCACCCGCGGCCCGGCCAGCATGTTGCCGGCCACCGAAAAAGCCTCGCGCATCAGATGGCCGCACCAGTCGACGCATTGCGACCCCGTGAAAGCGATGCCGCGGCCTTGGGCGTCGATCATGTGAAGCTGGCGCTGCTCGCGGCCGTCATCCGGCGCGGTCAGGGATTTCAGCACCTCGGCCGGCGGCACAGCCTCGGCCAGCAGGTCGAGGCCGTGCGGGCCATAGAGCGGATTGATCAGGGCCTGGGTGGCCAGGGCGCCGACGCCGCTGCGGCCGTACGGGCATAGCGACCCGACGGCGAAAAACCGGGTTGCCACGGCAACACCGAACGCCCCGTCTTTATTCCGGGCAACGATCGACCAGGTCATGAATTACCCCGCGCCTGTCAGCGGCACGTCTTGATGCGTGTCAGGGCGCGACGTGTAGCACGCCGGCCCGCTCCCGCAAACTTTGCAACTATTGCGCCGGCTTCCAGGTACCGGCGCGGCGTTTGCCCTCGGCCACGTCGGCGGACGTGAGACCAGGCAGCAGGCTCTCAAGATTGTTGACGGCGAGCGTGTATTTCCTGTCCGCCGCCAGCGACAGCCACTTGTAGGCCTCGGCCGGATCGCGATCGACGCCCCTGCCGTCGCGATAGGCGAGGCCGAGATTGTTCTGCGCGATGAGGTGTCCGCGATCGGCCGAGGATTTGTACCAGCGGATCGCCTCCGGCAGGTCGGCCGTGACGCCGCGCCCATTGGCGAAGCCGTAGCCGAGCATGAACTGCCCCTCGGCGATGGTGCTGATCCAGTCCTTTTGCCAGGGAGACTCCCCCACCCGCTTGAACCAGGCAAAGCCGGCCTTCTCGTCCTTCTCGACGACCTGGCCGTAGGTGTAGGCGACGCCGAGCTGATACTGCACGCCGAGATTTCCCTTCTGGGCGAGCTCGTGCGTCAGGGTGACGAGATTCTTGATGTAGCGCTGGCCGAAGCCACGCGTCTCCTCCGGCGCGCCATCGGCGATCATCGCATCGACGATGACCTCGCGGGCCACGGCCATGGCCGGCAGCTGATAGCTGCCCGGCCTGAGACGCGGATCGTAGAGTACGCGCAGGGTGAAGCGGTCCGTTTCGGTCAGGTCGTCGCGGCGCTGGATGTAGCTGAGCACGCTGTCGAGATTGTGCGGGTGGCCCATGAACCCCATCGCGTGCATCAGCTCGTGGGTGATGCACTGCCGCAGCTCGAATCCCATGCGCAGGTTCAGCGCCAGTCGCACGTTGTTGAGCTCGGCGCCGGCGCCCGTGTAGGTGACGCAGCCCGCCGAGCGGCCCGCCGCGAAAAGCTGGGTCGTGTCCATGAACTCGACGAGGAAGTTCTCGCCCTTATCGTCCGGCTTGAGCACGGTGAACTCGACCTTGGCGATGGCCGCCATGACCTTGAGCCGGCTGAGCACCAGGTCGTTATACTGGTCGGACATCGGCCCGACGATCCGCACCCGGATCGGTCGCGTCCATTTGCGGACGTAGGCCGGCCAGCGCCCGTCATTCCACAGCGCCATCTCGTAGAAGGCCTGCAGCCGCTGGTCGACAGCGGCCTCGCTGGCCGAAGCCGGGCGCGCCACCATGATCGCCAAGGCCATGGCGACCCAGGCTGCGGCCCACCAGCGCCGCCATCCAGCCAACCGCATCTCGCGTCCCCCGACAGGACCTGAAGCGCCTACATCCTAAGACAGGTTTCGAAGCTTGGCGATATCGGGCGGCGTACAACGCCGCCCGGGATCATTCCGCCGGCTTCCAGGCCATGGCGCGGCGCCGGCCTTCTTCGATTTCGGCCGCACTCAGGGCCGGTGTCAGGCTGGCGAGATAGGTCGCCGCCTCGCGGTCCTTGTGCTGGGCGGCGATGCTCAGCCACTTGTAGGCTTCCACGGGATCGCGGCCGACACCCACGCCGTCGCGATAGGCCACGCCGAGCATCTGCTGTGACATCAGGTGACCCTGGTCGGCGGCCTGGCGATACCAGGGGACCGCCGCCGCCGCGTCCCGCGCCGTACCGCGGCCGATCATGTAGGCATGGCCGACCATCGCCTGCGCCTGCATCGCCATGGTCCGCCAGCGCGGCTCGGCGGCGGCGGCCGCGCGGCGCAGCCAGGCGAGGCCCGTCACGGGATCGGCCTCGACCGTCTGGCCGAAGGTATAGGCGATGCCGAGCTGGTACTGGAGCGCGACATCCCCCTTATCGGCCAGTGAGGTCGTCAGCGGCGCGAGGTTGCGCACGAATTTGCGCCCCAGGTCCCGCGTTTCAGCCACGGGCTCGCCACGGGCGATCAGCTTGTCGACGATGACATCGCGCGCCGCCGCCATGGCCGGGAGCTGGAAGGCGCCGGCGGAGATCCGCGGATCGTAGAGGACGGCGAGCGACATGCGGTCGGCATCGGTCATGTCGGCGCGGCGGTAGACGTAGCTCAGCACGCTGTCGACGGCATGCGGGTGACCGGGAAAGCCGAGGGCATGAAACAGCTCGTGGGTGATGCAGTGGTTGAGCTCGTGCCCCATCCGCAGGTTCAGCACCAGGTGGGCGTAGGCGTAGACGTTGCCCGGGCCGCTATAGGTGTGGGCGACGCAGCCGGCGGCGCGGCCATTGGCTGTGAGGCCGGCGGTGTCGACGAACTCGACCAGGAAGTTCATCTCGCCCTCGCCAGACGGGACGACCGAGTATTCGAGGCCGGCGATCTGGGTCATCTCGGCGAGACGATCGAGCACGATGGTGCGATGCTTCTCGGCCGTAAGACCGGAGAAGCGCACGCGTAGCGGCTGCGCCCACTTGCGCACCCACACCGCGTTGCGGCCATCGTGCCACAGCGCCGATTCGTAAAACGCCTGCAGGTACTGCTCGACCTGTTTCTCGTCGGCAGCGCTTGCGACAGGGACGTAGCCAACCACCGCGACGGCCAGCATGGCCGCCGCGCCCCACCATCTGCGGAAGTGCATAAACCCCCTCCAAAGACTCTGGTTCCAAAAATCTTAAGGGGTAAGTTCGGATTCCCGGGCGTACCAGAGTCCCGCGCCGCGAAAAATGCGGCGATGCAGCAAGAGCGCAACAGTTTGCGCAGCAAAGCGTGGCTGTTTCCGACGCGGAGATTTTCTACGCCCGCCACACAATTTTTCTCGGTTCTCCCGGCGGCAAACCACGCCCATCATCAAGCGCGACGACGAGGAGTACTGCCATGACCGTTCCCGCTTCACGACACGACCGCACCGTCGATCATCGCCGGGCCCGCACCCGCCGCGACGATGCCGAGCCGAGGCTCGACGACCTGCTGGAAGACGGCCCGTTGCAGGCGCTGATGGCGCGCGACGGCGTCGGTCGCGAACAGCTGGAGACGCTGATCGACGAGACTCGGCTCAAGCTAGGCCTTGGCCGCACGGGGGCCTGGTCTGTGGCTCGCAACTTCGAAGCCGCGCTGTTCGCCGAGTGCCGCGCAATCTAGCCCGC
The DNA here is from genome assembly GCA_022843945.1 of Rhodospirillaceae bacterium. Classification (GTDB taxonomy): domain Bacteria; phylum Pseudomonadota; class Alphaproteobacteria; order CACIAM-22H2; family CACIAM-22H2; genus VGEI01. The sequence goes on along the minus strand of JALHMR010000004.1, from coordinate 88,478 downwards.
CGCCGTTTCCGGCGCGGGTAAATTACGATGGAACGCTAAGGCCTTAGAAGCGCCGGTTGCTGCCTTGCGCGCCTGCCCGGCCGTACGCATAGTCTGCCTCGTAACAACGCAAGGCAGCCATGGCAGACGCGGTCCGGTTCCTGCTCAACGACGAGGAGCGCGCGGTCGAGGGGTTCGACCCGACAACGACCGTGCTCGAGTATCTGCGCGGGGCGGAGCGCCTGTACGGCACCAAGGAAGGCTGCGCCGAGGGCGATTGCGGCGCCTGCACCGTGGTCATCACCGAGCCGGATGGCGACGGCGGCCTGCGCTACGAAGCCGTCAATTCCTGCATCCGCTTCCTGCCCACGCTCGACGGACGGCAGCTCATCACAGTGGAAGATCTCAAGGCCGCCGACGGGACGCTCCATCCCGTGCAGCAGGCCATGGTCGAGGCTCATGCCTCGCAATGCGGCTTCTGCACGCCCGGCTTCGTCATGTCGATGTTCGCGCTGTGGCATGCCAATAAGAGCCCGTCGCGCGAGGAGACGCTGCAGGCACTGGCCGGCAACCTCTGCCGCTGCACCGGCTACCGGCCGATCCTCGATGCCTGCCAGCGCATGGTCGCCGCCGGCGAGGCCACGGATTCGTTCGACGACAGGGCGCAGGAGACCGCCGAACGTCTCGCGTCCCTGCGCCGCCTCGTCGGCCTGCGCTACGTGACTGGCGGCAAGGAATTCCTCGCGCCACGCACCTTGGCGGAGCTGACGGAGATCATGGCCCGCCATCCCACCGCGCAGGTTCTGGCCGGCGGCACGGATTTCGGCCTGTGGGTGACCAAGCAGCATCGCGAGTTCGAGCGCCTGGTCTGGCTGGGCGAGGTGGCCGAGCTGCGCCGACTGGCAGCGAGCGACACGCATCTCGAGATCGGCGCCGGCGTCACCTGGACGAACGCCCTGCCCGCCCTCGAGCGCCACTGGCCGAGCTTCGGCGAGCTGGTGCGTCGCTTCGCCTCGCCGCCGATCCGCAACTCAGCCACGATCGGCGGCAACATCGCCAACGCTTCGCCGATCGGCGACGGGCCGCCGCCGCTGATCGCGCTGGGCGCCACGGTCGTGCTGGCCGGTCCCGGGGGCGAGCGCGATCTGCCGCTCGAGGATTTCTTCCACGACTATCGCCGCACCGACCTGAAGGCCGGGGAGATCGTGGTGCGGCTGCGTGTCCCCCTGCCCGCACCCGGGCTCGAATTCGCCTGTTACAAGCTGTCGAAGCGCCTGGACCAGGACATCTCCGCCGCCTGCGCGGCCTTCGCGGTTCGCGTGCAGGGCGGCCTCGTCGTCGAGGCGCGCTTTGCCTTCGGCGGCATGGCGGCGACACCCAAACGCGCGCGCCTCGCCGAAGCGGCGCTCGCCGGCCGGCCGTGGACGCAAGGCAGTGTCGAGGCGGCGGTCGCCGCCCTGGCGCGCGACTTCACACCGCTCGACGACATGCGGGCCTCGGCGCGCTACCGGATGGCGAGTGCCCAGAACCTGCTGCGGCGCTTCTATCTCGAGACCAGCGGGACCGCGCCGGCGCGGATCGCCTATGGCTGAGATGCGCATCCGCGGCGGTGTGGCCGAGGGCGTCGCCCATGACAGCGCGCGCAAGCACGTCACGGGCGAAGCGATCTATACCGACGACATCGCCGAGCCGCCGGGCACGCTCCATGCCTACGTGCTGATGAGTACGCAGGCGCATGCGCGCCTCGTCTCGATCGATGTGAGCGGCGTCGTGGCGATGCCGGGTGTGGCCGCCGTGATCACCGCCGCCGATATCCCGGGCCGGAACGATGTCGGGCCCATCTTCCCGAACGAGCCGGTCCTCGCCGCCGGCATCGTCGAATATATCGGCCAGCCGGTGCTGGCCGTCGCCGCCACCTCGATCAAGGCGGCGCGAGCCGCCGCGCAGCGCGCCCGCATCGACTACGCGCCCTTGCCGCCGGTCCTGGCCATCGAGGAAGCCCTGGCCGCCCAGTCCTTCGTCGCCCCGCCGCACGAGATGAAGCGCGGCGATGCCGGGCGGGCGCTCGGCCGGGCGCCGCGGCGTTTCAAGGGGAGCTTGCGCATCGGCGGCCAGGATCACTTCTACCTCGAAGGCCAGGCGGCCCTCGCCATCCCGCAGGAGGATGGCGATATGCTGGTGCATTCCTCGACCCAGCACCCCAGCGAGGTGCAGAAGATGACGGCGCGTCTGCTGGGCCTGCCCATCCACGCCGTGACCTGCGAGGTGCGACGCATGGGCGGCGGGTTTGGCGGCAAGGAGACGCAGCCCGCCATCATCGCCGGCATCGCCGCCGTGCTGGCCTGGAAGGCGAAGCGGCCGGTGAAGCTGCGCCTCGACCGCGACGACGACATGCTGATGACCGGCAAGCGCCACGACTTCCTGGCGCGCTACGACGTCGGCCATGACGACGAGGGTCGCATCCTGGCCATGGACCTGGTGCTGGCGGCGCGTGCCGGGCACACCGCCGACCTCTCCTCCTCGATCGTCGACCGGGCGCTCTTCCATGCCGACAATTGCTACTTCATTCCCGACGTGCGGCTGATCGGCTATTGCTGCAAGACCAACACCCAGTCGAACACCGCTTTCCGCGGCTTCGGCGGGCCGCAGGGCATGCTGGCCATCGAGCATGTCATCGACTGTATCGCCCGGCGCGTCGGCAAGGACCCGCTCGAGGTGCGCAAGCTCAACTACTACGGCACGACGACGCGCAACGTCACGCCCTACCACCAGGCGATCGAGGACAACAACCTCGCCGAGCTGACCGCGGCACTCGAGGCGTCCTCGGCCTACGTGGCGCGGCGGCGCGAGATCGAGCAGTGGAACGGCACCGGCTCGGTGCTCAAGAAGGGCCTGGCCTTCACGCCGCTCAAATTCGGCATCTCCTTCACCAACACCTTCCTCAACCAGGCCGGGGCGCTGATCCACGTCTATAGCGACGGCTCGGTGGCGCTCAATCACGGCGGCACCGAGATGGGCCAGGGCCTCTACATCAAGATCGCCCAGATCGTGGCCGAGGAATTCCAGATCGATGTGGAGCGGGTGAAGATCACCGCCACCACCACCGCCAAGGTGCCCAATACCTCCGCCACCGCCGCCTCGTCGGGCACCGACCTCAACGGCATGGCGGCGCAGGCCGCCGCGCGCGAGATCAAGACCCGGCTCATCGCCTTCGCCGCAAGGCATTTCCAGGTGCCGACGGGCGCGGTGCGCTTCGCCGGCAACCGGGTCATCGCCGGTGAGACCGACGTCTCGTTCGCCGAGCTCGTTGGCCTCGCCTACAAGGCGCGGGTCTCGCTGTCGTCCACCGGCTTCTACCGCACGCCGCTGGTCCACTACGACCGCGCCACCGCCTCGGGCCGGCCGTTCCTCTACTTCGCCTATGGCGTGGCGGTGGCCGAGGTGATCGTCGACACCCTGACCGGCGAGTACAAGGTGACGCGCGCCGACCTGCTGCACGATGTCGGGCGCTCGATCAACCCGGCCATCGACCTGGGGCAGATCGAGGGCGGCTTCATCCAGGGCATGGGCTGGCTGACCACCGAGGAGCTGTGGTGGGACAAGCAGGGCGCCCTCAAGACCCACGCGCCCTCGACCTACAAGATCCCGGTGGCCCGCGACCTGCCCGCCGATTTCCGGGTGAAGATCTGGGAGCGCGGCGAGAACCCGGCCGAGACCATCCACCGCTCCAAGGCGGTGGGCGAGCCGCCGCTGATGCTGGCCAATGCCGTGTTCTTTGCGCTCAAGGATGCCGTCTGCGCCGCTTCCGGCGGTGACGCGCATCTTGATGCGCCCGCCACACCGGAGCGCGTTCTGCTGGCCATCATGGATGCGAAAGCCAGCGCCCAGAAGCTGGCGGCGAGCGCCGAATGACGCCCTCCGCCTCATGGCTGCAGGCGTTGGCGGCCTGCCAGGCGACGGGCGAGCCTTGCGTGCTCGTCACCCTGGCCGAGATCAAGGGCTCCGCCCCGCGCGAGGCCGGCACCAAGCTGCTGGTCACCGCCGACGGCCAGGTCGGCTCGATCGGCGGCGGACATCTGGAGCTCAAGGCGACCGAGCTCGCCCGCACCATGCTGGCCGAGCGCGCGACGCAGGCGCGGCTCGAAAGCTTCGCGCTGGGCCCCAGCCTCGGACAATGCTGCGGCGGCAAGGTGACGATCCTCATCGAGCCCTTCCTGCCCAACGACTTCACCGTCGCGCTGTTCGGCGCCGGGCATGTGGGCAAGGAGCTGGTCGCGGTGCTCGCCGGCACGGGGGCGGCCTTGCGCTGGATCGACTCGCGGCCCGACCAGTTCCTGGCCGAGGCGCTGCCGCCCGGCTTCGTCGCCCTGCCGGCCGAGCAGCCGGAGGACGAGGTCAAGGACCTGCCGCCGGGTGCTTACGCGCTGGTCATGACCCACAGCCACGATCTCGACCTCGCCATCCTGGAGAAGCTGCTTAGGCGCGGCGACTGCCGCTATGTCGGCGTGATCGGCTCCGACACCAAGCGCGCGAACTTCGAATCCCGCCTCGCCCGCAAGGGCTTTACCCCGGAGCAGATCGCCGCCATCCGCTGCCCCATTGGTATTGCCGGCATCGCCGGCAAAGAGCCGCGGGCGATTGCCATCGCCGTCGCCGCCGAACTTCTCCAGCTCCGCGACGCCGCCCGCGCAGCAGGCACGACCCAATCAGCCACGACACCGAGCACGAGACCGGCTATAACGCCGGCATGATCGTCGCCATCGTCATTTTCTCCGTGGTCGTCGCCTCGATTGCCGCCGGCGTCACCTGGCTGATGGCCAGGCGCCGCTTCCTCATCGACCAGCCGAACCATCGCTCTTCACACATCCAGCCCACGCCGCGCGCCGGCGGGGTGGGCATCGTCGTGGCCACGACCCTGGGTGTCATCGCGCTCGGGCTCGACGGCCACCCGACGGTGCTGCGCGATCCCGGGTTCCTCGGCGTGCTGCTCGGCGCGCTGATCGCGGCCGGCGGCGGCCTCGCCGACGACATCCGCGCGCGCACCTATGCGGTGAAGCTCGGGGCGCAGATCGCCGCCGCCGCCATCGCCATGAGCATGGGCCTGGTCATCGACACGCTCTACGTGCCGGGTCTGGGCCCCGTGGCGCTCGGCGTCTTCGGACCGCTGCTGACGCTCGTCTGGCTGGTTGGCCTGACCAACGCCTACAACTTCATGGACGGCATCGACGGCCTGGCCGGCGGCACGGCGGCCATCGGCTTCGGCTTCCTGGTAGTTGCCCTGCTGATGCTCTCGCAGATCGATTCCGGCTCGCTGGCCTGCACCTTCGCCGCCGCCAGCCTCGGCTTCCTGTTCTTCAACCTGCCGCCGGCTCGCATCTTCATGGGCGATGTCGGCAGCCAGTTCGTCGGCTTTGCCTTCGCCGCTTTGGGGGTGCTGGCGGCGCGCGGCGATCCCACGGGCACGCTCGTCTACATCGTGCCGCTGCTGCTCTTCCATTTCCTGTTCGACACGGCATTCACCGCCATCCGCCGCTGGCGCAACGGTGAGAACGTCACCCAGGCGCACCGCACGCATCTCTACCAGCGCCTCACCCATGCCGGCTTCGGCCACGGGCGGGCGACGGCCGCGCTCTGCGCCATGGCTGTCGCGCAAGGGGTGGGCGCGCTCTGGCTGGTCAGCCAGGCGCCTTCCCTGCGTCTCGCCATCTTCGTGCCGGCGCTGCTGCTGCAGGTGGTCTACGCGCTGGCCGTGACGCGTTATGAAACAAGCGTGACCGAATAACGGGGGACGAAACGTGGATCTCGAACTCAAGGGCAAGGTCGCCATCATCACCGGTGGCAGCAAGGGCATCGGCAAGGCCGTGGCCAGGGAGCTGGCCCGCGAGGGCGTCAGCGTGGCCCTCGTCGCCCGCGACAAGGCGACCCTCGACGCCGCCGCGGCCGAGATCGCCAAGGAGACCGGGGTGAAAGCCAAGGGCTTCACCGCCGATACCGGCGACGATGCCTCGGTCAAGGCCGTGGTGGCCGCCGTGCACAAGGAATTCGGCCGCATCGACATCCTGGTCAACGGCGCCGCCCAGCCCGGCGGCCAGGCCAAGCCGCCGACCCTGTCCGAGATCACCAACGAGGCCTTCTTCGCCGACATGAACGTCAAGGTCATGGGCTACCTGCGCACGGCACGCGAGGTAGCGCCGATCATGGCCAAACAGGGTGGCGGGCGGATCATCAACATCAGCGGCCTGGCCGCGCGCAACACCGGCTCGACCATCGGCTCGATGCGCAATGTCAGCGTCTCGGCCCTGACCAAGAACCTGGCCGACGAGTTGGCGCCGCAGGGCATCCAGGTGGTCTGCGTGCATCCCAGCCTGACGCGCACCGAGAAGACGCCCGGTGTGATCGAGCGCACGTCGAAGGCGCAAGGGATCAGCGCCGCCGACGTCGAGAAGAAGATGGCCTCGAAGAACCTGGTGAACAAGCTGATCACCAGCGAGGAGATCGCCTATCTCTGCGTCTTCCTCGCCTCGCCCCGGGCGATGGCAGTCAACGGCGATTCGATCGCCGCCGGCGGCGGCTGGCCGGGCGCGATCTATTACTGAAGTCTTGTTACCCTCTCCGCCCGCTTGCGGGGGGAGAGGGTGCGAACGCCCCATTCTTCTTACGGGGGCGAAGCCCCCCGGACCCCGGGAGCGGGTGAGTTGGGTGTTCGTGCCAAGCACCACCTCACCCTTCCCGTCACTTTGTGACGGGCCCCTTCCCTCTCCCCCACTTTGTGGCAGAGAGGGAGCCTCGCAGCATCATCCTTAAATTTACCCGCGCCGGCGGGCGCGGATGGTCACCCGCTTCTCGAGCTCGGTCTCGCTCAGCACCGCGCCGGTGAACACGGTGCGGCTGGTGTTGACGCCGGCCAGTTTCGCCGCCTTGAGGTTCGCCGAGGTCAGATCGGCGCCGCTGAGGTCGGCGCTTTCGAGATTGGCGGGCCAGGTGCGGCCGCTGGGCTCACCGTCGCCGCCCATCAGCGGCACCGCGCCGCAATTGGCGTGCATCAGGCTGGCTTCGACCAGGCGCGCGCTCCGCAGGTCGGCGCCGCGCAGATCGGCATAGGACAGATCCGCCTCGGTCAGGTTGGCCCCCGAAAGGTTGGCCATCACCAGCACGCTGCCGTTGAGCTGCGCTTCGGCCAGGTTGGCGCCGGCGAGATTGGCGCCGCTGAGATCGACGCCGGAAAGATCGAGGCCGCGCAGGTCATGGCCGGCCAGCTCGCCGCGCGCGCCCATGGCGCCGCCCGAGGTGAGCCATAGGCCGTGCTCCTGCAGGGGCGGCTTCAGGGCCGCCGGGATGACGCCGGCCTTCTGCAGGATGGCGCCTTCCATGTCGGCGTCGCGCAGGTTGGCGCGGTCCATCACCGCGCGGCGCAGGATCGCCTGGCGCAGATCGGCGCGGGTCAGGTTGGCCGAGGTCAGGTTGGCGCCGGTGAAGTTGGCGCTCTTGAGCTTGGCGGCGGTGAGGTTGGCGCGCGTCAGGTCGGCGCCGCTCAGATTGGTGGCATGCATCTTGGCGCTGTTCTGGCCGGCCGTCGCCGAGGTGGCCGCGATGTTCACCATCGGCGCCGGTGCCTCGGCCGCCTTGGGCCGCAGCTTCAGCCCCAGCGACTTGCCGCCGCGCTCGGCCTTCAGGGCGGGAATGGCCGGCGGCGCCGCGCCCATGGCGTGGGCGAAGGCGCCCGGGCGCAGGTCCGAGGCCTGGAGATCGGTGCCCACCAGCCGGGCGTGGCGCAGTCGCGCCCCCCGCAGGTCGGCTTTGGTCAGCAGCGCCCCCGAGAGGTCCACGCCTTCGAGATTGGCGCCGAACAGATCCGCCTCGCTCAGATCGGCGCCCGGCAGGACGGCATAGCTGAGATCGGCGCCGGACAGCATGGCGCCGCGCAGGTTCAGCTTCTCGATGTGAAGGCCGGAGAGGTCGGCGCCGCGCAGATCGGCACGCAGGCCCCCCGCCCGGCCCTGCAGGAAGTCCTCGTGCAGGCGTAGAACTTGGTCGAGATTCAAAGTCATCCAGCTCGTTCAAAGGACCCGAAAACCGCGCTCACGGGAGCGCGAATCGAGCCCACCCCAGGACCCGCCTTATACGTGTTTTGTACGGGTTTCGGATGACCGGACCGTTAAAATCAAAGCCCGTTTCGCGAGGTCGAGACTCCCCGCTATTCGTGGTTACCAGAAGATTGATAGTCTCGATCCATGAGCCAGCCCTTGCCGGCCGCCCGCAGCACCGCCCTCGACGTGCGTCCCCTCTCCGGCGCCCTCGGCGCCGAGATCCATGGGCTGGACCTGTCGCGCGAGATCGACGACGAGACGGTCGCCGCGATCCGCCGGGTCTGGCTCAAGCACCTGGTGATCTTCTTCCGCGACCAGGCTCTGCCGCCGGCGCAGTTCCGTTCCCTCGCCGCGCGCTTCGGCCGGCCGATCGAATATCCCTTCGTCAAAGGCATCGAGGGCTTCCCCGAGGTGACGCCGGTGGTCAAGCGGGAGCACGAGACCATGAATTTCGGCGGCGTCTGGCACACCGACACGGCCTACCTGGAGGTCCCGCCGCAGGGCACGATGCTGATCGCCCGCGAGGTGCCGCCGGTGGGCGGCGACACGCTGTTCGCCAACCAGTACCTGGCCTACGAGACGCTGTCGGAGGGGATGCGCAAGATGCTCGACGGGCTGACGGCGGTGAACGAATCCGCCAAGGCCGATGCGACGCGCACGCGTGAAGATTCGAAAGGCAGCGCCGAGCCCAAGCGCCGCTTCGTCGCCGAGCATCCGGTGGTGCGTACCCATCCCGAGACCGGCCGCCGGGCGCTCTACGTCAATGTCGGTCACACCACGCGCTTCGCCGGCATGACCCAGGCCGAAAGCGCACCGCTCCTCGACTACCTGTTCCAGCACCAGGTGAAGCCGGAATTCACCTGCCGCTTCTCCTGGCGCCCCGGCTCGATCGCCCTGTGGGACAACCGCTGCGCCCAGCACAACCCGATCAACGACTATCACGGCTATCGCCGGGTCATGCACCGCGTGACGCTGGCCGGCGACAAGCCGCGCGGTGTGTAGGGCCCGTAATCACCGTCATCCCGGACAAGCGAGCGAAGCGAGCGCGGTCCGGGATCCATCGGGCCGCTTGCACCATGGACCCCGGATCGCGGCGCTCTCGGAAGAGCGCCTTGTCCGGGGTGACATTTGAGAGCAGAGGGGAAAGGTAGCGGCCCCCGACAGAGCCTCGCTGCATCAACCTGTTAGTGCAGCGCAGCATCGCGGCATCCCCTGCCCGAAAAAGTCACGGACAGGGAAACGGCACAGGCGTAGACTCTTTGGTGCAAGGCCGCGCCGAACGTGTCCAACGTGGGTGTCGGAAGTCTCTGCACCCGCTGGTTTCATCGTTGGTCAATGGTCTCAGGCGCGCGGCTGACGCTGCACTGCGCATGGAGGCATGACCATGGCTTACAAGACCTACGGCGATTTCTGGGCCGCGCGCGAAAGCGGCAACCTGTCCCTGCCCGCGGTGCGCCGTATCGGTCTGTCGGATCTGCAGTATGCCCTGCGCCGTGGTCTCGATGATTTCTGGGCCATGCCCAGCCACCTGGTGTTTCTCGGCCTGATCTATCCCGTCGCCGGCCTGCTGCTGGCCCGCCTCGCCGTCGGCTACGACGCGCTGCCGCTGGTCTTCCCGCTGGCCGCCGGCTTCGCCCTCCTCGGCCCGGTCGCCGCCACCGGCCTCTACGAGCTCAGTCGCCGGCGCGAGCAGGAGCTGGAGACGAGCTGGAAGGATGCCTGGGGCGTGCTGAAATCGCCCGCCATGCCGTCGATCGCCGCCCTCGGCCTCGTGCTGATGGCGATCTTCGTCTACTGGATCTACACCGCGCAGACGCTCTACATCTGGAACTTCGGCTACGCCAACCCTGAATCGCCCGACACCTTCCTGCGCGAGGTGCTGACCACCCCGCATGGCCACGCCCTGATCGTCGAGGGCATGTTCATCGGCTTCCTGTTCGCGGTTTTCGTGCTGGCCATCAGCGTGGTGTCGTTCCCCATGATGCTCGACCGCCACGTCGGCCCGGTGACGGCGGTGCTGACCTCGATCCGCGCCACCGCCCGCAACCCGGTGATGGTCGCGATGTGGGGCCTGATCGTCGCGGTGGGGCTGGCCGTCGGCTCGGCGCCGTTCCTGGTCGGGCTGATCCTGGTCATGCCGGTCCTCGGCCACGCGACCTGGCATCTTTACCGGCGCATGGTCGAATAAAGACGATCACTCCGCGTATTCGTCGGAGCCCTGCACCCAGAGAAACGACTGGATGTCGATCATGTCGCGCGGCCGCAGGTCAATGAGGTCGGCCTGCACCGTCGCGGCAAAGTCGAGAAGGCTGGCATAGGTCTCCCAGCCCGGCCGCGATTCGTAGTGGAAGGGAAAGCCGTACTCCTGCGCGGCGCGGCGCGTGACGTTCGGCTTGAGGAAGACGTGGCGCTCGGGCTGGGCGAGGAAGCCGAATACCGTGACGATCGGCCAGGTCGAGACGCGCGTCTGCTTTCGCGGCAGGGCCGCCACGGCATCGCACCAGGCGGCGAACCGGGCTCGCGGCTCTCCCGCGCCATGCAGAAACTCGTAAAGCCCCCGGGCGAAAGCCCGGGCGCCGCCCGCCGGCCTCATCGCATCGCGCAGGGCCATCTTTTCGAACGAGAAGATCAGGTTGGTCCGCGCCTCGACGGCGACCGCGCGGCGGGTGATCTCCTCATACTCCGATCTGCGCAGCAACGCGCGAAAGGCCGGCTCGTCGAGCGCCGACTGCCAACGCTCATGCGCCGCCGCCTTATAGTCACGCTCCAGCGCGCGGTAATCCGCGTCCCGGAAACCCCCGGGGAAGATGCGCAGGAACTTGCGGCGGCAACGCGCGGCGCCGGTGGGAACCGTCTTCGCCGCTCGCGCCCGAGCGCCGCCCGGACGGGCCGGGCGGCGGGACGGAGATATGTCGGGGTGACGCATAGGGCAGGAACGGCCGCCCCGCCTGCTTCGTTCCGGTAAGGGGTCTTCGGGATTGGAGTGAGAGCATCATGCATCGGCCTTACCACAGCGCTCCCACCCTGCTGCTCCTGGCGGCGGCCAGCCTCGCCGGGTGCGGCGAGTCCTCACTTCCGCCGGCGGCCGGGACCGGGCCCAATCCCACCCTGCCGCCGCCGAACCAGACGATGCTCCCCACGGTCCAGGTCGCCGCGGTCCAGCGCTGGACCTCGGACAGCGTGCCCGCGGCCGCCTCGGGCCTGCGCGCGGTCAGCTTCGCCGACGGGCTGGAGCATCCGCGCTGGCTCTACGTCCTGCCCAACGGCGACGTGCTGGTGGCGGAGAGCAATGCCCCGCCCAAGGGCGAGGAGGTCAAAGGCGAAGGCGTCAAAGGCTTCTTCAAAAAGATGATGATGAAGAAGGCCGGCGCCGGCACACCCAGCGCCAACCGCATCACCCTGCTGCGCGACGCCGACGGCGACGGCAAGGCCGAGCTGCGCCGCGTGTTCATCGAAGGCGTGCAGTCCCCCTTCGGCATGGCGCTGGTCGGGGACGATCTCTACGTCGCGGAGGCGGACGCGGTGCGCCGCTTCCCCTATCGCAGCGGCGAGACGCGTATCGCCTCGACCGGCGAGAAGCTCGTTGACCTCCCGGGCGGGCCGCGCAACCACCACTGGACCAAGAGCCTGGTCGCCAGCCCCGACGGGCGCTTCCTCTATGTCGGCGTCGGCTCCAACAGCGACCACGGCGAGAATGGCATGGCCGAAGAAAAGGACCGCGCCGCCATCTGGGAGATCGAGCGGGCCACGGGACGCCATCGCATTTACGCCGACGGCCTGCGCAACCCGGTCGGCCTGGCTTTCGAACCGGGCAGCAAGCAGCTCTGGGCGGTGGTCAATGAGCGCGACGAACTGGGCAACGACCTGGTTCCGGATTACCTGACCAGCGTGCGCGAGGGTGGGTTTTACGGCTGGCCTTACAGCTACTACGGCCAGCATCTCGATCCGCGGGTCAAGGATGCGGCGGCGGCCACGCGCGTGGCGCAAGCCATCGTGCCCGACTACGCGCTCGGATCTCACGTCGCCCCGCTGGGCCTCGCCTTCTCCCGCCCGGGGGTGCTGCCGAACGAGTTCGGCAACGGCGCCTTCGTCGGCGAGCATGGCTCGTGGAACCGCAAGCCGCCGAGCGGCTACAAGGTCGTCTTCGTGCCGTTCCGCGACGGCCGGCCGGCGGGAGAGCCGATCGACGTGCTCACTGGCTTCCTCGATGCCGAGGGCAAGGCCCAGGGCCGCCCGGTCGGCGTGGCGCTCGACCGGCGCGGGGCGCTGCTCGTCGCCGACGACGTGGGAAACCGGATCTGGTGGGTCGGGCCGGACCAGCGTTCGGCCGGGGCGCAGTAGACATGAGCCCCTCTCCCGCACTGCGGGAGAGGGTGGCGAGCGCTAGCGAGCCGGGTGAGGGTCTTCGAGCACCGTCACAATCGTGGTGATGACTCCCTCCGTATTGGAGAGGATGTCATTGTTCCAGAAGCGGAGCACGCGCCAACCTTGGCGTTCGAGCCACGCCGTTCGCTGAACGTCGGCAACATTCCCGTTGTGCTGACCGCCATCCGCTTCGACGTCAACCGATGCCGGGTGCAGGCGAAGTCGACGACAAAGCGACCAATCGGGTGCTGGCGATCGCGTAGCGCCGACCATAGCCGGCGTTCGGCATCAGTACTGCTTTTGCGGAGGGTACGCGCCTGATCGCCCACGCTTTATACTATAACGCCGTACGGGGGCTGATCGCATAGACCCTCACCCGGCCGCTTCGCGGCCACCCTCTCCCGCGATGCGGGAGAGGGGCTTCATGCCCGGCTCAGTCCGCGTCGCGCGCCCGGTCGGTCAGGATCATGAGACTGGCCAGGAGGCCGCGACCGATGTCACCGCCGTCGCCCTCCAGGCGCTCGCCCCAGACATGGTGGAAGGCGCAGACGAAGCGCACGATGTCGGCGTGGCGCTGCCGGACCTCGGGCACCTGGCGCAGGTAGGCGCCGAAGCAATCGGCGATATCGGTGATCAGGTCGTAGCCGAAGGTGCCGGCCTCGCCCTTGAGGTCATGGGTGATGCGCCGCAGCTGGCGGATGGCCGCCTCGCGTCGCGCCGGCTTGACCCAGCGCGTCAGGCAGATCTCGGTGAGGCGATCGATCCGTTTCTCGGCGCTCGCGGCGAAGCGGCCCTGCAGCCCGGCGATCAGCTGCTCGGCGCGGACCAGGCGCTCGTCCATCGGGCTGTCGTCCGGCGTGGGCGAGATGACGAGATCGCTCATCGGCGCCTCAACCCGCCACCGGCTCGCCGAAGCCAAGCTGCCACGGGCCGCCGGAGGGCGGGACAGGCGCATCGGTGCCGAGCAGGGTGTCGATGGTCAGCGCCTTGGTCAGGTTGGCGCCGGTCAGGTTGGCGTTGGTCAGACGGGCGCTGGTCAGGTTGGCGCCGGTCAGGTTGGCGGAGCGCAGATCCGCCCCCTCCAGGTTGGCCGACCAGAAGCGGCCGGTCGGCGTGCCGTCGGCCTGCTTGAGCGGAACCGGACCGAGATTGGCCGAGATGAGCGAGGCGTGCGGCAGACGCGCGTCGTGCAGATCGACGCCGCCCATGTCGGCCAGCGAGAGATCGGCCCGCGACAGGTCGGCGCCGACCAGGCTGGTCATGACGAGGAGCGTGTGCGCGAGTCGCGTGCCGGAGAGCCTGGCGCCGTCCAGCTTGGCGCCGCTGAGATCGGCGCCGGACAGGTCCATGCCGTCGAGATTGGCCTTGGAGAGATCGGCGCGCGCGCCCTGGCTGCCGCCGGTGCCGATCCAGCGCTCGTGGTCGCGGATGGCCACGCGGATCTCGCGCGGCAGCTTGTCGTTGCGGAGCATGATGGCGCCAGCGAGCAGGGCGCCGGTCAGGTCGGCATCCTCGAGCATCGCGCGGCGCAGCACGACGCCGCGCAGGTCGGCGTTGCGCAGGTTGGCGCCGCGCAGGTCGGCGCCGGTCAGGTTGGCACCCTTGAGCCGGGCCGAGGACAGGTTGGCCTGGAGAAGAACGATGCCGGTCAGGTCGGCGCCGTGCAGCGTGGCCGAGGACAGGTTGGCGCCGGCGGTCTCCGCGTTGACCAGGCTGGCGTTGGAAATGTCGGCTTCGACCAGTGTCGCGCCGGTGAACTTGGCGCGATCGAAGCGGGCGCCGGTTAGGTCGGTCTTCACCGCGATGCCGCCGCGCAGGCCCGGCTGGGTGAGCTGCCCGGGGCGCATGTCGACTTCGCGGAAATCGGCCTTGACGGCCCTGGCGTGGCGCAGGCGCGCGCCGCGCATGTCGGCGCGGTAGAAGCTGGCAGAAGAAAGGTCGGCGCGCTCGAAATCGACCCCGAACAGGTCGGCGTGACTGAAGTCCGCCTCCGTCAGGATCGAACCGGTGAAACGGGCACCAGCGAGCGTCGCCGATTTGAGCCTGATCCTCTCGAGTTGGAGGCTGACGAATTCCGCGCCTTTGAGATCGGCACGCACGCCACCGCCGCGACCGTCGAGGAAGTCTAGGTGCTTCTTGAGGGCATCGCTGAAGTTGGACGGCAACATCCGCGGGTCCAGTTTTTGGGCTGACCGACGGTTGTTGCCGCCGGTATCGGCTGGCTCCCGGCTCGCAACACGCTGCGAATCGTTGGCCCCCGACACCGCCATAGTGTTCTGAAATACCTATCGCTTCGTTAGCGTGGCACCGCACATGTGCGGCGTGCGCGTCTCGCTGCCTTAACCCTTGCGCGCACAACGCCGGGAATACGGGGTTGTTTGCGCGCGCCCGCCTTAACCAAACGTGTGTCGAAAGGAGGGGGACCCGAAATATTAGCGCGCAAGGATTCGTTGACCAAAATCCGCGCGGGCTCAGCCCCGCCCTCTCAGCCTCGTATGCGATGCGCCCACTGGAAGCCGATGACCGCGCCCTTGATCCGCGGCAGCAGGCCGAGGGTCAGCACCAGGGTCAGCGGCAGCCAGAGAACCGCGTGGACCCAGCTCGGCGGGTGGTAGAGCTGCTCGAGCAGCAGCATGCCCGGCACGATGATGTGGCCGACGATCAGCATGGTGAAATAGGGCGGTGCGTCGTCGGAACGGAAGGACTGCAGCTCCAGCCCGCAGGAGGCGCAAGTCTGATGGACCTTCAGGTAGCGCCGGAAGATCCGGCCCTGCCCGCATTGTGGACAGCGCAGGGCCAGGCCGCGCCGCAGGGCTGGCCAGACGGGTGCGTGACGCTGGGGATCCGAGTGATCGATGACATCCACCATACGGTTCTGAACGCGGCTCGCGGGCTGATACTCCCACGAATCGTCCATTCCCCCGAATCGCCGGGGATAGGCGCGGCAAATTACCCTCTCCGCCCGTCTTCGGGGGGCGCGTGGGCTGCGAAAGCTCCACTGGAGCCAGGCGCGCGACGCGGGTGCGAGCGCCACTAGTATTCTGGCGCGCGTAGGGTTGGTGTGGCGGCTACGCGCGCCAGGAAAAGACTGGGCGGGTGAGGTGGGCCGGCGCCCGGCGGGCCGCCAAGTGAACGCTCGCAGGACCCTTGCCCTGCACCGAACGAGTGTCCCGTATTGCACAGTATACCCGGCGGGCCTGTGCGAGGATCAGCTGCCATGCGGCAGACACCTTCCGGCGCCGACCGCCGGAAGATGGCGAGGCCCCGAGACAAAAGCGGACTTCCCCGGGCTCCCGCCGTTCTATCGCTCGCCCCCTGATCGCCTGGCGCGGGAGCCAGGCGCATCACGCAGCGCGTTCAGGGGTCCAACCGCCATGCTTCGGAGGACGTGCGTTGCTTAAGGTCCTGATCGCCGAAGACGACCTGATGATCGCCGACATGGCCGAAACGATGCTCCTCGACCATGGCTACGAGGTCTGCGGTATCGCCCGCACCGTTGCCGAGGCCGTCGCGCTCGGGCGATGCCACAAGCCTGATCTGGCAGTCCTCGACCTGCGCCTTGCGGACGGGGGTGTCGGCACCGAGATCGTCGCCGGGTTAGGTGATCGCGGCCGACTGGGCGTTCTCTATGCTTCCGGTAACATCTCGAACGTCAAGCTCACCGCCGCCGACGGTCACGCCTGCATCACCAAACCCTACAGCTCATCGGACCTGATACGCAGCCTGGAAATCGTCGCCGGCATCGTTGCCACCGGTGTCGCGTCGCCGCCGTTTCCCCGCGGCTTGCAGGTGCTCACGCCCGCACCCGCCAAACCGGAGGATTCCAGATGAACGACGACGCGGCGCAAGTCCGCAAGCTCCTGCGCCAACAGGCTGCGATCGCCGGTTTCGGCAGCTTTGCCCTGCGCGAGGGTGACCTGCTCACAATCCTGACGGAGGCCGCGCGGATCTGCGCCGACGGCCTGAGCGTGCCGTTCTCCAAAGTGTGTCGCTATCGGGCCGTGGAAAACGATCTCCTCATCGAAGCCGGGTACGGCTGGCAGGCGGGAGTCGTCGGCCACGTCGTCTCACGCGCCGATGAGAGCACGCCGCAGGGACGCGCTTACGTCACCGGCCAGCCGTCGATCTGCAACGATTTGCGTACCGAGAACCATTTCAAGCTGCCGCCCTTCTACGCCGCGCACGGCATCATTTCGACGATCGACGTCGTCATCAAGGGCAGCGACAGGCCCTATGGGGTTCTCGAGATCGACAACAACCAGCAACACAATTACGATCAGCACGACATCGATTTCCTCACCGGCTTCGCCAACGTCCTATCCGAAGCCGTTGGCACGTCCTCGCGCCTGAAAACCCTGCAGGCCACCGTCAGCCAGATGAGGCGCCTGGTCGAGGAGAAGGACCGGCTGCTCGACCAGAAGAAGGTCCTGGCGGAAGAGTTGCAGCACCGCGTGCGCAACAATCTGCAGCTGGTCTACGGGATGCTGAGCCGGCAGCTGGCCGAAACTCCGGACGAGGCCGGACAGCGCGGCATCAAGGCGATCGCGCGCCGGGTCTCCACGCTGGCCCAGGTCTACGACCATCTGCTCGGGGCCGAGATGACCCGGACGACCGATTTCGGAAGCTACGTGAAATCGCTGTGCCGCAGTCTTGCGGAGCTTCAGGCGGTGTCGGGCCGTCGCGTCACGCTGACGTGTGACTGCGAGGTGCTCATCCTCGACCTCGACGTCGTGACGGCGCTGGGCATCGTCGTCGCGGAGCTGGTCACCAACTGCTATGACCACGCCTTCGGCGACGGTGGCGGGTCAATTGCCGTGTCGATGCGTCTCACGGATCGCGACCGGGCGATGTTGACCATCAGCGATACCGGCACGGGCTTCAAGCCGCAGGCCGAAAACAAGCGGCACGGGCTCGGTCTGGTACGGCGGCTGGTCGAACAGGTTCACGGAACCGTGACGCTCGAAAAATCCGAGCAAGGCACGGTCTGGAGCATCCGCTTCCCGACCGCCGTCGCCTCGCCCACTCGTCGGGTGGCGCCCGGCGACCTGACACCGGTGCGGATTCCGGCAACGGGCGCGGCTTGAGCGCAGCCCCAGCCTAGAGTGCGTTCCGATCAGATTGGCGCGGTGGCGCACCCCCCACCCTACCCTCCCCCACAAGGGGGGAGGGCTTTGGAGTGGCGCTTCTTTCTTCCCCCTCCCCCTTGATGGGGGAGGGTTGGGGTGGGGGTGATTCGATCAGAACGAACATTGCTCTAGAGTGCTGGCCAGCCGACGGGGTGAGAATCTTCGACCGTCTTGGCCGCCCCCAGCACGATCTCCTCGCCCCAGCGCGGGCCGACGATCTGCAGGCCCACGGGCAGGCCGGCGGCGGTGAAGCCGCAGGGCACCGAGATCGCCGGCAGTCCGGCGAGCGTCACGCAGAAGGTCGGCGCCACCCAGTCGATATAGGTCTTCATCGGCACGCCGTTGATCGCCTCGGGATAGTTGCGCTCGACCGGGAAAGGCGGCACCGCCGTGCACGGCGTGATCAGGGCGTCGAAACGCTCGAAGAACTTGCGGAAGATGTGGAAGACCTCCGCCTGGCCGCGCTCGCCCAGGGCCACGTCGCGCGGGCTCTGCGCCAGGCCGAGGCGGATGTTGCCGGCGAGGTTGGGACCGAGCTTGTCGACCTTGCCCAGGCGGTCGAGATGGTTGCCGATCATCATCTGGCCGCGCAGGCGGATGAAGGCCTCGCGCCCGACCGAGAGGTCGAGATCGATCTCCTCGACGGTGGCGCCTGATTCGGCCAGCTGCAGCGCGGCCTGGCGGGTGAGGTCGGCGATTTCGGTCTCGACGCCGATCCTGGCGATGTCCGGGCAGTAGGCGACGCGCAGGTTGCGCTTGATGCCGCCGCGCGCCGCGGCGACGAAGTCGCGGCCTTCGACTGGCACGACGATCGGCGAATAGGGACTTGGGCCCGCCATCGCCTGCAGCATCGCCGCGGTGTCGGTGACGGTTCGCGCCATCGGCCCGGCGACGCTCAAGGTGCCCCAGGGCAGGGCCAGCGGAAAGCGCGGGATCAGGCCGGGGCTGGGACGCAGGCCCACCACGCCGCAGAACGCCGCGGGCGTGCGCAAGCTGCCGCCGAGATCCGAGCCTTCGGCCAGCGCGAACATGCCGACCCGCAAGCCCGCCGCGCCGCCGCCGGTCGAGCCCGAGGCCGAGAGCGCCGTGTTCCAGGGATTGCGTGTCGGGCCGAAGATGGCGTTGTTGGTGTTGGCGCCGGCGGCGAATTCGGGCGTGTTGGTCTTGCCGATGACGATGCAGCCGGCGTCCTTGAGGCGCTGCACGACCAGCGCGTCTTCCGTCGGCACGTTGTCGGCGTAGAGCGCGGAACCGAATGTCGTGCGGATGCCGGCCGTCGGCGTGATGTCCTTGATACCGACCGGCACGCCGGCCAGCGGGCCGATATAACGGCCGCGAGCGATCTCGTCCTCCTGGCGCCGCGCCGTTTCGAGCGCGTGCTCGGCGGCCAAGGTGCACACCGCGTTGATCGCCGGATTGGTACGGGCGATGGCCGCGAGATGGGCCTCGACCACGGCGACGGGC
This sequence comes from Rhodospirillaceae bacterium, assembly GCA_022843945.1. Classification (GTDB taxonomy): domain Bacteria; phylum Pseudomonadota; class Alphaproteobacteria; order CACIAM-22H2; family CACIAM-22H2; genus VGEI01. The sequence goes on along the minus strand of JALHMR010000004.1, from coordinate 69,457 downwards.
GAGAGCTCCTTGCGCCGCACCTTCTCGGCGATGGTCAGCGCGTCGAGGCGGATGATGTCATCTGGGGTCATGGGAGTGATCGGTTCCTCGGGACGGATGACGGGACGCAGCACAGGTATAGCCGCTGGAGGGGCCGGTTCTCCAGCCTCGGCGGGGTCTTCGGCTCCCTCGGCGGGTCTCTCGGGGGGATTCTCGGGGGCGGGCTCGGCGGTTTCCTCGGCGGCCTCTTGTTCGGCCTTCTCTTCGGCCGGCTCTTCGGCCTTCTGTTCGGCCTTTTCGGCGGGAATCGCGGCGGCGGCCGGTTCCGGGCGGAACCAGGCGCGCAGGGTATCCAGGGGGGAGAGGACGAGCTTGAGGAGTGTTCGGAACAAAACAGACGACTGCCGGGGAAACGGGCGGGACTCGGGCTCGAGAGCCGCCAAAGAGCGGCGGAGATTGCCATAGGTGGCCTTCGCCCTCTAGTCTCAAAGCATGCCTGACTCCAGCGCGGCAAAACCGACGCGGCACCATTCGGTCTGCCCGCACGACTGTCCGAGCACCTGCGCGCTCGACGTCGAGCGCATTGATTCGCGCACCATCGGCCGCGTCTACGGCCACGCCGACAACGATTACACGGCGGGCGTGATCTGCGCCAAGGTCGCGCGCTACGCCGAGCGCGTGCACCATCCCGATCGTTTGAAGACGCCGTTGCGCCGCATCGGCGAGAAAGGCGATGGGCGTTTCGCGCCGCTGTCATGGAACGACGCGCTGGACGAAGTCGCCAACGCCTTCATCCGCGCCGAGCAGAAGCACGGCAGCGAGACGGTGTGGCCGTATTTCTATGCCGGCACGATGGGCCTGGTGCAGCGCGACGGCATCAACCGCCTGCGCCACGCCAAGCGCTATGCCGGCTATTTCCAGTCGATCTGCGTCAACCTGAGCTGGCCCGGCTACATGGCCGGCACCGGCACCCTGCGCGGCACCGATCCGCGCGAGATGGCGGAGAGCGATCTGGTGGTCATCTGGGGGACCAACGCGGTCGCCACCCAGGTCAACGTCATGCATCACGTGACCCGCGCGCGCAAGGAGCGCGGCGCCAAGCTGGTGGTCATCGACCCCTACCGCAACGCCACCGCCGAGACGGCCGACCTGCATCTGATGCTGCGCCCGGGCACCGACGGGGCGCTGGCCTGCGGCGTGATGCATGTGCTGTTCAAAGAAGGCTTCGCCGACCGCGCCTACCTGGCGAAATTCACCGACGTGCCGGACGAGCTGGAAAGGCATCTTCAGACGCGCGACCCCGCCTGGGCCTCTTCCATCACCGGCCTGTCGGCCGACGAGATCGTCGGCTTCGCGCGACTCTACGGCCAGACGAAGCGCAGCTTCCTGCGCCTCGGCTACGGCTTCTCGCGCTCGCGCAACGGCTCGGCCAACATGCATGCCGCGAGCTGCCTCGCCGCCGTGACCGGCGCCTGGCAGCATCGCGGCGGCGGCGCCTTCCACAGCAACGGCGCCATATATCACTGGAACCGCACGCTGATCGAGGGGCTCGACATCGAGGATCCCGTCACGCGCCTCCTCGATCAAAGCCGCATCGGCGCCGTGCTCACCGGCGACAAGGCGGACCTGAAAGACGGCCCGCCGGTCACGGCCATGCTGATCCAGAACACCAACCCGATGGTCGTGGCCCCCAACCAGACCAGGGTGCGCGCCGGCTTCAGCCGCGACGACCTGTTTACCTGCGTGCACGAGCAGTTCCTCACCGAGACGGCGCAGATGGCCGATATCGTGCTGCCGGCCACCACCTTCCTCGAGCACGACGACCTCTACCAGGGCGGCGGCAACCAATACATCCAGATCGGCCGCAAGCTGATCGAGCCGGTGGGGGAATCGCGCGAGAACCATGCCGTGATCTGCGAGCTGGCCCGGCGCCTCGGCGTCGCCGACACGCATCGCGGCTTCAAGATGAGCGCCTGGGAGATCGTCGACTGGACACTCAAAGCCTCAGGCTGGCCCGACGCCGAGACCCTGGCCGCCCAGAAATGGCATGACTGCCAGCCGGAATTCGAGCACGCCCATTTCCTCGACGGCTTCAAGCATCCGGACGGCAGGTTCCGCTTCGCGCCCGACTGGTCCAAGGTCGGCGTCAAGGACATCTCGACCATGCCACGCCTGCCGGACCACTGGAACGTCATCGAGGTGGCGACCGAGGAGCACCCGTTCCGGCTGGTGACCGCGCCGGCGCGCAATTTCCTCAATTCGAGCTTCACCGAGACGCCGACCTCCAGCAAGCGCGAGGCGCGACCCACGGTGATGATCCATCCCGAGGACGCGCGCACGCTAGGCGTCACCGAAGGCGGGCTGGTGCGGCTGGGCAACCGGCGCGGCAGCGTGCTGCTGCACGCCCGGATCTTCGACGGCGTGCAGCGCGGCGTGATCGTTTCCGAGAGTGTCTGGCCGAACCGCCATTTCATCGAGGGCAAGGGCATCAACACCCTGACCGGCGACGATTCACCCGCCCCCAACGGTGGCGCTGCCTTCCACGACACGGCCGTCTGGGTGCGCGGCGAAGCGGCACGCGCCGCCCGACCCCTGGCCGAAGAGGTTCCCGCGTGACCGACACCGTGTCCGTGCGCCGCCTGACCCTGGCCGGCGCGCAGAAGGCGCTGGCCGCCTGCCTCGCCAAGGCCGAGGCGATGAAGGTGCCGCAATGCATCGCCGTCACCGACGATGGCGGCCACCTTCTTGCCTTCGCGCGCATGGAGGGCTCGAAGGTGATGAGCATCGAATCCGCGACCGCCAAGGCGCGCACCGCCGCCTCCTCGCGCGTGCAGACCGGCAACGTCCACGCCGAGGTGGAGATCAAGCTGGCGCTGGCCACCGGCGGCAAGCTCACCAACCTCAAGGGCGGCGTGCCGATCATCATCGAGGGCCAGGTGGTGGGCGCCATCGGCGTCGGCTCGGGCACGGGCGACCAGGACCGCGAAGTGGCGCTGGCCGGTGTGGCGGCCATCGAGGGCGCCAGCGCGGGGTAAGTTCGAGATCGTCACCCCGGCGCCAATTCTCCCCGCGCGTAGCCGCCACACCAACCCTCCGCGCGCGGGACCCAGCACGCCGGGGTCCATCTCTCCAGCGGCACGATGGACCCCGGATCGCGGCACGTGAGGACGCGCGCCTTGCCCGGGGTGACGAATGGGCTACACTCCTCCCAACAAAACGACGGGAGGAGACCATGAGCTTTACGAGGCGCGCGGCGCTGGCCGCGGCTGTCGCTTTCTTCGCATTCGGCGCTTTACCGGTGGCGGCCCAGCAATGGCCGACCAGGCCGGTCAAGTTCATCGTCCCCTTCCCGCCCGGCGGCTCGGTCGATCCGCTCGCCCGGCTTCTTGGTGCGAAGCTTTCTGAGTCGCTCGGCCAGCAATTCGTGGTCGAGAACCGGCCCGGTGCGTCGGGCTCGCTGGGCGCCACGGTCGCGGCGCGCTCGCCCGCCGACGGCTACACCTTCCTCTTTGTCTTCGATACGCACGCCGTCAACCCGGCGCTGATGCCCGACCTGCCGTTCAACACCGAGAAGGACCTGGCGCCGGTGATGCTGGTCGGCACGGCACCCATGGCCATCGCCACCAAGGCGGACAAGCCCTACAAGACCTTCGCGGACGTGGTCGCGGCGGCGAAAGCCAAGCCCGACACCGTGACCTACGGTTCGGTCGGCAGCGGCAGCCTCGGCCATCTGGCGGTGACGCTGCTGCAGCAGCCGGCCGGCATCAAGCTGGTGCATGTGCCCTATCGCGGCGGCGGGCCGATGACCACGGACGCGCTGGGCGGCCATATCGAGCTGGCCATCGGCTCGGTCGCCGTGCTCTCCAGCCACATCAAGGCGGGCACCCTGCGGGCCGTGGTGCAGACCGGCGCCAAGCGCTCCCCGGTGATCCCCGACGTGCCGACGCTGCAGGAAAGCGGCATCCCCAATTTCTCCGCCGTGGCCTGGTGGGGCATCTTCGCGCCGACGGGCACGCCCGACCCGATCATGCAGAAGATCCACGCCGAGCTGGTCAAGGCGATCAACCTGCCGGACGTGAAGAAGACGCTGACCGAGACGCTGGGCATGGACGTCCAGGCGTCCTCGCCGGCCGACCTGCAGAAGTTCCTGCTGGCCGAGATGACCCGCTGGGCCAAGGTGGTGAAAGACAACAATATCAAGGCGGAATAAAGAAGAAACCTCATCCTGAGGAGCCCGCGCGCCACGAGCCTCACCCTTAGAGGCTCGCTACGCTCGCACCTCAGGGTGAGGTATCGCGCGGGCGTCTCGAAGGATGGCTATTTCTTCTTCTTCCGCTTCGCCAGCACGCGATCCGTCATCGCCGCCGAGGCGCCGAGATAGTTGGCGGGATCGCAGAGCTTCTTGAGGGCGGCTGAGTCGAGCGCCGCTTTCACCGCCGGTAGTTTGTCGAGCACCTGGAAGAGCGTCCGCTTGCTCTTCAGCGCCTCGCGGCAGGCGTCGTAGACTAGGTCGTGCGCCGTCGGCCGACCCATCTTCGGGGCCAGGCCCATCATCACCGCCTCGGCGACGATCAGCCCGCCGGTCGCCTCCAGGTTGACGCGCATGCGCTCGGGATCGACGACCAGGCCTTCGAGCATGAATTTCGCCTGGGCCAGAGCGCCGGCGGTCAGGATGAAGCTCTCCGGCAAGGCGATCCATTCGATATGCCAGGGGCCGGTGGCGCGCTCGAAATCCTGGACCATGGCGTCGAGCATCAGCCCGGCCTGCTGGCGCACCGCCTTGGCGTTGGCCACCAGGATCTCGGAGGAGATCGGGTTGCGCTTCTGCGGCATGGTGCTGGAGGCGCCGCGATGCTCGGCGAAGGGCTCGAACACCTCGCCCAGCTCGGTCGCCATCATCAGCATGACGTCGAAGCCGATCTTGCCCAGCGAGCCGGTGATCAGGCCGAGCAGCTGCACGGCTTCCACCAGGCCGTCGCGGGCCACGTGCCAGGTGATGTCGGCCTCGCCGAGACCCAGCTCTTCGGCATAGGCCCGGCGCACGTCCAGGCCCTTGTCGCCGAGCGAGGCCAGGGTGCCAGCGGCCCCGCCGAACTGGGCGACCAGCACGCGCGGGCGCAGCTGCCGCAGCCGCTCGGCATGGCGCTCGATCATCGACAGCCAGACGGCCGCCTTGTAGCCGAAGGTCACCGGCAGGGCCTGCTGCAGATGGGTGCGCCCGGCCATCGGCGTGTCACGGTGGCGCGCGGCCAGGCCGGCCAGCGCGGCCGAGATCGCCGCCAGGTCGCGCTCGACGATGTCGAGCGCCTCGCGGACCTGCAGCACCACCCCGGTATCCATGATGTCCTGGGTGGTGGCGCCCCAGTGAACGTACTTGCCGGCCTCGCCGAGCTTGGCGGAGAGCTGCTTCACCAGGCCGAGGATCGGGTAGCCGACATTCTCCGCATCCTGCTTGAGCTGGTCGCGATCGAGGGCCACCTCGCCCGCCTTGGCGGCGATGGCCGCCGCGGCCTCCGCCGGAATGACCCCGACCCGACCCTGGGCGACGGCCAGCGCCACCTCGGCCCGCACATAGGCCCTGAGCGTGCCGTCGTCGGAGAACACGGCCCGCATCTCGGCGGTGCCGAAGACATCCTTGAAGATATCGCTGTCGAGGACCGTCGAAGCCATGGGCGCCCGGTTGGAGACAACGCCGTGAAGGCGGCTCTACACCTTGGCGGGGGCGGGTTCCGGCGTAAAGCGCTGAATGGCCGCAATCCCGACTACGGCGATGGCGCCGAGAAGGTCCGTCAGCCAGTTCGGATCGATGAGGCCGATCGCCGCCGCCACCAGCACCGCGCTTTCCCAATGCCGGCTCCGGCGCAGCAGATAGCCGTGCAGGCCGGCCGCCAGAACGAGGCAACCGACGGAGGCGCTGGCGGCCGCCTGGAGGATTTCCGGCCACTCGCCGATCATCAGGATCGCCGGCTGGTAGACGAACATGAAGGGCACGATAAAGCCGGCGGCCCCGATGCGGATCGCCGCGAGCCCCGAGGCCCAGAGATCGGACTTGGCGAGGCTGGCCGCGGCATACACGGCCAGCGCCACCGGCGGCGTGATCGCCGAGAGGATGGCGAAGTAGAAGGCGAACATGTGCGCGGCCGGCACCAGGGCGCCGAGCTTGATCAGCGCCGGCACCAGCAGCGAGGTCATGACGATATAGGCCGGCGTGGTCGGCATGCCCATGCCGAGGACGATGCCGGCGATGCCGGTCAGGACGAGGGCCAGGAACAGGCTGTTCTGGGCCAGCACGACGACGAACTGGGTGAAGACGATGCCCAGGCCGGTGAGCGTGACCACGCCGATGACGATGCCGGCACAGGCGCAGGCGAGCGCGACGGCCAGCGCATTCCTGGCGCCGTCGATCAGCGCGTCGATGATGTTGGGAAGGGTGACGCAGCCACGGGTGCTGGCGCGCAGGGCGGCCACCGGGAAACAGGCGAGCGTGCCGACGAAAGCCGACATCGGCGCGCTGTAACCCGAATACATGCCCACCAGGATGACCAGGATCGGGATGAATAGATGGCCCCGCTCGCGGAAGGTCTTGGAGAGCGGCGGCAGCTCCGAGCGCGGCACGCCATGCAGACCGACTCGCTTGGCCTCAAAGTGCACGGCCCCGAAGCAGGCTAGATAGTAGAGAAGCGCTGGGATAACCGCCCACAACGTGACCTGGGCGTAGGACACCTGAAGGAACTCCGCCATCACGAAAGCGGCGGCGCCCATGATCGGCGGCATGATCTGGCCGCCGGTCGAGGCCACCGCCTCGACCGCGGCGGCGAAATGCGGCTTGAAGCCGGTGCGCTTCATCAGCGGGATGGAGATCGGCCCGTCCACCATGACATTGGCCACTGCGCTGCCGGAGATCGTGCCGAACAGGCTCGAGCTGACCACCGCGACCTTGCCCGGGCCGCCGGCGGTATGGCCGGTGATGCCCAGCGCGAAATCCATGAAGAGCTGTCCCGTTCCGGTGCGCTCCATGAAGCTGCCGAACAGCACGAAGATGATGACGTAGGTCGCCGAGACCCCGAGCGTGGGCCCGAAGATTCCTTCGGTGGTCAGGAACATCTGGTCGAGCAGCCGTTCGGGCTCGACCTGGTTGATGAACAGCGCATAGATCAGGAAGATCATCGCCGTGATCGGCAATGCCAGGCCGATGACGCGGCGCGTCGCCTCGATGACGAGGGCGATCAGCAGCACGGCGAAGGCCATGTCCGCCGGCGACAGATCGTCGATGTAGTAGATCCGGGTGGTGACGTACTCGAAGTTGACGAAGAGATAGAGTATCGCCCCCGCCCCGACCGCGAGCAGGCCGTAATCCGCGAGAACCGGCGTGCCATCGGCCTTGCCGCTCATCCGGTAGGCCAGGAAGATCAGTACCAGCGCGAAAAGCAGATGCGTGCCGCGGAAGATCATCGCCTCGGGCTGGCCGGTGGCGATGACCCACATGTGGTAGAGCGACATGGCCACGGCGATGGCGCCAAAACCCAAGCGCACAAGGCCGGCGTGGGTCGGCTCAACCCGGAAGTATTCGGATAGCGTCATAAGAACCCCGCCCCCCGGCGGACGCGCCGCGCGGGCGCCTCCCCGGGACGCCGCCCTTCAGGCAGGGCGGCGTCCCGGGGTTGGCATCACATCATGGTCAGGCCGGCTTCCTTGTAGAACTTCTTGGCACCGGCGTGGAATGGCACGCCGATATCCTCAGCCATCGCCTTGACGGTCAGGCCGTCGATCGCCTTCACCACGGCAACCATGCCGGGGATGTTCGTGCCCATCGACTTCATGATCCGGTAGACGTGGTCTTCCGGCATCTTGCACGAAGCGATGAGATGCGTGGCGTAGCCGATCACCTGCACGGGCTTATCCTGCTTCGGGTAGGTGCCGGGCTTGATCGTCTCCAGCGTGTAGCCGGGGTTGATCTTCTTCATGTCGGCAACGTTGCCCGCCAGGTCGAGGATGTTGATCTGCTTGGAGGACGCCACGTCCATGACCGCGCCCGAGGGGATTGTCGTGCCGACGAAGATCGCCTGGGCATGCCCGTCCTGCATCTGGGCGACACCGTCGGTGTAAGAGAGGAAGCTGACCTTCAGATCGTTGTAGGTCAGCCCGTTGACCTTCAGAAGATCGCGGGTGATCTGCTCGGCGGTGTTGCCGCGCGGCTGGGTGGTGATCGACTTGCCCTTCAGGTCCTTCATCGACTTGATGCCCGAGTCGGCATAGACGACCGGCTGGAAGTATTGCGGGTAGAGCGTCGCGAGGTTGCAGACGTTCTTGTGCGGCGTCTTGAACGGCTCGGCCCCGTTGATCGCATCGACGGTCGAGATTGAGTTGCCGAAACCGATCTCGGCCTTGCCTTCCTCGACACCGCGCACGTTGGCGATACCGGCGCCCGGCAATGACTGGATGGTGGCGCCGGGGATGGCCTTCTCCCACATGTCCTTGAAGGCGCCGCCGAGCGGCACCCAGACGCCGCCCTGCGGGCCGGTCATCAGGCGATAGGTCTGGGCCGAGGCCTCGCCGCCGGCCATCAGGCCGAGCGCGACCACGGCGCCACCCAGAGTCAGCATCGCTTTGCGGGTCATTCGCGTTGTCTCCCTTTAGATAATGATTGCCCGAACCGGGGGTTAACCCCTCTTCGGCGGGGGCTCGGGGCCGATTAAACCACAAACCGGCCGCCAGCCAACAGGGCGAAGTGGCCGGTCCACGCGCCTCCTAGCGGTGAATAAATACCGCCACTTGTCATTGACGGATCAGCCCGGCCTCCCTAGGAAGCGCTTCGGACCCGAGAACCGCTGCTCAACGCGGGATGGGGTCAGGGAGGATTTTCCAGGAACCGGAGACTCATCATGTTTTGGGGACGCCGCCGCGCCAGCGTTTTGTCATGGAGCCTGCTTGCGATGCTGACCACCCTGGCCTCGGCCGAGGCCGCCACCTACGTCTACGTCTCGAACGCCGACAGCAAGGACATCACCGTCCTTGCCCTCAACCCGCAGAACGGGGATCTCACGGTCGTCGAGACCGCGACGGTGTCGACCACCGGCCCGGCGACGGCGGGCAGCATGCCGCTGGCCATCAGCCCGAACAAAAAGTTCCTCTACGCGGCGACGCGCTTCGAGCCCTTCACGGTCGTGACGTTCGGCATCGATCCGGCCAGCGGCAAATTGAAGCCGATCGGCACAGCGCCCCTGCCCGACAGCATGGCCTATATCGCCACCGATAAGACGGGCAAGCACCTGTTCGGTGCGTCCTACGGCGGGCACAAGCTGTCGGTGAGCCCGATCGGCCCGCAGGGCACGGTGATGCCCAGCGCCGCCATCGTCCCGACGGGCAAGAACGCGCACGCGGTGCTGACCGACCCGTCGAACAAGTATCTGTTCGCCACCAACCTGGGCAGCGATGCGGTGCTGCAGCGCAAGTTCGACGCCGCGACCGGCACCATCTCCGACAACGCGCCGGCCGCCGTGATCACCAAGCCGGGTGCGGGCCCGCGGCATTTCGTCTTCCATCCCAACGGCAAGTATTTCTACCTGCTCAACGAGCTCGACGCCTCGCTCAACGCCTACGCCTATAACGGCGGCAAGGGCACGCTCGCCGAGATCCAGTCGGTCAGCACCCTGCCCGCCGGATTCAGCGGCAAGCCCTGGGCGGCGGATCTGCACATCACGCCCAACGGCAAGTTCCTCTACGGGACCGAGCGCACCTCCAGCACCATCGCCGGCTTCGCCGTCGACAGCGCTTCCGGCAAGCTGACGCCGATCGGCAGCGTCGAGACCGAGAAGCAGCCGCGCGGCTTCGCCATCGATCCCAGCGGCCGCACCCTGCTGGCGGTCGGCCAGCAGTCGCATGCGATGAGCGTCTACACGATCGATCAGGGCAGCGGGAAGCTTAACCGGATCAGGCAATACCCGGTGGGCAAGAACCCGCAATGGGTGGAGATCGTGGAGTTTTAGCCACAAGCAAATCGTCACCCCGGCGAAAGCCGGGGTCCATTGTGCCGCTTGAACCATGGGCCCCGGATCGCGCGGCATAGAAATGCCGCTTGTCCGGGGTGACGACTAGAACGCGAAGCTCAGTGAATCTCCGGCTCCTCGATGGGGGCGCGGCCCTCGAGGAAGTCGTAGTCGCAGCCCTTGTCGGCCTGGGTGACGTGCAGGCTGTGCAGCAGGCCGAAGCCGCGCGGATACTTGGGCGCGGGCTTCTTCCACGCCGCCTTGCGCTTGGCGAGCTCGGCGTCGCTGACCTTGAGGTTGAGCTTACGGGCGGCGACGTCGAGCTCGATGATGTCGCCGTCCTTCACCAGGGCCAAAGGACCGCCGACGAACGACTCTGGCGCCACGTGCAATACGCAGGCGCCGTAGCTCGTGCCGCTCATGCGCGCGTCCGAGATACGCACCATGTCGCGCACGCCCTGCTTGAGCAGCTTCTGCGGGATGGGGAGCTGGCCCCATTCCGGAAAGCCCGGCCCTCCCAAAGGCCCGGCGTTGCGCAGCACCAACACCGAATCCTTGGTGACATCGAGGTTCGGATCGTCGAGCCGCGCGTTCATGTCGTTGTAGTCGTTGAAGACCACGGCGGGGCCGGAATGCTTGAGCAGATGCGGCTCGACCGCCGGCGGCTTGATCACCGCGCCGTTGGGCGCGAGGTTGCCGCGCAGCACCGCGACACCGCCTTCGGCGGCCAGCGGCTTGTTGCGGGGCAGGATGACGTCCTCGATATAGACCTTGGCGTCCTTGATGTTCTCGCCCAGGGTCTGGCCGTTGACGGTCTTGCAGTCGAGATGCAGCAGATCCTGGAGCCGGGACATCAGGGCCCGGATGCCGCCCGCGTAATAGAAGTCCTCCATCAGGTACTTACCCGACGGCCGGACGTTGCAGAGGAACGGCGTGGCGCGCGACAGGGCGTCGAACTTGTCGAGGTCGAGCTCCGCACCCGCACGTCCGGCCATGGCGATCAGGTGGACGATCGAGTTGGTCGAGCCGCCCATCGACATGGCGACCTTCACCGCGTTCTCGAAGGCCTTGGTGGTCATCAGGTCGGTGGGCTTGAGATCCTCCCAGACCATCTCGACGATGCGCCGGCCCGAGAGCGAGGCCATGCGCGGGTGATTGGAATCGGGTGCCGGGATCGACGAGGCGCCCGGCAGGGTCATGCCGAGGGATTCGGCGATGGCCGCCATGGTCGAGGCCGTGCCCATGGTCATGCAGGTGCCGAAGGAGCGGGCGATGCCGTCCTCGATCTCGCCCCATTCACGATCGTTGATGTTGCCGGCGCGCTTCTCGGCCCAGTACTTCCAGACGTCCGAGCCCGAGCCCAGGGTCTTGTCCTGCCAGTAGCCGCGCAGCATCGGTCCCGCCGGGACGACGATGGCCGGCAGGTTCATGCTCGCCGCGCCCATGAGCATTCCCGGGATCGACTTGTCGCAGCCGCCGAGGAGAACGGCGCCGTCGATCGGGTTGGAGCGCAGCAGTTCCTCGGTCTCCATGGCGAGGAAGTTGCGATAGAGCATGGTGGTCGGCTTCATGAGAGTCTCACCCGGCGAGATCGCCGGCATCTCCATCGGGAAGCCGCCGGCCTGCCAGATACCGCGCTTGACCTCCTCGGCGCGGGTGCGCAGATGGGCGTGGCAGGGGTTGGCCTCGCTCCACAGGTTGATGATGCCGATCACCGGCTTGCCGGCGTAATCCTGGGCGGCATAGCCCTGCTGCTTGGTGCGCGAGCGGTGGCCGAAGGAGCGCATGTCCTCGGCGCCGTACCAGCGGTGGCTGCGCAATTCCTCCGGCTTTTTCTTCTTGGCCATGGCTCCCAAACCCCTACGAAAGGACAGGGGACGCAATTAGCCCATCGTGCGCGGCAGCACCAGAGAAATCCATGGAAAGGCGCAGAGGATGGCCAGCCGCAAAATGTCGGCGGCGATGAAGGGCATGACGCCGCGGTAGATCGAGATGAGGCTGACGTCGCGGGCGATCGAGTTGATGACGAAGACGTTCATGCCGACCGGCGGGCAGATCAGGCCGAGCGTGACGGTCATGACGATGATCACGCCGAACCAGATGGGATCGAAGCCCAGGCCCATCATCACCGGAAAGACGATGGGCACGGTGAGCAGGATCATGGCGAGCTCGTCCATCACCGCGCCCAGGATGAAATAGCCGATCAGGATCAGGGTGAGCACGCCGTAGGGGCCGATGGGCAGCTCGACCAGGAACTGGGTCACGTTCTGCGTCGTCTGGGTGATGGTCAGGAAGTAGCCGAAGAGGAAGGCGCCGATGACGATGGTGAAGATCGCCGCGGTGGTGCGCAGCGAGTCCACGAGGCTGGCCATGATCTCGGAACCGTCGAGCCGGCCGCGAGCCACGCCGATCAGGAGCGCGCCGACGGCGCCCATGCCCGCCGCCTCCGTGATGGTGAACATGCCGGCATACATGCCGCCGATGACGAAGACGAAGAGCAGCAAGGTCGCCCAGATATCGCGCAGGCTCGTCCAGCGCTCCGCCCAGCTGTGGCGGGGCCCGCGTGGCATGGTGTCGGGCCGGTACCAGCCGATGACCTGAACCGTCGCCACGTAGAGGCCGATGGCGAGAAAACCCGGCAGCAATCCCGCCATGAACAGGCGGGTGATGTCCTGCTCGGTCAGGATGCCGTAGATCACGAAGATGGTGGAGGGCGGGATCATGATACCCAGCGTGCCGCCGGCGGCGATCACCCCGGTGGCGAAGGACGGCGAATAGCCGGCCTGGCGCATCTCCGGCAGGGCGACATTGGTCATGCTGGCGGCGGTGGCGACCGAGGAGCCGTTGATGGCGGCGAAGCCGCCGCAGGCGAAGATCGTCGCCAGGGCGAGGCCGCCGCGGAAATGGCCGAGCCAGGCGTTGGAGGCGCGGAAGAGCTCGCGGCTCATGCCCGAGGCCGAGGCGAAGGCACCCATCAGCACGAACATCGGGATGACCGAGAAGTTGTAGTCGGTCACCGTGCGGATCGGCGAATGCATGAGCAGGCGCAGGCCCGGGCCCCAATCCGTCAGCAGCGCGAAGCCGCCCGCCCCCACGATGCCCATGGCGACGCCGATGGGCACGCGGATGGCCATCAGCGCGAACAGCACGACGAAGCCGCCGACGGCGATGAAGGCCTTATCCATGCGTCGTCGTCCGGACGGCGGCGAGGCGCCACAGGCGGATCAGCGCCAGCACGGCGGCGCAGGCGATGCCGAGCGAGGCCAGGAGATAATAGGGCCAGATCTGGAACCCCAGCTCGCTCGAGATCTGGTTGCCGTCGTAGGTGCTGACCACCTTCGCGTACAGCATCCAGGTGAAGGCAATGAGGAAGGCGGCCGTGATAACGGTGGCGGCGATATCGATGACGCGCCGGCCGGCGGGCCCGCTCATCTCCCACAGGATATCGACGGCGATGTGCTTGCCTTCATAGGTGGTCGAGGCGATGCCCCAGAAGATGGCAATCCCCTGGAACATGCAGGCGAGGAAGAAGCCGTCGGGGATGCCGGTGGAGAAGACGTAGCGCAGGACGGCCGAGAAGAAGGTGAGCGCGGCGACGATGCCGAGAAACGCCCCCGCGATCTTCTCGACCACCAGGATGAAACGATCCAAGAATGCGCCTGAAACGGCAGCGGCGGGCCTCTTCGGCCCGCCGCCCCCGCTCAACCGGTCAGTATTCGGCCCTATCAATATTCAGCGTCGTGCTTCTTGAGCAACGCCTGCAGCTCGCCCATCACCGCGGCGGGGTCGAGCCCGGCCTTCTTGACGTTGTCGGCCCAGCGGTCGCGCAGCGGCTCGGCCGCCTTCTTCCAGGCCGCCATCTCGGAGGCGCTGATCGTGTAGACGTCGTGGTCGGGCAGCGCCTTCATGCGGGCGCGGCCGTCGCGCTCGGCCTTGGCCCAGGGATCGGCGGTCTTGCCCGCCCACTCGGTCGAGCAATGGTCGTCCATCACCTTCTTCTGGTTGGCCGACATCTTGTTGTAGGCCGCCGGGCTGATCAGGTAGGCAAAGGTCGTGGCGTAGAACGGCACGTCCATGTGGAACTTCACCGCGTTCTCGAACTTGAACAGGAACACCGAGCCCCAGGGGAAGGTGACGCCGTCGGCGACACCGCGCTCCAGCACCTGCTGCACTTCCGGCGCCGAGGCCTGCACCGTGGTGGCGCCGAGCGAAGTCACGTATTGCGCGATCGTGGCATGCGCCGGGCGGATCTTCATTCCCTTGAGCTGGTCGGGATGCGTGACCTTCTTCTTGAGATGCAGGGCACCCGGATCGTGCAGGAAGGCGAAGCAGAACTTGACGTCCTTCATCTCGCGCGCCGCGTATTTGCGGTACCACTCGTCGACGGCGCGTGAGCCGCCGGTGGCGTTGGAGAGCAGGAAGGGCAGCTCGCCCGCCCCGATCACCGGGAAGCGGCCCGGCTGATAGCCGGGGTTGATGTAGACGATGTCGGCGATGCCGTCGCGCGCCATGTCATAGTGATCGAAGGCCTTGCCAAGCTGCTCGGATGGGAAGAACGAGACCTTGATCGTGCCGTTGGAGGCCTTCTCGATCGACGGGCCCCAATCCTTCTGCGCGGTCTGCACCAGCGAGTGGGCCGGCGGCACCCAGAAGCTCATCTTGAGCTCGATCGGGCGGTCCTGAGCCGCGGCGGCGGCGGCCCCCAAACCGGCAAACGCGACACTGGCGGCAAGCACGCGGCGCTTCATGACGTCTCCTCCTGGTGGGCGCGCCGTTTGCCGGCGCGGGTTCATTCTTGGGATGGGTTAAGCTACTCCCCTCCCGAAGCTTGTGGCAAGATTGTTTAGCTATCAAACAATCCAGATGACCTCACCCCTCGACGGCACCTTCGCCCCCTACGACAGCGCCAGCCAACCGGTGCGCCGCATCGTGGGCTATCCCAACACCCAGGCGCGCACACCTGTTCAGGCGCCGGTGGCGCGCGTCATCACGCCCGGCGAGATGAGCGGTCCCGTGTTCGAGGCCCCGCGCCCGGAGGAAGCGGACCTCTCCGTGACCGGCGCCGGCAAGCCGCGCGCCCTCGGGCAGCTCCTGCATCTCACCGGCCGGGTGCTCGACGAGAACAGCCGGCCGCTGGCCGGCGTGTTGCTGGAGATCTGGCAGTGCAACGCGGCGGGCAAGTACATCCACCACAACGACCCCTCGCCCGTGCCGGTCGATCCGAATTTCATCGGCGTGGGCCGCGCCATGACCGACGCCGAGGGGCGCTACCGCATCCGCACCATCAAGCCCGCCGGCTACGCGGTTCCCGAGCACTCCTTCCCCGGCACGCAGAAAAACTGGTGGCGGCCGCCGCACATCCATTTCTCCCTGTTCGGCCCGGCCTTCACCAGCCGGCTGATCACCCAGATGTTCTTCCCCGGCGAGCCGCTCAACGGCCTCGACCTGATCCTCAACGCCATCCCTGACGAAACTGCGCGCGCCCGGTTGGTGGCAACGTTTGCGCCGCATCTCAACACCGACGACGGCGCGCTCGGCTTCGTCCACGATTTCGTGCTGCGCGGCCGGCTCGCCACACCCGCGGCATGATCCCCACCGCGCATATCACCACCGGGCCGTTCTTCCCCGCGCAGTTCATCCGGCCCGAGGATGCCGACCTCACGCGCGGCGGCACGGTCGACGGCCAGGCGATCACGTTCGCCGGCACGGTCAGCGACGTCGCCGGACGCCCCTGCGTCAACGCCATAATAGAGCTCTGGCAGGCCGATGCGGCCGGCGCCTTCGGCCTGTGGGGCCGCACCTGGACCGACACAGCCGGCGGCTACCGCTTCCAGACCGTCAGGCCCGGCATGACGGTGCCGCCGGGCCGCAACCGGCCGCGGCCACCCTACCTCAACCTCATGATCCACGCCTCGGGCCTGATGCGCCCGCTGGTCACCCAGATGTTCTTTCCCGACGAGGCGCTCAACGACGACGATCCGCAGCTGCAGCTGATGCCGCCGGCGCGCCGCCCGCTGCTCGTCGCCCGCGCCCAGGCCGACGGGTCCTTGCGCTTCGACATCGCCCTCGCCGGCCCGAACGAGACGCCGTTTCTCGACGACTAACCCGGCGCGGAAACGACGACGGCGCGGCAGTCCGCGTGCCTGAGTTTTTCACAACCTTAAATTTCATGACTCCCTGTGTTTTCACGCGTGTGCTATAAATCACGCGCTTGCCGCGTACGACGCGGGAAGGTGACGGGGGGTTATCTATTCTTGTGGCGGCGGAGAGAATCTCTCCGGCGTTGAGGGCTGTCCGCCCGCCCGCCACGGCTATCCCTGCGCATTCCCACCCAGCGGCAACTGATGAAACGGGGCTTCGCACCCCGTGTACGTGGCTTGGGGGAGCTTTGGCATGAGCACGGATCTGGCGAGATATCGCGGCCGGTCGTGGCAACTCTGGCGTCGCCGCGCAGCGCCCGCCCTGCTGGTCGCCGCGGCACTGGCCACGCAAGGTTGCGACACCACGGAGAAAATCGTCGCCGGCATCGTCGGCGTCACGGTGGTCGGCGCCAGCAGTCCCTCCACGGACATCCAGCAGGTCTACTACATCGGCGTGTTCGATCCGCAGGAGCAGTTGCCGCCGCAGATGTACCGCATCCGCCTGCATGGCCAGTCGAGCTTCATCTCGTCGACCACCTTCCAGTCTGGCTGGGTGCCCGCAGCACTCATCGACTCCCTCTCAACCCGCATCGGCACCGGCAAGGACGGCACCACCACCCTGGACAAGGGCGCGGCTGAAACGCTGTCGCAGATCACCGCCGGCCGCCGCCTCGTCATGTTCGGGCCCGAAGGCTTCCGCGAAGCGCCCAAGGACCACCGCCTCGTCGTGGTCATGGGCAGCAGCCCCGAGCAGTTCTTCAGCGCCATCGACCAGACGCTGGGCGCGGTCGCCGACGTGCAGGAGCGCCGCCGCGGCGGAGAGCTTCAGGGCCAGCTCTTCGAGGCGCTGCTCAAGCTCAAGGAGGAACGCGGCCGCCTGACCGACCTGCAATCCGACATCAAGGTGGCGCGCGACCGCGCCGTCGGGAGAGCGCCGTGATCCCCGCTCTCCGCCCGCTGCGGCGGCTGCGCCCGCTGTCGGCGATCGGCGCCGCGGCGCTGCTCGCCGGCTGCGCCGTGGCGATCATCGACGTCGACGTCTACAAAGGGCCCCTCGCCGACCACGAGCGCGTCCAGGTCGAACAGATGGCCGCCATGGCCATCGCCGCGAAGCCGCTGCTGATCCGCCTGCGCAATGAGTTGGTCATCGCCGATGTGAAAGACGCGGCAAGTGCCGAGAAAATCAGACGCGATATCCGGTTTAACGACCTCTATCGCGACGGTTTCGTCTGCGATGACCGTGCGCTTTCGTACTTGCAGAACGAGAAGGCGCAGTTCGTCAATGCCGTGCTGTACCTCTACGTCGACCGCAGCGCAGCGGCGAAACAATGCCAGTCAGCGGAGGCCAATCTCGCGGAGTTGTCATCGCGGGCTTTTCAGAGTTTCGAGAAAGGCTGGCGCGAGCATCTCGGCAACGAATCCAGCAAAGCGGATTGGGGTAACCTGAAAACCCGCCTGTGCTCCCAGCCTGGCGCGCACCCCCGATGCGTCAACGCAACCGTCACCGGTCTGGCCGCAACCTATGAAAAGCTCCTGGATGAACGGGAGCACCCCGGCAACGAAGCCATCGACGTCATTAACGCCTATATCAAGGTACTCGAAACCAACTCGTCTTCTCCCGCGACCGAGATCGACGCATTGTTGCGCAACGTCGAAGCCGTTCTCCGGTCAAGCAACCAGATGAGGAGAGGAGAGCCCGCGGAAAGTGCCGCCGTCTCGTTGCTGCAGGACCCAGCATTACTCGAACGCCATGCCGGGTTGCTGTTCGCTGCACATGACGACCGAATGGCTTTTGTCCGGCTCGTCTCTCTACGAGCCCAGAGCTACGTGCAGGCTCGCAACGCTCTCTCCGAGCTTTACGGCCTCAGCCTGAAACGGATTATTGCTTCGCCGAAACCCCCGCCGGGAGCGGAGGCCGCACGCCACGCGCTCATTGCCTTGATCGTCGCCATGTCGGACCGCTCGAAGGTCGCGGCGGTGGCGCAGGCAGTCCAGAACAGTGCGCCGCGTTATGTGGCGGAGCGATCCCAGTTCAAGGAACTTCTGGAACTGGCTGCCGGACTTTTCTCTCGTCGAACCGGCGGCACCATCACGGATTACGTGGACTATCTCCAAAAGAATCTGGTGAACAGTAATGCCGCCCTCCTCGCGCGGGCATTACTCCGTGCCGACGAGATCATTCGCGAGCTCAGCCCGGAAAGCCTGCCTGCGGCATCCCCTGATGATTTCCTGAGGCGTGACCTGACAAGGGCAGAACGTCAATTCGGCCTGTCGCGGGTACCGAGCAAGGGTGCCGCCGATTCCTTGCGAGCCGAAGCAGGCGCTGCACGTCCTGGCCAAGCCAGCACCAACCTGAAAGCTGCATTGGATAAGGATGCCAACTCGGCCTCGGCCGAAAGCGTCCTTGCGGGCGGCATCAATGCGACTATCGCGGTAAGAGAGGTACTTGAAAAAGCCTTCACTCAAGGCCTCGCCGGCCTTGACGCAGGTCGGCTCGATGATGGTCTCGAGACGATGATCGAGAGCTATCTCAAGGCCGTCGACGGGTCTCTGGATCGCCGTTCGGAAAATGCCGAGCGCGAGCTTCGGCGACTGCAGAACGGCTTAGTCAACTTCGCGACGAAGCTTCTTTTTGTCGCCAACAATGAACGTCTTCTGGCGCGAAGCAATGCATCAGAAGATGACAATATCCGCAAGTCGGTGCTGCTGCTCCAGGCGGTCGGCAACTCGCTCCGTATCCAGGCCGACGAGCTGGCCCAGCGCTTCGAGCACGGAGAGAAACTCGGCCGACACGCGGCGGAGAACGAGGTGGCGGGCGTTCAACGCGCGCTGACCCGTTTCAGCGGCGGCGGGGAGTATATCCGCACCTTGCTCGATGAATTCACCCAGGACGCCAGCCGAAAAGCCGGCACACAGCAGAACGAAGTAGCGATAAGAGATGCCGTCGTAAAGCGAGCTGAGGCGGCCCTCAAAACCTATCGAGAAGCGCTTGGCTTGGCGGAAGGTGTCAAACCCGATCTCGATGCCAAGCCGCTGGAGATCACAGCCGATGGAAAGGGACTGAAAGCTTTCAAGCAGAAGGTGGATGAGGCAAAGGGCACCGTGCTTCGTGGATACATAGCACGCCGCGGCCCCCTGGATGCCTTCGCGCTCACCGCCGGCACCACGACGGCGGCCGAGCCTGACTACAACACCGGTGCGGTGGATGCCGATAACCTCAGGATCAGCACCGCTCCTGCCATTCAGAAAGCGCTGGCGCCGGCTGACGGCTCGGTCCCGAAGCCTGGCAATGAGACCCTAAATGCCTTCAAAACCTGGCTTGATACCGAGATCTCGGCGTTCAGCGCGGAAACGCCCCGGCAGAAAGTGTTTACCGCGGCTCGCGCCTATCTAGAGGGCGCGGCAAGAGTCAAGCTCGTGTCGGACATTGATACCCGTGTTGCGGCACAACCTGATCCGAAGAAAGTCTCTCTCGATGATTTGTTCACAATCATCCGGGCGCTGCTCGACAACCGCCGCAACGAGGTGTTTCAGGATCCGATTATGGTCGCCGCCGGCCGGAACGCCAACAGCGCCGACAACGCGTTCGCCGCCGAGGATCGACGCATCGAAGCCCTGAGAAAGGAGGCCCGCGATACTGAAGCGCAAGCGGAGGTGGCCCGTCGATCTGCGACGCAGGCCGCCGGGGCAACGGATGACTACAACAACACCGTCAACAGGCTGGGAACCGCCCTTACGGCGCTTGCGCCGGAGCTGGTCAGCGTCACTCCCGCAACCGCATATTCCGTGGTCATGGCAAAGCTGCAGGCCGAACTGAGAGACGCGCGCGCGAAGAGCTCGGCGAATGACGTCGAGGCACTTCAGGACGCCATCAGGATACTGGCGACACGGAAGCCGCCGGACAGTGCGGAGCCGAAAAGGATCGCCACCTATCGCGCCGCATCCGACCAGCGGCTTTTCGCCGAGCCGGAAAGCAATGCCTACCGTCCCTTGTTCAGCCGCCGCGAGAGCGCCAAGGACGTGCTCGACCGCATGATCGCGGTGCTACGCGAGGAGCATCTCCAGGCCGTGCGTGAGGGCGGAACGGACGGCGCCCGTGCCCGCAACGTCGCGCAGGCGATCGAGGCGGCCTACACCCACCGCGCCGGCATGGCGTACTTGCGCCCGGCCTCCGCCTATCTGCGCAGCTCCTATACCGCGACCTCGTTGCAGGACAATTCGCTCGGCTGGCGCAACCGCCTGACCGAGATGGGGCTGCGCTCCACGCCACTGATCGGCTCGCTCGTCGAAAACTCAAAGGAGGATCGCAAGACGATCGATGAGATCGACAAGCAGTTCTGGCAGAACATCAACCGCGTGCAGCTCACCGGCAGCGGCCGCACGAACTACGTGCTGGCCAAGGACGATGTCGGCAACTGGTACGTCCGGGGCTACAGCGCCGACCCGAAGGACATCATCAAGTCGGCCTCGGGCCTGGCGAAATTCCATCTCGGCGCCCGCCTCGACGCCAACCTGCTGACGGCCGATGGCGCGCCGTCGCTGCAGAAAACCGACATGGAGCGCCTATTCGAACGCCACCGGCAGGCCTTCTATGACGCCACCACGGCGCAATACACCTCTGTCGCTACGGAGGTCGGCGAACGCACCACCGCCGGCAGCGCCCCGAGCCGCCTCGCCGCGCGACTCTCCAACACACCCGGGGCCACGGCCGAGGAAAAGACCGCCTTGAGCAACGCCGTCACCGCGGCGGATACCGTCCTTCTTCGGGCGCGAACGGAAATGGCGACCGCCCTTCCAGCCGACGCCGCCGACGCCGCCAAGACGCGCGGGGCCCGGATCGTTTCCGCGCTGCGCAGCCTGCAGACCTACGGCGACGCCCTGTCGGCGCAGATCGAGGAGGCCCAGATCGCCGGGAAAGCCAGCGAAGCCGCCACCAAGGCCATCGGTGAGCGTGAGCGGCTGGAGGCGGAGCATCGCCGCGCGGATGACAAGGTGAAGACGGGCGGGCTAGTCGGCGACGCCCAGACCAAGGCCGTCTCCGACCGCGATGAAGCTGCCAGCAGGCTTCAGGCCGCCGTCGCTGACGAAAAGACCAAGCTCGCCGAACGCGAAAGAGCCCAGCGCGTGGTCGGCGCCGCCAAGCGCATCGCCGCAGCCGTGGTGCTCGAATCGCTCGACCGCTTCGTCGGCGAGCGGGCCTCCGCCGTCAACGCCTTTGATACGGCGATCACCTTTATCGGCGATGCGGTCCGTCCGGAGCGGGCGGCGGCACCCGCGCCGACTCCCAGCCTGCCGGCCTCCGCCTTGCCCTAGGCGGCCCTACGTCGGTTTCAGGAGGCGGAGGTTCTTCCTCCGCCGGGCCCGTGCTACTGTCCGGCTTCCTGATTTCAGCCGACGAGCCTGATATGATCGACGCCTTCATCTGCGACGCCATCCGCACCCCGATCGGCCGCTTCGGCGGCGCGCTCTCCTCCGTGCGGCCCGACAACCTGCTGGCGCTCGCCATCCGCACGCTCATCGAGCGCAATCCCAAGGTGAACTGGGCGGCGGTCGACGAGGTGATCATGGGCTGCGCCAACGGGGCCGGCGAAGACAACCGCAACGTGGCCCGCATGTCCTCGCTGCTCGCCGGT
This sequence comes from Rhodospirillaceae bacterium, assembly GCA_022843945.1. Classification (GTDB taxonomy): domain Bacteria; phylum Pseudomonadota; class Alphaproteobacteria; order CACIAM-22H2; family CACIAM-22H2; genus VGEI01. The sequence continues at coordinate 47,719 of JALHMR010000004.1, read as the reverse complement.
CTGCCGGACACTGTTCCAGGTGCGACCATCAACCGCCTGTGCGGCTCGGGCATGGATGCGATCGGCACGGTAGCCCGCGCCATCAAGGCGGGCGAGGTCGAACTCGGCATTGCCGGCGGCGTGGAAAGCATGAGCCGCGCGCCGTTTGTCATGCCCAAAGCCGACCAGGCATTCTCCCGGAACGCGGAGATTTACGACACGACCATTGGCTGGCGTTTCGTCAACAAGCTGATGCATGAAAAGTACGGCACCGATTCGATGCCCGAGACGGCCGAGAACGTGGCCGAGGAATTCCAGGTCAGCCGCGCCGACCAGGACGCCTTCGCGTTGCGCAGCCAGCAGCGCGCGATCGCCGCCATCAAATCCGGCCGCTTCAAGGACGAGATCGTCCCGGTCTCGATCCCCTCACGCAAGGGCGAGCCGACCATCGTCGATCGCGACGAGCATCCGCGCGACACGACCCTCGAGCAGCTCGCCAAGCTGCCGGCCCCGTTCCGCAAGAACGGGACCGTGACCGCCGGCAACGCCTCGGGCGTCAATGACGGCGCCTGCGCACTGATCGTGGCTTCGGAAGCCGCGGCGAAGAAGCACGGCCTCACGCCGCGCGCCCGCGTCGTCGCCGTGGCCACGGCCGGTGTCGCGCCGCGCATCATGGGTATCGGCCCGGCGCCGGCGACCAAGAAGCTGCTGGAGCGGGCCGGAATCAGCATCAAGGACGTCGACGTCATCGAGCTCAACGAGGCGTTTGCCGCCCAGGGTCTCGCCACCCTGCGCATGCTCGGCGTGCCCGACGATGCGGAGCATGTGAACCCCAACGGCGGCGCCATCGCCCTGGGCCATCCGCTGGGCATGAGCGGCGCGCGCCTGGTCACCACGGCCACGCGCGAACTGGAGAAGCGCCAGGGCCGCTACGCCGTCACCACCATGTGCATCGGCGTCGGCCAGGGCATCGCGATGCTGCTGGAGCGGGTGTAAGAGACCCCTCAGTTCGCGGCCTGGACCTGCGTCTTCAGGTTGGTGATCAGGGCGTCGAGGCCCTGACGGCGGACCACCGAGGCAAATTCGTCGCGCTGGGTCATGTCCATGCTGATGCCGTCCACCTCGGCATCGACGATCCTCATCCGCCCCTGGGCCTCGCGGATCCGCAGATCCATCAACGACGCGCGCCCGTCGGCGCGGGCCACCCGCGTGCGCACATAGGCATCGTTCGGCGTACCGACCGAGCCGAGAACCGTCAGGCTGCCGCCCCGGTTGCCGCCGAGACGCTCGGCGTAGGTGCGGGTCGCCCAGACGGCGAATTGCTCCTGAAAATCCTTGCGCTGCGTCTCGCTGGCGCGCTGCCAGGCGGAGCCGAGCGACGAGCGGCCGATGGTCTCGATGTCCACGCTGTCGCGGATCAGCGTTTCGATCTCGCGCCGGAGCTGGGCGTCCGGAGCATCGGTGCGGGCGAGCACCGCGATGACCCGGCCGCCGAAGTCATGCACGAACTGGGCGGCCTTCTCCGGCGAGGTCTTGGTCGCCTGGGCATGCGCGGCCGGCGCGAAGCCGAGCAACGCGACCGCAACGAAGACGGAAGCAAGCCGTCCGGCATACCGCATGTCGATCTCCCCAAATCGAGGCGCCGCAGCGCGGAAGGTGAACTTGACCATTACTACGGCAATTTTCTCCCGCGGAGTATCGAAAACCACAGGGTTGGTGCTCGGGTGTGCCTAGGGATCGACGGGGCCGGCGACAATCCGGGCGTCGTGCAGCTCGCCGATCTGCCGCGAGCTGAAACCCAACACGTCGGCGAGCACCTGGTCGGTATGTTGCCCGAGGAGCGGCGCGGGCGCCGGGGGCAGGCGCGCGACACCTGAGAAATCGAGCGGCGAACCGGCGGCGAGATAACGGCCGATCCCCGGCTGATCGACCAGCCCGAACATCGGGTTGGCCGGCGAGCAGCGCGGATCGTTGTCGACCATGTCGCCGAAGTCGCGGTAGAGGCCCCAGCACACGCCGGTACGATCGAAGCCCGCTGCCACCTCGGCGAAGTCGCACGCGGCGATCCAGCGCTCGAACAGCGGGAACAGCGCCTCGCGGGCAAGGAAGCGGTCGCCCTCTTTTGTAAAATCGACGCCGCGCTGCGTCTCGATCGCCGCCACCTCGGCACCCAGCCCCGTCGTCTCCAGCAGCGACTGCCACTGCTTCAGGGTGATGGCCACCACCATCAGCCGCCTGCCGTCGCGCGTGGCGAAGTCACGGCCGAAGGCGCCGTAGAGGTCGTTGCCGAAACGCGGCCGCACCTCGCCGTTGATCTGGTACTCGGCGACATGGCCGAGATTGGCGGTCATGGCGAAGGCCACGTCGGAGAGCGGCAGCCGGATGAACTGGCCCTCGCCCGTCCGGCTGCGATGGCGCTCGGCGGCCAGCAGGCCAACGGCGGCGGTGACGCCGGTGATCGCGTCCCAGGCCGGCAGCAGATGATTGACCGGCCCGTCATGGCCGGCCGGGCCGGTGGCCAGCGGATAGCCGACCGAGCAGTTCACCGTGTAGTCGAGCGCCGAGCTGCCGTCGGCGTTGCCGGTGATATTGACCATGATCAGGTCGGCGCGGCGTTTCTTCAGCGTGTCGTAGGCCAGCCAGCCGCGCGCCGGAAAGTTGGTGACGAACAGGCCGGCATTCGCCCCCGGCGCCGTCGCCAGGGCCGAGACGATCTCGCGCCCGCGCGGGCTGGCCGTGTCCACGGCGATCGAGCGCTTGCCCTTGTTGAGACCGACCCAGTAGAGGCTCTTGCCGTCCCTGGTGATCGGCCAGCGCCGGTAGTCGAGGCCGCCGCCGATGGGGTCGCAGCGGATGACCTCGGCGCCGAGCTGCGCCAGGGTCATGCCGCCCAGCGGGGCGGCGATGAACGCCGCGCTCTCGACGACGCGCAGGCCTTCGAGAATGCCCGGCATCAGCTGTCCGGCGTGAGCAGCGACACACCCAGGCTGGCGCGCCGCTTGAGCCACGGGCTCGGCCGGTAGCGTGGATCCTGGTAGAAGGCGTGCATGCGCTCGAGGATGGCGAGCACCGTCGGCGGACCGATCTTGTCGCCCAGGGCCAGCGGCCCATTCGGATAGCCGAGGCCGAGCTTCACGCCGGTGTCGATGTCGGCCGGGGCAGCGACACGCTGCTGGGCGATGTCGCAGCCGAGATTGACGATCATCGCCACCACGCGCTGGGTGACGAAGCCCGGGCTGTCGCGGATGACGCTGACCGGCACATCGTCGATGGCGAACAGGGCATGGGCCGCGTCGCGGTAGGCGGGGTCGGTCACCGGCGTGGTCATCAGGGTGCGGCGACCCTTGAGACCGTTGATGGCGTCGATGGCCACCGTGCGCCTGGGATCGAGGCCGAGATCCTTGGCCGTGGTCGTGGCGTCGTCGCCCAGCGGCAGCACGACGCACAGCGAATCGTCGTTGGGATTGGCCCGGTCGAAGCGGGCGCCGATGCGCTCCGCCAGCTCGGCGATGGCCGAGCGGATCTCCTTGGCGCCCGGCCCGATCCACACCGCTTTCGGTTTCGCATCGGGCACCGGCGGCTCCGGCGGGCGGACGATGCCGCCGTCCTTCTTGTATTCGTACCAGCCGCGGCCAACCTTGCGGCCGTAGAGCCCGGCGGTGTAGCGGCGCTCGATCAAGGGTGATGGCCGATAGCGCGGCTCCTGGTAGTACTGGTTGTAGATCGCCACCATCGCCGGATAGGAGACGTCGAGCGCCGTCAGGTCCATGAGCTCGAACGGGCCCATGCGGAACTCGGCCGCCTCGCGCAGGATGTTGTCCACGGTCGCCGTATCGGCGATGCCCTCGCCCACGATGCGCAGGCCCTCGGTGCCGAAAGCGCGGCCGGCATGGTTGACCAGGAAGCCCGGCGTGTCCTGGCAGCGCACGCAGGCGAAGTTGATGTGCCTGGCCACGGCCACCAGCGTGTCGACCACCGCCGGATCGGTGCGCACGGCAGCGATGGCTTCGACCACCTTCATCAGGGGCACGGGATTGAAGAAGTGGAACCCGGCCACGCGCTCGGGCTTCTTCGTGCCGGCGGCAATCGCCGTGATCGACAAGGACGAAGTGTTGGAGGCGAGGATCGCCTCGTCGCCGACGATGGGCTCGAGCTTCTGCAAGAGCTCACGCTTGGGCTCCACCGATTCGATGATCGCCTCGATCACCAGCTTGCAGCCGGCAAAGTCATCGAGGCTATCAACGTTCGTCACCCGCGCCGTCGCCTCGTCAGCAGCCGGCTTCTGGATCGTGCCCTTCTCAGCCAGGCGCGCGATCATCTTGCCAACGAAGTCGCGCGCCTCGGTCACCGCGCCGGGCTTGGCGTCGTAAAGCCGTACCGGGAACCCGGCGAGCGCTGCTACCTGGGCAATGCCGCGGCCCATGATGCCGGAGCCGATGATGCCGATAGGAAAATCGGCGGGCTTGAGGTCCATCAGTTTCGTCCTTCGAGAAGGCCGCGGGCGACGACCTGCGCCTGGATCTCGGCGGCGCCCTCGAAAATATTGAGGATACGCGCATCGCACAATACGCGGCTGATCGGATACTCGATGGCGTAGCCGTTGCCGCCATGGATCTGCACGCCGTTATCGGCATTGGCCCAGGCGACGCGCGCCGCCAGCAGCTTGGCCATGCCGGCCTCGATGTCGCAGCGCCGGTCGAGATCCTTCTGGCGCGCGGCGTAATAGGTGAGCTGGCGCGCGGCCATGGTCTCGACCACCATCCAGCCGATCTTGCCGGAGACGCGCGCGAAGCCGAGCGTCGCCTGGCCGAACTGCTTGCGCTCCTGCGCGTAGCCCAGCGCCAGCTCCAGCGCGTTCTGCGCCACGCCGACGGCGCGCGAGGCCGTCTGGATACGCGCCGACTCGAAGGTCGCCATGAGCTGCTTGAAGCCCTGGCCCGGCACGCCGCCGAGCAATGCCGAGACAGGCACCTCGAAGCCGTCGAAGCCGATCTCGTATTCCTTCATGCCGCGATAGCCGAGGACCGGAATCTCGCTGCCGCTCATGCTCCTGGCGGGGAACGGATCGGTGTCCGTGCCGCGCGGCTTCTCGGCCAGCAGCATCGACAGGCCGCGATAACCGGGTTCGCTCTCGGTGCGCACCAGCAGGGTCATCAGGTCGCTGCGCGCCGCGTGGGTGATCCAGGTCTTCGCACCCGTGACGCGGTAGACGTCGCCCTGGCGCACGGCGCGGGTCTTGATCGAGGCGAGATCGGAACCGGCCCCCGGCTCGGTGAACACGGCCGTCGGCAGGATGGCACCACTCGCGAGGGCCGGCAGATATTTTGCTTTCTGGGCCGGCGTGCCGGTCTGGCGGATCAGCTCGGCGGCGATCTCCGAGCGCGTGCCCAGCGAGCCAACGCCGATGTAGCCGCGCGACAGCTCCTCCGAGACGACGCACATGGCGAGCTTCCCCAGGCCGAGCCCGCCCTGGTCCTCAGGCACGGTCAGGCCGAAGACGCCGAGCTCGGCCATCTTTTCCACGACCGCGAGTGGGATCAGCACGTCCTGGCGATGCCAATCATGGGCGAAGGGAACGACTTCGGCTTCGACGAAACGCCGGATCTGCTCGCGGAACAGCTCCAGCGCCTCATCGTCGATGGCGGAATGGCCGAAGCTGCCCTCGGCGGCCAGATGGGCGATGCGCTCGCGCACCGCGCTGGTGTTGCCGCGCGCCATCAATGTCGCGCCCGGCGCCAGGACGCGCTCGATGTCGGCGTCGTCGAGGCCGAGATCGGCCGGGCGCGCGATCTCGCCCTGCGACAGGGCGATGCCGCCCTGGAGCTGTGCCAGATATTCGCCGAACGCCGCCTGCAGGATGAGCTGCTCGATCTCGCCGAGCTGGCCGCGTCCGTCGAGCCGGCGCGCCCAGTCGAGCAGCCGGCGCAAGGCCTCGACATAGGTCGCGGTCCACGACAGCGCATGGGCTGCAAACTGGTGCTCATCGAGGCGTTTGCTGTCGACCTTGCCACCGGGCGCAGCGAGCTGTGCGACGGCGCTGCGCGCCAGCGCGAGATACGCCTCGGCCGCGGTCAGCGCCGTGCCGCACGTGGCGAGCAGGTCAGGCAGCAGGAGAGCCGTCGAGCGGGATTTGGAAGCGGTGGGCGTCGGCATGGAGCGGCGACACTAGGACAGGCTGCCGGCGGAGGCGAGGGCCAACGCCCGCGCCGTGGCGGCGCGTTGACTCCGGTCGGCGGCCTGCCTACTGTTTGATAGGCAAAATAATGTTTTATCGGTAAAACATGGAATACGGCCCCACCCAGACGCGCCTCGGGGCGCTGAGCGACTACGAGAAGGCGCTGGGCGACGCGCTGGAGCGCATCCTGGCCGCGGGCACCCATGACCTGCCGGGCATCGTGACGGCGCTCAACAAGTCCGACGCGCCGAAGCCCTCGACCGGCGGGACCTGGACCGAAGACGCTTTCCGCGCCGAGATGGCGCGGCTCGGGCACTAGGCCGATGTCGGACCGCATCCGCCTCGCTTTCGAGACGGTAACCAAGCGGTTCGACCATCCGCGCAACGGCGGCCTGATCGTCGCCATCCAGGGCGTCGATATCCGCATCGCCGACGGCGAGCGCGTGGCCCTCATCGGGCCCTCGGGCTGCGGCAAGAGCACGCTGCTCAACCTCGCCTCGGGCCTCGACTTCCCCAGCGAAGGCAGAGTGCGGGTCGACGGCGTCGAGGTCAGCGGCCCGAACCGGCAGGTCGCCTTCATGCTGCAGAAGGACCTGCTGCTGCCCTGGCGCTCGATCCTGGAGAATGTCTGCTTCGGCCAGGAGATCCGTGGCATGAGCAGGGCCGAGCGCCGCGACAAGGCGCTGGCCCAGCTCAACCGCTTCCGCATCGCCGATTTCGCCGAGGCCTATCCGCACCAGCTCTCCGGCGGCATGCGTCAGCGCGCCGCCCTCGCCCGCACCATGATGATGGACCCGGACGTGCTGCTGCTCGACGAGCCGTTCTCGGCCCTCGATGCCCAGACCAAGCTCGTCCTGCAGGCCGACCTCGCCCGCACGCTGACCGAAAGCCGCAAGACCTCGTTCCTCATCACCCACGACCTCGACGAGGCGGTGACGCTCTCCGACCGCGTTCTCGTCATGTCGAAGCGACCGGGCCGCATCGTGCGCGAGATCATCGTCGACCTGCCGCATCGCGACGAGCCGCTGCAGCGCCGGCGCCTGCCGGAGACGGCGCGCTACACCGGCGAGCTGATGAACCTGCTCGATATCGGCCACGCGGAGCTCGTCTGATGACGGCCGTGATCAACCTGCTCGCGCGCAAAGAGGCCTGGGGCAGCTTCCTGCTGCTCTTCGTCGTGCTCGCCGTCTGGGAATGGCTGCCGGGTGCGATGGGCGTGCCGGTGTTCATCGTCGCCCCACCCTCGCGCGTCTGGGCCGAGTTCATGCGCCTGCTCGATGTCGAGCGGCTGTTCCTGCACACCGCCATCACCTTCTTCCAGGTGATGGTCGGCTTCGTGCTCGGCAGCCTGCTGGGCATGGTCGTCGGCTACACGCTCGGCCTGTCGAAGACCGCCGAGTTCGTGCTCTCGCCTTACATCCTGGCGCTGCAGATCGCGCCCAAGGTCGCCTTCGCGCCGCTCTTCGTCATGTGGTTCGGCTTCAACGTCTACCCGAAGATCCTGGTGGCGGTGCTGATCGTCTTCTTCCCCATCCTGATCAACGTTCTGGGCGCCATGCGCACGCTCGACGGCGCCATGGTCAACCTCGCCCGCTCCTTCTCGGCCAGCAAGCTGCAGATCTTCTGGAAGATCCAGTTCCCGGCCTCGATGCCGGCCCTGTTCTCGGGCCTGCGCATCGGCTCGACCCTGGCCGTCATCGGTGTCGTGGTCGGCGAGATGGTCGGCGGCAATAATGGCCTCGGCTACCTGCTGGTCTTCGGCGAGGGCCAGGCCAACACGCCGATGGTTTTCGTCGCCATCCTGCTGCTGACCTTCATCGGCATCGTCATCTACGGCCTTGTCGTCCTGCTCGAGAACCGCGTGCTGCACTACCTGCCGCGCGCCGCCACCACGGAGAAGTCCACATGACCTCCCAGCCCGCGAAGAAACTGCCCAACCCGCCGAAACTGGCCGAGTGGATCGACAGCCGCGTGGCGCGCTTCGCCACCCGCACCTACGACTGGGACGTGCTCAAGTTCCAGGCCGACTTCGACCCGAAGTACCGCCGCGCCCAGATGCGCTACATGGGCACCGGCGGCACGGGCAAGGGCGCCGACGACAACGCCGTGCCGGCCGAGCACTTCACCTTCTCGACCATGGTCCTGCCGGCGGGCTGCGAGGGCCCCTTGCACATCCACGAGGATGTCGAGGAGGTCTTCTTCATCCTCAAGGGCAACAAGATCCGCCTGTTCTTCGAGAAGGACGGCGAAAGGCACGAGACCATCCTGGGCGAGCGCGACCTGATCTCGGTGCCGCCCGGCGTCTACCGGGGCTTGCGCAACGAGGGCCTGGAGGAGGCGCTGATGTGCGTCATGCTTGGCGCCTCCCAGCCGCAGACGCCGCATTATCCGCCGGACCATCCGGTGGCCAAGCTCAAGCGGCCCAACAAGGGCTGAGGCGATGAGCGAGCTCACACGCGTCCGCGCGCTGGTGGATCGGGGCCTGCCCGATCTCTGGTACGCGGTCATCGGCTCGGGCGAGGTCGGAGCCAAGCCGGTCGCCGTCACCCGGATGGGCGAGCGCCTGGTCGTGTGGCGCGACGCCGCCGGCAAGGCGCATATCCATGCCGACCGTTGCCCGCATCGCGGCGCACCGCTGTCGATGGGTGCCGTGCATGGCGACCGGCTGACCTGCGCCTATCACGGCGTGCAGGTGGACGCCGCCGGCACCATCGCCGACGTGCCGGCCCTGCCCGACTGCCCGCTGATCGGCAAAAAGGGCGTGCGCCGCTATCCCACGATCGAGGCCGGCGGCGGCATCTTCGCCTGGTTCGGCGAGAGCGAGGCGACGCCGCCCAAGGAATTCGGCGTGCCGGAGGAGCTGACCTCGCCGGAATGGAGCGGCTTCCTGTGCACCGCCGCCTGGGCCTGCAATTACCAGTACGCGCTCGATAACCTGGTCGACCCGATGCACGGCTCCTACCTGCACGCCCAATCCTTCACGCTCGCCTACGGCTCCAAGCAGGACCGCTTCCGCATCGACGAGACCAACACAGGCTTCGTGGTCGGGCGCGAGGGCCAGCGCGACGTCAACTTCGACTGGACCGAGTGGGGCGATACCGGCGGGCACTGGATCAAGCTCGACATCCCCTATCCCAGCGGCGCCGGGCCCGGCGGGCCGTTCCGCATCGTTGGCTTCTGCACGCCGATCGACCACGACCACACGCAGGTCTTCTTCTGGCGCATGCGCAAGGTCGGCGGCTGGCAGCGCGACCTGTGGCGCTTCCTCTACCGCAACCGGCTGGAGGAGCGGCACTGGCACGTGCTGGAGCAGGACCGCGTCATCCTGGAGAAAATGCCCTTCGACGCGCGCGACCACGAGCGGCTTTACCAGCACGATATCGGCGTCACCCGCCTGCGCCGCATCCTGCAGCAGCAGGCCAAGGAACGCCTGGAGCGAAAGGCCGCCGCCGAATGAGCGCGCTCGCGGGCAAAGTCATCGCGGTCACCGGCGCGGGGCGCGGCCTGGGCCGCGCCTTTGCCGAGGCCTGCGTGGCGGCCGGCGCCGAGGTCGTGGTCGCCGAGTTGGACGAGAAACTCGGGAAGGCGGCGGCGGAAGCCCTGAAGGCGAGTTTCGTGCCCCTCGATCTCGGCGAGTCCACAAGTATCACCGCGATGGCCAAGGCGATCGACAAGCGCCACGGCCGCCTCGACGGGCTGGTCAACAACGGCGCCATCGCCACCGGCATCGGCGGCAAGACCTATGACGAGATCGACATCGAGACCTGGGACAGGGTCATGCGGGTCAACGTGCGCGGCACCTGGCTGGCGGTGAAGGCCTGCGCGCCGCTGCTGCGCGCCGGCGCCGCTAAGGGCAAGGGGGCGAGCATCGTCAACCTGGCCTCCGACACTGCGCTGTGGGGCGCGCCGCGCCTGCTGCATTACGTCGCCAGTAAGGGCGCCGTCATCTCGATGACCCGCTCGCTCGCCCGCGAGCTCGGCCCCGACCGTATCGCGGTCAACGCAATCGCCCCCGGCCTGGTGCTCACCGAATCCACCGAATACGTGCCGGCCCAGCGCCACCAGCACTACGTCGATGGCCGCGCCATGCCGCGCGCCCAGATGCCGGACGACGTCACCGGCGCCGTGGTCTTTCTCCTCTCGGACGCCGCTGCCTTCATCACCGGCCAGGTGCTGCCGGTGAATGGCGGCTTCGTGATGAACTGAAATGCTGCCCGAACCCCGCACCACCCGCGTGCCGCAAGGCACCATTGCCTGGCGCGAGGCCGGCGAGGGCCCGCCGCTGGTCTTCCTGCACGGCATCGGCGCCAATTCCTCGAGCTGGAGCGCCCAGATCGAGCACTTCTCCACCCGCTTCCGGGTCATCGCCTGGGACGCACCGGGCTATGGCGGCTCCGACCCCTTGCGCGAGGAATCGCCCAGCGCCGAGAACTACGCCGACGCGCTGTCGCAGATGTTCGAGCGCACCGGCGTGCGCTCCTGCCGGCTGGTCGGCCAGTCGCTCGGTGCGATCATGGCTGTCGCCTATGCCCGCAAGTATGTCGGCCGCACGCGAGGCCTGGTCCTGACGGCGGCGGCTACCGGCTATGGCAAGGAATCGGCCGCCTCGCGCGCCGCCAAGATCCAGGACCGGCTGGAGCCCTTGACGAGACTGGGCCCTGCCGCTTTCGCCGCCGAACGCGCCTCACGCTTGCTCGGCCCGCATGCCTCTACGGCGGCCCTGGCCAAGGTGCGCGCGGCGATGGCCGAGATCCGGCCCGACGGCTACGCCCAGGCCACGCGCATGCTGGCCGGCGCCAATATCCTGGGCGACGCGCCCGCCGTCCGTGCCCCCACCCTCGTGGTCTGCGGCGAGGCCGACGCGGTCACGCCGCCGGAGACCAACCGTAAGATCGCCTCGCTGATCAAGGGCGCGAAGTTCGTGCCGCTCCCCGGGCTGGGCCACGCCTGCTACGCCGACAACCCGGTGATGTTCAATACCGCTCTGGATGCCTTCCTCGCCACCCTGCCGGAGCCGGTGGCATGAACGCCAAGACCCCGCTCGAGGAACGCTACCGCGTGCCCGGGCTGCGACGCGGCCTGCTGGCGCTCGAAGCCTTCCGCGCCGATCGCGCCAGCCTCTCGCTGAGTGAACTGGGCCGGGCCATCGGCCTGTCGCGCTCGGCGACCTATCGCCTGGTCTATACGCTCGAGGAAATGGGCTTCGTGGTGCGCGATCCCGCCACCAAGGCCTACCGCCTCGGTGCGCGCGTGCTCGGCCTCGGCTACACCTGGCTCGCCTCGCAGGAGCTGATCGAGATCGCCCGGCCGCAGCTCGAGCGTCTGCGCGACGTCACCAACTGCTCGGCGCATCTCGCCATCCGCGAGGGGGCCGACATCGTCTACGTGGCGCGCATTCCGGACGCCAAGTCCCTCACCAGCCACATCCGCGTCGGCTCGCGCCTGCCGGCCTACGCCACTTCCATGGGAAGGGTGATGCTGGCCGAGCTTCCCACCGACGAGGTCCGCGCTCTGTTCGCCGAAACAACCCTGCAGCAGGTCACCGCCCAGACCCCGACCGACATCGCCGCCCTGCTGCGCCAGTGCGCCGCCGACCGCTCGCGCGGCTACGTGCTCAGCCGCGGCGCCTACCAGCCCGGTGTCGCCAGCGTCGCGGCACCGGTGCGCGACGCCGACGGCAAGGTGATCGCGGCCATCAACATCGCGACCCCCGAGGCCAGCCCCGAAGCCAAGGACCTCGCCACGCGGATCAAGGACGCGGTCGTCGAGACCGCCGAGGCGATCTCGCAATGGCTCGGCCCCAAGCGCCCGCGCACCAGCCGCCGGGCCGGCTCGGCCGCCGAGTAACGGAGAACACCATGACCAACCCCCGCGTCAGCCGCCTGCGCGGCGTGGCGCTTAATGCTCCCGAGGCCAGCGCCAGTGCCGGTTTCTATACCGAAGCCTGGGGCCTCACCCAGGTCGCCGCGGGCAACGGCGCTGTCTACCTGCGCGGCACCGGGCCGGAGCACCATGTTCTGTCGCTGCACGACGCCGCGAGCCGCGGCATCCGCCACATCAACTTCGCGGTGCAGGACGAGGTCGCCCTGCGCGCCCTGCACGCGCATGCCACGGCCAAGGGCGCCACGGTGCTGAGCGCGCCCGCCCCGCTCGACCAGCCGGGCGGCGGCATCGGCTTCGATATGGTCGACCCGGATCGACGGCGCCTGCGCATCTCCTGTGCCGTCGAGCAGCATGTGGACACGGCCGATGCACCGGACCGGCCGCGCAAGATCACGCATCTCGTGCTCAACACGCCGCAGCTCGAGACCATGCTCGCTTTCTACCAGGACATCCTCGGTTTCCGGGTCAGCGACTGGTCGGAGCAGCAGATGGTCTTCATCCGCTGCAACAGCGACCACCACAGCATCTCCTTCAATCGTGCCGATCACGCCTCGCTCAACCACGCGGCGTTCGAGATGCCCAGCGTCGACGCCGAGATGCGCGGTATCGGCCGGCTCAAGTCCAGGAACTGCCCGGTGCGCTGGGGGGTCGGCCGCCACGGTCCGGGAAACAACGTCTTCGCCTATTTCGTCGAGCCCAACGGCTTCGTCGTCGAGTACACGACCGAGGTCCAGCAGATCGACGAGCAGACCCATGAGCCGCAGGTCTGGAAGCGCGTCCCGCACCTGATGGATCGCTGGGGCACGGCCGGCCCACCCTCGCCCGAGATGCGCGCCGCCATGGCCGGCACGCCCGATCCCGGCGTGGGAAACAAGTGATGAGCGACCAGGTCCCCGCCGGCGACGTCGTCGCCGCCTTCCTCGAAGCCTGCGGCATCGATGCGGCGTTCGGCGTGATCAGCATCCACAACATGCCGATCCTCGACGCCATTGGCAGGCGCAACCGCATTCGCTTTGTTCCTGCGCGAGGGGAAGCCGGCGCCACCAACATGGCCGATGCCTATGCGCGGGTGCGCGGCGGTCTCGGCGTGGTCTTCACCAGCACCGGCACGGGTTCGGGCAATTCGATCGGCGCCATGGTCGAGGCGCAGACCGCCGGCACGCCGCTGCTCCACATCACCGGCCAGATCGAGCGCCCCTACCTCGACCGCAACCGTGGCTATATCCACGAGGCGCGCGACCAGCCGGGTTACCTGCGCGCGGCCTCCAAGGGCTTCTTCCGCGTCTGGTCGACCGAGACCCTGGTCGGAACCCTGCGCGAGGCGGTGCGCACGGCGCTGACCCCGCCGATGGGCCCGGTCAGCGTCGAGATTCCCATCGACGTGCAGGAAGCGCTGATGATGCGCCCGGCGAGTCTCGAGCCAGCGCCGATTCCCGTGGTTCAGCCCGATGCCGAGCTACTCGACGCACTGGCCGGGAGACTTGCCCAGGCCAAACGCCCGCTGCTTTGGCTGGGCGGTGGCGCGCGCCACGCCACGAAGGAGGCCATGACGCTGGTCGAGCTTGGTTTCGGCGTCGTCAGCTCGGTGCAGGGGCGCGGCATCGTGCCGGAGGACCACCCGGCAACCCTCGGCACGTTCAACGCCTCGCCGCCGGTCGAGGAGTTTTACGGCACCTGTGACGCGCTACTGGTCGCGGGATCTCGGCTGCGCGGCAACGAGACCCTGAAATGGGATCTGCGCCTGCCCAAGCCGCTCTATCAGATCGACGTCGATCCGCAGGCCGAGAACCGAGGCTATCCCGGCGAGCTCTTCGTCTGCGGTGACGCTGCATTGGCCCTGGCCGGCCTGGCGCAGCGCCTGCGCGGCCGGCTGAAAGTCGACCCCAGGCTGCGCGACGATCTCGTCGCCGCCAGGCGCGCCGCGGAGGCGGGCCTGGTCGCCGGCCTCGGGCCCTACAAGACGCTGGTCGAGGCGCTGCAGAGGGCCAAGCCGCGTGACGCCATCTGGGTCCGCGATATCACCGTATCCAACAGCACCTGGGGCAACCGGCACATGCCGCTGTCCGGATCCCGCGACGGCATCCATGCGCTGGGGGGCGGCATCGGCCAGGGGCTGGCCATGTCCATCGGCGCGGCGCTGGGCGCGCCGGGCCGCAAGGTCGTGGCGCTCTCCGGCGACGGCGGCCTGATCGTCAATGCCGGCGAGATGGCGACCGCCGCCCAGGAGAAGGTCGACGTCACCCTGGTGGTGATGAACGACCGCGGCTACGGCGTGATCCGCAACATCCAGGACAAGAAATTCGGCGGCCGCCACTACTTCACCGATCTGCACACGCCGGAGATGCGCCGCTTCGCCGAGACCTTCGGTTGGAGCTATGTCGGCGCGCGCAGCGAGGGCGAGATTGCCGCCGCCGTGCAGACGGCGGTCGCGCAGCGCGGACCCGTGCTGCTCGAGATCGACATGAACGCGATCGGCCCCTACACGATCCCCTTCGCCGGGCCGCCGGCCCGCGTCAAGCCGGCCTGACGCGCGCCGGCGGAACCATGCCGTAGGCGGCGTATTTGCCCCGAGGCGCCGCGGCTGCCTATGATGCCGGCATACGCCCGGTCGTCGCGCAGCAGTTCCAGGTTCCATGAGTTCCCGCCGCACTCACCTCGACGCCACCGCGGTCGCCCTGATGGTGACGCTCTGCGCGATCTGGGGCCTCAACCAGGTCGCGGCCAAGGTCGTCAATGCCGGTATCTCGCCCGTTCTGCAAGCGGGCCTGCGTTCAGCGGTTGCGGCGCTTCTGGTCTGGGCCTGGTCGTACTATCGCGGCGTGCCCCTGTTCAAGCGCGACGGTTCGCTCCCTGCGGGTATCGCGGTCGGGCTGCTCTTCGGTGCCGAGTTCGCCGTGATGTTCTGGGGTCTGGAGTACACGACCGCCTCTCGTGGCGTGGTTCTGCTGTACACAGCGCCGTTCTGGGTGGCACTCGGCGCGCATCTGTTCATTCCGGGCGAGCGGCTGCGCCTGCAGCAGGCCATCGGCCTGCTGGCCGCCTTCGCCGGCGTGGTGCTCGCCTTCAGCGACGGGCTGACGATGCCGACGTGGCAGCAGTTGATCGGCGACGCGATGCTGCTGCTGGCCGGCCTGTTGTGGGCGGCGACCACCGTGGTGATCAAATCGACGCGGCTGGCCACGGTCAGTCACAACAAGACGCTGTTCTACCAGCTGGCGATCTCCGGCATCGGCCTGCCGCCGGTGGCTTTCCTGCTCGGGGAACCGGGCATCTTCGCGCCCACGGCGCTGGTCGTTGGCTCGCTGGCCTTTCAGACGGTCATTATCGCCTTCATCAGTTACCTCGCCTGGTTCTGGCTGGTGGCGCGCTACCCCGCCGGGCGTCTGTCGGCTTTCACTTTCCTGACACCGCTTTTCGGCCTGGCGGCGGGGGCGGGCCTGCTGGGCGAGCCGATATCGGGGCCGCTGATCGCAGCCATGGTGCTCGTGGGTGCCGGGATCTGGCTGGTCAACCGGCCGGCGCGCCCTACCGCTTGAAACCGCCGGTCAGGCCGGAAAAATATCCAAGAAAAGGGCAATCTGGTCTCTTCCGCCGACCCCGGCGAGGTCCTAGCTTGAAGGTAACAGAGGACCATTTCGGCCAGACGATTGGTCCCGATACGCCAAGGGAGAAAATGCCATGACCCATCTCACCCGTCGCTCCATCCTCCAGGGAACCGTCGCAACGCTCGCCCTGGCGGCACCCGCCATCCGCCGGGCCGAGGCCCAGGCCGCCTTCCCCTCGCGCAACATGAAGGTCGTGATCCCGACCAACCAGGGCGGTGGCGCCGACCGCCTGGCGCGCACCTTCGACGATCATTGGACGAAGATGATCGGCAAGCCGTTCGAATACGACTTCTATCCCGGGGCCGCCGGCCAGGTCGGCTACGAGCTGTTCGTCAACCGGCGCGATCGCGACGGCCACAACCTGCTCTTCGGCAATATGGGGCCGGAGATGATCATGTATACCCTGCAGAACCCGAAGTACAAATTCCCGGACGACTTCCAGTATTTCTGCCGCCTCGACGTCGACGACAGCGTGCTGTTCGTGCGCGCCCAAAGCCCGTTCAAGCGCATCGAGGACGTGGTTGCCGAGGCGAAGAAGCGCTCGGTTAACGTCGCCACCAGTCGTATTCCCCATCCCGCGTCGATCGGCGTGCTGGCGCTGGGCAGTGCCACCCAGTCGAAATTCAACCTGGTGCCCTATGCCGGCGGCAACCCGACAATGGTCGCGGTGCTCAACGGCGAAGTCGATGTCGGCGTGCTGCCCGGGGCCAACCCGATCGCCATGGGCGATCGCATCCGCATCCTGACCGTATTCAACAACAAGAACGCGCTGGCCGCCAAGATGGGCAACGCACCGCCGGTCAACCAGGTCTTCGGCACCAAGATCCCGGATCTCTATTCCTCGCGCGCCTGGGCGATCCACACCGAGGTGATCAACAAGTACCCGGATCGCTTCAAGCTGCTCAACGAAACGGCGCCCAAGGTCTTCGATGTCCCCGCGTACCGGGCGGAATACGAGAAGACCGGCGCGCCGATCGAAAGCGTGCAATACGGCGACCGCGACACCTGCACCAAATACGCCATGGCCATGATCGAGCTGGCCAACGAGTACCGGAGCCTGCTGACCGGCAAGAAGGGCTGACAGGCGCCAAACCAGGGCGGGCACAGCCCGTGCCCGCCCGAGAGGAATCCATGTCCGACTCATCTTCGCGGCCTGGCGGCAAGCCCAGCCTGGGTGCCGACCTCGTCATTCCCGGCCTGGCCGTGGCCTTGGCCATCTACTTCTTCGCCACTATCCAGGACCTCCCCTGGGAGGCGACGGCCAATGCCTTCGCCATCGGCGCCATCCTCCTGCTGCTGGTGGCGCTGTTCGTCGTCCGGATAGCGCTCAAGGTTCTACGCGGCGAGGCCACGCTGGGCTTCGACAAGCTGATGGACCGGCCCTCGGCTCAATGGAAAAGGGTGGGCATCGTCGCCGCCATCGGCGGCTTTGTCGCGCTCCTGCCCTGGCTCGGCTTCACGCTCAGCCTGTTCCTCGGCATGATGGCCAGCATGCTCGTCATGGGTGTGCGCGAGCCCAAGCCGCTGCTCGGCACGGCCCTCGGCGTGGCCGCCTGCTGCTATCTGATGTTCATCGCTCTCCTCGACAGCAATTTCCCGCACGGGCCGGTCGAGAGCCTGCTCGCACCGCTGTTCGGGAGCTGAGCCGTGGAGTGGAACTGGGACCTTATCCTCCAGCTCACCTGGCAGCAGTTCGGCTACTGGTGGGTGATCATCCCGGCGACGATCCTCGGCATCGTGGTCGGCGCCCTGCCGGGCTTTAACGCCCAGAACACCCTGATCATCCTGCTGCCGCTCACGCTCACCATGGATGTGAGCCTGGCGCTGACTTTCATGATCGCGGTCTATTGCGCCTCGCATCTGGGCGGCGGCATCCCGTCGATCCTGCTCAACATCCCCGGCAACGGCGGCGCCGCCGCAACCTGCATCGACGGCTACCCGATGACCAAGAAGGGCCTCGGCCAGCAGGCGCTGGTCCTGTCCTTCGTCGCCTCGGTGTTCGGCGGCCTGATCGCCACCCTGCTGACCATCGCGGCGCTACCCATCCTGGCCCAGATCGGCCTCTACATGCGCAGCGTCGAGATGGTCGTGGTCATCCTCTTCGGCCTGACGCTGATCGCCGTGATCGCGGCGCGCGACATGCTCAAGGGCCTGATCGCCGGCGCCTTTGGCCTGCTGATCGGCATCATCGGCACCGACCATGTCTACAGCACGCCGCGCGCCACCTTCGGCTTCCTCGAGCTCTACGACGGCGTGCCGCTGGTCCCGGTCCTGATCGGCCTCTTCGCCATCTCCGAAGCACTGATCATGATCGAAGAGGAGATGATCGTCAGCGAGAGCGGGCGCCAGCACAGCCACACGGTGCGCTGGGAGGACACGCTCGACGGCCTGAAGATGTCGCTGGAGCGCTGGTGGCAGATCACCTGGACCGGCCTCATCGGCCTCGTCATCGGCATTATCCCGGGCGCGGGCGCCAGCATCGCCTCCTTCGTCGCCTACCAGCAGTCCCGGCTCTTCTCCAAGACGCCACATCTTTACGGCACCGGCCACCCGGAAGGCGTGATCGCGCCTGAGTCGGCCAATAACGGTGTGACCTCCGGGACGCTGGTGCCGATGATGGCCATCGGCGTGCCCGGGGGCAGCACCGCCGCCGTCATGATGATCGTTGTGCAGTATCACGGCATCGTGCTAGGGCCGCGGCTGTTCACCGAGCGCCCGGACCTCGCCTACGGCGTCTTCGTCTCGATGGCGGTCTGCTACATCCTGATGATCCTGACCATCCTGCCGCTGGCCCGCTATATGTCGCGGGTGGTGCTGATCCCGATCAAGTACCTGGTGCCGCTGATCACCATGCTGACCATCGTCGCCGCCTTTGCCGAGCGCGAATACGTCTTCGACATGGGCTTGGCGCTCGCCTTCGGCCTCATCGGCTACGTCGCCCACAAGACGCAGTTCCACGTCACCTCGATCCTCATCGGCGTGATCTTGGGGCCGCTCTTCGAGCAGTACCTGCTGCGCTCCTTGCGCCTGTCGCAGGGCGACCCGATGGTCCTGTTCTCCTCGACCATCGGGAATGTCCTGTGGGCCATGCTGGTCGTGTCGCTGCTGCTGCCGCTGTGGCGCGAATGGCAGCTGAGTAAGACAGAGGCCGACGCCAAGTTCGGCGGTGAAGCGTAACGGAGAGATCGCATAAACATGCAAACCGCGATCCCGATGGCCAAGAACGTCAAGCGCGTGGCCCGGCTCGACATCGCCGGCGGCGGCCAGGTCTACGTCGAGGGCAATTACTGCTACGTCGGCCATATGAAGCCGCCGCACGGCACCACGATCATCGACGTCTCGGACCCGAAGAAGCCGAAGGTGGTCGGCGAGATCACCCTGCCGGACCATCAGTCGCATACCCACAAGGTGCGGGTGATCGGCGACCTGATGATCACCAATGTCGAGCAGAACAACCGGCATTTCGTGCGCCGCGGCGACCGCATCCCGGGTGCGCGCGAGAAGCTGACGAAATCGCTGGGCCGCGCGCCAAGCGACGCTGAGATTGCCCAGGAGATCGGCGTCAAGGAAGCCGATATTGCGGTGCTCGAGGCCCAGCGCCAGCGCGGTTACCACGACGGCGGGTTCAAGATCTGGAACATCAAGGACAAGTCGAAGCCGAAGCTGCTGGCCTACCAGAAGACCCACGGCTTCGGCGTCCACCGCTTCGACATGGACGCCAGCTACGCCTACATCTCGACCGAGATGGAGGGCTATGTCGGCAACATCCTGGTGATCTACGACCTGGCCAGGCCCAACAAGCCGGCTGAGGTCTCGCGCTGGTGGATGCCGGGCCAGCATATCGCCGGCGGCGAGAAGCCGAGCTGGGCCGGCTACAAGAACCGGCTGCACCACACCCTGCGTCATGGCAACCAGCTGTGGGCGGCCGTTTGGCATGCCGGCCTGCGGGTGATCGACGTCTCGGACATCCGCAGGCCCAAGACCGTCGGCGCTTACGACTATCACCCGCCCTTCCCCGAGCCGACGCACACGGTCCTGCGCGTGCCCTTCCCGGTCGCCGGCCGCGAGCTCGCCGTGGCCGTCGACGAGGAGCACGACCACGTGCCCGGCCAGCCGCATGCCGGATTCTGGGTCTTCGATGTCAGCGATGTCGCCAACATCAAGCCGGTCTCGCAGTTCCATGTCAGCGAGCTGGACTCGCCCTATGCCCGCACCCCTGGCCGCTTCGGCGCCCACCAGTTCCAGGAGCACATGAAGCCGGGCGATACGCGGCTCTACACCTCATGGTTCGGCGGGGGCCTGCGCATCATCGATATCGCCAGGCCGGAGACGCCGACCGAGACTGGCTGGTACATCCCCGAACCGGCCACCGGCCAGCCGAGCCCGCAGAGCAACGACGTCGAGGTCGACGACCGAGGCCTGGTCTACCTGCTCGACCGGAATGTCGGGCTGGATCTCCTGGAAGTGACGGCTTAAGCCCGCCAGCGCTCGATCAGGGTCGCCGACGGCACCACGTCGCCGAACAGGAACTTGGTTGCGGTGAGGGTCGCCGCGTGCAGCTCCGGCATATGCGCGGCCACGCAATCCTCTGCGACGGCGATGTAGAAGCCGCGCACGAAACCCTCGCGGATGGCGTAGTCGACGCAGGCGTTGGTCTGCACGCCGGTGACCACCAGGGTCTCGATGCCGCGTTGGCGCAGCTCTGCCTCCAAGGTCGTGCCGTGAAAGCAGCTGAAGCTGTGCTTGGTGATCACCGTCTCGCCGGCTTGCGGCCGGGGCCCCACGAAATCGTGGCCCCAGCTGCCCGGCGCGCAGCACACCTCTTTCCAGCCCTGCCGGGCCAGCCGGGCCTGGGCCGGCACGGGAATCTTGTCGTGCGAGTAATCGGCGATGATCCAGATCACCGGCACCTTGGCCTGCCGCGCGGCGTCGATGAGCGCTGCCGCCGCCGGCAGGATGGCC
The DNA here is from genome assembly GCA_022843945.1 of Rhodospirillaceae bacterium. Taxonomy (GTDB): domain Bacteria; phylum Pseudomonadota; class Alphaproteobacteria; order CACIAM-22H2; family CACIAM-22H2; genus VGEI01. The sequence goes on along the minus strand of JALHMR010000004.1, from coordinate 27,115 downwards.
CGGCAGGCGGCGGTGTTGCGGCCAACGACCTTCTCGATATAGCCGCCCTCGGCCACGAAATCGTTCTGCAGGTCGATGACCAGGAGCGCCGTGTGTGCCGGCGCCACGCGCTCGCCGAGCTCCGTCCGCAAGCTCATGCGGCGGCGCGTTCCATGTCCCAAACCACGCCGCCCATGCCGCAGCGCAGCTCCACCGCCGCCTCGTAGCACAGGGTTCGTGCTGGACGTTTGCCGGCCGCCCCCAGCGCCACGATCCAGGACAGCAGCTCCGTGGTGCCGCCGTCGCCGGCCGCGGCCATGGCCTCGATGGTGATCTCCTTCAGCAAGCGGTCGGGGTCGCCGGCTTCAAGCAGCGCCAGAAAGCGGCGGTCGAATTTCTCGTCGACGGCGAAGTAGCGCGGGCCGCCGGGATCGTGCGACAGGCCGCCGGTGGCCATGATGGCCACGCGCGCGCCCGCCGGGCGCTTGCGGCGGACGATGTCGGCGATCATCTCGCCCACCGCGTAACAGCGCTCGGGCGAGGGCAGCGGCGGCACGATGCAGTTCATGTGGATCGGCACCAGCGCCACGTCGTATTGGGGCGTCAGGAACTTGAGCGGCACCGACCAGTTGTCGTCGAACAGCAGGCTCCCGGCCGCGCGGAAAGGCACCCCGCGTGCCGCCCCTCGCGCACCAGCGTCTCGGCCAGCGCCTTGTGGCCGCGGACCTTGTAGGGCGGCACGTTGAGCCAGTCGCTGAACCAGGGTGCCGGTCCCTGCCAGGTCTCCGCCGTGCCGATCATGAAATCGGCGGTGTCGTCGACCGGCATGTTGAGCAGGTGGTCGTTGGCGATGCCGATGACCACGTCAGGCTTCGCCGCCCGAAAGGCATCGTGCAGCGCGCGGTAACCGTCGAGCAGGCGCCGCTGCTGGTCCGCGGGCGCCTGGTCGAGCCAGCCGGTGAGGCCGGGGGCATGCGACAACGCCAGAACGCAGACGATCTCAGCCATTACTTCTTCCCGTCGAGGACGGTGGCGGCGTAGAGCTGCGCCGCCGCGCTGCGGTTGTGGTTGTAGGCGCCGCCGCGGAACAGACGGGCGATCTGCGGCAGGAAATAGGGATGCACGCCGAGCCTGCCCAGCGCACCGATGTCGCGCTCGCGCCACGCGGCTTTCTCGGCCTCGCCGAGACCATAGGCGGTCAGCGTGCCCTCGAAATCGGCGCGGAAACGCTCCAGCGCGCCGGCGTCGCGGCGCAGCTCGAAGACCATGCGGTTGGTGGCCAGCTTCTTGTCGGTGTCAGCGATGCCCATGTCAAAACTGATACAGCCGGGCCGGGTTGTCGGCGAGGATTTTCTGGCGCACGGCCGCGTCGGGCACCGCCTCGGCCAGCACGTCGAGCAACGCCCCGGCATCGAGCTCGCGATAGGGCAGGATCGCGTCGTGGCCGACGGCCGTCCCCGTATGGAAGCCGATATTCGGCCAGTCGCTGCCCCAGACCAGACGCTCGGGATTGGCAGCGGTCAGGGCCTGCATGAACGGCACGGCATCGCCCAGCCGGCCGGTGAAGCGGGTGACGCGGTCGGCGCCGGCGAGCTTGGCCCAGACGCGACCGGTCTTGAGCAGGCGCAGGAGCGCCTTGAAGCCCGGCTGGTCGAGGCCGTGGCGGGCATCGGGCAGGCCCATGTGATCGACCACCACGTCGACCGTGGCCTGGGCCAGCGCCGGCTCGAGGGCGGCGATCAGGTGGTTCTCGCCGAAGACCTGCAGGTGCCAGCCGCGTGGCGCCAGGCGCGAAGCGAACGCGCCGATCAGCTGCGCCGGGTTGCTGTAGCGGCTGCGGAGCGAGACGAGATTGAGCCGCACGGCGCGCACGCCCACGGCATGCATCGCGTCGAGCTCGGCCTCCGAGACACCGAGGTCGACCACGGCCACGCCGCGGCCGCGCGGACCCAGCGCCTCGAGTGCCGCCAGCATCGCCCGGTTGTCGGTGCCATAGCCGCTGGGCTGCACCAGCACGGTGCGCTCGAGGCCCACCACCCGCTTCATCGCCTCGTGCTCGGCCAGCAGGGCTTCAGGCACGTTGTAGCTGCGCTCGGGGGCCAGCGGAAAGCGGTCAAGGGGCCCGAAGACGTGCATGTGGCAGTCGGCGGCGTCGGACGGCAACGGCTGGTTGGGCTGCTTGTGCGGGCGGTCGGGCGTGGGCATAGTTGCGTCTTCGTCGAAGCAGGAGCGCTGTGGTCAAGCATGCCACAGACGCTCGCGAGGGAGGAGACGATGATCTGGAGAGTCACGGGCGCGCTGGTGGCACTGGCGGTACTGGCCGGTCCGGCGGCGGCGCAGGGTTACCCGAGCAAGCCGGTGCGCGTCATCGTCCCTTACGTGGCCGGCGGCGCCGCCGACATCTTCGGCCGCACCATCGCCCAGAAGCTGAGCGAGGCCTTCAAGCAGAACTTCGTGGTCGAGAACCGGGGCGGCGCCAATGGTGGCATTGGCACCGATGCCGTCGCCAAGTCGGCGCCGGACGGCTACACGCTGCTGGTCACCGCCAGCGGCCCGATCACCGTCAACCCGGTGCTCTACACCAGCGTGCCCTACGACCCGCTCAAGGATTTCGCGCCGGTCTCCCAGGGCACGGTTTTCCAGTACGTGCTCGTCACCCTGGCCAACTCGCCGATCCGCACGCTCGACGACCTGGTGAGCCGGGCCAAGGCGAGCCCCGGCGCCGTCTCCTACGGTTCCACCGGTGTCGGCGGCGGCAACCATCTGGCGGGCGAGCTGCTGGCGCTGACCACCGCGACCAGGCTCACCCATGTGCCCTATCGCGGCAGCGCCGCGGCACTGACCGACCTGCTGGGTGGACACATCGCCTTCATGTTCGATACCGTCATCACCTCGGTGCCGCATATCCAGGCCGGCACGCTGCGGCCCTTCGCGGTCTCCAGCCAGAAGCGCGCCTCCGCCCTACCCGATGTGCCGACCATGGAGGAGCGTGGCGCGCGCGACTTCAACATCACGCAGTGGCAGGGCATGCTCGCCCCGGCCGGTACGCCCAAGGCGATCGTCGACCGGCTGAACGAGGAGATGGTCAGGGCGTTGCAGGCGCCCGACGTGCGCGAACGCCTGATCACCCAGGGGGGCGCCGAGATCGTCACCGGGTCGCCGGAAGAGCTCGCGGCGCTGATCCGCCGCGAGTTGCAGTCCTACGCCAAGCTGATCAAGGACGCCGGCATCACCGCGCAGTAGCTGTCGATGCGGACCTAGCGGGTCGGCGTGGCCGACCTGACCGGCACCAGGATGATGCGGTTGGTGCTGCTCTGGTGGATCAGCAGGTCGCCGTCGCGCGTCGCGCGCATGTGCCGGACGATGCCCGCCTGCACGCCGCCCGAGTTGATCGGCCAGCTCTGGAAGGTCTCGGTCTTGGGATCGAAGCGCACCAGCATGTCCGGCCGCACGCCTGATTCGTTGTACCAGACGATGCCGTCGACCACGGCGATGGCGTAGGGGTGCGACTTCGGCCCGCTGGGCGAGTCCCATTCCTTGATCTCGCCGGTCTTGGGGTTGTGGCGGCCGAGCTTCCCCTGCGAGGAGTTGACGTACCAGATCATCCCGTCTTCGGCGATATCGAGGCGGCGCACCGTGGTCGCGGGGATCGGCAGCTTGACCTCGGTTTGCTCCATGGTCGCCGGATCGAGCTTCACCAGGCAGTTGCTGCCGTTGCAGGCGAACCACGGCGTACCGTCGGCGTCGATCTTCACGCCATAGGGCTTGGCGCCCGGCGTCTTGCTCTTCACCAGCTTGACCTCACCCGTCTTGGGATCGAGGCGGCCCAGCATGTTGCTCTGCTGCAGCGAGAACCACATGATGCCGTTGCGGTCGAACTCCGCCGTGTGCGGATCGCGCGCCGCAGGATCGGGCATCTTGTAGACCGTGGCCTCGCCCGTCTTGGGGTCGAGCTTGCCGATCGTGCCGTTGCCATTGCCCGTGTACCAGGGCGTGCCGTCACGATCGATGTTCACCGAGTGCGGCAACGCCTTGGTCGGCAGCTGGAATTCCTTCATCTCACCGGTTTTGGGGTCGAGCCGGCCCATGACGTTACCGAATTGCCCCACCCACCAGATCGAACCATCCGGTGCCTCCACCGGGTCGCGTGAACGCTGGCCCAGGGTCGGTGTCGTCCATTCCTTGAATTCCGGCCGCGGCAGCGGCCCGGGAACCGCCTTGGCCGCCCGCTTCGTGTTTGGGGGGAAGTTCGTCGTCAAGTATTGCAGGATCTCGTCCTGCGTCTCCTTACTCGCCGAGAGATCGATCATGGTGCCGATCAGCTCGTTCCAGTGCTCGCGCGTGTAGCCGGAGCTCTGGCTAATCATGTTGGTCTGGTGACAGCCGGTGCATACGCCGTCGATCAGTGTTTTGCCGGCAGCCTCGGGCAAGGCCTGGGCCGTCGCCTCAAGGGCGCTCAGGCCGCAAAACGAGACAACCGCCAGCGATGCAATATTCAGCGCGCGCATGAGCCACCTGCCCGGTTCGTCAAAGGGATATGGCCGGGATCATCCGCTCCCGGATCAGGTCAAGTCAAGCTGGGGCCGGCTCAGGCCAGGGCGGCGAGCGCGCAGAGCCGGACCTCGGTCTGCGAGAGGACCCAACCGTTGACCGTGACGGTTCGGCCGTCGGCGAGGTCCGCGCGGCAGCAGGCCGTCAGGGCTTCGCGTGACGGATCATCGTTGAAGCGCGCAATCAGCTCAGCCGTCAGGCGCTCGCGATCCGCCTCACCAGGAGCCTGCTGGAGATAGGCCTGGCCGACCTGCCGCGCACTAGCCGCATCGGCCAGCAGGCCGGTCAAGCGGGTCACGCGTGCGCGAGCGGGGATCGCCTCGGCGGCTCGCGGGTCGAGAGCCAGCGTGAGACCGGCAAGGCCCAGGACCCTGAGCAACATCCGGCGGGCGATCTGCTTTGCCATCCCTCGATCCTCGCATCGCATATCTGACCATCCTCCCCGTAACGGCCTTGAAAGGAAATGACTAAAACGGGCTAGGCCCCTGCCCCAAACGGACATGTCTATTGCCGGTCGCGACGGCGATGCCCATCTGCCCCCTTAACACGCTGCTGGTTGCGGGGTTCCGACCGGCTGTCGGGTCCCAAGTGTCACGGGGAGCCAGCATGTTCATCGATGCCCGATCGCTGCCCGCCGGCGAGGTGATTGATACCCAGATCTGTATCATCGGTGCCGGTGCCGCCGGCATCACCATTGCCCAGGAATTCGCCGGCAACGGCACGCAAGTGTGCCTGCTGGAGAGCGGCGGCTTCGATCCCGACGCCGAGACCCAGGAGCTCTATGCCGGCGAGCTCACCGGCCACCACTACCAGACGCTCGACACGACCCGCCTGCGCTTCTTCGGTGGCACGACCAACCATTGGGCAGGCTATTGCCGCCCCCTCGACCCGATCGATATGCAGGCGCGGCCCCACGTGCCCAACAGCGGCTGGCCGATCGATCGGGCCGTATTGGACCCTTACTACAAACGGGCGCAGCCGGTCTGCGACCTCGGCCGTTATGACTACGAGCCCGACAACTGGCGCCAGGGCGAGTACGGGCCTTTCGCCTTCGACCCGGCCAAGCTGATCTCCGGCGTGATCCAGGTGGGGCCGCCGACGCGCTTCGGCGAAAAATATCGCGAGGCGATTCGTACAGCCCGCAATGTGACCTGCTATCTCCACGCCAACGTCACCGACATCCGCCTGGCCGGCGACCAGGTCAGCGAGGTCAAGGTTGCCTGCCTCGATCGCAAGAGCTTCAGCGTCAAGGCCAAGATCTTCATCCTGGCCACCGGCTCGATCGAGAATGCCCGCATCCTGCTCTATTCCAACAGCCAGCGCCCCGCCGGCATCGGCAACACCCACGACATCGTCGGCCGCTACTTCTCCGACCACATCGTGATGTGGGAATCGGGCCAGCTGGTCACCGACCGGCGTTACGCCGAGGCCATGCTTTACGGCAGCGAGCAGCGCTTCGACAACGCCAAGATCATCGGCTTCGCGGCACCCTCACCGGAATTCCAGCGCCAGCGCGAGATCCCGAACTGCGCCATGTGCCTGGACCCGATCAACCTGTCGGTACGCTCCCAAGCGATTGCCTCAGCCAAGCAAGTCATGCGCGCGGTGGGCGAAGGCCGCGTGCCCGACCAGTTCGCCACCCATATCGGCCGGATGATCAGCGACTTCGATGACCTGCTGGACGCCGCCTATCGCAAGGCGATGAACCCGCCGCCGAAGCTGTTCACCACCCGCTTCTGGACCGAAGCGGTACCGGATCCCGACTGCCGGGTGACGCTGACCGGCGAGAAGGACGCGCTCGGCCTGCCGAGGGTCAAGCTCGACTGGCGCGTGCCGGCCGACCTGCCGCGCACCTTCAAGATCATGCACGAGCTGTTCGCCTCGGAAATCGGGCGTCTCGGTATCGGCCGCGTGCAGATCGGCCTCAAGGGCTCGGTCGAGGCCGCCATCGACGATCTCGAGGGCAGCTTCCACCAGATGGGCACTACCCGCATGCATACCGATCCGCGCCATGGGGTGGTCGATGCCAACTGCCGGGTGCACGACGTCCACAACCTTTACATCGCCGGCAGTTCGGTGTTCCCGGCTTACGGCCATATCAACCCGACGCTGACCATCGTCGCCCTGGCCATCCGCCTGGCCGACCACATCAAGCAAGCGGCTTGACACCCTGCCGAACCGCACCCTCCTCTCGGGCCAGACGGCCCTCGTCACGGGTGCGGGCAGCGGAATCGGCCGCGCCATCGCCCTGGCGCTCGCCAACGAAGGGCTGGTGGTCCACCTGGGCGGCCGGGACCGGGCGAAGCTCGAACGCGTTGCGCGCCTTGCCGGCAAGGCAGCGCGCATCGTGGTGGCCGATATCACCACGCGGGCCGGTATCGCCGCCCTGGCGCGCCGCACGCGCGCCGGGCTCGATATCCTGGTGCATAGCGCCGGCCTCTACCGGCAGGAGTCGATCGAGGCCATCAACGCCAAGGCCTGGGCGGAGCTGGACGCGGTCAATCTGCACGCGCCGGTGATCCTGACCATGGCCTGCCTGGCGCAGCTGCGCGCCGTCTCCGGGCAGGTGGTGTTCATCAATTCGACCGCCGGCCTGCATGCCGGGCCTCGCACTCTCGCCTATGCCGCCGGCAAGCATGGTTTGCGCGCGGCGGCCGACGCCCTGCGCCAGCAGGTCAGCCCCGATGGCATTCGGGTCCTGAGCGTCTTTCCCGGGCGCACGGATACGCCGATGCAGCGGGCGATCCTCAAGGCCGAGAAGCGCACGGCGCCGCCCGGCACCCTGCTGCGCGCCGAGGACATTGCCGATATGGTGCTCGCCGCGCTCAAGGCGCCGCGCAGCAGCGAAGTCACCGAGATCGTGATGCGGCCGTCAAAGCCCCTGCCAGCCGGCCGCTAGTCAGCGGCCAGCAGACCGACGTCGCTGAGGGCGGCGGCCGCGGCGACCAGCGAGTCGAACGACTTGCCCGAGCGCTCCGCGATATCAAGCAGCGAGTGCTCGCCGTCGGCCAGGTTGAGCAGCCAGAGCATCGCCATCTGGTCGATGGCGCCGGCGCCGCCGGACGGGTTGCCGGGCACGCCGCCGATCTTGCCGTAAAGACCGCGACGGCCGAGCTGCGGTTCGCCGTAGGGGCTCAGATTGCGCCACACCCGGTCGTGCTCGACCATGTCGACCAGACGCGTCGCGATCCGCAAGGAATCGGCCAGCGCCTCCGGCTTGACGAAATCCAGGTTGTCGGCCGAGGTGTGATATTCTGGGAATGTGCCGCTGGGCGAGCGCATCAGGCAGCCGACCGGCAGATTGAAACCCGGCGAACAATACTGCCGCTCGTCATAGCCGTAGGGGATGAACGGCCGGACGCGATCCGCGTGGCCTTCTTCGCCCAGGACATAGGCGGCGTAACGATCGATCAGCGCGTTGGCGCGCCGCGACTGCTTGTAGGTCGGCGCGGCTGAATCGCCGAGATTGCTCAGCACCAGGCCGTGGCGGATGTGCCGGATCTTGTCCTGGTTGCGATCCAGCCAGGTGATGGCGCCGATCGTGCCCGCCGCGAAGATGAAGCGATAGCTGAAACGCCGGCGAGGGCGCTGGGCCAGAGCCCGCGCCAGCTCGATGGCGACCGCGATGCCGGACAGGTTGTCGTTGGCCAGCGAGGGATGGCAGCTGTGGACGGAGAACAGCATCTCCTCCGCCGTCTCGCCCGGGATCAGGCACTCGCCGTACGACAGGCTGCCCGGCTCCAGGGTGGCATCGATCTCGACATGGTAGGCGTCTTCGGTCAGGCCCTGGCGGACGCGATCGGTGATACAGAAACCCCAGTCGTCGGCGTAGTAGCCGGTGCGATACGGCACGAAGTCGGGCTGCTGGGGCAGGCTGATGAGATGACGCTCCAGCTCGGCGCGCGGCACCACGCGGTCGACCGCCTTGCTGTACTGCACCAGGTGAAGGTTGCTGCGCGCGAAATCGACGATCGTGCGGCCATCGAGCGAGCGGATCCGGGCCCTGCGGACGTTCCATTCGAGCGGCACTTCCCAGTCGAGCACCGCCGTGCCGGAGGGGACTTCGCTGATTTCCAGGGGAATGCGATCGGCAATGTAGCGCAGGGTCTGGCGCAGACCCCGCCCGGTGATGCTGCGGCAAAGCGGGAAAAGCGCCTCGACATGGCTGTAGAGGACGTCGCGGAGGTCACCCGCCTCCGCCGGGGTTTGCCCTCTATCGAGCAGGTCTAGCGACCTGGAGCCAGAATCGGCCACGCCAGTTCCTTTCCGAAGTCGCGGGCCCGTTCGCTGCCCCCGCTCCGATAGATATTGGGATCGGCGGGGGCCGGATCAAACTGGAAGCACAGTTTGGCGCCGTAAAATCCCTCGGCGTAGCCCGAGGAGGCAGCCGATTGCACACCCCGCAACCGCATCAGGCTGTAGAACGTTTCCGGTACGAACCAGCGGCGGCTACGCTGGCTGGCGAAACTGCGCATGAGCGTGTCGACCTTGAGCTCAGCGCATTCGTAGGACAGCGGCACGAAGAGGTTCGGATTCCCGATGTCGGGGTCGTATTTGGGAATCTCGTATTCCAGGATGACGTGATTGCGGAAGGTGCTGCCGGTCAGCTCCGCGATCAGCCGATGGTCCTGATGGCTGTCCCCGCGGTGATGGGTGAACACCAGGTCGGGGTCGAACTCCTCCTTGAGCGCCTCGAACGTCTCCTTCAGCTCGGCGAACTCGGCCGGAAAGAAACCGTCGCGGAAGCCGTGCACCGCGACCCGGCCGTCGCCGGCGTCGCGAAGAAAGGCGTGCGCACTCGCCCGGGCCTCGCCGGCCCGCTCGGGAGTCGCCGAGAACACGACCCACCGCACCCGGGCGCCCGGATGATGCTTGAGCAGGGACAGGATCGTGCCGCCGATACCGATCTCGATATCGTCGGCATGCGCGCCCAGGCAAAGGATCGACGGCGCCTTGTTCTGGCGGGCAAAGGTCAGGGAAAGCATCGCCTAGCTCGCCAGGCGCGCTTGCCGCGTGAACCTGCGCGTGTCGACGTCCAGCGCCTCGGGCACCGGATGCCGCCACAATTCCCAGGGGGCGGGACTCCGGGCAAGCAGGGCTTCAAGGCTTTGCACGTCCTTGAAGGTGTCGCAGCAGCGCCAGAAGCCTTTATAGGGCAACGCCGCGAGCTTGCCGGCGGCGATCAGCCGCCGGAACGGCTCGGCGACAAGCTCCTCGCCGGGGCGCATGTAGTCGAAGATCTGGCTGCGGAAGGCGAAGAACCCGGCATTGACCCAGGTATCGGCCTCTTCCGCATCCACCACACCCGTCACCAGGCCGTTGGGGGCGTGACGCACCAGGTGGAGCGACGAGTTCGGCCGCGCCGTCATGCAGACCCCGACCGCTTTCGTCTCGAGCAGCCGGTCGAGGATCATCGGCAGCGGGCAGTCGGTGAGCCCGTCGCTGTAGTTCGCCAGGAACATCGGCTCGTTCTCGACGAGCGGCCGTACCGCGAGCAGTCGCTCGCCGATCGAGGCGTTGGGCCCGGTGTCGACGAAGGTGATGCGCCACTCGTCGAGGTCCCGGCGCAGCAGCTCCAGGCTCCGCCCGCCCTCGGACAGCACGAAGTCGTTGGTGATCCATTCGCTGTAGTTGACGAAGAATTCCTTGATCGCCGCGCCCCGGTAGCCCAGGCAGAGCACGAATTCGGTGTGGCCCCAATAGGCGTAGTACTTCATCAGGTGCCAGAGCAGCGGACGATGGCCGACCGGCACCATGGGCTTGGGCAGGTCGCCGGCGGCGTCGCGCATCCGCAACCCCTGGCCGCCGCAGAACAGGACAACCTTCATCGCCTTCTCCGTTCTGTGCTCACGGAATGATTTTCGGTTCCGGTATCGGCACGATGAATTTCCCGCGCCAGTCCCGGATGAACGAGAGCTGGGCCATGATCTCATCCTTGAGATTCCAGGGCAGGATGAGCACGTAGTCCGGCCGCGCCTCGGCGAGGCGTTCCGGCGGCTCTATGGGAATGCGCGTCCCGGGCAAATAGCGGCCGTGCTTGTAGGGATTGCGGTCGACCGTGAAATCCAGGACGTCGCCGCGGATGCCGCAATAGTTGAGCAGCGTGTTGCCTTTTCCGGGCGCGCCGTAGCCGGCGATTCGCCGCCCCTGGCGCTTCAGGCTGAACAGCAGCTCCAGGAGCCAGCGCTTGGTTTCGACGACCTGGCGATCGAATTTCCGGTAGGCGTCCAGGCTGAACAGGCCGGCGGCAAGCTCGGCGGCGCGCAGCCGCTCGACGCTGACCAGCTCCGGGTGGGCGCTGCGGTCATGGCAGCAGAACAGGCGCAGGCTGCCGCCGTGGGTCCAGATCTCCTCGACGTCGAAGACCCGCAAGCCGTGGCGGGCGAGCAGCGTATCGATGGCGTTCAGCGAGAAATACGAGAAGTGCTCGTGATAGATGGTGTCGAACTGGTTGCCCTCGATCAGGCGCATCAGATGCGGGAGCTCGAGGGTGAGCACGCCCTCCGGCTTCAGCACCGCCGCCAGCCCGGCGACGAAATCGTTGAGATCCGGCACCTGGGCCAGCACGTTGTTGCCGATGACCAGGTCGGCCGCCTTGCCTTCGCCCGCCAGCCCCAGCGCCAGGCCGTGTGTGAAAAATTCCGTCAGGGTAGGGACGCCGATGGCCCGCGCGGCCCTGGCGACATTGAGCGCCGGCTCGATTCCCAGGCACGGGATGTCGCGCTCGACGAAGTTGCGCAGGAGGTAGCCGTCATTGCTGGCGACCTCGATGACGAAGCTGTGCTCGTCCAGCCCGAAACGGCGCGCCACCGCCGCCGTGTAATCGCGCGCGTGGGCCAGCCAGGCGTCGGAGAACGACGAGAAATAGGCGTATTCCGAGAAGATGTCGGCCGGAGAGACGTATTCGCGGAGCTGGGCCAGCCAGCAGTCGCCGCAGATCTTCACGTCGAGCGGATAGAAGGACTCGCCCTGGGCGAGATCGCGGCGGGTCTGGAAGCTCTCGCAGAGCGGCGACAGCCCGAGATCGACGAAGGGATGGAGCTGGCCGCCGCAGGAGCGGCAGCCCGGCTGCACCGGGCTCTCCCGCACGGGCAACGGGTCAGCCGCGGGCCGGGCGTCGTCGGGGCAAACCAGGGTATTGCCGCTCATTTCCATGTCCATGCCGATCCACCGAAGCAAAATTGTGGAGGGATCGATATGAATATGCGGCGCTCAGCTTGCCGTTCTCAGGCCTCTGCCGGGGTATGAGCTGAAATCAGCGGAGGTATGACCACAATGGGAAACCTCCTGAATCTAAAGGGGGTTAGTGCGGCGCCTTGATCTCTTGCGCCGAGGCGACCTCGGTTTCGAGCGCCCGGCCGATCTGCTCATAGAGGCGAAGCCCGTGTTCCGGCCTCGCTCCCGCGCACAGGGCCCGAGCCATCTTCACCGAGGCGATGACCCCGCCGTAGATCCACGGCGTGCGGGAATCGGGACGGCCCAGGACCGTGCGCAGGCGCCCGGTGACGTCAGCCTCGGCGCTCCTGCAGTCGGGGTGAACTTGAGCATCGGCGGCGCCGGGAGTCGCTGCTCCCAGCAGCGCGCCCAGGATGGACGCGAAATACAGGCTCGTGGAACGTAGCGCCATAAACCCCTCCCGCTGTCGAGCTGACGGCCAGCCGCGTTAGTAGGCGAAGCCGTTGGGTTAGCTGAGCCGCAAGGATGTGAGCGGTTGATAACTTTCGTGACACACTTCCGAAACGGCGTGCGGAAGCGGCCCAAAGGATTGGCGTGACTATGCCTCGTCCATCCGCAGGCGGATGTGCGGAAACTCACATGTCTTTGGTGGCGCCGCGCGTTGGGAAAACAAAAAGGCCGCCGCATCATCGATGCGGCGGCCTTGATGTTGGTTGCGGGGACAGGATTTGAACCTGTGACCTTCAGGTTATGAGTTTGACGGCCGGGCCCTTGCGCCGGCTTGCGCGGAATTGTCCTCCCTTGTAGAACGTTGATTATACACAAAAATATTGAGTATCAGTGTTGTGGGCCATTGACCGGACCCTCCCCGGTTTGTAGCTTTCTGCTTACCTTTTGCTTACCCGCCGGACGAGGCCCACATGGGAAAGCTCACCAAACACGAGATCGATCAGGCCCAGGCCACGAGCCGTGACCTCTTTCTCTGGGACTCCTCGCTGCCCGGCTTCGGGCTGCGTGTGAAACCGACGGGCGCCAAGACATTCGTCATCCAGTACCGGAACCGGCAGGGACGCTCCCGCCGGCAGAAGATCGGCCGCTACGGCACTCTTACTCTCGACCAGGCACGGCGCCTCGCCCGAGACGAGCTGGCCCAGGTGACACAAGGTCGGGACCCCCGCCAGGAACGGGTCGAGCAGCGGCTGGCGACGACGGTTAAGGATCTGGCCGAGCGCTATATGACCGACCATTGCGAAGGACGGTGCAAGCCCTCGACGATCGCCGCCCACAACTGGCTCCTCAAGAAGTACATCGTTCCGAAACTGGGCCGTCTTACGCTGCCAGAACTGACGCCGACGGTCGTCGACCGGTTTCATCAGTCGCTGAAGGCAACCCCGTACAACGGCAACCGGTGTTTAGGACTGCTCTGCGCCATGTGGGGACGTGCCGAATTCTGGAAACTCATCCCGAAGGACGACAACCCCACCAGCGAGGTAAAGAAATTCAAAGAGCACAAGCGCCGGCGTTTCCTGAGCTTTGACGAGCTGAAGCAACTGGCGATCGTACTGGATAAGGCGGAACGGTCCGGCGCTGTTTCACCCTTCGTCATCGCGGCCTTCCGCCTCCTGCTGGTGACAGGCGCTCGACTCAACGAGATCCGCAAGCTCAGATGGCGGAGCGTAGACTTCCACAATCGACAGCTCATTATCGAAGACCACAAGACCGACAAGGACGGCGCCAAGCTGATCCCGCTCAACCGCGCCGCACTCGAGATTCTGCAATCGATCCCCCGCGATCCTTCCAACCCGTACGTCATACAGGGCACGCGGCCCGGATTGCCGTACTCCGACCTGGAAAAGCCCTGGCGCGCCCTCCGCAAGCTGGCCGGCCTAGAAGACGTCCGAATCCACGATCTCCGACACAGCTTCGCCAGCTTCGGTATCGGCCTTGGCGTGTCACTGCCGACAGTCGGCGGTCTTCTCGGACAGGGCTCTTTGCAGGCCACGATGATCTACGCTCACCTGCCCGACGATCCCAAGCGTCTGGCGTCCGAGAGTGTGGGCGAAGTGATTGCTGGCCATCTGCTTCCGGCTCCCCCCAGCAAGGAAGGCACGGCGACCCACGTCCAGAATTGGCGTGAACGGGTAAGCAAAGGTAAGCAGGCGAATCTCAGGGGCCGCAAGGCGGCGCAGCGTGCAGCAATCGCCGCCCGCGGTTAATCAATTCCAAGCGCAAGGCAGGTCAATTCCGCGCAAGCCGGCGCAAGGGCCCGGCCGTCAAACTCCTTCCCTATGCGCGTTAGCGACTCAGGTAAGATATGCTTCTGCGATTCAGTGAGTGCTGCCGATGGATTGGCTCTGGTTTGCGCTACTGCTACTGACGTCCCTAGCTCTGGGCGTCTACCTAATCGCCGTCCGCCCACACATTCGGCGCAAGCTCGCAGACGCCTTAGACGGGAAAGCGGCCCGCGTCGATACGTTCTTCAGTGGTGCAGGATTGGGAACGGATGGAGCGCGTTTGGCGATATATTCTTTGTTCAGCCCCCCGCCGCAGGTTCTAACGAGCCACGACATTGTCAGCTTCGAAGTTCGAGAGGAGCTGAGCAAGAATTGGCGCAGTCACCCGACGACAAAGTACCGGTTATGGATCGGTGTGCGAGGGAAATCCGATGACCCCACCATCAGCGTTTTTCTGCCGAGTGAACGGGTAGCTCGCGACTGGGTAACACTGATTGGAGAGCTTCTTGAAGCCGACGACCGGTGCGACAGCACCTCGAGTAAAGTGGAACCGTCGACGCCTCCGGTGGCGGCTTCCATTCCCCCCGGGTATTACGAGATTGCGGCCTCGATGAGAGCACATGGGTTCGCGGCCACTCACTCGGGAGACAAGAAAAACAAACCTGAATGGATAATTTCGAAAGCATTGCGGGAGTATTTGGAGAAAGACCCCAATCGGCGTCTGAGCGACCTTGAGAAGCGTCCTTTGGCGCGGTTTCTATTGACCGCCTTTGATCCACCACCGTACACGGTCGAAACGTTGCGAACGTACTTGACCAGGGCTATAGGCGAACTCCTGGACGAACGGACGACCAAAAACAGCAGCCGAGCGCCGCTCAGCAAGCCCTAACCTCTTGTTCCTACGAACGATGTGATCACAACCCGTCCCATGTGACGGGTTGGAGATAGCCTGCCATCGCGGCCCAGTCCTAGCGTTCTCCCACACTTGGAGACACGCATGGACAATCTCCCACACCCTGACCGGTACGATGCCGACTGGCTTGAGGGGTTCGTAACAACCCGCGAAGCCTCACAGCTAACCGGTATTTCGGAAGCCACGCTAGTGACGTGGCGGTCCCGTGGCGGAGGCCCTCCGTTCTCGAAGGTCGGCTCCCTCGTCCGCTATCGGCGCCGTTCGCTACTTGAGTTCATGAGGCAGCGGGAACAGCACAACACGGCAGACCATCCTACGCCGGTTTCCACATCGGTGCCCTTGCTGGCGCCTGCCGGAGCAGGATCCCACCATGAGTAGGATCCTGAAGAGTTTTCGTCTGACGCCGGCCGCCGTGACGTCCCTAAGCCGGCTGGCCAGTCATCTGGCTCTCAGCCGCTCGCGCGTCCTCGAGCTACTGCTTGTCGGAGAAATCACACCCTCCCGCATCTCACCAGATGATTTATGCCGGCGCAACCCTCCCCAACGGGTGCAGGAGATCCGCGAGCTCGTCCGCCTGGCGCGTGTCCTCGGAGGCATGATCCATCCCGACACGGGTGGCACTACGGACACCGACCTGAAGGAGCTCATTCAACGGGTTTTTCGACTGATCGAGCGCCTCGACGCTGAGTGGGCCTCGGCGCCGCAGTCGGGCCGCCGGCCATGATAGGCCGCATATACACCAGAGGTTCGGTTTCGAGCCTCGCGTCCTATCTCGACGCGCCCAAAAGCCCCCATCTCCCCGGCATCGACGCTCCAGAGAGCCGCGTCGTCGCGGTACGCCCATGGGCATTGGGGCTCGAGGCAGCACTCGAGACAGACTGGGTCGAGACAGACACCGAGCGACGCGAAGTCTTTCGGAGATCGATTGCGGCGCTTAAGGCCATATCCCGGACGCGACCGGACCTACGCCACCGTGTTGCCCATATAACGCTGTCCGTCGATCCGCTTCAAAGCCTGGAGCGCGGATCGGCGCAGACGCGCAGAGACTACCTCCACGTCTTTCGCTCTGTTGCCGCTGCGACAGGGCTTTCCCAGCGCTGTGGTGTCCTCGTGCTCCATAGCGACGGTCATTCTGGCGTAAAGCGACAAGCCGCCGAGCCACTAGAACACCTGCATGCGATCGTCGTCCTGGCTGATCCGGACACGGGACGCTCCATCCCGCTGCATGTGATCCGCCGGCGGGTTCGAGCTGTCTGCAAGACTGCTGCGGCGAAGGCGACGACGGTCGCGGATCGATCGTTTCTTAAGGCGCACCAGAAACCTCACCCGATACACGCGGTACTAACCCAGGAGATTGTCCAGCGCACCCCACCAAGGCGACAGCGCTCTTGGGAGATCGACCTGTGAACGGCGGGGTTTCAACATTCGGCGCGATCGTCTCGTCAGCCCGCATGCACAGGGCCTGTATCACACAACGGTACAAGTTCCGCCCCTGTATGGCCTGCCATATCGCAGCATTCTGCGCAGCGGCCGCCGCAGCGATTTCGGGAGCGCAACTGGCAGCGTTCCATGCAGCGCAAACCTCGGCGCGAAACATTCGTCAGATTGGTGGAACGTCCGATGAGCGTCGCTAACGATGGCCTGGCGCATAGGCTTCGCCGAGCCGCAGAACGCACAGCCGAACTGGCACGCGAGGCCTCGATCAAGAAGGGGGTCCGCACCTTCGTTCGGCTGAACCTAGAACAGGTCGGCGCGTTATACGAGGTCGCGGGCTCGTGGGATGCGGTGGCGACTCTGCTGGTAGAGGAAGGCCTGCGCTGGCGCTCCGGGAAGCCCGTGACTGGCCATCAGTTGCGCTCGCTTTATGCCAGCCTGCGCAAGAAGCATTCCAAAAGAAGCCTTCAGCCCCTCGATAGATCCGAGCCTGCGCTCCAAGCGCGAGGGGAACGCGCATCTACCTCAATCCGCCCCAGGCTCAGCTCTATTCCCTCCTCAGCATCGGGGGCCCCCGCTGGCCGGCGGCGTGGGCTGGCGACTCTTGTTGATTAACTGCACCCAAAAGGAGAATCCCATGAAACGAACTGTAATCGTGATGACCAAAACCGGCGGCCAGGGGAAAACCCTGACCTCCCAGATGATTTATCTCGGATACTGCGATGCGGGGTTCGCTCCCAAACTCGCCGCCGCAGATACGGCCGGCGACGAAGAGCGATCAAAGCTCGGGAAATTCTACCCGGGTCTCGTACGCGAACTTGGGCTGGGGGTTCGCTTGAACGACCTTCGGCGAAACCAGGGAGCGGCGATCGCCTACTGGGACCAGTTGGGAGCCCTTCTGCTCCAGGGCGGATTCATCATCGATATTGGCGCGAACGTAGCGCCATTTGTGTTCGAGTGGGCGAGAAGCCGAGACGCCGGGCGGATCCTGCGTCAGCGCGGCGCGCCTCCGATAGTTCTCTGCGTCCCCATGAAGCCGCAGGCTCAGGCCGTCGAGGACGCTCTATACGTCCTAGAGCGGTCGGTCGCTGAGGCTGATTTCCTCCCCATAGCCTCCCGCGTGCTTATCCAAAACGAGTCGGGCGGCACATTCGACGGCTATGGCTCGAGCGAAGATTTCCAACGCTTTCATGCGCTGAAGCGCTCTCACGGGCTGCGGATTGCCGCTATGGCCCAATGTCACTCGGAGTTATGGCCAATCGCGGAGCGGAACTATCTCCCGTTTCACGACTTGCTCACCGCGGACCTGGAAGAGCTGGAGCGCACCCACGGCCTCGACGCATTCGCCGCGAGCGGCGCCCAGGCGGACCTTGTTCAATGGGTCGATGAGACGTTGAGCTCTTTCCGGTCTGTTGGGCTTGTACCTCCTCCGGCTCCCACGCAAGCAGATGCGGTTACGACCGGGATCGCATGAGCGCCCTAGGCCTTCCCGAATTGAAGCAGCGTCTCGTTGCGCGGTACCGAGTGGAACTGTGGCGGCGACGGAGACGGCACGCTTTCATCGCCATCACGTTGCTGCTCATCGGCGGTTTTGCCGGGTTCCAAGCACAGACAGCTTTCCGGATCGCAATCGAGGGGCCGTTATCCGCGGTCACTATCTCCGCAGCCGAGCGCCGCGCCCTGGAGCTAATCCGCCCTGCAGGCTTTGGATGGACGTCTGTCTTGTCGGCCGAGCAGGTTACGACGCGCCTGATGGCATCGCCTGAAGCAGCAGCACTCGTGGGCACACTCGATTCTCTGCCCTTGCCCGCAGGTACATCCCAGGGTGGATGGCTTTCTCAACCATCTGCCGGGAAGATCGGTCGTAGCGCTGCGATCGGCATGATCGCGCGGTCCATTGCGGAGCAGACCCCCAGTCAACAGGCTCCCCTGGCATTGCTCCTCGCCGATCTGGCTGCCTCGAACACCGAGGCGCGTGAACTCCTGACGTGGGTTTCGACGCTGCCGCAGCAAGAGCGAGCTCGGCTCCGATCGTTGAATTCGGGGCCGTTGATGACGAAATCCGGTCGAGCGGCAATTTTGGCATTGGCCGCGCTCCCAACTGATCAAATTCAACAGTGCCAAGACTCTGCCCGCATCGCGCCCCAGGACTGGACCAAAGTGCAGTCGTGGCTCAAGGCAGACAGCGGCCAGTTGCCGTCCTTTCGACAGCTCGCGCAACTGTCTGACAGCCAGCTGGCACGCATTACGGCCATCGCTTGGGCTTATACGGGCCCCGGACAGGGCACTCCATACGCTCCGTATCCCTGTCTCGATCAACCGGGCAGCCGCTGGCTTCGAGAGGGACGACCGCTTCTCACCTGTACCGTGGCATTGCACTAAACACTTTGGAGGCTGACCCCATGAACAACAGCAACCTGCTTTCCAGCGTGATCATCGTTGCCCCACTGAGCGAAATTCCTCCGGAGCGACGCATAAAACTAGTCGCCCTTGATCATCTCGACCTGCTGAATTTCCATCGGAACACCGCCATTGCCTGGTATCGCCAAGCCTATGCAGGCGACTCTGGTTTAGACCTTAGTCAGCTTGAAGCCGGGATGAGCGCGTTGACCGGGGAACTTTGGCGCCGCCTTACCCGACAGCTTCCCACGAGCGCTCCGGGAACAAGCGGGACCGCAACAGCCCAGGCTCGGACCTTATCCAAGCAAGGCATCCAGCCGCCACCCCTCAGACCGTCTCCGAAAACTCATCCGCCTGCTCGACGCCGTCGCGGCATGGAAATGTGACGCCCATCAGCCCAATAGAGGCTGCCTCCAACGTAGGCAGCCTCATTCCGCGATCGGCAATTTACCGTGGCGGCGCAGGCGCTCCACCTCCTTTGCCAGCAGCGCGTTGCCGCGCTTCTCAGCTTTGTCTGTCGCCTCGAGCCAGGGCAGAGCCGCTGAGGCGATAGGTGCGGGAAACTCCTCGTAGAGTGAGGCGTGGCTTCCGCCGTGGTTCGTCATTCCAGGTTTTGTCAGCACCCCTTTCTGAGGCGGCGCGTAGCTGCTGATCGTCCTTGAGGGCTTTTCGTGCCAGGTGATGTTGAAAGCGGCCAATTTCGGGAAGAATTCCATATCGCTGTAAGGCAGATGATCGTGGATCCACCACGCGAGTGGACGCCAATCCCCTGACTTTCGATAGCGCGGCAGGAACCAGGGAATGACGATGCACGCGGTCGCCCCCATATGGCCCGCCGCATCCCGTCGATCCCAGATGTGGCCCGCATAGTTGCTTTCGTTCGACCCACAGCTGAACCCCTCGCGATTGCCGAGTCCATTAACATCGCAGGAGCGATATGCTGATCGAATTGAAATGCGGTTGAAAACCGCCTGCAGAGGCTCTAGGAGCTCGCGGCAGAGGGCTCGCCCGGCCTCAATGGCTAGATCAGGATCATCCGGGATGTTCTGAACACCGTGAATGACCGCGATCTCGCTATACAGAAAGTCTCGCATGAAGAAACTTGGAGACAGTTGTACGCGTCCAAGTTCTTCAAGAGACCGAACCGTCTTAGGCCGCTTCATTCTCACCCTCCTTGCAGCGCACGTAGGCCAACAGGCTGGCGACTAAAGAGACTGAGCAGAACCGGGCAACGAAATCTACTTTTAGACGAATTCGATAAACCCGTCGCGTCGTGCAAAAGCGGGGATGATTTCACGCTCATCGAGAAGCGTTCCCGAGGCGATTTGACGACTCTGCAGGACCCGGTGACCCTCGCGCACGCATTGGTACAGATACTCTTCCATTGAGAGGCCAAGCGCGTCAGCGACGACTTGGGCGCGCTTGTACGCGTCGCCTTCGCCGCGGAACCGGAGGATCACTGGTTTTTTCACGTGATCAGATAGCTCATGTGTCGGTTTCACGAGTTACTCCCATAAGCATCATCCTTCCCTGATGATCGGCGGAGCGAATCGAAGTTCGGCGAAGGACCTCTGTAGGATTCTTCCATTTCTCTAGTTGTCAATAGTCCGAGTGCTCTGGCCCATGCGCTGACCCGCCCATAGGCCCCCCCCTCCGCAGAAGGGATCCACCGTGCACTGCCCATGCAGAGTGGAGACCGTCACAATCGACCACCCGCTTTTTCGGATCTTTCTACCGAAACGTCGCGTCACGGGCAGATTGATGCCACGCTGGCTTTCTCCACTGACCGCGTCATAGCTGAAGTATCGTGCCAGCTCCACCAATGTTGGTAACGTCTGCGTTATGACACGTAGCTGCGCTGCTTCTTGGAAGACGCGCCCCAACGAAACGTGGAGTACGAGGACTTCTCGTTGATGAGGTATCCGCCATATCAGCCACCAGTCGAGCCCATCGGGGCATATGATTCGCCTGAATCTTCCGCTGCAAAGGTAGTGGATCGCCTGGCCGAGATTGTCCTCGTTGACCTGAGCCCCTAAAACTCCTCCAGAATTGGGTAGAGTCCGTCGACCAGGGGAGACGGACGATGCGAGGAAGCCGGTTCACGGAAGAGCAGATCATCGCGATCCTGCGTGAGCAGGAGGCGGGGGCGAAGACGGAGGAGGTGTGCCGCCGGCACGGGATCAGCAGCGCGACGTTCTACAAGTGGAAGGCGAAGTACGGCGGGCTGGACGTGTCGGAGGCCCGACGGCGGGCGTCGCCGACAGCCAGACGGTGAAGGCGCCGGCGGCCAAAACGCGGGGCTACGACGCCGGCAAGAAGATCGTCGGCCGCAAGCGGCATATCGTCGTCGACACCGACGGCCGCCTCCTGATGGTCAACCTCACCACGGCCGATATCTCCGACAGCGCCGGCGCCCAAGCGATCCTCGACGCCATCCGCAAGCGTTGGCCGTGGATCAAACATCTGTTCGCCGATGGCGCCTACGATCGAACCAAGCTCATGGACAAGGCCGCCTTCCTCGACTTCGTCATCGAGATCGTCCGCCGCCTCGACGCCGAGCCGCGCTTCAAAGTCCTGCCGCGTCGCTGGGTCGTCGAGCGCACCTTCGGCTGGATGACCCGTTGGCGCCGCCTCGTGCGCGACTACGAAGCCCGCATCGACGTCTCGGAGGCCATGATCCACGTCGCCATGGGGAGCCTCCTCTTGCACCGCATCAGCCATTGATCCCATTCTCAAACGGACTCTAAGAGGCCTTACATTCCTCCATGCCGGCGAAGAGAGGTCCGCTTCGTGCAGATAGTGTTGAAAAACCCTTCGTGATCCGCCGCCGAATGTGATGACTCGAGGTCCACTGACCTCTATCGGGGAGGCTTCCGGCGGTCATGTCGTACGGCCCGCTTTCCACCCGAGCGTCCTCCGATCTGGTCGCCGCCGGGATGCGCTTCGAGGCGCAATACAGCCCCGACCAACCTTCATTCTTGTACCAATGCGCTACAAGACGCATGCTTTTCGGATGATGATTCGATATCTGGCTCATCAAGAGGACACGTGAACCGGAACGATGAGCATGTCGCATTGGCCGGTCTTAAGAACTGCCTCCGGCACACTGCCGATCAGAGCGTAAGCAAGACCAGTGCGCGCGTGCGTTCCCATCACCACCAGGTCCGTCTTTTCTTTAGCCAGTTCCTCCTCGATCAGCGTCAAGGCATCCCCATTCATGATCGTCACGATGGGCTGGCGTTCAGCTAACTTCAGACTGTCAATCAGCTTGGACATTGCATGTTTCGCCTGCTCGCCGATGGGGCCGGCAAATTTGGCTCTTTCCTCGCGGCTGAACGTCAAAGAGAGCGTTACCACATAGTCTTGGAATGGCCCCTTGTATGCGTGAAACAGGTGAAGGCTCGCGTTCGGAAGAAAAGCGGCCGCGAAGCGGATCGCCGCGGTCGACGCGTCCGAGAAGTCGACCGGGATGAGGACGCGGCGGTAGGGCGACTGATCCGGATTGTTGACAATTAGGATTGGGCCATCGACCTGCCGCAGTAGGCGCTCGACAGTGGTGCCAGTGAAAATATCGGCGATGACGCGCCGCCGGTGCCGGCCGGCTACCACGAGATCGACGGCCCGTTCCTGGGCCTGGGACGCGATAGCGAGGGCCGGATCCCCGGAGACGATCTCGATGCGGTACGGCGGCTTGTCCCGCCCAAGCCATCGACGCACCTCGATCTCCAGGCTGCTCTCGGCGTGCGCCCGCTGCGCTTCGATAACCGGCGGCGGCAGATCGGCATCGACAACGTGAACGATGGTCAGGTGGCCTTCGCGCTCGATCGTTAAGCGGGCGGCCCGAACGAGGGCGATTTCCGAGCGCGACGAAAGATCGTGTGCTACGAGCACCTGATACATCTCATACCGGTCCTGGGGTTAAAGTGCGCACGCGCGCTCTAGGTTCTGCCATCGGGGTTGTTGTCGGCACAATGGGCGAGACTCCAAGATCGAGCATTTGGGGGTGCCGCCAGCACACATCAGGTCTCCGATCAAATATCGAACTGCCGATTCAATCTCGTGAGCATTCGTGACTTGTGAAGGCCGCCACGTTCCCCCGGGACGAGGGCTATCCGAACCACGGCGCTGGACGCCTTTCATCAACAGCTCCGATCCACAACGGTCCCTCAAGACCGCGTCACGAGCATGTCGTGAGGCAGAACCTCCAGCAGAGTCTCTGCCACGCTCCCTAGGAACAGATTTGAGACGCCGGTTCGCCCATGCGTGCCCATTACCACAAGGTCCGGTCGCAGGAGCCCGACCTGCTCTTGCAAAACATTTGCGGCTCTTCCGCCTTTGAGCCGCAGAGTCGGGCCATCCTTTGTCCCGGGCCCGCCCCGGCCGAAAGCCGCGAACCTGGCGGCGACCATGTCTTCGATCTGGTGCAATCGCTCGATCCCGGCCGGGCTGCTTATAGAGTCCGCGCCCTCGCCGACCCGCGCTGTTTCGTCCACATGCATGATCGTGAATTGGGCGGCGGGGAACAGACGAAGCGCGAAGTCCAGGGCGCGACGTGATGGCTCCGCCAAATCTACAGCGGCGGCGATGCTCGCGTAAGTGCGCCTAGCCCGCGTCTTGACGACAAGGACGGGACAGCTCGCGCGTCTCACGACCTTGTCGATGGTCGTGCCGCGAACCATGCCGGTCAACGTGGCATCGTGAGAGAGCCCCATGACAATGAGGTCGGCTTGCATCGTCTGGGCCTCTTCGACGACCACCTTGTCGGCATCGCCGCTTATGACTTTGACCGACACGTCGAGACGCTCGTCGACACCACTGGCTCGCACCTCATGCTCCAGGCGCTCCTGCGCCTGTCGGATGTCGCTGCGCACATAGCTCTCGGGCAGCAGGTT
Source organism: Rhodospirillaceae bacterium (assembly GCA_022843945.1). Classification (GTDB taxonomy): domain Bacteria; phylum Pseudomonadota; class Alphaproteobacteria; order CACIAM-22H2; family CACIAM-22H2; genus VGEI01. Next base: position 3,536 of record JALHMR010000004.1, on the reverse strand, counting down.
CGGGTCAACGGCGTGAAGAAAACGAATGGTGGCGCGGCTCTCGTCTGCCAGCATCACGGCGCGATCGAAGGCGCGGTCGGAATAGGCCGTCAGGTCCGAAGCAACGAGAATGCGGCGGAGGCCGCTGTTGCCCTTTGTCGTTTCGGGATCGTGCAGGCCGGTCATCTCGGGAACTTCCTCGCTAGTGATGAATGAACAGAGCTGTCGGACATTCAGACAGTAGGCGCGTCGTGGCTGAACCGAGCAGCGCTTCTCGCCAGCCGCGATGACCGTACGCCCCCATCATGAGTAAACCGGCGCCAAGCGATCGCGCCTCCGCGATTATGAGTTCGGCTGGGTCCGCCCTCGAAGCGATCGCGCGAGGCACACACGTACTGCCATAGAGGCCGAGATAGGCGCTCGCTCGCCGCAGGCAGTGGTCTGCCGCCTCCGGCGTCGAACTGACAGAAATCACGTGAACCTCGGAATTGGCTGCAAGACCGAGGAGCGTGAAGATCTGCAAAGCCCGTGCGGCAGGAATGCTGCCGTCATAAGCGATGACAATGCGAGACGGATCTTGGACCGCATTCGGTGTAATGATGAGTGGCCGGGGACTTCCTTGCAGTATCCGCTCGACGGTCTTGGCCAGGCCATCGGTCGGTTCGCCGTGGAAATTGCTGTCGCGACCGATGACGATCAGGTCATGTGCCGCTGCTGCTGCGCGCACTTCCTCCACAGGGCTCCCTTCCAGGGCCAGGACGTCACCTTCCACGTTCTCGGCTTTGCACTGCTTTAGGAAGGCTTCCACGAGGTGCTCGGTCCGCTCATGGGCCTGCTTCAGGCGTGCCAGATCGGTTTTGAACTTGTAGTAGGCAGTTCCGACCCCACCAGGTTCAGGCGCCGTGAGATAGCCGACATCAAGGACGCCGACCCCGGTCACCGCGGCACCGTGTCTTGCCGCAAGGGACAGCGCGAGCTTGGCCGCGCCCGCGCTGGCGGGTGTATCGTCAAGTGCGACAAGCACGCTCCGCATGATTCCTCTCCGGTTCGTTTGTCCAAGAAGCAATTTCTGTCCAAGAAGCAATTTCGACATCAAATCGCACAGAAATCGCTCGGATACCTTGATCTGAATCAATGTGATCTCGCCTCCGCTCTAATAACCTCAAGCGCACTCAATGCCTTCCTGAGGGCCACAACGGATGCTGACCCGCCAGTTTCTGTCGGTAAAGGAGGTGGCTGACCTCCTCAAGGTGGGCGAGGCGACGGTCCGGCGCTGGATTAAGGATGGCGCCCTGCGCGCTATCAATGTCGGCCGGGAGTGGCGGATCGCACCGAGGGACCTCGAAGGCTTTCTCCAGCTACGCGCGAACAGGCCGCCCGATGAACCGGATCTGCCGCGAGACAATTCGGGCGGTGCCGGGACCTTGCCGGATGACAACGAGAGCCGCTGAGCCAATTTAATCGTGCGTGGAATGGAGAAATTTCCAGCGTTCGTTGCTGAAAAGGGAATGAGATGAGCTATCGCGATGTGCTTGTTCATGTGAAATGTTATGAGAGTTGGTCTCAGCACATCGAGGTAGCGGGTCGGGTGAGCCATGCTTTTGGGTCACGGTTGACCGGCCTCTACACGCTCAGGGACATCGCCGTTCTCAAGGCGATGCTCGGGGCGGAGTCCCCAACGGTGCGGGAGCGTCAGGCGAAAGACGCGGCTGCCGCCCAGAAAGCAGAGAGCGTCTTTCGCGGGTTTCTGGAACGAAACTGCATCGACGGTGACTGGAAGATTGGCGAGGGCGCAGCCAGCGAACTGCTGACCTGGGCCAGCAGATTTCATGACTTGGCCGTCGTAGAGCAAACCGATACGGTGGCGGACGAAATCGGGTTCGACGTGGCGGAGCAAAGCGCTCTATCTCCGGCGCCACGCAGCGTGCGTCGAGGCACGGCGCTTTGACCCATCCGATGTCGAAACCGGAGCAGCTATTCTCAATGAAGCGCGGAACGCAGGCTCGGACTTGCTGGTCATGGGGGCATATGGCCGGTCCTGGTTCAGCGAATGGATACTGGGCGGTGCGACGCGGCAGGTCCTGCGCGAAATGCATGTTCCGGTTCTGATGGCGCACTGAGTGCAGAGGCCGGTATCAGGGTTTGGCTGATCGTCGATAGGGCCATCTCAGTGGCGGGAAAACCTAGAATGAGCGACAAGAGTTTTGGCGACTACGCATGGCACGCAGAGCCGACAGAGAAGGTCTTGGCTGTACTGGGTGCCACACCCGATGGCTTAACCTCGGCCGAAGCCGCGGCGCGGCTAGCGCGGTTTGGCCGCAACACGCTGCCGGCGGCGCGCAGACGAGGCCCGCTGATCCGCTTCCTGCAGCAGTTCAACAATCTTCTAATCCTGGTTCTGCTCGGCGCGACAGCGCTGACAGCGGCAATGGGACATTGGGTGGACACCGGGGTCATTCTGCTGGTCGTCTTCGCCAACGCGACATTGGGGTTTATCCAGGAAGGGCGGGCCGAACGCGCGCTTGAAGCCATTCAGCACATGCTGAGCCCGAAAGCATCGGTCATCAGGGACGGCCAACGCGTCGCTACGTCAGCCGAAGAACTCGTGCCCGGCGACATCGTGGTCCTCGAAGCCGGAGATCGCGTTTCCGCGGATCTACGGCTGCTTCGTGCCAGGAATCTTCAGATTCAGGAAGCTGCCCTTACGGGCGAATCGATCGCCGTCGAAAAAAGCGCGGCGCCGGCTGGGGCCACGGCAGTGCTCGGAGATCGCACTTCGATGGCTTTCTCGGGAACACTGGTATCAACAGGGCAAGGTTTCGGAGTCGTCACTGGAACCGGCGTAAACACCGAGCTTGGCAAAGTCACCACGATGCTGACAGCGGTGCGGACGCTCACGACACCGCTCTTGCGCCAGATCGCTGGCTTCGCCCGCCTGCTTACGATCGCTATCCTCTCTCTTGCGGCGGCCGTCTTTACCTTTGGAATTCTGGTACGCGGCTACGCGATGGACGAGATGTTCATCGCTGTGGTGGGTTTGTCCGTCGCGGCAATTCCGGAGGGCCTACCGGCAATACTCACGATCACTCTGGCGATCGGCGTTCAGCGCATGGCTGCCCGCAATGCGATCATTCGCCAGCTTCCCGCCGTAGAGACGCTGGGCAGCGTGTCGATTATCTGTTCCGACAAGACCGGCACGTTCACGCGCAATGAAATGACTGTCCGGACGGTGGCCGTAGCTGGTCGAGATTACGACGTATCTGGCGCCGGCTACGAGCCACGCGGACGCTTTGCATCAGAAGAGCGGGAAATCGAACCTGAGACCGATCCTGTCCTTCAAGAGCTGGCTCGAGCTGCAGTACTTTGCAATGACGCGACCCTCCGGCAGGTCGACGCTGCGTGGACCGTTGAAGGCGATCCGATGGAGGGTGCCCTTCTGACCCTGGGGGGCAAGGCCGGTTTCGATCCTGCGCGGGAGCATCTCAGATATCCGCGGACCGATCTCATACCATTCGATGCGCAATACCGTTTCATGGCCACCTTGAACCATAGCCACG
>JALHMR010000003.1 GCA_022843945.1 Rhodospirillaceae bacterium | reverse complement strand
TGCGCAGCGGCATATCCAGCCCCGCGCGGTCGACGCGCTGCCGCAAGGCGACGCTGCGGTCCGCCCGCGCCCCCTCGGCGTGGCCGGTCTCCTTGAGCTTGGTCTTGATCTGGCGGGCGCGGTCGGAGTGCGAGCGCGCGCCTTCGGCCCGCGCCGCACCGCGGCCGCCGATCGCGGCGAGGCGGCCGCGCAGCCGCGCCTGCGGCCCGACATACTGGCCGATGACATAGGTCAGGCCCGCCGGGATGGCGACCGTCGTGGCGACGACCAGCGCCAGGGCGAGGTTGGACAGGCCGGGGACGAGTTCGTTAGGCAGCATGCTCGGCCGCCTCCAGGGCGGCGACCAGCTCGCGCTCCTTGCCGAAGTAGCGCGCCCGGTCGAAGAAATGCGGCCGCAGGCCGGTGTAGCGGAACTTGCCCTGCAGCTTGCCGCCGCGATCCTCGCCGGTGATCTCGTAGACGAAGAGGTCCTGCAGGGTGACGACCTCACCTTCCATGCCGAGGATCTCGGTCACGTGGGTGATCTTGCGCGAGCCGTCGCGCAGGCGCTGGACCTGGATGATGACGTTGATGGCGCCGGCGATCTGCTCGCGCACCGTCTTGGCGGGCAGGGTGAAGCCGCCCATGGCGATCATGTTCTCCAGGCGGCTGATGGCCTCGCGCGGGTTGTTGGCGTGCACCGTGCCCATCGAGCCGTCATGGCCGGTATTCATGGCCTGGAGCAGGTCGAAGGCCTCGGGCCCGCGCACCTCGCCGACGATGATGCGCTCGGGCCGCATGCGCAGGCAGTTGCGCACCAGGTCGCGCATGGTGATCTGGCCGGCCCCTTCGAGATTGGGCGGGCGGGTCTCCAGGCGCACCACGTGCGGCTGCTGCAGCTGCAGCTCGGCCGCGTCCTCGCAGGTGATGATGCGCTCGCCCGGGTCGATGTAGCGGGTCAGGCAGTTGAGCAGCGTGGTCTTGCCGGAGCCCGTGCCGCCGGAGATCAGCACGTTGATCCGGCAATGGCCGATGATCTTGAGCAGCTCGGCCATCGGCGGCGGGCAGGTGCCGTACTCGAGAAGCTTCTCCAGGGTCAGCTTGTCGCGCTTGAACTTGCGGATGGTCAGCGTGGGTCCGTCGATGGCCAGCGGCGGGGCGATGACGTTGACGCGACTGCCGTCGGCCAGGCGCGCGTCGCAGATCGGGCTGGATTCATCAACGCGACGACCCACCGCGGTGACGATGCGCTGGCAGATGTTCATCAGCTGGGCGTCGTCGCGGAACTTGATGTCCGTGAGCTCGATGCGCCCCTGGGTCTCGATATAGACCTTGCCATGGCCGTTGACCATGATGTCGGCGATATCGTCGCGGGCGACCAGCGGCTCGAGCGGGCCGAGACCGAGGATGTCGTTGCAGATGTCGCCGATCAGCTGCTGCTGCTCGACGGCGCTGAGCACGAACTTCTTGATGTTGACGATTTCGCTGATGATATCGGTCAGTTCTTCGCGCACGGCCTCGGGGGCGAGCTTGCCGATCTCCTGCAGGTCGACGGCGTCGAGCAGGGCGTTGAACACCTTCACCTTGATGTCGTTGAGCCGGGCGTTGACGTCCGGCTGCACCCGGGAAGCGCCGGAGGCCGGCACCATCTCGACGACCGGCGCCGGCAGGGACTCGGCCGGAACAGCAGCGGCGGGAACGGCGGCGAGGTGGCGGCGTCCGAACATGAGCTGGCCTTACGGCGCGCTCGGGCGCGACCAGGCGATACTGCTGCGCAGCAGATGTGCCCAGCTCTTGCCGTTGCGCTTCGTCGGCTCGGCGCGGCCGCTGACCATCGTGGCCAGCCGACGGAACGGCTCGGCCAGGCGCTCGCCCTTGGGGCCTTCGGCGACGGTCTGGCCCTGCGAGGCGGCGCGGGTGAAGCTCACGGCATCGTGCGGCACGGTCACCGCCGGCTTGCCGCCAAGCGTCCCGGTGAAGTCTTTGAGCGGGATTTCGGTCTTGGCGCTGGAGCCGAGACGGTTGAGCACGATGCGCACCGGCGCGTCGTTCTTGCGCGCCGCGTTCAGGGTCTCGGCCAGGCTCTTGGCATTGCGCAGGCTGGCCAGCGTCGGCACCGCCGTCATGACGATCTCGTCCGAGAGGTCGAGCGCGTGCCGGACCCAGCCGCCCCAGTAGTGGGGAAGGTCGAGGACGACCCAGGCCGCGCTGCGCCGCAGCGTCGTGACCAGCGGATCGAGGGCCGCGCTGTCGATATCGGCCGGGGCCTGGCAGTCGCCAGGGCCGGTAAGCAGGGTGAGGTTGCTGTTGTAGCGGGCCAGGAAACGCTCGAGCATCTGGCCGTCCAGGCGCTCCGCCTGGGCCAGGGCCTGGGCGGAGGTCTGCGGTGATTCGAGGTTGAAATCGAGGCCGACCGTGCCGAAGGCGAAGTCGAGATCGACCAGGGTGACTTCCTTGTCGTAGATCCGGCCGAGCTGCCAGGCGACGTTGTTGGCGACGGTGCTTGAGCCTACGCCGCCGCTGGCGCCGATGAAGGAGATCACCCGGCCCTGGCTGGCAGCGCCGGTGTCGGCGCAGACGCCGACCACCGCCTCGGTCAACTGGCGAGGGTCGAGCGGGACGGGCAGGTATTCATGGACCCCGCGCCGGGTCAGCTCGCGATAAAGGGCGACGTCGTTGTACGGCCCGAGCAGGATCAGGTCGGTCTCCGCCTGGCAGAGTTCCGACAGGCACTCGAGCTGGGTGACGATCGCTTCCGCCGGATCGATGGTCTCGACGATCAGCAGGCCGGGGCTGGCCTCCGAGCCGTATTTCTGGATCGCCGCGGGGATGCCGCCGGCAAAGAAGGCCGGCCGGGTCTTGGCCAGGCGGCGGTCGGCGAGGCCATCCTCGACGGCGGTCTTCGTTTCGTCGGCGAGGGCCCAGATATGGATGTCGACGCGCTGCACGATCGGTCTCCCGGTTACTGCTTGACGATGCCCGTGCCGCCCTGGATCTGGAGCGAGGTGGGAGTAGCGGCCGGCGGCTCGCCCTTGCGGTAGCGCTGGATGACGCGGTTCGAGTTCTGGGTGTCGGTCGGCGAGGCCTCGCGCATGCGCTGCAGGTCGGCGGGATCGGCGAGCATCAGCCCCATGTTGCGCTGATTGGCGCAGCCGAAATTCGAATGCACGTTGTTGGAGTAGTCGTGGCCCGGATGCGAGCTCCAGTCGCCGCAGGTCGGGACTAGGGCATTGTAGCGCTCGAAGCGCAGGGTCACGACGTTGCCCGGCAACTGCGGCAGAGACACGAAACGGAGGGAGCTCTCCGGCACGCCCGCGGCCAGCAGCTTTTCGCGGATGGCGTCGAGCTCGGCAAAGCTCGGGGCACTGTTGCGCATGCCTGCGACCAGAGTCAGGGGGCCGTGCCCGCGGTCGAGATAGCCGGCGACCATGACGCGCAGGCGCAGCTCGTCGTCCGGCGTCATCGATCCGGCCGCTTCCTGCACCGACAGGGCGAGCGAAACGGTCTCTGAGGTCACCTGGACCGGATACTTTTCGCGATAGTCGGTCGCGAATGGCTCCTGCTCGGCGCAAGCGGCGAGTGCCAGGACCAGGATGAGAACGGCGCGCTGAGACAGGCGGGTGAGCATCGCTATTACTCCACGATGAAGCCGACCGGGCCGCGCGGCTGGGCGCGAGCCAGGGTGGTATCGGGCTTGCCGTACTGCGCGTGCAGGCGGCCGAACAGGTACATGTTGACGTCGCTGGCCGGGCCGAAGCCGTCAGTGGGGAAGGCCATGGCCTTCGGGTCCACCGGCTTGACCAGCAGGGGGGTGATGGCGATGACCAGGTCGGACTCGCTGCGCTGGAACTCGGTGCTGGAGAACAGGGCGCCGAGGACCGGGATGTCCTTGAGGAAAGGCATGCCGCGGATGGTGTTCTGAATGTCGTTCTGCAGCAGGCCGGCGATAGCGATGCTGCCGCCCGACGGCAGCTCGACCGTGGTCTCGGCGCGGCGCACCGAGAGGGCCGGGATGGTGAAGCCGGTGACCGAGACCTGCCCCTGGGTCGAAAGCTGGCTGACCTCGGTGGCGATCTTGATGTTGATCAGCCCGCCGCTGAGCACCACCGGGGTGAAGGTCAGGCGGACGCCGAAATCCTTGTAGGTGACGGTGATCGTCGTGGCGCCGGTGCCGCTGGGCTGCGGCGACGGCACGGGGAACTGGCCGCCGACCAGGAAGGTCGCGGTCTCGCCCGAGACTGCGGTGAGGTTCGGCTCGGCCAGCGTCTTGACCAGGCCGTTCGATTCCAGGGACTGCAGGAGGGCGGTGAGCGTCGCGGCACCGGCCAGCGGGATCACCGCGTTGAGCGCCGCGAAGGGCGTGCTGCGGAAGGCCTGCGAGGCGCCGGTCAGGGTGAAGTTTGAGCTGCCGATACTGAAATTGCCGCCGGGTGTGATGCCGAGCTCCTTGACTACCTGCCGCGACATCTCCGAGACGCGCACGCGCAGCAGGACCTGGTTCTTGTCGCGGATGCTCATCATGTTGATGATGGCGCTGTCGTCGGCCACGAACTGGCGGGCGATCTGGCGCACGTTCTCGGCCACGGCCGCCGAGGAGACCGAGCCCGCCAGGACCAGGCTCTGATTGGCGGTCGAGACCTCGATCTTTTCGTTCGGCATCATGCGGGCGAGGGCAAGCGAGACGGCGGTCGAATCGAAGGCCACGATGACGTCGAGGGCGTCGATCTGCCGGCCATCGGCATCGAAGAAGTAGACGTTGGTCTCGCCGACCTTGCGCGCCACGATGAAGGCGGTGTCGGCGCTGCGCAGCACGATGTCGGCGATTCCCGGGTTGGCGACCAGCACGTCGCGGGCCGGCCGGGCCAGGCGCACGATGCGCGACTTGTTGACGTCGAGGGTCAGGATCCGCGTGCCGTCGGGCCGGGCGGCGGGGTCGACCCGTGCCGTGTCACGCGCCGGCGCGGGCGCGACGCGCGGCAGCAGCGGGATATCGGTCGGCCCGGGCAGAGGCGAGAGCGGCGCCTGGGCCGAGGCCGAAACCGCCGCGGTCAGCGCGGCGACGACCGTCAGGGCGAAAGTGAAGGCGCGGTTCATAAGGACCCCCAAAAAACCGTCTAGTGACTCTGCTCGGCCGCTGCGGCGCCGCGGTAGACGCGGGTGCCGCCGCCGGCTGGCTTGCCGACCAGGTTGTTGAGGAAGGCGCTGACATCGATGTCCTGGACGATGCCGCCGGTGTTCTCCGCCGTTTCCGGACGGGCCAGGCTGCGCAGCGCCAGCGACAGCGTGCCCATCTGCGGCGCCAGGGCGAGCTTCTGCGCCTGCGTCAGCTCGACTTCGAGCGTTGCAGTCTTGGCGACTTTCGGCTTGCCTTCGAGATCCTTGACCTCCTGGTCGATGGCCAGGACCCGCACGTCGCGCAGGACGACGTTGTTCACGGCTTTGTGGTTCGGACGGACACCGTTGGCGCTTGCCTGGCCGTTGCTGTAGCTAATGTCATAGCGCTCGGCCAGCAGCACATCGACCCGGTCGCCGGGCACGATGAAGCCGGCATCGCCGGAAACGACGTTGATGCCGACGCTGACGGCGCGCATGCCGGGCGTCAGGGCCGCAGCCAGGAAGCCGGCTTCGCCGGGCTTGATGACGCGCTGGGCGGTAAGCGGCTCGCCGGCGCTCAGGCCGCGCAGGACTACGCGGCCGACATGCTCCTGCGGGGCGTTGTCACTCTTCGTGCGGAGGACGAAATTGGCGTCGAGGCCTTCTTCCGGCCAGCGCTGCCAGCGAACGTCGCTGGCCTTGAGGATCGTGCCGGCCGGCAGCGGGCGGGCCGCGACCAGGACGTCGCCGGCGGCGATGCGCACCGCGGCGGGCGCCGCCTGCACCTCGACCGGCCGGTTGAGCAGCCGGGGGACGAGCAGGAAGGTCAGCACCGACAGCGTCAGCGCGAAGAGGACAATGAACAGGCTGGCCGGGCGCATCGGACGGTCCTCAGTTCAGGGCGAGCTGAACCAGCGGCGCGGGTGCGTCGCCAGGGAAGAGCAGCAGGAGAGCGGCGGCCGCGATAGCCACGCCGTAGGGCACGCCGGAGGACTTGCTGAGCATGCGGCTGTACCAGCGGCCGCGGCGGAAATCCCGGCCGGCGATGGCGCGCGCGATCAGCAGGAGAATGGCCAGCGCGGCGCCGAGCAGCGCCACGGTCAGCAGGAAGTTCGGCAGTTCCTGCCAGCCGACCCACAAGGTGGTTGCGGCCAGGAGCTTGACGTCGCCGCCGCCCCAGACATTGAGAACGAAGAAGATGGTGCCGAGGGCGAACATGGCCGCGGCGGCGCCCAGGTGGCCGAGGGTCGTCCACAACGGCAGGGCAGGAACCACCAGTCCGAAGGCGATCACCGGCGCGAGGCTCAGGACGTTGGGAATCTCGTAGCGGGTCAGGTCGCTCAGCGCGGCCCCGACCAGCGCAATGATGTAGAGAGAAAGAGCGACCGTGGTGAGCATGGGGCAGGCCTTGGTTCGGGAGAGGCGGTAGCGGAGCGTCGCCGGGCGACGCTCCGCACCTGCTTGGTCAGGCCGCGATCACCCCGGAGGGGCGGGCGGCGCCGGAGGAGCCGCGGCAGCCGGCATGGCGTCGCGGATAGCCTCGAAGCGCTCCGTAACGCGTTCGCCGAGCGTGGTCACCGCACCGATGATGACGACGGCGATGGCGCCGGCGATCAGGCCGTATTCGATCGCGGTGACGCCGGACTTGTCGCGGCGGATCAGGCGGATCTTCTGAAGATAGGCACTCAACATGTTTACCCTCCATGATTCGGTGCGCCGCATCCGCGTTGCACCTCGGAAAAGGCCGGTCTCCGGCCCTGAGTTCGAGAGGGTTAACGTCAATCTCATCCCCGTAACCCCCACAGTGCCGATCAGCACGTGATGTGACATTTAGGGGATGGGCCAATACGCGTATGTGCAGTAACGCACACCCGTATTTTGTCAGTTGTGAGAACGTCCTTTCTGCCGATGACAAGAAGTGTCCCGGCCATACGGGGGTTCGATGAGCGACGCGGTCGTACATAAGAGAGAAGAAGGGGCGCGGTCACTCGCCGGCATCGCGCTGTTGCGTCGCCTTCCACCGAAGGAGCGTACCGAACTCGAGACGCGCTGCAGCTTCCGGAATTTTTACGCTGGCGACGTCATTCTTGATCGTTTCAGCGCCAGTGTCGGCGTGTTCTTCCTGGTCACCGGCACGGCACGGGTCGTCCACTACGTTGCCGACCACGAAGAAATCACCATTGCCACCATCACCGCGGGCGACACGATCGGCGATATCTCCGCCATCGACGGGCTCGGGAGGTCGGCGACGGTCGTGGCCGACAGCGACTGCATGGCCGCGGAGCTGCCGCGGCCGGAATTCCATGCCCTGCTCGGGCGCTGCGGCGAGGTGGCGCTGGATCTGCTGCGCCGCTGGGCCGGCACCATCCGCCAGCTCTCCGACAAGGTCAGCTTCCTGTCCACCGGCACGCCCGATCAGCGGGTCTATTCGGAGCTGGCGCGCCTGGCACGGCCGGAGAAGCCGGGCAGCGAGCGCTGGCTGATCCGCGAGCTTCCCAGCCACCAGGATCTGGCGCGCTGGGCGCAGACCAGCCGTGAGATCGTCGCCGGCGCGGTCGCCGAGCTGGTGCGGCGCGGCGTCGCCGAGCGCCGGACGCGCACGCTCTACATCTCCGACTACGCCATGCTCCGCAACATGACGCTCGGTACGGCGGCTACGCCGGCCGATCCCCACCGTGGAGGGACCGCATGACTGATATATTCACCGTCAAGAAGACGTGGCTGCAGCGCCTGTGGCGCGATCGTCGCGCGAGCTACTCGGTGATCAGCGCTCTGCTGCTGCCAGTGATGACGGGTTTCGCCGCCCTCGGTACCGAAACGGGCCTCTGGTTCTACACCCATCAGAATATGCAGGGCGCGGCCGATGGTGCCGCCTTCAGCGCCGCGGTGGCCCGTGTTCAGGGGAACGACGCCACCTTTCAGAACGAAGCGATGGCCGTGGCCGCCCGCTACGGCTTCGTCAACGGCAATAACGGCACGCTTGTCAGCGTCAACCGCCCGCCGACCTCCGGACCGAATGCCGGCAATGCAAGCGCGGTCGAGGTCGTGATCCAGCAGCCTCAGCAGCTGCTCCTGTCGAGCGTGTTCCTGTCGGCGCCGATCATGATCGCGGCGCGCGCTGTCGCCAACACGACGGGCGGCGCGGTTGCCTGCATCATCGGTCTCGACCCGACCGCGGTTGATACGGTTCTAATCCAGAACAACGCCACCCTGCCGGATCCCGACTGCGGCGTCGCTTCGAATTCGTCGTCGCCGGGCGGCATGAGAGCCACCAACAACTCGCGGCTCTACGGGCCGAGCATCTCCCATGGTGGAACCGTCACACAGATCAATTCCCAGCTCCTCGGCGGGCCGAACCTGACCAATGCGGCGGCCGTTCCCGATCCTTATGCCGATAACAATCCACCGGCCCCGCCGCCTTGTACGGCACAGAACGGCACCGGCACCGGTACCCTCACGCGGAATTTCGTCGCCGATGTCACCACCGGCGGCGTGCCCATGACCCGCTTCTGCGGCGGCCTGAACTTCACCAACAACTTCACGGCGAACTTCGCGCCCGGCGTCTACTTCATCGACACCCAGCTGGTCGTCGGCAACAATGCCCGGATCAGCGGCACCGGCGTGACCTTCGTGATCAACGGCAACTACGCCATGAACCTGGGCAACAACGCCATCATCAACGTGAGCGCCCCGACCGCCGGCCCGACCGCCGGCATCATCTTCTTCGGCAGCCGCACGGGCACATCGACGGTGGTACAGACTTTCGCCAACAACACCGTGCTGAATCTGACCGGGGCGGTCTACTTCCCCAACCAGATCGTCAACTTCAACAACAACGGCACGACGGCGCCGACCGGTGGCTGCACCCAGGTCATCGGACGCGTGGTGCGCCTGTCGAATAACGTCAGGCTGAATGCCAACTGCACCGGCACCGGCGTGGAGCAGGCCAGCTTCGCCGGAGCGGCGAACCTTATCGAGTAAACTGAAGCTCGCCGGCGAAGTGGCAGGCGGCCGCCTGCGCGCCCGCCGGCCTCAGCACCGGCGGTTCGACCCGGCAGCGCGCCTGGGCGAAGGTACAACGCAAATGAAAATGGCAGCCCGGGGGCGGGGCCATGGGCGATGGCAGCTCGCCGGGGATCGGTTTGAAGCTGACCATCTTGTCGTCTTCCAGCACGAGCTGCGGGACGCTGGCCAGCAAGGCCTGCGTATAAGGGTGCTGCGGATCGGTGTAGACGGCGTCGGCCGTACCGATCTCCACGATGCGGCCCAGATACATGATGGCCACGCGGTCGGAGACGTGCCGCACCACGCCGAGGTGGTGGCTGATGAACAGCATGGTCAGCGACAGTTCCTGCCGCAGGGCAAGGAACAGGTTGAGGATCTGGGCCTGGATCGAGACATCGAGCGAAGCCACCGGCTCGTCGCAGACCAGCACGTCCGGCTTCATCGCCAGGGCACGGGCGATGGCAATGCGCTGGCGCTGACCGCCCGAGAACTGGTGGGGATAGCGCGGGGCGGCATCCGGATCGAGCCCAACGCGGCGCAGCCAGTGCTGGACGTAAGCCAGGGAGTCGGCCTTCGACACCAGGCCGTGGGCGATGGGACCCTCGGCGATGGTGTCGCCGATGCGCATCCGCGGGTCGAGTGAGGCGTAGGGGTCCTGGAAGATCATCTGAACGCGGGTGGTCGTCTTGCGCGGCCGCCTTCCGCCGCTCATCACGCTCTCGCCGTCGATGCGCACGAGGCCGGCGCTGGGCACCAGGATGCCGCAGATCATGCGGCCGAGCGTGCTCTTGCCGCTGCCCGATTCCCCGACCAGGCCGAGCACCTCGCCGCGTCTCACGCTGAGAGACACGTCTTCCACCGCGCGCACGGCGCGCTGCTCGAGCGGGCTGCCCAGCGCCGCGGCGATGCGGTCGCCCAGCGACACATGAGGGACAAAACGCCGGGAGATACCCTCGACCGTGACGAATACCTCGCTACTGCGGGAGACCTCGCTCATGCGGAGACCGCCGTCAGCGGGTGGTGGCAGCGCCAGTCGCGGCGCTCATGCCCCGTGGTCTCGGGCGCGGTGAGGCAGATCGCGTCGGCGCGCGGGCAGCGCGGGTGGAAGGCGCAGCCCGGCGGCAGGGCGCCGAGCGAGGGCGGCAGGCCGGAGATCTGGGTCAGTGGCTGGCCGGGCGCGGCGCGCGAGGGCAGGGAGTTGAGCAGGCCCCGTGTGTAGTGGTGGCGCGGGTCGCGCAGCACGCTGGCCGTCGGCCCGGATTCGACGATGCGCCCGCCATACATGACCAGGATGCGGCTGGCCATCGCCGAGACCACGGCCAGGTCGTGGCTGATCCAGATCAGTGCCATACCGAGGTCGCGGACCAGCGATTTCATCTCGGCCAGGATCTGGGCCTGGATCGAGACGTCGAGGGCCGTGGTCGGCTCGTCGGCGATGATCACGTCGGGTCGGTGCAGCAGGGCGATGGCAATGGCCACGCGCTGGCGCATGCCGCCCGAGAATTCATGGGGGTAGGCATCGAGCCGGCGATCGGCATCGGGCAGGCCGACGCGAGTCAGCACATCGACCGCCCGCTGGCGCGCCGTCGCCGTCGAGACGCGCTCGTGGGCGTTGATCGCCAGATGGATCTGGTCGGCGATGGTCAGCACGGGATTGAGCGTGGTCATCGGATCCTGGAAGACCATGGCGATCCGCCGGCCGCGCAGCTTGCGCAGGGCTTCCTGCGGCAGGCCGACCAGCTCCTGGCCCTTGAGCTTGATCGAGCCCTGGACGATCCGTCCCGGGGGATCAATAAGCCCGAGCAGGGAATAGCCGGTCATGCTCTTGCCGCTGCCGGATTCGCCGACCAGGCCGATGACCTCGCCCACCTCGAGATCGAAGGAGACATCGTCGACCGCCTTCACCACGCCCGCCCGGGTGAAGAAATGCGTCGCCAGATGGCGGACCTCGAGCAGCCTGGCGGTCATCGCCTGAGCCGCGGGTTGAGCTGGTCGCGGATCTGGTCGCCGACCAGGTTGATGGCCACGATCAGGACGATCAGCGCCACACCGGGATAGATGGAGATCCAGTAGCGGCCGGAGAGCATGTACTGGAAGCCGTTGGCGATCAGCGTCCCGAGCGAGGGCTCGGTGACCGGCAGGCCGAGGCCGAGGAAGGAGAGTGTCGCCTCGAGGGCGATGGAGTTGGCCACCTGCACCGTGGCGACCACGATCAGCGGCGGCAGGCAGTTGGGCAGGATGTGGCGGAAGATCACCTTATGCGAGGGCAGCGGCGTCGAGAGCGCCGCCTCGACATACTCCTTGGCCCGCTCGGCCGAAGCCGCGCCGTGCGCGGTACGCGCGAAATAGGCGTACTGCGCGGTGACCAGGGCAATGATGATCTGCACCTTGCCCTGGCCGAGCAGGGCCGAGAGCACCAGCGCCAGCAGGATGGC
Source organism: Rhodospirillaceae bacterium (assembly GCA_022843945.1). Lineage (GTDB taxonomy): Bacteria > Pseudomonadota > Alphaproteobacteria > CACIAM-22H2 > CACIAM-22H2 > VGEI01. The sequence continues at coordinate 265,566 of JALHMR010000003.1, read as the reverse complement.
GGGAAAGGAGAGCTGCAGGTCGATGAAGCGCATGATCAGCATCTCGACCCGGCCGCCGAGGAAGGCCGCCGTGGTGCCGAGCGTCGCCCCGACGACGAAGGCGACCGCCCCCGCCGCCAGGCCGATCTGCACCGAGATGCGCAGGCCGTAGAGGATGGCCGAGAGCAGGTCGCGCCCTTGCGCGTCGGTGCCCAGCCAGTAGACGTAGCCGCCGGCCCCGACATGGCCGGGCGGGCGGCGCGCGTCCATCAGCACCAGCGTGGCGAGATCGTAGGGGTTCTGCGGCGCGATCCATGGCGAGAGCAGCGCGAGCGCCGCGATCAGCACGATGATCAGCAGCGCCACGCAGGCGATCTGGCTCTGGCGGAACTCGAACCAGAAGCGGGCAATCGGGGCTGCGCTGTCGATCAAGAGCGTCGCGCCCGCAGACGGGGATCGAGGGCGGCGTAGGCGATGTCGACCAGGAAATTGATGATGATGAACAGGAAGGCGATGAGCATCAGGTAGGCGACCATCACCGGCCGGTCGAGCGACTGGATCGAATCGATGATCAGCTTGCCCAGCCCCGGCCAGGAGAAGATCGTCTCGGTGACCACGGCGAAGGCGAGGGTCGAGCCGAATTCCAGGCCGAACACCGTTACGATGGGGATGGAGATCTGGCGCAGCACGTGCCGGCGCAGGATCGTGCCGTCCGACTGGCCCGAGGCGCGGGCGAACTTGATGGTGTCGGTGAGCATCACCTCGCGCGTGCCGGCGCGGGCCAGGCGGATCATCATCGCCAACTTGAAAAGAGAAAGATTGAGGGCCGGCAGGAAGAGGTGGCTGAGCCCGTTGAGGGTGAGGAAGCTCCACTCGATGCCCAGCACCATCACCGTGTCGCCGCGCCCACCGGCCGGCAGCCAGCCCAGCCAGACGGCGAAAGTCATGATCAGCACCAGGCCGATCCAGAAGGTCGGCACCGAGAAGCCGAGGATCGTGATGCCCATGATCGCCTTGGTGATCGGGCTGTCGGGCCGGTAGCCGGCATACATGCCGAGCGGGATGCCGATCAGCGTCGCGCCCGCCACCGCGGCGATGGTCAGCTCGAGCGTCGCCGGCAGGCGCGAGAGGATGAGCTGCAGCACCGGCATGTTGAAGACGAAGGAGCGGCCGAAATTGCCGTGCACCAGCCTTTCGAGAAAGGCGAGGTACTGCTCCCAGAGCGGCTTGTCGAAGCCGTAGGCGGCGATGGTGTCGAGGCGGATCTGCTGGGTGACGTCGGGCGAGATCAGCACGTCGATCGGATTGCCGACGGCGAAGACGCCGATGAAGACCAGCGCCGAGATGACCATCATCACCACGACGGCCTGCAGCAGCCGCTGGATCAGGAAGCCGAGCATGAGCCGTTCCCCGGACTCAGCCGCCGGTCAGTTCCAACCCTGTTCGATGACGCCGCGCGTCTCCTCGACGGCGACCTTCCACAGCGCCAGGACTTCTTCGTCGGGGCGCTGGTAGAGGCCGTGGTAGTTGCCGTCGCCGATGAGCTGGCGCACCTCGGCCGGGTTCGAGGTCTGCATCCGCACCATGTCGACCAGCGGCTTCTTGGTCTTCGGCATCTCGACACCCGGGATGCGGGTCCAGGGGAAGTTCTCCATCCAGCTGGCGTGCGAGGCCTCGCGGTCGATCTCCATCGTCTTGGCCCAGGTCTTGGGCGCCTTCCACCATTCGTGGAATTTTACCTTCGCATCCGTCCGGCGGCTCATCCATTCCTTGAGGAAGCCCATGATCGGGCCGTTGCCGCCGTGGCCGTTGACCACCACGATGCGGCGGAAACCGCTGCGGTACAGGCTCTCCAGGATGTCCTCGATCAGCGCGATATAGGTCGTCAGCCGCAGGGTCACGGTGCCCGGGAAATCGGCATAGTAGGGCGTGGTGCCGTAGGGGACCGCCGGATAAACCGGCACGCCGAGCGGTTCGCTGGCATCGATCGCCACTTTTTCAGACAGGATCATGTCGACGCACAGGCTGAGATAGCCGTGCTGCTCGGTGCTGCCGATGGGCAGAACGCAACGATTGTCGCGCTTCACGCGCTCCTCGATCTGCATCCAGTTCGTGTCGGCGATACGCATGGCTCATCTCCCCGGGAGCGACGCTGCGTGCGCCTCCGGCACGCACGGACCACTTGACCAAGCGTCGCCTTTGTCGTCAAGTTCCATCTGGAACCATTCGGGCGGGCAGCATGGCCGCAACCCCACCAACCGAAGTACTGAGCCGCAGCCGGGCCGCCAATGGCGGCGTCGGCACCGCGCCCCTGCACCCCCTGATCTCCGCGAAACTTTGGGAGAACCCGTGCTGGTTCTCCTTCCGCATCAACTATCTCGGCCTGCAGTTCAACGTCCCGGTCTACGGCTGGATCGAGCAGCGCTACGGCCTGGTGCGGCCCGAATTCGTGGTCATTTATTCCCTCGGCCTGCGTGACGGGCTGGCGGCCAAGGATGTCTGTGCTTCCGGCGGCTTTCCCAAAAACACGCTGAGCCGAGCCATCCAGAAACTGCTGCGCCGCAAGCTCATCCGCCGCGCCGCCGATCCGCGCGACCGGCGCAGCTACGTGCTGCGCCTGACCGCCGAAGGGCGGCGCATCTTCGATGAAACGCTTCTGCCGATGGTCGAGCGCGAGCAGCGCATGCTGTCGGCCCTGACACCACAAGAGCAGCAGACCCTGTCGAAGCTGCTCGCGCGCTTAGTAGAGGACTCGCCGAATTGGCCCAATCAACTGATGGGAGAAGTCTCGTGATGATGAGGCATAACCGCGCCCTCGCCGCGCTGGCGATCGCAGGCGCCCTGGTATCGTTCAGCGCAACCTCCACGTCGGCCCAGACGCTCACCATTGGCGTGCGCGCCGGCCCGGAATCGATCGACCCGCACTTCACCGCCACCGGCACCCACGCTGAGGCGCTGAAGCACGTCTTCGACACGCTGACCTGGTCGGGCGACGGGCTGGAGATCGAGCCGCGGCTGGCCGAGAGCTGGAAGGCGACCAACGACACGACCTGGGAGTTCAAGCTGCGCCGCGGCGTGAAGTTCCATGACGGCTCGGACTTCACGGCCGAGGACGTCAAGTTCTCGATCGAGCGTATCCCGATGGTCGCCGGTCCGAACCCGACGACGATCTACGTCCGCCGCGTGCAATCGATCAAGATCGTCGACCCGCACACCATCCAGATCCTGACCGACGGGCCGGCGCCTAATCTGCCGAACGACTTCATCCGCCTGTTCATCGTCTCGCACAAGGCGGCGGCCGGCCTGACCAAGGACACGGCCAACGAAGCCTTCAACAACGGCAAGGCGGCGATCGGCACCGGCCCCTACAAGTTCGTCTCCTGGACGCCGAAAGACCAGCTGATCCTCGACCGGTTCGACGGCTACTGGGGCGGCAAGGAGCCGTGGGCGCGCCACGTGCGCAAGGAGATCCCGAACGACGCCGCCCGCGTGGCACAGCTCAAGGCAGGCCAGATCGACCTGATCACCCGCGTGCCGGCGACGGACGTGGCGACGCTGAAGCGCGATCCCAAGCTGACGGTAGTGACAGTCGATACGGTCTACATCTTCAACATGGAGCTGGACATGCGGGACAAGGCCCCGCAGGTCTCGGCCAAGGACGGCTCGCCCCTCGCCAAGAACCCGATGCAGGATCCGAAGGTGCGCGAAGCCATCGACCTCGCCATCGACCGCAAGGCGCTGGCCGAGATCGCCATGGAAGGGCTGGGCAAGGCGCAGAACCAGCTCGTGACGCCGAGCATCTTCGGCTACAGCAAGAAGGTGCCGGAGCTCAAATACGATCCGGCGGCGGCGCGTAAGCTGCTGGCCGAAGCGGGCTATCCCAACGGCTTCAAGGTGACCTTCAGCTTCACCAGCGACCGGCTGCCCGGCGATCGCCAGGTCGGCACGTCGGTTGCCCAGATGCTGGCCGCCGTGGGCATCGATGCCCAGGCCAACGCCCAGCCGGCGGCGGTGTTCTTCCCGGCGCGCTCGCGCGCCGAGTTCTCGATGTCGATGTCGGGCTGGGGCACCTTGACGGGCGAAGCGCACTACACGCTGTCGTCGGTCGCCCATTCGAACGACCCGGCGAAGAAGTTCGGCGCCTTCAACGTCCTGGGCTACGTCAACCCGAAGATGGACAAGCTGATCCAGGACGCCGCGGTGGAGATGGATGAGGCCAAGCGGCGCTCGTTCCTGGAGCAGGCCAACGAGCTGGTCCATGTCGACCGGCCGCGCCTGCCGCTGGTTGCGGTCGGTTCCGCCTGGGCGATGCAGAAGGGCAAGGTCACCATCAAGCCGCGGGTCGACGAAGACACGCTGGCGATGAACATCAAGCCCGGGCAGTAACCTCCGGTCTCTATCTGAGGGGGAGCGCTCCTGCGCTCCCTCTTTTCTTCACGGCAAACGCGACATGACTCCTCTGGCGATTGGTATTCACGGCGGCTGCGGCACCCTGGCGCCCGAGCTGCTGAGCGACAAGGAATGGGCGGAGACCCGGGCGCACCTTGGAGACTCGCTGCGGGCCGCCTGGAAGATCCTCTCGGCCGGGGGTTCGGCTCTCGATGCGGTCGAGGCAGCGGTCGTGGTCATGGAGGACAGCCCCCATTTCAACGCCGGCTACGGCGCAGCGCTCACGGAAAGCAGCGAACACGAGCACGACGCCTCGATCATGAACGGCGAGACGCTGGCCGCCGGGGCGGTGTGCGCCACGCGCCGCATCCGTAACCCCATCCGGGCCGCGCGCGCGGTGATGGAGAAATCCGACAGCGTGCTGCTGGCCGGCAGTGCCGCCGATGATTTCGCCGCGCGGATGGGGCTCGAGCGGGTCGAGAACAGCTATTTCACCACCGAGCGGCGGGTGAAGGCGCTGGCCTCGCTGAAGGCCCGCAAGGCGAGGGGCACGATCGCCCTGGCCAGCGAGGCGGAGAAGCACGGCACGGTGGGTGCTGTGGCCCTGGACGGGCGCGGCAATCTTGCCGCTGCGACTTCGACGGGAGGCTTCAACAACAAGCCGGTCGGCCGGGTCGGCGATTCGCCGATCATCGGGGCCGGCACCTACGCCCGCAACGGCGTCTGCGCCGTCTCCGGCACCGGCCAGGGGGAGATCTTCATCCGCCGGGTCGCGGCCTACGATGTGGCCGCCCGCATGCACTATGCCCGCCAGACCCTCGACGAGGCGACGGCGGCGGTCATCGAGACGCTGGGCTCGCACAAGATCGGGGCGGGCATGGCCGCCGTCGATGCCGGCGGCCGTGTCGTCGTGCCCTTCAATACGCTGGGTATGGCCCGGGGCTGGATCGGTGCGGACGGTATCGTGCATGTCGCCACGCACCGGGACGTTCATCGGCTGAGTGCCGCATGACGGGAGCGCCGCAGGAACCGGTCCTGATCTGGGGGGCGGGAGCCATCGGCGGCACCATCGGTGCCTACTGGGCACGGGCCGGCGTGCCGGTCCTGCTGGTCGACATCGTGCGCGAGCATGTCGAGGCCTGCCGCACCACGGGCCTCGTCATCGAGGGCCCAGTCGATAATTTCACCCAGGTCATTCCCGCCAAGACGCTGGACGAGCTGACCGGCACCTATTCGCGGATCGTCCTGGCGGTCAAGGCGCCGGCCACCGAAGCGGCCCTCGATGCCCTGGGCAGGCACTTGTCACCCGACGGTTATGTGCTCTCGGCCCAGAACGGCCTCAACGAGATCGCCATCAGCGAGCGCTTGGGTGCGGCGCGCACCATGGGATGCTTCGTCAATTTCGGCGCCGACTGGCTGGGCCCAGGCCGCATCATCCGCGGCAATCGGGCCTCTGTGGTGGTTGGCGAGATCGACGGTCAGACGCGCGAGCGCACGCGCGCCATGCACAGACTGCTGCAGGTCTTCGAGCCCAACGCCGAGCTCACCGACAATATCTGGGGCTATCTCTGGGGAAAGCTGGCCTACGGCGCCATGCTCTTCGCCACGGCCCTGACCGACGATTCGATCAGCGCCAATTTCGACGACCCGGCGCGTTTCATCGCCTTCGATCGCCTGGCGCGCGAGGTCATGCTGGTGGCGGCCGCGCGCAAGGTCAAGCCCGTGGGGTTCAGCGGCTTCGATCCGGCAGCGTTCTTTCCGGGAGCACCCGAAGCGCGTTCGCGCGCCAGTGTCGCCGAGCTCGCGGAATTCAACCGCCACAGCGCCAAGACACATTCCGGCATCTGGCGCGACCTCGCCGTGCGCAAGCGCAAGACCGAGATCGATCCCCAGATCGGCATCATCGCCAGGCTGGCCCGCGAATCCGGTGTCGAGACGCCGGCGATCCGTACCCTGGTGGACCTGATCCACGACGTGGAGGACGGGCGGCGTCCGCGCTCCTTCGCTACCCTCAAGATCCTGATCGACGCATGCAACTCGCCTTCAACGGTCGCGTTGCCCTCGTAACCGGCGGCGCCCAGGGTATCGGCCAGGCCATCGCCAAGGGCCTTGCCGAAGCCGGGGCACGCGTCCATGTCGCCGACATCGACGCTCCACGCGTGACCGCGTTCGCCGCCCAGCACGGGATGACGGCTCACGTCTTCGATGTGTCCGACCGCGCAGCGGCCCATACCGAGGTCGAACGTCTCGCCGCGGGCGAGGGCCGGCTGGATATCCTGGTCAATGCCGCGGGCGGCGTGCGCGGCCAGATCGGCCGGCCGATCGAGGAGGTCGGTGAGGCGGACTGGCATGTGATCTTCAAGGCGAATGTCGACGGTGCCTTCTGGCTGGCGCAGGCCGCGTCGAAGCCGATGCAGAAGGGCGGCTACGGTCGTATCGTCAACATCGCCTCGGGGGCGGGTCTGCGGCCCAGCCTTACCGGCATACAGGCCTACACGGCGGCCAAGCATGCCCTGGTCGGCCTGACCAAGCAGCTGTCGCAGGATCTCGGCCGCTACGGCATCACGGCCAACGCCGTGGCGCCAGGCTTCGTGCGCTCCAATCCGTCGACCGAAAAGCAATGGAAGGCGTACGGTCCGGAGCGCCAGGCGCGCATGGTCGAAGCCATCCACACACGCCGCCTCGGCACGGCCACGGACATCGCCAATGCCGTGCTCTTCCTGGCCAGCGAGCAGGCTTCGTGGGTCTCCGGCCAGATTCTGAGCGTCGACGGCGGGAGATCGTGAGCGCATCAGACCCGTGCCCCGTCGGCATGCGCGGCATCATCCCCAGCCTCAACACGCCATTCGATAGCAACGATCGGATCGATGAGGCGGGCGTGGCGCGCCTGACCGAACGCTCGGTGAGCAGCGGCGCGGTGGGGCTGCTGGTCATCGCCGTGGCGGGGGAGCAGGCCAGCCTTAGCCGGGCGGAGAAGGAGAGGGTCGCGCGGATCGTCGTCGAGGTCACCGCCGGCCGCATCCCGGTGATCGTCAGCGTCACCTCGCCCGATGTGGCGGAGAGCGAGGCGTTGGCCGGCTTGGCACGGCGTACCGGTGCCGATGGAATCTGCTGCCAGGTGCCGGCGGGTGCTGCCGGCCCGGCGCTCGAGAAGGCGATGACGCGTATCGCCGCGGCGGGGCCGGACCTGCTGATGATCCAGGACCTCGACTGGAGCGGCGGCGGCCTGCCGATCCCGGACATCGTCAGGCTGTTCGAAACGCTGCCGACCTTCCGCTGTCTCAAGGTCGAAACCCTGCCGGCCGGGCCGAAATATACAAGCGTGCTCGAAGCCACCGGTGGCCGGCTGCATGTCAGCGGCGGCTGGGCGGCGATGCAGATGCCGGATGCGCTGGCGCGCGGCGTCCACGCCTTCATGCCGTCGACTCTCGATCCCGTCTATGTGGCGATCTACGACACCTATCGTCGGGGCGAGATCGAGACGGCGCGTGCGCTTTTCGAGCGCCTTCTGCCCATCGTCGCCTTCTCTCACCAGCATATCGATGTCAGCATCCGCTTCTTCAAGCAGCTGCGGCACGTCGAGGGCCTGTTCGCCACCGATCGCTGCCGCCTGCCGCCGCCTCTCGATGCCGTGCAGACGGCGGAAGCGGACCGCATGATCTGCCGGGCCATCGACCTGCAGGCCCGGGTCATCGACGGCCGGATCTGGACGGAACTCGCAGCCGCTGCGGCGCGGCCGGCCTCCGGCTATACTGCCTCCTAGCCTGTGGAGGTCCCGACCGTGCGGCTGCTCGTCGTCAACGCCAATACCAGCCAGTTCGTCACCGACCGGGTCGCCGCCGAGGCCCGGCTGGCGGCCGGCCCGGGCTGCGAGATCAAGGCAGTCACCGGTGAGTTCGGCGCCAGGATCATCGGCACGCGGGCCGAAAACGCCATCGCCGCGCATGCGATGGTCGATCTGATGGCGCGCCACGCCGAGGGCTGCGACGCGGCCCTGATTGCCGTGTCGTACGACACGGCGCTCGACGCTTCGCGCCAGCTTCTGACCATTCCAGTCGTGGGAATGACCGAGGCCGCGCTGCTGACCGCCTGCATGCTCGGCGGCAAGACAGGCGTTATCACGCTCGGTAGCGCCGGTCTGCCGATGTACCAGGAACTCGTCGCCCACTATGGTCTGGCAGGCCGGGTGGCGGGCTGGGGTGTCATCGACCGGGCAACCGCATTTTCTCCCGGCGACACCGCGGAGCTTGATCGTCTCCTGGTCGCGGAGGCCAAACGCCTTGTCGAGCAGGCCGGCGCCGAGACGGTCGTTCTATCGGGCGCGGTCATGGCGGGCGTGCCGCGGCGCCTGCAGGCGCAAGTCCCGGTGCCTCTGATCGATGGTATCGCTTGCGGCGTGCGTCAGGCCGAGTTGCTGGCGCGGATGAAGCTGCCCAAGCCGACGGCCGGCAGCTATGCGGCGCCCAAGGGGCGTGAAGTCAGCAACGTCAGCGAGGCGCTGCGCAAGGCATTCGGTGATGGCGGCTAAATCGCCGCATTGACGGCTCGCTTGGTCTCGTTCTTGCACGGCGTGTCGGGTGGGTGCCCATAAAACCCGAAGCCGCAAGGGGCAAGTCGAGCCGCCGCCCTCCACGGACGCCGCAACGCGTCTGCGGATTCTGCTTGTTGACGACATGCCGGAGCGGGTTGCGGTTCTCGAGCAGGCACTGACCCGCGCTGGCTGTACGGTTAGCGGTGTGGCGGCGCCGGGCGACGATCTGGCCGCGGTGGTGCGCGAGCGCCAGCCGGACGTGATCATCATTGATGTCGATTCGCCGAGCCGCGATACCCTTGAAAGCCTGCGTGCGATCAACCGCGACCTGCCGCGGCCGATCGTTATGTTCGTGGACCATTCGGATGGCCACGCCATCGAAGAGGCCATGAAGGCTGGCGTCAGCGCCTACGTCATCGACGGGCTCAACGCCGAGCGCGTCAAGCCGATCATCGACGTCGCCATTGCGCGCTTCAAGGAATACCAGACGCTGCGCAGCGAGCTTGAGCGCACCAAGAGCTCGCTTCAGGACCGCAAGATCATCGATCGCGCCAAAGGTATTCTGATGGAGCAGCGAAAGATCAGCGAGGACGAGGCCTATCGCGCGCTGCGCCGCCTGGCGATGGAGCAGAATCGCCGCCTGGTGGATGTGGCGCAGCAGCTCATCACTTTCGCGCAAGTGCTGAAGCCGTAGGCCGTCGCGCTTAGAAATGCGGCAGGCCCGAGTCGCCGATAGCCTGGCCAAGACTTCTCGATTCTCTCCATTTACGTTTTTATAACAAATACTTACCGCACCTGCGTACGGCTGGCATACAGCTTGCTCTAATGATGCTTGAAGGCTCTTCGCTCCAATGACGGGGCGGTGAGTCAGGACAAAGGCGTCCGATCGCGGCTGCACGGCTGCGATGGGCGCCTTTCTTTTTTGGGACTGCGTATGGCGGCAGAACTCGGCAGCGGACTTGAAACCCGGACGGTGCGCCTCGGCGTCATTCCGCTGACAGACTGCGCCGCGGTCGCGGTGGCGCGCGAGAAAAATCTGTTTGCCAGGTATGGCCTCGATGTCGAAATCGTGCGTGAGCCGTCCTGGGCGAATATCCGCGACAAGGTGGCCCTCGGCGCGCTGGATGGCGGGCACATGCTGGCGGGGATGCCGCTGTCGGCGACTCTCGGTCTGGGCGGACTGGGCCGGCCGATGGTTACGGCGCTGAGCCTCGGCCTCAACGGCTGCGCCATTACCGTGTCGACGGCGCTGTGGCGCCAGATGCTGGAGACGGACGCTGCCGCGGGCTCCAGTGCCCTGGCCTCGGCGCACGCGCTACAGAAGGTGGTAGCCCGCCGCCGCGCCAGCGGCGCACCGCCGCTGAGCTTCGCCGCCGTGTTTCCCTATTCGATGCACAATTACCTGCTGCGCTACTGGCTGGCAGCCGCAGGCATCGATCCCGACGAAGACGTGCGCATCCGCGTGGTGCCGCCGCCGCTCATGGTCGCCAACCTCGCGGCGCGCCACATCGACGGCTACTGCGTCGGCGAGCCCTGGGGCCAGCGCGCGGTCGATCTCGGCATCGGACGCTGTGCCGCCACGACGCGCGACGTATGGACAGGCCATCCCGACAAGGTTCTCGGTTTCTCCGCCGAATGGGCAGCGCGCCATCCCAACACGCATCGGGCGCTGATTGCCGCGGTTATCGAAGCGGCGCGCTGGCTCGACGAGCCGGGCAATCGCGCCGAAGCGGCGCGCCTGCTTGCCCATCGTCCTTATATCGACCTGCCGGAGGAGATCATCGCGGCCTCATTGACCGGCCGTGTCCGCCCGGGCGCCGACGAAGAGGCCGTCGCCGTGCCGGACTTCCACGTGTTTCATGACGGTGCCGCCAGTTTCCCGTGGCGCTCGCACGCCGCCTGGATCCTCACCCAGATGCGCCGCTGGGGACAGATCGATCTGGGCGTCAACATCCGCGCCACCGCGGCGGCCGTCTATCGCCAGGACATCTATCGCGACGTCGCGGCGGCGCTCGGCCTGCCGTGCCCCGCGGCGTGCAGCAAGGCGGAAGGCCAGCACGCGGCTCCCTGGTCGCTCGAGGCTTCGCCCTCGAGTATCGCCATGAGCTCCGACCTGTTCATGGACGGCCGGATATTCGATCCGGAGCGTCTCGAAGACTACATCGCGGACTTTGCTGTCTCGGCTGAGAAAAAAATAGACCTGAGGGATCGCCAGAAAAATGCCTGATTCGATCAAACCGGAGAAACTCATGAAACCCTCTCGTTTCACCACACTCAGCCGCCGCCAGCTCCTGCGTCAGACGACTGCGGCGGCCGGTACCGCCGCCCTGATGAGCGCGGTCAAGGCCGCATTCCCGGCTGGCGCCTTCGCCCAAGGGGCGGGGCCGGAGATCAAGAAGGCGACCTTCGGCTATATCGCGCTGACCGATGCCTCGCCCCTGATCATCGCCAAGGAGAAGGGCTTCTTTGCCAAGTACGGCCTGCCCGATGTCGAGGTGGCCAAGCAGGCCTCGTGGGGGGCCACGCGCGACAACCTGGTGCTCGGCTCCGGGGCAGGTGGTATCGACGGCGCCCACATTCTCACGCCCATGCCCTATCTCATCACCAACGGCACGGTGACCCAGAACAATCAGCCGTTGCCGATGTATATCCTGGCCCGGCTCAACCTCGACGCGCAGGCGATCTCGGTGGCCAAGGAATACCTGCCGACCGGCGCCAAACTTGAAGCCAAGAGCCTCAAGGAAGCCTTCGCCAAGAAGATCGCTTCCGGCAAGGAGGTCAAGGCTGCGATGACCTTCCGCGGCGGTACGCACGACCTCTGGCTTCGCTACTGGCTCGCGGCCAACGGCATCGACCCGGAGAAGGACGTGCAGACCATCGTCGTGCCTCCGCCGCAGATGGTGGCGAACATGAAGGTCGGTACGATGGACTGCTTCTGCGTCGGCGAGCCGTGGAACGCCCAACTCGTGAACCAGGGGATCGGCTACACCGCGCTCAACACCGGCGAGCTGTGGAACAAGCACCCCGAGAAGAGCTTCGGCGTACGCGCTGACTGGGTGGACAAGAACCCGAAGGCGGCACTCGCCGCGACCATGGCGGTGCAGGAAGCCGCCATGTGGTGCGACAAGGACGAGAACAAGGTCGAGAAGTGCCAGATTGTCGGCAAGCGCGCCTGGTTCAACGTGCCGTTCGAGGACATCATCGGCCGCACCAAGGGCGAGATCGACTACGGCGACGGCCGTAAGGTCACCAACAGCCCGCACCTCATGAAGTTCTGGCGCGACCACGCCTCATACCCGTTCCAGAGCCACGATCTGTGGTTCCTCACCGAGGACATCCGCTGGGGAGTACTGCCGCCGGAGACCGACACCAAGGCCCTGGTCAAGAAGGTCAATCGCGAGGACATCTGGCGCGAGGGCGCCAAGGCGCTGGCCGTGCCGGCGAAGGACATTCCCGCCAGCACCTCGCGCGGCAAGGAGACCTTCTTCGACGGCAAGGTCTTCGATCCCGACAACCCCCAGACCTATCTCGCCAGCCTGGCGATCAAGAAGGTGGCCTGATCCATGAGCCTGCCTGCCCGCAGCCTCGCGGTGCCGGTCGCGGCAGTGCCGCCACCGAGCGCCAAGATCATCGCGCTTAGCCTGCCGTCGCGCGAAACCCTGGCCGAGCGTCTGCTCGGCCTGGGCCGGGCGACGATGGAGAACGTGCTGCCGCCCCTCCTGATGCTCGCCATCATTGTCGGGCTCTGGGAGTTCTTCTGCAGCCAGCCCGGTGCCTCGCTGCCGCCGCCCAGCAAGGTGGTGTCGAGCACCTGGGAGCTGATCACCGATCCGTTCTATGACCGCGGCGGCCTCGATAAAGGGCTGTTCTGGCACCTCATCGCGAGCCTGAAGCGCGTGGCGATCGGCTATGCGTTCGCCGCTGTCGCCGGCGTGGCCCTCGGGACGCTGGTGGGCTTGAGCACCTGGGCGATGCGCGGGCTTGACCCGATCTTCCAGGTACTGCGCACCGTGCCGCCGCTGGCCTGGCTGCCGCTGTCGCTCGCCGCCTTCCGCGACGGCAACCCCTCGGCGATCTTCGTCATCTTCATCACCGCGATCTGGCCGATCATCATCAACACCGCCGTCGGCGTGCGCAACATCCCGGCCGACTACAACAACGTCGCGCGGGTCATCCGTCTGTCGCATCTCGAATACTTCTACAAGATCATGGTGCCGGCGACCGTGCCCTACATGTTCACCGGCCTGCGCATCGGTATCGGCCTGTCCTGGCTGGCCATCGTCGCGGCCGAGATGCTGATCGGCGGCGTCGGCATCGGCTTCTTCATCTGGGATGCCTGGAACAGCTCGCTGATCGCCGACATCATCGTCGTCCTGGTCTATGTCGGTCTCGTCGGCTTCGTCCTCGATCGCATCGTGGCCTTCGTCGGGACCCTGATCACGCACGGCACAGCAGCGAATTGAGGCATGACCATGAACGCCTATCTCAGCATCGAAAACCTAGGCATGACCTTCAAGCGCGGTGCGGTGACCTCGGAGGTGCTGCGCGGCATCGATCTCAAGATCGATCAGGGTGAGTACGTCGCCATCATCGGCCATTCCGGCTGCGGCAAATCGACCCTGCTCAACATCGTCGCCGGGCTGCTGACCTCGACGGTCGGCGAGGTCTTCCTCGAAGGGGAGGTCGTCGACACGCCAGGTCCGGACCGGGCCGTGGTCTTTCAGAACCACTCGCTGCTGCCCTGGCTCACCACCTATCAGAACGTGCGCCTGGGAGTGGACAAGGTGTTCAAGTCCAAGACCAGAGCCGAGCGCCACGACTGGACGATGCACAATCTCGAGCTCGTCCAGATGGTGCCGGCCAAGGACAAGCGGCCGGGAGAGATCTCCGGCGGCATGAAGCAGCGGGTGGGTATCGCCCGGGCGCTGGCCATGGAACCCAAGGTCCTGCTCCTCGACGAACCGTTCGGAGCGCTCGACGCCTTGACGCGGGCCCATCTGCAGGATTCGGTGATGGAGATCCACGCCAAGCTCGGCAACACGGTCCTGATGATCACCCACGACGTCGACGAGGCGGTGCTGCTCTCCGACCGCATCGTGATGATGACCAATGGTCCGTCGGCCACGATCGGCGAGGTGCTGACGGTCGACCTGCCGCGCCCGCGCCGGCGGCTCGATCTGGTGGCCGATCCCGGCTATACGCGCTGCCGCGCGGCGGTGCTCGAATTCCTCTACGCCCGCCACCGTCAGCCGTCATTGCACGCTGCCTAGGACCTGCCATGAGCCCCGCTTCGGCGCATCAGCGGCGGATCGTGATCGTCGGCAATGGCATGGCCGGCGCTTCGCTGGCCGTGATGTTGGCCCGTGAACCCGCGCTCGACGTCACGGTGATCGGTGCGGAGCCTCATGCGGCCTACAACCGGATCCGCCTGTCGGCGGTTCTGGCCGGCGACAGCACGGTGGGGGAGATCGGCCTGGAGCGTTCTGCCGCGACGGTGATAGCGGGCGATGCGGTGACGGGGATCGATCGCGAGCGGCGTGTCGTGCGTACCGAAACGGGCCGGCAGGTCGCGTACGATACGCTCGTGCTGGCGACAGGCTCGACGCCTATCACCTTGTCCATTCCGGGAGGCGACCTGCCCGGGGTGTTCACCTTCCGCGACCTTGCCGATGTCGAACGCATCGCCGGCACAGTCGGGGAAGGGCGGCCGGCCGTGGTGATCGGCGGCGGGTTGCTTGGCCTCGAGGCGGCGGAGGGGCTGCGCCGCCGGGGCATGCGGGTCACCGTCGTTCATCTGATGCCGACGCTCATGGAACGGCAGCTCGATGCCGCCGCTGGCGCGGTACTCAAGGGCGAGCTTGAAGGTCGGGGGCTTGAGTTCTGCCTGTCGGCCCAGACGGATTCCTTTATCGGTTCGGATCGTGTCGCCGCCGTCCGGCTCAAGGACGGCCGGGAGCTTCCGGCCGATCTGGTGGTCGTCGCTATCGGCGTGCGCCCGAATATCGGTCTCGCGCGCGACATGGGGCTTGCCTGCGGCCGCGGCATCCTGGTCGATGATGCGCTGCGTAGCTCCGACGAAGCCATCTATGCGGTGGGCGAATGCATCGAGCACCAGGGGCGCTGTTACGGGCTATTTGCTCCGGCTCAGGAGCAGGTCGCCGCCTGCGCCCGCCAGATCAAGGGCGATGTCGCTGCCTTGTATGGGGGTTCGGTCGAAGCGACCAGCCTCAAGGTCAGCGGCGTCGCTCTCTATTCGGCGGGCCGGCAATCGGCACGCGAGGGTGACGACGAGATCGTGCTCTCGCACGCCCGGGACGGTGTCTATCGCAAGCTGGTGACCTGCGGTGACCGCCTGGTCGGTGCCGTGCTGCTGGGCGATGCGAGCGACGGCGCCTGGTACGGCGAGCTGATCGCGACCGGCGCCTCGATCCACGCCATGCGCAAAGATCTGATCTTCGGCCGGCAGTTCGCGGAGGCGCAGCCGCTCGCGGCATAACCCTTTATGACGGTCTCCACCGAGTTCACCGACGAGCAGAAAAACTACCTGCAAGGCTTCGTCAGCGGCCTTGAGGCCCGGCGCGCCGCCCAGGGCTTGCCGCCCCTGGCACCGGGCAAGGCATCGTCCGGCGGTGCGCCAAGCGGGCCCGAAGCGATCCACCATCAGGCGCAGGATCGCACGGTCGCGGAAGGCGGCAAGCTCGTGGCCGAGGAACAGGCCAAGCGCGCCAAGAACCCCTTCGACATGTGGGACGAGATCGCGGCCAACGCCGCCGCCGAGCGCTTCCCCAAGGGCACTGACGTCTTTCTGACCAAGTATCACGGGCTGTTCTACGTAGCACCCGCGCAGAATTCCTATATGTGCCGGCTGCGCATGCCCGGCGGCATCCTGACCGCGGCGCAGTTCCGCGGTATCGCCGATCTGGCGGCCGCCTATGGTGGTGGTTACGCCGACGTGACCACGCGCGCCAATCTGCAGATCCGTGAGATCGGCGCCGCCCACGCGCCCAACGTGCTCATGGGCCTGCAGGATCTGGGGCTCACCTCGCGCGGCTCGGGGGCTGACAATATCCGCAATATCACCGGCAGCCCCGCCGCCGGGATCGATCCGCAGGAGATCATCGACACAAGGCCGCTGGCGCGCGCGCTGCACCATCACATCCTCAATCACCGCGAGATGTACGGGCTGCCGCGCAAGTTCAACATCGCCTTCGACGGCGGTGGGCGCGTCGCCGTCCTTGAAGACACCAACGACATCGGCTTTGCCGCCGTGGAAGTGGGCGAGGGGGCTGGCGTGGAGCCCGGCGTCTATTTTCGCCTGCAGCTCGGCGGTATCACCGGCCACGGCGACTTCGCCCGGGACACGGGCGTGGTCGTCGGGCCGGACGAATGCGTGGCGGTGGCCACGGCGATCGTGCGCGTGTTCACCGACAACGGGGACCGCACGGACCGCAAGAAGGCTCGCCTGAAATACGTGCTCGACCGCTGGGGTTTCGACAAGTACCTGGAGGAGACCCAGAAGCATTTGTCGTTCCCGCTGCGCCGTGTCCCCTTGAGCGCCTGCAAGCCACGCGCCGCCATCGAGAAGCACGGCCATCTCGGCATCCATCCGCAGCGCCAGGAAGGGCTGGTCTATATCGGCGTCGCCCTGCCGGTCGGGCGCCTGACCGTGGAGCAGATGCGCGGCCTGGCTCGTATCGCCGAAACGCTGGGTAGCGGCACGATCCGCCTGACGGTTTGGCAAAACCTGATGATCTCCGATATCCCGCAGGCGCGGGTGGAAGAGGCGAAGGCGGCCCTTACGGCACTGGGCCTCGGTCATTCGGCGAACAACATCCGCGGTGGGCTGATCGCCTGCACCGGCAACACGGGTTGCAAGTTCGCGGCGAGCAACACCAAGGGGCAGGCTCTTATCCTCGCCGACTATCTTGAGGCGCGCGTGCCGCTCGACCAGCCGGTGAACATCCACCTGACCGGCTGCCACCATTCCTGCGCCCAGCACTATGTCGGCGACATTGGCCTGTTAGGCGCCAAGGTTGAGAAAGGTGAGGAGACGGTCGAGGGCTATCACCTCTATATCGGCGGCGGCGCCGGCACGGAGCAGAAGATCGCCCGCGAAGTCTGGAGCTCGGTGCCGTTCAGCGAGGTGCCGGCACGCGTGGAGAGCCTGCTGCGGGCCTACCTGACGTACCGCCTGGCCGACGAAAGCTTCTACAGCTTCGCCAACCGGCATGAAATCGATGCTCTGCGCGCGCTCTGCGCGGTTATGCCTTCGTGACCACCATCCCATTCCTGCCCGAGAGCGCGCCTTTCTCGCCTGAGCAGCGGGCCTGGCTCAACGGCTTCTTCGCCGGTTTGCTGGGTGCCGATGCGGCCGTGGCGCAGGCCGGCGGCGCCGCGTCGCATGCGGCGACAGCCGAACCCGAAGATTTCCCCTGGCACGACCCGGCTCTGAGCCTCGAGGAGCGGCTGGGGCTGGCCGACGGCCGGCCGCCGGCGCGCCGACTGATGGCGGCGATGGCCCAGCTGGATTGCGGCCAATGCGGCTATCTCTGCCAGACCTACGCCGAGGCGCTGGCCGGTGGCGCTGAGAGCAAGCTTTCGCTCTGCGTTCCCGGCGGCAAGGAAACCTCGCGTGCCCTCAAGCGGCTGATGGAGCAGAGCGGTGTGGCTGCCGCCCCCGCCGCGGCTGCTCCGGTGCCGGCGGCACCGCTCCGGGCGCTGGCGCCCGGCCGCTTCGTGGCTGAACATCGCCTCAACAGCGAGATCTCGGAGAAGGACACCCGCCATGTGGTGTTCCATCTCAATGGCAGTCGGCTGAGCTACGAGGTCGGCGACAGCTTCGGCGTGCAGGCCAGCAACTGCCCGGACCTGGTCAAGGCTATTCGCGGCCAGTTGCAGGCCTCGGCGGAGCTGCCGGTGACCTGTCCGGACGGCGTTGTGCGCTCTCTTCAGGACGCGCTGGTGGGTTTCTACGATGTTGCACGGCCCAGCGACGCGGCGATCGAGCTGCTCGCCGCTTGCGCTCGTAGTGCCGACGAGGCGCGCAACCTGCGGGCCCTGGCCGCCGGCGAGGCGCATGTTCCACTCGATCCTGACCTGCTCGATCTTCTCCTGACGTTTCCATCGGCTCGGCCGTCCGCGCCTGACCTCGTGCGGGCTCTCGACCGGCTGCAGCCCCGCCTCTATTCGATTGCGTCCTCGCCCAAGGCGCATCCCGAGGAGGTCCATCTGACGGTCGGCGTCGTGCGCTACGAACGGAACGGCCGGCAGCGTAAGGGCGTGGCCTCGACTTTTCTGGCAGAGAGAGCCCTGGCCGGTGGGGACGTTCCCATCTTCGTTCAGGTCGCACATGGGTTTCGCCTGCCTGCGGACACGTCGCGCCCGATCATCATGATCGGCCCGGGCACCGGCATCGCACCGTTCCGTGCCTTCCTCGAGGAACGGCGCGCCATCGGCGCCACTGGCCGCAACTGGCTGTTCTTCGGCGATCAGCGCCGCGATCACGATTTTCTCTATCGCGACGAGCTGGATGCCTGGCAGCGCGACGGCCACGCTCGTCTCGAAACAGCTTTCTCGCGCGATCAGGGGGAAAAGGTCTATGTCCAGCATCGCATGCGGGAGAACGCGGCGGAGCTGTGGGCGTGGCTGGAGCAGGGAGCCCATCTCTACGTCTGCGGCGATGCCAAGCGCATGGCCCGCGACGTCGATCAGGCGCTGCACGGGATCGTGACCGCGCAGTCAGGCCGCTCGGCGGCCGAGGCCAAAGCCTACGTCGCGGCCCTGACACGCGATGGTCGCTACCAGCGCGACGTCTACTGATGGATGGCTCGACGGCCTCGCCGATTGTCCGCACGACGTGCCCCTATTGCGGGGTCGGTTGCGGTGTTCTGGCGCAGAACGACGGCGATCGGGTCGTCATCGCCGGTGATCCGGCCCATCCGGCAAATTTCGGACGCCTGTGCTCCAAGGGAGCAGCACTCGGCGAAACCCTGGCGCTCGAAGGGCGGCTGCTTTACCCGGAGATCCGCGGCCAGCGGGTCGACTGGAGCACGGCGCTCGATACCGTGGCCGATGGCTTCGCCCAGACGGTCCGCGATCACGGACCCGATGCGGTGGCCTTCTACGTCTCCGGACAGCTTCTGACCGAGGACTATTACGTCGCCAATAAGTTGATCAAAGGCTTTCTCGGCACGGCCAACATCGACACCAATTCGCGCCTGTGCATGGCGTCCTCGGTCGCCGGTCATCGCCGGGCCTTCGGGGCGGACGTAGTGCCCGGCACCTATGAAGACCTGGAGAACGCCGACCTGATCGTGCTGGTTGGGTCCAACCTCGCCTGGTGTCACCCGGTACTGTTCCAGCGCATTGTCGCAGCCCGGCGGCAGCGGCCCGATCTGAAGCTGGTGGTCATCGATCCCCGGCGCACGTCGACTGCGGAGGAGGCAGACCTCCACCTGGCTCTACGGCCCGGTAGTGACGCTGCGCTGTTCAACGGCCTGCTGAGTTACCTGGCGCAGACCGGCAAGCGCGACGAGCGCTTCGTGACGCGCCACACCGCGGGAGCGGGGCCGGCCCTTGCCGCGGCTGCGGCTGGCGGGTCGTTGACCGAGATTGCCGCGGCTTGCGATCTGGCGGCGCATCCGGTCGAGACCTTCTTCCGGCTGTTTGCCGCGCGCGAGCGTACGGTGACCGTCTACTCGCAGGGCATCAACCAGTCCTCCAGCGGCACCGATAAGGTCAACGCAATCATCAACTGCCACCTGCTGACCGGCCGTATCGGCCGGCCGGGCATGGGGCCGTTCTCGGTGACCGGCCAGCCCAACGCCATGGGCGGGCGCGAAGTCGGCGCGCTGGCGAACCAGCTGGCTGCTCACATGGATTTCACGCCGGCCGATCGCGACCGGGTGGGCCGCTTCTGGCGCGCGCCGGCGATCGCGCGTCAGCCCGGTTTGAAGGCCGTCGATCTTTTCCAGGCCGTGGGCAGCGGGCGAATCAAGGCGCTGTGGATCATGGCGACCAATCCGGTGGTCAGCCTGCCGGACTCAGACACCGTGCGCGCCGCCTTGCGCGCTTGTCCGCTGGTCGTCGTCTCGGAGGGGGCCAACACGTCGGAGACGGCGCGCTTTGCCACCGTGCGCTTGCCCGCGCTGCTGTGGTCGGAGCGCGACGGCACCGTCACCAACTCCGAGCGGCGTGTATCGCGGCAGCGGCCGTTCCGTTCCGTACCCGGTGAGGCCAAGGCAGATTGGTGGATCCTGTCGCAGGTCGCGACGCGCCTCGGCTTCGGCGAGCAGTTCGCCTATGGCTCATCGGCCGATATCTTCCGCGAGCATGCCGCCCTGTCTGCCTTCGAGAACGATGGCGGACGGGCCTTCAACATCGGCGCGCTGGCCATGTTGAACGACGATGACTACGACAGGCTCGAGCCGGTGCACTGGCCGTTCCGGCCCGGCGACGCGCGACCGGTCGAGCGGCTGTTCGGCGACGGGCAGTTCAGCGCCCCGGACCGCGCGGCGACGCTTGTGCCGGTGACGCCGCGTATGCCGGTGAACCATGTCGATCCTGCTTTTCCCTGGATCCTCAACACCGGCCGGGTGCGTGACCAGTGGCACACCATGACGCGCACCGCCATTCCCCGGCTGATGGTGCATATGCCCGAGCCAACCGTGAGCGTGCATCCGACCGATGCAGCGGGGGCAGGGCTGATCGACGGCGAGCTTGCGCATCTCGACAGCCGCTGGGGCGATGTACTGCTGCGCGTCCAGTTCAGTACGGCGCAGCGCCGGGGGGAGGTCTTCGCGCCCATGCATTGGAGCTGGCCACTGGCCGGGCGTAGTGCGGTGAACCGCGCGGTCAACCCGGCAGTCGACCCGCTTTCCGGCCAGCCCGAGCTCAAGCACACGCCGGTGCGCCTCACGCGCTTTCCTGCCGCGTGGCATGGCGTGGTACTCGCCCGCGATCCCGTCGCGCTCGGCGATTTTGACTACACCGCGGTCGTCCCGGGTGAGAGCCACTGGCGCTACGAGATTGCCGACCGGATGCCGCTGGTCGAAGCATGGAACCGCCTTGGCGTGGTCTTCGATGCTCAAGGCTGGTCGCGGGCCGAGCTGCGCGACGCCGCCGGTCAGCGCTATCGGGCGCTATGGAGTGGCGGCGAGCACAATCGCGCCTGCCTGTTCCTCGGTGAGCGCGCCGACCTGCCGCCGCGTGACGTTGTGGCGGAACTCTTCCTCGCTGACGAGGCGCGGCCGCTGCTGGCCGGCGGCCGGGGCGTCGCGAACGCCGGCGAGGGGCCGATCATCTGCGTCTGTCATGGCGTGGCGCAGAGCCGGATCGCTGCCGCTATCCGCAACGGTGCCGCGACCGCGGAGGCGATCGGCGCGGCGACGCGCGCCGGCACCAATTGTGGCTCCTGCCTGCCGGAACTGCGACGACTCATTGCTACCACTTCCAAGGTAACGGCCTGATGCGCTACTTCCCTATTTTCCTCGATCTGCAGGAGAGAGCCTGTCTGGTTATCGGTGCCACGGATGAGGCATGGCGCAAGGCCGAGGCTCTGCGCGAAGCAGGCGCGGCCGTGACGACGACGGACAAGGTCGATGAAATTCCGGCAGGTACCTATATGTTGGCCGTCGTGGCCACCGGGGACCTCGCGCAGGATGAGGCGGCGGCAGAGCACCTGAAAGGCGCGGGAGCGCTGGTCAACGTCGTCGATCGGCCGTCGCTCTGTTCGTTCGTCTGGCCGGCCATCCTTGATCGTGGCCCTGTGACCATCGCTATCTCGACGGCCGGCACGTCGCCGACCCTCGCTAAGCTTATTCGCCAGCGGATCGAGCGGGCGGTACCGGTCGCGGTTGGGGAGCTCGCCCGGCTAGCCGGCCGCTTGCGGCGCCCTATCGCCGCGGCGGTTCCGTCCGTCGCCGGTAGGCGCAGGTTCTGGCGACGCGTCTTGGACGGACGGGCAGGAGCGCTGGCTTTCGCCGACCACAGCGGCGAAGCGCGGGCGGTTTTGCATGCCGAGGCACAAGCGGTGGGCGTGCGATCCCTGCCGGACTAGGTAACGAAGCCAGGATTCAGCAGTGACGATTTACCGGCCGCACCGGGCGCAGCTCAGGCGCGATTGCGCCAGGCATCGCGTGAATTCACCGCGATCTCCTCGTGACCGGTCCCCGGCAGCCTCACCGTCACGATCGTGCCGGATCCGGGGACGCTAGAAATATCGAGTGTGCCGCCGTGCAGCTCGACGAGCTTCTTGCTGAGAGGCAGGCCTAGCCCGACACCCTGGTATTTCCGTGAGAACTGTGCCTCGACCTGCCCGAAGGGCGTGAGAGCGATCTTGATGTTCTCGGGTTCCATTCCGATGCCGGTATCCTGGACGCGGAACGAGATGCCGTTGTGCTGATCCCGTTCGACCTTGAGCGTGACGCTCCCGCCCGACGGCGTGAACTTGACCGCGTTCGAGAGCAGATTGATCAGCACTTGGCGGAGCTTGGGGGCATCGGCATACAGCCGCGGAAGATTGTCGTTGATCTCCACGTCGTAGGCGACGTGCGCCTTGTTGGCCATCTGCTGAACCTGATCCGAACTGAACCTGACGATCGGCTCGATCTCCACTTCGTGGCGATCGAGAACCATCTTGTTCGATTCAGTCTTGGCAATGTCGAGAACGCTATTGATGATGCCCAGCAAATGCTCCCCAGATTCCACGATCAAACCGGGATAGTCCCGGTAAACCTGCGGCACCTCTCCCAGCGTCTCGTCGCGCATCAGCGTCGAAAAGCCGATGATGGCGTTGAGCGGCGTGCGCAGCTCGTGGCTCATATTTGCAAGGAATTCGGTTTTCGACCTGTTGGCAACCTCGGCAGCGACTTTCGCCGTGATCAGAGCCTGCTGGTTGGCACGCAGCTCATCGAAAGCGCGCGCGGCACGCAGCATGTAGCGAATGCGGTGAGACAGGATAAGCCAGCTGATCGGCTTCGAGATGAAGTCGGTGGCCCCGCACTCATAGGCTTTCTCGATGGACGGTGTGTCGTCCAGACCCGTAGCCATGAGGATGGGGAGATGAGCGGACTGGGGTCTCGCGCGCAGTTCGCGGCAGAGATCAAAGCCATCCATGCGCGGCATGATGACGTCCGCGACCACGAGGTTCGGCATTTTCTTCGTGCAGAGCTGTACGGCCTCCAGCCCGTCTTCCGCTTCGGCTACCGAAAAGCCATCCTGCTCGAGGGCCGCCCGCATGAGGGAGCGGCTGATCTCGTCGTCATCGACGACCAGTATCGAGTTCTGGGAGCTGTCAATGAACGGTTGCATGGCCGTCGTCGAGCAAGGCTTGTAGAGACTGTACTGCCGCACCGATGGCTGCATCGAGAGAATCGAGCATACCGGTCGCCGCCTCGGGGCCGTTTTCCCGCGAGGCAATCTCGATCTCGCCGCAGAGACGCGCGACATGAGCCGCGCCCACGGCGCTGGCGCTTGATCTCAGGGCATGGGCCGCCCGCCACAACGCGTCGCCATCGCGCGCCTCGTATTTGGCACGGATGTCGGCCGCCGCGAGCGGCGCGCTGGCGATGAATTTGGCAATCACGCGTTTGAGCAGGTCTTTGCTGCCGCGTCCTTCGATAAGCCGGATCTGCTGGATCACGGCCGCGTCGATCGGTTCTCCCGACAGGGAGACGTCAGTTCCGGCGGACAGCACAGCTGTTGGGCCGGAAGCGTAGTCCGGGCCGGCGCGAGTGTCGAGATGGCGGCGGAGTGCCTCGGTCAATTGCAGATCATCGAATGGCTTGGTGATGAAATCGTCCATGCCGGCTCGCGTGCACTTGTCGCGCATCTCGGGCAGGGCATGTGCCGTGACTGCAATGATCGGAATCCGTTTCGGCGAAGCACGGTTCTCGGGGAGCTCGTTTATCAAGCTCTCGGTCTGGCGGATGCGCTTCGTCGCCTCGAAGCCGTCCATTTCCGGCATCTCGCAATCCATCAGGATCAGACTGAAGCTTTCCTGCGTGAAGGCCTGAACCGCCGCCAAGCCGTTGGGGACGGTGACGGTCCGGCAGCCGATGTTGTCCAGCATGCCGACCACGACATCCTGGTTGATCGAGTTGTCTTCCGCTACGAGGATCCTGGCATCGAAGCGCGGCCTCTTCGCGTGCGCGGCCTGCCTGGAGGGGCGGGGTGAAACATGGCGCTTGCGGGATCCGGCCGCGATTGACGCCAGGCAATCGAAAAGCTCGGACGGGCGCACGGGCTTTGCCAGCGTGGCGAAGGCATCGCCGTCCTTCCCGTCGTCACCCATGAAACTGTCGAGGCTGGCGAGAAAGATGATCTCGGTCGACTTCGCGGGCGCATTCCCGCGGAGCATGGCGGCGAAGGCGACACCATCGTCGCCCAGGCCCTTGATATCGATGATCGCCACGTCGAACGTCCTGCCGGCCGCCACCATTTCACCTTGCGCGGCCATTGCCCCCGTTATCGTCGTGTGGATTGCCGATTCCAGTCCCCAGCGCTCCAGGTATTGCGACGTGTTGTGCGCGCTGACCGCGTTGGCATCGATCACGAGGACGGACAATCTACGCGCCAGATGCCGGGCACCGCGAGGCGCCGCCATTTCTCCGGCTGATTTCTGCATGCGTGCGGTGAACGAAAAGCAGGAGCCGCGCCCGAGCTCGCTTTCGACGCGAATCTGACCGCCCATGAGCTCGACAAGCTGTTTGACAATGGCGAGGCCGAGGCCGGAGCCGCCTCGTGCCCGCGTCATGGAGCTGTCGATCTGGTGGAAGGATTCGAAGACGGAGGCCTGCTTGTCGGGTGGGATGCCGATGCCGGTATCGAGAACCGCGACGTTGAGAATGATATGATCGGCATGCGTCTCGGCGACGGCCATCTTGATCATGATTTCGCCGTGCTCGGTGAACTTGATCGCGTTGCCAAGCAGGTTCATGCAGATCTGCCTGAGCCGGACAGGGTCACCGCGCAGCGTGCTGGGCACCGCCTCGTCCACGAAGTAGACGAACTCCAGACCCTTGCTGGCGCAGCGCTCGCTGAGCAGCTCCGCGACTTCGGCCACCACCTCGCGGGGCTCGAAATCCGCTTCCAGCAGATCCAGGCGCCCCGCCTCGATCTTCGAGAAATCGAGAATGTCGTTGATGATGGCCATCAGGGCCTGGCCCGAGCGCAGCAAGTTCTCGGTCAGGCGGCTCTGTCGTTCGCTCAGGGTGGTCGAGGATAGGAGATTGGCCATTCCCAGGACGCCGTTCATCGGCGTTCGAATCTCGTGGCTCATGGTGGCCAGGAATTCGGATTTGGCGCGGCTCGCGGCTTCCGCCTGCTGCCGGGCGTCGATCAGTTCCCGTTCCGCACGCTTGCGATCGGTGATGTCGCGCAGGATGCCCGTGAAGAGCGCTTCCTCGATGCCCTGCACCTCGGAGACCGTCAGGTCGATCGGAAATTCGCTGCCATCCTTGCGTATGGCCGTGAGCTCACGGCCGATGCCGATGATCTTGGCGTCGCGTGTCTTCAGAAATGACTCGACGTATTGATCGTGGCGGGCGCGGTGGGGCGCCGGCATCAGCACGGTCAGGTCTTCGCCGACGATCTCCTCCGCCGTGTAGCCGAAGATCCGCTCGGCGCCTCGGCTCCACTGCCTGATACGGCCACCGCGATCGATCGTCACGATGGCGTCCGCAACGGCGTCGACGATGGCTTGCGTGCGGGCGCGGCTGCGCTGGGCATCCCGCTCGAGCTCGGCGCGCTGCGACATCTCGGAGCTCAGCCGCGCCACGAGGTCGATCTGGCGGCCGGCATAGCTCGCGGCCAGCGTGGCGCTGGCAATCAGCACGGCGAACACGGCGATCAGCATGGCGAGGAACGTCGGCGGCAGATGGAGCCCGGACAGGACCGCCGGAGGGTGGTGATAGAACGTCGCCGCGTACATTGCCGTGTAATGCATGCCGGAGACTGCGAGCCCCATGATGGTGGCGGAAAGCAGCATTGCAGGCAGAGGCGATGACGAGAGCGCCGCCCGCAGGCGGAAACGGATGCTGAGAGATATGAAGGCGAGGACGACCGCGACGATGACCGAGATGGCGACCATTCCGACGTCGTAGATCAGCAAGGCTTCCGGTCGCATCGCGGCCATGCCGGAATAGTGCATGGTGCCGATACCGCCGCCCATTAGCAGCGCGCCGCCCAGCAACCGGCCTACACTCGGAGCCGTTGTCCGGCTGATCACGCTCAGCGCGGCACCGCTGGCCAGAATACCAGGCACCATCGAGAGCACGGTCTCGAGCGGGTCGTAGCCAATCCCGCAGGGAAGAGCAAAGGCGAGCATGCCGATGAAGTGCATCGCCCAGATGCCGCCGCCCATGCTGAAAGCGCCGGCCCCGGCCCAGACCAGCCGGCCACGCATGGTCGATGCGGCGACGATGCGGCCCGATACGGACAGCGCCACGAACGCCGACAGCGAGGCAATGGCCAGCGACAGGATGACTAGGCGGTCGTCGTACGAGCCCTCGTACGCCTCCAGCGGAAGCGTATCCAAGAACGGCAGGAAGTATTGATTGAGGCGCAGCATATAAGGATCGCGAGTCCCCCAAACCGGCGATAAGAGCGCTTAATCCATAACGAACAGTAAAAAGCGGGCCGGGCTACTATACTAAAACTCCTGACCAATTCCTGCATTGGCCGCGCTGAGAGGGCGCTGCCCGCGCCCGCCTGCTTTTCCGCCGGCGAGGAAAAGGGCAGTAACGCGATCAGGATAACGAAACAGCGCGGGCCGTAGCCGAGGCATCCCGAACGGCCTGCTAGCGCGCTGATATCGCTTGTAGATTTTCACCTAACACTAACAATAGTCATCGCGCCGGGGCGGTGACATGCCTGCCCGGCGCACGGACAGCTATCGCCTGAAGGGGTGGCAAATTTTCAACGCCGGCAATCCCGCTCCCGGCATCATCCAGTGGATCCAGACCTTCTACCGCCCGGACCGTCCGGCCAGGATTTTGGCACGGCTCAATAGGAAGGCCTCACCGAGCCAGTCACAGGTCCGACTTCACACGTTCGGATTTCCCGTGCCGCCCGCTGCTGCTGAACCAGCAGGCCAGCTTCGTGCGCTTCGCATATCTGATGAGGGTGCTCGCCGAGCGGAATTCCGGCAGCTTCGTCGGGTTGTTGGCGCTGCGGTGAACGCCAAGCCATCCTTCGGCGTGCACCACTACAACCGGCTGGCTTGTGGTTCCCCAATGCTATATCAATATATCATTCTGCCGAGGGCCGGTTGAGCCGTTCGGGCGATCGCCGCGTTGCCCGTGATGGCAGCAAGGGGCTGGCAATGGCGAGTGTTGTGAGCAGTTCGACGCCGCGCGGTGTCCAGCGGCGGAGCGTTGCCGGGCGCGTCGATAGCCGGCTGCCGACCCCGCTCTATCATCAGATTTACGTGCTGTTGCGCGAGCAGATCCTGGGTGGTGTCTATGCCGACAACGAGTTGGTGCCAACCGAGCAGGAGCTGACGGAGCGCTTCGGCGTCTCGCGCATCACGGCTAAGCGGGCGCTGGACGAGCTCGCCTCGGAAGGGCTGGTCGTGCGGCGCCGCGGCAAGGGCACGAGCGTGGCGAGCCGTGTTGCCGTACCGGCGGTCAGCGCCAATATCTCCGGTCTGCTCGAGAACCTGCTGATGATGGGCCTGAAGACCAAGGTCGACATCATCGATTTCGGCTACGTCCCCGCCTCGGACGAGGTCGCGTGTGCGCTGGACGTGGCCAGCGGCACCGAGGTGCAGCGCGCCGTGCGGGTGCGCTCACTCGACGGCGCGCCGCTTTCGTTCACCACCAGCTACGTACCGGCGGCCCTGGGCCGCACCTACGGACGGAAGGACCTGGCAGCCAAGCCACTCCTGGAGCTTCTCGAGCGTGCCGGGGTTCTCATCGGCAGCGCCGATCAGTCCATCGGCGCGGTTCCGGCTGATGCCGGGGTCGCGCCGCGCCTCGGCTTGCGCGTCGGCGCGCCGCTGCTTTCCGTCACGCGCACGGTGTTCGATCAGCATGGCCGTCCGGTCGAGTACATCGCCATCCTTTACCGCCCCGATCGTTACCAGTACCGCATGAAGTTGGCCCGGGTTCAGGGCTCCGCCACCAAGCTCTGGTCGGCGGCGGATTGATCATCGCACCGAAACAACCACACGAACCTGCAACAGGGGAGAAGATCGATGACCAAGAAGAGCAACCGGCTTTCACGTCGCCACGTTCTGGCGGGCGCCGCGGCGGGTGCCGCGGTGAGCAGCTTCGGATTTCCTGCGGTTCTTCGGGCGCAGGCAGCGAGCATCAAAGTCGGCATCCTCCATCCGGTGACCGGCCCGCTCAGCTACTCCGGGACACAGTCGCGGGTCGGGGCCCAGATGGCGATCGAGGAGATCAACGCGGCCGGCGGCATCAAGTCGATGGGCGGTGCCAAGATCGAAGCGCTGCTCGCCGATGCCCAATCGCGCCCTGACGTGGGTGCGGCGGAAGTGGAGAAGCTCAACGAGGCGGGTGTCGCCGCCATCATCGGCCCCTATGCCAGCGGCATTGCACTGGCCACCACCCAGGCGGCGGCGCGCCATGGGATTCCCCATATCGTCGATGTTGCCGTCGTTGACCAGGTCGTCACGCGCGGGCTGACCAACACCTTCCGCTTCGGTCCCGGACTCAAGAAGACAGTCGATACGGCGATCGAGAATCTGATCAAGATCAACGACGGGGCAGGCAAGCCCGCCCGCACCGTGATGATCGTGCACGAGGAATCGGCTTTCGGCTCGGGCATGGCGACGACGCTCAACAGCGAGCTGCCGAAGCACGGTTTCGAGATTCTCGAAACCATCAAGCACGCCAATCCGACGCGCGATTTCTCCAATATTGCGCTGCGCGTCCAGGCGCGCAAGCCGGACCTCCTGATTCCCGCGAACTACTACAACGAGTACGTGCTCTTCGCCCGTGCCCTGCAGCAGCAGCGCATCGTGCCCAAGGCGATCTATTCGATCCTCGGCGGCGGCGCCTCCAGCTACAAGTTCGTCAAGGAGTTCCCCCAGGCGGCGTCCTACGTGATGGACTGCAATCACTGGTTCGATCCGCGCAAGGCGGCGGCGCTGGTGCTCAAGGAGAAGACCGAGAAGCGTGATCTGTTCTACACCTACGAAGTCTTCATGAACTATTCCTGCGTCTATCTGCTGGCCGATGCCCTGGAGCGGGCCGGCAGAGCCGACCGCGCGGCGATCATCGCGGCTCTCGCCTCGAGCACCTTCGACAAGCATGTCATGCCCTATGGGCCGACCCGCTTCGTCAACGGCCAGAACGAGGGTGCGCAGCCGGTCACCACGCAGGTGCTGGACAAGGACATCAAGGTCATCTACCCGCTGGCCTTTGCGTCCGGCAACGCGGTCTATCCGATGCCGGAGCGGCGGGGCTGAACGGCGGCGGTACCGGGCGGGGCGCAGGCCTCGCCCGGATCTTCTGATCCATGCTCGATCCCGTCATTCTTCTGCCAGCCGCGATCAACGGGCTCACCATGGGCGCGGTCTACGCGCTCGTGGCGCTCGGCCTGACGCTCATCTATGGCGTGCTGCATATCATCAACTTCGCCCATGGCAGCCTGCTGATGGTTGGGCTCTACGGTGCGTTCTTTCTCCATCGCTTCGGCGTCGATCCCTATCTGGCGCTCCTGGTGATGGTGCCGGCGCTGTTTGCGCTCGGCTATGTTCTCCAGTGGAGCGTTATCGGCAGGGCCAGTCACGGCAGCGACCAGAACGTCCTGCTCGTGACGCTCGGCGCGTCGATCGTCATCGAGAACCTTGCTCTCTATTTCTTCAGCGCCGACACGCAGACGATCGATACGCCCTACGCCATCGCCATGGTGGACATCGGTGTGGCGCTGGTCTCACTGCCGCGACTGATCGCGCTGGGAGCGTCGCTGGCGCTGGCGGCCATTCTATGGCTCCTGATCGCGCGCACGGATCTGGGGCGCGCGATCCGCGCCGTGGCCAAGGAGCGCCAGGGCGCGCGCCTGATGGGCATCGATGTCGATCACATCTTTGCCATGAGCTTCGGCATCGGTACCGCCTGCCTCGGTGCCGCAGCCTGCCTGCTGCTGCCGATGTTCTACGTCTCGCCGCATATCGGGCACGTCTTCGTGCTGGTGGCGTTTACGGTGGTGGTGCTTGGCGGCATGGGCAGCTTCAGCGGTGCGCTGATCGGCGGCCTGCTGATCGGCGTCACCGAATCGCTTTGCGGGCTGCTGCTTGGGGAATCGCTGGGGCAGATCGGCATCTTCCTCATCTTCATCGCCACGCTGCTGTTTCGCCCGAGCGGGCTGTTCGGGAGCCGACTCAGTTGATGGCGCGCCTGGGCATCGCCGGGGGAATGATCGTCGCGCTGGCGGTGCCGTACCTCATACGTTCCGATTTCTGGCTCGGTTTCCTGATCACCGTGCTGCTCTTTGCCGCAATGGGCATGGCCTGGAATGTCCTTGGGGGCTATGCGGGGCAGTTCTCCTTCGGTCACGCGGCCTTCTTTGGCACCGGGGCCTATGCGTCGGCGATCCTGCATATCGGCTTTGGCCTCAATCCCTGGCTGGGTCTCGCCGCCGCGGCCGTGGCCGGCGGTCTGGTCGGACTGGTGATCGGCACTCTGAGCTTCCGCTACGGTCTGCGGGGCTCTTACTTCGCCTTGATCACATTGGCGTTTGCCGAGGTGCTGCGCATCCTGGCCAACACCGCGGAGTTCACCGGGGGCGGCGTCGGCCTATATGTGCCGCTCAAGGTCGGCGTCGCCAATCTCCAGTTCGAGAGCAAGCTCGGCTATTACTATGTCGCGCTGGGCTTTACGGTGTTGTCCTTGGGCGTGGGTTGGGCGCTCGAGCGCTCCCGTCTTGGTGCGCGACTGATGGCTATCCGCGAGAATGAAGACGCCGCCCGCGCCCTGGGCGTCGACACGTTCATGTGCAAGCTGCAGGCGATCGTGATCTCCGGCGCGCTCACGGGTCTCGGCGGCGCCTTCTACACGCAGTATTACCTCTATATCGATCCTGGGATCGCTTACGGGCCGGGCGTGTCGGTGGAAATCCTGCTGGTGCCGATCATCGGCGGGCTCGGTACCGTCTTCGGGCCGCTGCTGGGCTCGGCGGTACTGCACGGGGCCGGTGAGCTGGCGCGCCGGCTGGTGGGGGACGCCCCTGGCCTCAGCTTGATCTTCTATGGCGCCCTGCTGGTCATCATGGTCCGCTTCCTGCCCGAGGGACTGATGGGGCTGGTGTGGCGCTTGAGCCGCCGCCGGGAGCGGGCCGCCAATGCTTGAGGTGAGCGGCCTCACCAAGCGCTTCGGCGGTCTGCTGGCGGTGGCGGACGTGTCGCTTCGGGTGCCTGAGGGCGGCATCGTGGCGCTCGTCGGACCCAATGGGGCCGGCAAGACGACGCTGTTTGCCATGGTCTCCGGCTTCATCGCGCCGGACAGCGGTTCGGTCGCGTTTGCCGGTGAGGAGATCACCGGGCTTCCTCCACACCTCATCTGCGCCAAGGGACTGGTTCGCACGTTCCAGGTGGTGCAGCCCTTCGGCCGGTTGTCGGTCTGCGAGAACATTGCCGTCGGCGCTCATCTCCACTTGGCGGGCCGCAAGGAGGCCCTGGAGCGGGCGAGAGAGGTCGCGGAGAAGGTCGGCATGGGCCCGCTGCTCGATCGGCGGGCCCAGGCTTTAACCGTGGCGGGCCGCAAGCGCCTTGAACTGGCACGTGCCCTGGCCACCGCGCCGCGCTTGCTGCTGCTCGACGAGGTCATGGCCGGCCTTAACCCGACCGAGATGGGCGCCATGATCGACGTCGTGAAGGCGATCCGCGATATGGGCGTGACAGTCTTCCTCATCGAGCATGTCATGCAGGCGGTCGCCAGCCTGGCCGAGCGTGTGTACGTGCTCAACCAGGGGCGGCTCATCGCCGACGGAGCGCCGGGGGAGATCGCCCGCACGCCCGCGGTCATTGAGGCTTATCTCGGGCATGGTGCGGCGGCACGCATGGTGGCCCAGGCCGTGGAAGCGAGCCGATGACCGCCCAGCGCCTCCTGGATATACGTGGGCTTCGCGCCGGCTACGACGGGGTGGCGGTGCTTCATGGCGTCGATCTGCACGTCGATGCCGGCGAGATCGTGACCTTGCTGGGCAGCAACGGTGCTGGAAAGTCGACACTCAACAACAACGTTTCGGGGTTGTTCCGGCCCTACGACGGCGCTGTGTATTTCGAGGGAGAAGACATCACCGGTGCCTCGTCAACGCACATCGTCGCGCGCGGCTTGGTGCAGGTGCCGGAAGGACGCCGGATTTTTCCCAATCTGACGGTGCGGGAGAACCTCGACCTTGGCAGCTATCGGCGCGCCCGCCAGCACCGCGCCTCAAACCTGGAGCGGGTGACGGCGATCTTTCCCCGCCTCGGCGAGCGGATGACGCAGATCGCCGGGACGTTGTCGGGCGGCGAGCAGCAGATGCTGGCCATCGGCCGCGGCTTGATGGCTGAGCCGCGCCTGCTCATCCTCGATGAACCGTCGCTGGGGCTGTCGCCGCTGCTGGTCGAGGAGATGTTCGCCTTGATCCGTCGTCTTCATGTGGAGGGCCTGGCGCTTCTGCTGGTTGAGCAGAATGTCGTCCAGTCGCTGGAGCTCGCACAGCGCGGCTACGTCCTGGAGAACGGGCGTATCGTGCTGTCTGGGCAGGCCACCGAGCTGTGCGAGGATCCAGCGCTCCGCCGTGCCTACCTGGGAGTCTGATCATGGGTCACACGCTTGCCGAGAAGATCATTGCGCGGGCGGCCAGGCGGGACTCTGTCCGGCCAGGTGAGATCGTGACCGCCAAGGTCGATCTGTCGATGGTGCACGATTCGAGCGGACCGCGGCGCCACAAGCCGATGCTGGAGCAACTCGGCGCCAAACCCTGGGACCCCAGCCGCATCGTCGTGGTCACCGATCACTACGTGCCGGCTTTCGACGCCGAGAGCGCCGCGATCCTCGACCTCACGCGCAAGTGGGTGCGCGAGGAGGGCGTCGATAATTTCTACGACATGGAGGGAATCTGCCACGTCATCCTGCCGGAGCGCGGGCATCTGCGGCCGGGCATCTTCGCGGTCGGCGGGGATTCGCATTCGCCCACCGCCGGCGCCTGGGGCTGTTTCATGTTCGGCATCGGCGCCACCGAGATGTGTGGCGTCCTGGTCACCGGTGAGATCTGGCTGAAGGTGCCGTCGACCCATCTGGTGCGCTGGACGGGTCGCCTCGGTCAGGGTCTGGCGGCCAAGGACGTCATGCTGGCCTTGTGCCGCAACCTGGGGCTGGGCACGGTCAAGTACGGTGTCGTCGAATATACCGGATCGGCCATAGCGGCGTTGCCGATGGCCGAGCGCATGGTGCTTACCAACATGGCCGCGGAATTGGGGGCTCAGACCGGGATCATCGCGCCGGACCGCGTAACGGTGGAGGCGCTCGCGGCCGTGGGCGTGTCGGCGCCCGACGCATCGTCGTGGCAGAGCGATGCGGATGCGAGCTATGCCAAGGTGTGGGAATTCGACGCCAGCGTGCTCCAGCCACAGGTCGCGGCCCCGCATACGCCTGAGAATTCAGCGCCGGTCGGTGACTATCCCGACGTGCGCATTGACCAGTGCTACATCGGCGCCTGCACGGGCGCCAAGCTCGAAGATCTGCGCATGGCCGCCGATATCCTGCGCGGCCGCAAGGTGGCGCGCCATACGCGCCTGCTGGTCGCGCCCGCGTCACAGCGTATCACCGCCGCGGCGGCGGCGGACGGCACCCTGGCGGTACTGACCGAAGCGGGCGCCATCCTGATGCCTTCGGGCTGCGGGGCCTGTGCCGGCTATGGCGCCGGCGTGCTCGCCGAAGGCGAGGTCTGCCTCTCGTCGACCGCCCGCAACTTCAAAGGACGCATGGGCCATCCCGGCTCGAAGGTCTACCTCGGCTCGGCCTACACCGTTGCAGCGTCGGCGGTGACCGGCCGCGTCACCGATCCACGTCCGCTGTTGGCGGAAAAGGCGGCGGCATGAGCCCGCAGACGGGTCCGGGACGGGCTTTCGTGTTCGGCGACAACGTCGATACCGATGCGCTGGCGCCCGGCGTTTACATGAAAGGGCCGATCGATGCCCTGGCCGGGCACTGCCTGGAATCTCTCGATCCGGGCTTCGCCGCGTCGGTGCGTTTGGGCGATATCGTGGTCGGCGGCGAGAATTTCGGCATGGGTTCCTCGCGCGAGCAGGCGGCGATGGTGCTGCGGCAACTCGGCGTCGCGGCGGTGATCGCCAGGTCCTTCGCCGGGCTGTTCTTCCGCAACTGTCTCAATCTCGGCCTGGCACCTTTGGAATGCCCTGATGCCGGACGCATCCTTGCCGGCGACCTGCTGACAGTCGATCCCGTCGCCGGGCGGATCACCAATCGTACCCGGAGCCAAACCTATGCCTGCGAGCCGATTCCCGCTCATCTCCTCGAGATGGTAAGCGACGGCGGGCTCATCCCGCATCTCGCCAAAAAGCTCAAGACGCAGAAGAGGACGTCATGACCGGGCTGCGCCAGCTCCTCGCCGGACCCGAGATCGTTGTGGCGCCGGGCGTCTTCGACGGTTTGTCAGCCAGGCTGGTCGCCGAGGCCGGTTTCCCGGCGGCGTATCTCTCCGGGGCTAGCATCTGCTATACGCGCTTCGCCCTGCCGGACATCGGCCTGGTCTCCATGACCGAGGTTGCCGATACGCTGAGCGCGATCCGCGAACGCACCACCATCCCGGTGATCGTCGACATCGATACCGGCTTCGGCAATGCGCTCAACGTGCAACGCACCGTGCGGGAATTCGAGCGGCGCGGCGCCTCGGCTCTCCAGCTGGAGGACCAGAGCACGCCCAAGCGCTGCGGCCATCTCTCCGAAAAGGCATTGATCCCGAAGGCCGAGATGGTCGGCAAGATCAAGGCGGCGCTCGATAGCCGCCACTCGGCCGACATGCTGCTGATCGCCCGCACCGACGCGATCGCCGTCGAGGGTTTCGAGGCCGCGCTCGACCGAGCGGCGGCCTATGTCGAGGCGGGTGCCGACATGCTGTTTGTCGAGGCGCCGAGCAGTCGTGAGCAGCTCGCGGCGATTGCCGCGCGGTTCGGCGCCCACGTCCCGGTCATGGCCAATATGGTCGAGGGCGGCAAGACCCCGATGCTCTCGGCGGCGGAGCTGCAGGCGCTAGGCTACCGGCTGGTCATCTTTCCGGGTGGCACGGCGCGCGCCCTGGCGTTTGGGTTGCGTGACTATTTCGCCAGCCTCAAGGCGCACGGCACCACCGATCCCTATCGCGATCGCATGCTCGACTTTGCCGGCCTCAACGGGCTGCTGGGAACAGAGGTCTTTCGCGAGCGAGGCAATCGCTACGGCAGGAGCGGAACATGATCGATCCCGTCACCCTGGCGGTTCTCAAAGGCCGGCTGGAGCAGATCGCCGACGAGATGGACGCGACGCTGTTCCGGACGGCGTTCAACCCGATCATCGCGGAAGCCCACGACGCCTCCCATGGGCTCTATGACGCCGTGACGGGCGACACCCTGGTTCAGGGCAAGTCCGGTCTGCCGATCTTCGTCGGCGTCATGGCGTTTGCCGTGCGGGCGACGATCGAGAGGGCGTCGCACGGCGAGCTGGCGGATGGCGACGTCTTCATCTTCAACGATCCCTATGACGGCGGCACCCACCTGTCGGATTTCAAGCTCGTGCGCCCGTATTTCCACGACGGCCGGCTCTTCTGCTGGCTGGCTTCGGTCGGCCACTGGCACGACGTCGGCGGCAATGTCCCGGGTAACTACAACCCGGTGGCCAGCGAGAGCTTCCAGGAAGGTGTCCATATCCCGCCGGTGAAGCTGGTGAGCGCCGGGCAGATCAACAATGACATCGTCGATATCCTCAAATGCAATTCCCGCCAGCCAACCAGCCTGTACGGTGATCTCAACGGCCAGATCAACGCGCTCGATCTGGGCGCAAAACGCCTGGGCGAACTGCTCGGTGAATACGGCGCCGAGACCGTGGCGGTCGCACTGGCCGAATTGCGGGCAATGGCGGCCCGGCTCATGCGCGCTCACATCCGCGACCTCCCCGACGGCACCTACTCAGCCGAGGACTTCCTCGACAACGACGGCATTGCCGATCAGCCGCTCAAGATCGCGCTCGATCTGACCATCGAGGGCGATCGGATGGTGATGGACTTCTCGCGCAGCGCGCCGCCCTGCGCCGGCCCGGTGAACATCGCCAAGTCCACGGCCATCGCCAGCTGCTACGTGGCGCTGAAGCATGTGTTTCGGGAGGTGCCGGCCAACGCGGGCTGTCTCGAGCCAGTTCGCTTCGTCATCCCGGAGTCTTCGATCCTGGCGGCGCGCGCGCCAAAGCCGGTCGGCGGCTACACCGAGACCATTCTGCGGGTGATCGATGTCGTGTTCCAGGCGCTGGCCCGCGCGGCGCCCGAGAGGGTCAACGGTTGCGCCTATGGCACGATCAACGCGCTGTCGCTGGCCGGCTACCGGCGCGACGGGCGGCGCTGGGTGATGTTCTCGTTTTTTGGCGGCGGGCTTGGCGGCAATCCGGAAAGCGACGGGCTGAACCACGGCAATGCGCCCATTTCGACCGCGACCATTCCCCCCGTCGAGATCCTGGAGGCGGCGTACCCGGTCATGTTCACGCGTTGGGCGCTCCGGCCGGACTCAGGTGGCGCCGGACGCCATCGCGGCGGGTTAGGGGCGATCTACGAGCTCGAGCTGCTGGAAGAGCAGGCCGACGTGTTTCTGTTCGGCGAGCGCGGCAGGTTTGCGCCGGCGGGGGTGGTCGGCGGCCAGCCCGGCGCGCTCAACCGGTTCTTTTATCCGCAAGCGGGTGAAATACGGTCGCCACCGATGGCCTCGAAGATGGTCGGCTTGTCGCTCGCGCGCGGGCAGCGCGTTCGCCTGGAGACGCCAGGCGGTGGCGGCTATGGCGATCCCCGGGAGCGGTCGCCGGAGGCCGTGCGCCGGGACGTTCGGCTGGGGTATGTGACCCGAGATGCGGCACGTCGCGACTACGGGAGCGACGTAGGCTAGATGACGACGAAGCCTTCCATCGTTGTCGGCGTCGATGTCGGTGGCACGTTTACCGACCTCTTCTTCTACGACGAGGCATCGGGCGCCCTTGCCACGCGCAAAGTGCCCTCGACCCGCGGCGACCAGTCCATTGGCTTCCTCGATGGCATCGCCGCCGGCGGTCACCCCTTTGCCAATCTGGCGGCGATCGTCCACGGCACGACGGTGGGCACCAACGCGCTGCTCGAGCGCAAAGGGGCGCGCACGGGCATCATCACCACATCTGGCTTTGCCGATGTCCTGGAGATGCGCCGCCGCGACCGGCGGCAGACCTGGGGCCTGTGGGGCGAGTTCATTCCCGTGGTGCCGCGCGACTTGCGCCTAGAGGTTGCCGAGCGAACCCTGGCGGACGGCACCATTCGCGCGGCGGTCGACCCGGACGAGGTGAAGCGAGTGGCGCGCATGCTGCGCGAGCGCGGGGCGGAGTCCGTCGCCGTCGTCTTCATCAATTCGTACGCCAACGCGGCCAATGAGCGGGCAGCCCTGGCGGCGCTGCGGGAGGTCTGGCCCAACGACTACCTGACGGCGTCCAGCGAGATCCTCCCGGAAATCCGGGAGTTCGAGCGCACCTCGACGACCGCGCTCAACGCTTATCTGCAGCCCGTGGTCGCCTCCTATTTCGCGGCGCTGGACAAGCGCCTCAGGGAACGGGGCAGCAAAGGCCAGTTGCTGATCGTGCAGTCGAATGGCGGTGTCATGTCGGTGGCGACGGCGACCCGTCTTCCCGTGCGGACTGCCCTTTCCGGGCCGGCGGCGGGTGTCATCGCCGCGGCTCATATTGCGAACACGGCCGGATTCCCGAACATCATCACCGGGGACATGGGGGGCACGAGCTTCGACGTGGCGCTGATCGCGGGCGGGCGCTCGGTGCTTGCGGCGCAAACGACCATCGATTTCGGCCTGGTCGTACGCACGCCGATGATCGAGATCACCACGATCGGTGCGGGTGGGGGCTCGGTCGCCGGCATCGATCGCGGCGGCCTGCTGCAGGTCGGTCCGGAATCGGCTGGGTCGGATCCCGGGCCCGCTTGCTACGGCAAGGGCGATCGCCCCACGGTCACCGACGCCAACCTGGTTCTTGGCCGCATCAACGCGGATCGGCCGATCGGCGGCAAGCTGCAAAGGCTCGATGCGGCGGCAGCCAAGGCGGCTATCGACGCGGCCGTCGGTCGGCCCCTCAAGCTCGACACGTATGCCGCAGCCGAGGCAATACTGCGCATCGCGAACTCGCACATGGCAGGCGCCATTCGCCTGGTGTCGATCGAGCGCGGCCACGATCCCAAGCGCTTCTCCCTGATGCCCTTCGGCGGTGCCGGGGGGCTGCACGCCGGTTCGCTGATCAAGGCGGTCGGTCTCGCCTCGGCGCTGGTGCCGCGCTTTCCCGGTGTCACCTCGGCACTGGGCTGTGTGATCGCCGATATGCGCCACGACTACGTGCACACCGTGAACCGGGCGCTCGACGACCTGGACGTGGGTGCGCTTGGGGCTTCGATCGCCGACGTGGAGCGCGACGGGCGGGTATTGCTCGGGGACAGCGGCGTGGCGCTCGAAGGAATCGAGACCGAGATCGAACTCGATATGTCGTATATCGGGCAGACCCACACGGTGGCGACGTCGCTTCCAGCCGACACGGTGCGAAACCTGACCGGCCTTTCGATCCGCCAGGCCTTCGAGGCCGCTTACCGCCGGGCTTTCGGCCGGTTGCTCGAGGGCATCGCCATCCGTGTCCTGACCCTGCGCGTGGCCGTGATCGGCAAGCGGCCCAAGCTCGATCTGGCGCGGCTGCGGCCCGCCGGAGGCAGCCTTGCCGAGGCCCAAACCGGGGAGCGCCAAGTGTGGTTCGAAGGCCAGCCGCACACCACGCGCATCTACGACCGGTTGACGCTGCCGGTCGCGGCTGAAATCCCCGGCCCGGCGATCCTCGAGCAGCCCGACGC
Source organism: Rhodospirillaceae bacterium (assembly GCA_022843945.1). Lineage (GTDB taxonomy): Bacteria > Pseudomonadota > Alphaproteobacteria > CACIAM-22H2 > CACIAM-22H2 > VGEI01. The sequence goes on along the minus strand of JALHMR010000003.1, from coordinate 226,598 downwards.
GACGACCTGGATCGATCCGGAGCTTGTCGCGCAGGTGGACGGCTTTGGTAACGTCATCCTGAGGCGCAAATCATGACCCGCCGTTTTGAGGCAACGACCACCGCCCTGATTCTGGCTGATCTGCAGAATGACTTCCTGCACCCAATGGGCGCCTACGGCCGGGCTGGCCAGACGGCGCCTGCGATTGCCGCGCTGCCGGGCCGTTTGCGACCGGTGGTCGAGGCGGCGCGCCGGGCCGGTATCCTGATCGTCTCGACGCATTTCACCCTGGTTCCGGGGCGGGGCGGCGAGCCGATCATCTCGCCGCACCTGAAGAAGCTGCGCCCCTTCCTCGCCAAGGGCGACTTCGTGCCCGGCAGCTTCGGGCACGCCTTGATCGATGAGCTGCAGCCGGCCGATATCGCCATCGAGAAGGTGGCCTATTCAGCCTTCTACATGAGCCGCATGGAGTTCGTGTTGCGCAAGCTGGGGGTGGAAACCCTTATCTTCGCCGGTATCGTGACCAACGGCGGGGTTGCGTCAACCTTGCGCGACGCGCATGTGCGCGACTTCACTACGGTGCTGCTCTCCGATGGCTGCGCGGCGTTCAGCGACGACGTCCACCAATCGACGGTCGCGGCGCTCTCGGCGGTCTCGCCTGTCATGACCTGCGCGGAGCTGGCCGCCGCCCTCGGCGCATGAAGCGGTTCGCGCCCACGGTTTTGCCCGCAGGTAGGGTCGATTTTCCGGTCTCCGTGCCCGTGTTGATCGTTGGGGCGGGGGCAGCAGGCCTCACGGCTGCGCTGGCGGCGCGTGAGAGCGGCGCTCAGGTCATGGTGCTGGAACGCGATACGGTGCCGCGGGGCTCGACCGCCTTGTCATCGGGCCTGGTGCCCGCCGCGGGAACCAGGTTCCAGGCGGCGAAGGGCGTCACCGACACGCCAGCGCGGTTCGCCCGGGACATTCAGGCGAAAGCCAAGGGCCTCGCTGCCCCACGCCTGGTGGAAGCGCTAACGACGAGCATCGGCCCGACACTCGAATGGCTGGCGGATGCTCATGGCGTGCCGTTTGAGCTGGTGGAGGGGTTTCTCTATCCGGGTCACTCGCTTCTGCGCATGCACGGCACACCGCAACGCACGGGAGCCGAGCTCATGGCTTGCCTGACAAGTGCAGTGACGCGGGCGGGCGTCGATGTGGTGACCGATGCCCATGTTCACGCGCTCTATGTCAGTGCCGATCGCGTCGTGGGCGTCGGCCTCGACCGGCCTGACGGCACGACCGAGACGATCGGCTGCGAGGCGCTCGTGCTGGCCTGCAGCGGCTTTGGGGGCAACCGTGACCTCGTGCGGCGCCACATTCCGGAAGCAGCCTCGGCGCTGTTCTTCGGCCACGCGGGAAACGAAGGAGACGCCATCGCCTGGGGCACGGCGCTCGGCGCGGGGACGCGGGACATGGGCGCCTACCAGGGCCACGGATCGGTAGCGACGCCACACAACATCCTGATCACCTGGGCGCTGATGATGGAGGGCGGATTCCAGGTGAATGCCGCAGGCCAGCGCTTCTCCGATGAGCATCAGGGATACTCCGAGCAGGCTGTCGCCGTTCTCGCCCAGCCGGGCGGCGTTGCCTGGGACATTTACGATGAGCCCCGGCACAGGATCGCGCTGCAATTCGAGGACTATCGCAACGCTGCGGCGGCGGGGGCGATCCGCAGCGCGGCAGACATACGGACTCTTGCACGGTCGCTCGGGCTGCCTGAAGCGACGCTCGAGGGTACCCTCGCGGCGACGATCGAGGCAGCCAGTGGCAGGCAATCCGACCCGTTCGGCCGTGATTTCTCGACAAAGCCGGTTCTCGCCGCGCCCTTTTATGGCGTCAAGGTGACAGGGGCGCTGTTTCATACCCAGGGTGGATTGCTGGTCGATGAGCGCGCCCGGGTGCTGCGAGCGAGCGGGGCGGCACTCCCCAATCTGTTCGCCGCCGGCGGGGCGGCATGCGGTGTCTCGGGGCCTGCCGTGTGGGGTTATCTTTCGGGCAACGGGTTGCTGGCCGCCATCGGCTTGGGCCGCATCGCCGGTGCGGCGGCGGCGACGCGTTGCAGACGGTGACCAGCATCCCGATCACGCCATCGAGGATCCGTAAGGCGCAGAAGAGGTCGCTGGATAAGGCGCGGTGCCGCGCCCGTGGTAGAGCTTGGGCTTTCCGGTTTGAGAAATTGGTGGGAGTGAAAGGACTCGAACGTCTATGTCGGTATACTGTTCGCCTGTGATGGCCAACAGCGACGAGGAGGCACGATATGTCCCATCTTCCCGCCGAGGGATCGCAGGCACCCGGTTACACGCCAACTGCTCGGGTGCTGCATTGGGTTACAGCCGCTTTGGTGCTGACTATGGTGCCGGTCGGCATCATCATCGCCAATGAATGGGGTGGGAAGCTGCAGGACGCGCTCTACAGCCTGCACAAATCGGTTGGTGCGTTGCTGCTCCTGCTGGTCGTCGTGCGACTGGCCTATCGTCTGACCCACAAGCCGCCGCCGCTGCCGGGCGATATCCCGCCGGTGCAGAGACTTGCGGCGCAGGCCATGCACTGGGTGCTCTATGCGCTGCTGATTGTCCAGCCGTTGCTCGGCTGGGCGGGCACCTCAGCCTATCCGGCGCCGGTGCCGGTCTTCGGGTTATTCGAGCTGCCGCCGCTCCTTGCCCCGAACCGCGCGTTGTCGGAGCAGCTCCTGTCCGTGCACGGGCTCGTCGGCCTGACGATCGCGGGGCTGGCGGCGCTGCATATCGGGGCGGCGCTGTTCCATCATTTCGTACGCCGGGACCGCGTCCTGCTGCGGATGATCTCCGGCTAAATTTACAGTGAGCCGGAATGAAGCCCGTCGTCTGGTGTTAGAAATTGTGACTGCTGCGGCGTGCCTTCGCGAGCAGATAGTTCCTGTTGTGCGGATTGGCGTCGAACGCGAGGGGTACCCGCTCCACAACCTCGCATCCGAGTGAGGCGATGGCGTCGATTTTTTCCGGATTGTTGGTGAGCAGCCGTATCCGACTGATGCCGAGCTGGCGCAGGATCTCGCCGGCCATGGCATAGGAACGTTCGTCCGGCTGGAAGCCCAGGTGCTGGTTGGCGTCGAACGTATCGAGGCCGGAATCCTGCAGAGCATAGGCCCGCAGCTTGTTGACGAGGCCGATGCCGCGCCCTTCCTGGGGCAGGTAGACAACCACGCCGCCGCCCGAGGCCGCGATGATTTCGATGGCGCCGCGCAGCTGATCACCGCAATCGCAGCGCAAGCTGCCCAGCAGATCACCGGTAAAGCAGGCCGAATGGATACGGGTCAGCACGGGTTCAGCGACATCATACTCGCCAATGACGATGGCCAGCGCCTCGGGACCGCCGTCGTAGGGACGGAAGGCCACGATGTGGGTTTTTTCGCTGGCGGCCAGCGGCATCCGGGCTTCCGCGACGCGGTCCAGCCAGCGGGCCGAATTCTGACTGAAATCGATGATGTCGCTGCTGGTCACTACCGGAACACCCGGCGGTGGCGCCGCGATATCGCCGATCACGGACGCGGGCATCAATCCGGCCAGCTTCGTCAGGGTTATGGAAGCCGTCACGAAGGGCCGATGGGCGTCATCGTCAGTCTGCACCGTGCCGATGGGCGCCACCTGTCCGGCGAGCGTGGTGGGATCGGTCACCGCCCGTATCTGGGAAAGGGTCGGCCGGCGGGGCAGGCGGATGATGGCCGGCTGGGACGGAGATGCGCCGAGGCCGAGCGCGGAGGCCCGGTATCCGGTGGTGACCAGCAAAAGCTCCTGGACCAGCCCCTGCGCCTCGACCAGGGTTGGCTCGACCAGGGTCTCGGCCGCGAAGGCGAGGACAAGGCCACCCTGATGCGCGATCACCACGGGATCGCCGCGCCGGAAGCGGTCGATGGCGCGTCGGACCTCTCCCAGTGCTGCGGGTTTGTGCGTGGTAGCGATCAAGCTGTCGCGAGTCATCGGGGGGTTGTAAACCTATTCCGGCGGGGGAGATAGATGAGCATGTCGCTCGAACGGCAGGCAACAATGTATGACAGTCCGGACAATAATAGGACGGTGGGCCCCGGTTCCAGCCCCGCGACCGCCGGCCCCCTGGACGAGGCGGCCGCGTGGAAGGCGATCCTCGACCTCCGCCGTTTCAACCGGAATCCGGGCAACGAGCCGCACTCCATTGCCGGGGCCCGGGACGCCAGCCCGGCCGTCGCCCGCCTTTTCGAGCTCTACCTACCCTTGTGCATGACGGCGGCTGGCCCGCCGCCGGTCATCGGCCATCTTGGGCAGAGCCTGGATGGAAAGATCGCCACGGAATCCGGCAATTCACGCTTCATCAACAGCGCGCCGAATATTCTCCACCTTCATCGCATGCGGGCGCTGGTGGACGGGATCCTGGTGGGGGCCGGGACGGTGGCCGCGGACGATCCGCAGCTCACGGTTCGTCTGTGCGAAGGCCCCAGCCCTACGCGCATCGTCATCGATACGAACCGGCGGCTGCGGGACCACCACCGCCTGTTCAACGATGGCGCGGCTCCGACGCTGGTCGTCTGCGCGCAGGATCACCTGAAAACCGGCTCGACGCATATCGGGCGAGCGGAACTGCTGGGCGTGCCGCGTTCGGACGACTGGATCGACGTTCAGGCGCTGCTATCCGCTCTGGCAGCGCGTGGTGTGCGCTCATTGCTGGTCGAGGGCGGCGGCGTGACCATCTCGCGCTTTCTGCGCGCCGGCGCGCTGTCGCGGCTGCAGATCACGATTGCGCCGGTCATCATCGGCTCGGGGCGTCCGGGAGTGGTCTTGCCTGCGATAGCCCGGATGGACGAGGCGCTACGGCCCCCCATCCGCCGGTTCGAGTTCGGTGACGATGTGTTGTTCGAATGCATGTTCGAGCGCCCGTCGTAGACAATGACGGTGCAGGGGACGGCTTATTGGGTAGTGGCGCGAGGCACCGGGGAGTTGCGGCCCGAGAACGTGCCGCGGCCGAGCGACAAGCACGTTCTGGTCCGCACCCGCGCCAGTGCCATCAGCCGCGGAACCGAGGCTTTGGTCTTTTACGGGCGGGTCCCTGAAAGCGAATGGTCCCGCATGCGGTGTCCCTTCCAGTCCGGCGAGTTTCCCTGGCCCGTCAAATACGGCTATGCCGCGGTTGGCGTGGTCGAGGAGGGGCCGCCGGAGCTGCAGGGCCGGCGGGTCTTCTGCCTGCATCCGCATCAGGACCGTTTTGTCGTGCCGGGCGATTCCGTGATGGCGGTTCCGGACGCGGTACCCGATCGCCGCGCCACGCTCGGCGCCAATCTCGAAACCGCCCTGAACGGGCTCTGGGATTCCGGCCTTGCCGATGACCAGTCGCAGGCCGGTGTGCCGACAGCCGTTATCGGTGCCGGGGCGGTCGGGCTGATGGTCGGCCTCCTCGCCCGCGACCGGGCCGGAGCCGAGGTCGAGATCGTCGAGCCGGATCCGTCGCGGGCGGCGTTTGCCCGGGATCTCGGCTTTCGCGTGGTGCCGGCTGCAAGCCAGGCTCGTGAAGCGCCGATTGTCTTTGAAGTGTCCGGTCAGCCGGACGGGCTTCTCGCGGCGCTGGAGCTCGCCGCGTTCGAGGCGACGATCGTCGCGTTATCCTGGTTTGGCAGTCAGCCGGTCACCTTGCCGCTGGGTGGCGCCTTTCACGCCAAGCGCCTGACGATCAAGAGCTCTCAGGTCGGTGCCGTATCGCCAGCGCGACGCAACCGTATCTCGGCCCGGGACCGTCTGGCCCAGGCGCTGGCCCTGCTGGCCGACCCGGTCTTCGATCGTCTGATCGGCGAGCCGGTTCCTTTCGTAAACCTGCCGTTGGAGATGGCGCGTATCCTGTCCCGTCCGGTCACGCCGCCGGTCACCCCTATCAGCTATTCCGGTTGAAGCCCCATGTTTTCCCTGGCCGTCAGTGACCACTTCATGATCGCCCATAGTTTCAAGGGCGAGATCTTTGGGCCGGCGCAAGGCCTGCACGGCGCCACCTACGCCGTCGAGCTCGAATTGCGACGCGCCGAATTGGACGCTCACGGCCTGGTGGCGGATATCGGCCTCTTGCGCAAATTGCTGCGCGCGGTTCTCGATGGCCTCGATTACCGCAATCTCGACGCCGAGCCGGCATTCAAGGCAGTAAATACGACCACCGAGTTCCTGGCGCGCGAGATCTGGCGTCGGGCGCGCGACCGTATTACGGCGGGTGAGCTCAAGACGTCCGGAGCACTTGGAGCGCTCAAGGTGACCTTGCGTGAATCGCCTGTTGCCTGGGCGGCCTATGAAGCGACCCTCTGAGACGATTCATTTTGTCGTTCCGGGTTCCCTCGATCAGGCCACTGGCGGCTATCGCTATGATGCGGCGATCGTTGCCGGCTTGATCGAGTCCGGGCATCACGTTGTCGTGCATGAGCTGGTTGGTAGTTTTCCATTGGTGGATGAGCTGGCCGTAGCGGCAGCCCGCACCGCTCGCGAAAAAATCGGCGAGGAGCGCGCCATTATCGACGGTCTCGCGCTGCCGGCTTTCTTTGAGTGCCTCGACAGGGCCGATCGCATCGCCGGGCTCGTGCATCATCCGCTCTGGCTCGAATCCGGGATTACGCGGCGTGCCGCTGCCAACCTGAAACGCATCGAAAGCACCCTGCTGCCGCGGCTGGCGAACATCGTCGTGACCAGCAGGAGAACACGGCGCGATGTCATCGCGCTTGGTGTCGATCCGCAATCCATTGCTGTGGTCGAGCCCGCCACGGCGCGCGGCACGCCCCGGCGGCGGCACGGCGCAGGTCACGCGCGACTGCTGAGTGTCGCAACGCTGACACCGCGCAAGGCGCATGATGTCCTCTTCCGCGCCCTGGCCAGGCTGCGCCGCGCGCGCTGGCGATTGCTCTGTGTCGGCGGCGTGTCCCGGAATGCAGGCCATGCACGGCGCCTGCGCACCCTGGTGATACAACTGCGTCTTGGCCGGCGCGTGCGGTTTGCCGGCGTGATTTCTCCGCAGGCGCTGGCTCGGCTGTATGCCCGCGCCGATCTGTTTGCCCTCCCGTCGCTGCATGAGGGGTACGGCATGGCATTCGCCGAAGCCATCGCTTCCGGGGTGCCGGTCGTGGGCGCCCGTGCCGGGGCGCTGTCGGAGGTGGTGCCGCGGCAAGCGGGAATCCTGGTCCGGCCAGGGCAGGTGCAGGCGCTAGCCCGCGCCCTGGGTCCGCTCCTGGGATCGTCCCGGCGGCGGGAGAAACTGGCGCGTGGTGCGTATCTGCACCGGCGCCGCTTTCCTGACTGGCCGACCCAAGTACGCGCCTTTGCCGCCGCGCTTCCCGCCGTGGCGGGATGACCGGGTTCCCGCCCGACTGGCTGGCCTTGCGCGCCCCGTTCGACGGCCGGGCGCGCGATAAGGCGCTCGCACGGAAGTTTGTGGCCGCATTGCCGCGCTCGCCGCTGATCGTCGATCTGGGGGCCGGGACTGGCGCCAACGTGCTGGCCCTGGCGCCGCTGGCTGGGCCCGGGGCGCGGTTTCGCCTCATCGACAACGATCGCGCCCTGCTGGAGATCGCCGAGGCACGCCTGGCTGGTTCGATGCCGTTCGAGGTCGTGCCGGGCGATCTGGTTCGAGATATTGAGGGAGCGACAGCGGACGCTGATGGGATCACCGCTTCGGCCCTGATGGATCTGGTGTCGGAGCGGTGGTTTGACGCTCTCGCGGCCCTGGCCGTTTCCCGCCACTTGCCGCTTTTTTTCACGCTGACGGTCGATGGTCGTCATGAGCTGACACCAGCCGATGGCGACGACGGCCGGATCTTCGCCGCCTTTGCCCGGGATCAGAGGCGGGACAAGGGCTTCGGTCTGGCGCTCGGTCCGGACGCACCGCGCCATATGCAGGATCGACTGAGGACGCTGGGCGCCCGGGTGAGCCTGGCGGATAGCGACTGGAAAATCGGCGGTGATGGACGCGAACTGATGGTGGCTTTTATTGCCGGCGTCGCGGAAGCGGCGGTCCGGGCGGCGCCGGCGGATGCGGCCACGTCCGCTTCCTGGCTGGCGCGGCGGCAAAAGCAGATCGACGACGGCTCTCTTTCTCTCACCGTCGGACACCAGGATTTGTTGGCGCTCTGGTAACGCCGTTGTCCTCTAACCTGCCAGGCGGCAGTAGATATCTCCCGAGCGATCGCCGATCTGCGTGCCGGCGATGAACTCACGGATGCCCGCGGCATCGAGCCACTCGGGAAAGGCGAGCTTCATCGTCTCGCCTGGCGACCAGTTGTAACGGTAAGGGCCCAGGCGCTCGAGGATATCGATACAGGCCGCCGCCTCGGACACCGCGCTAGGAACACACTCGAAGGAGAGCGCTTTGATCGGAGAGGAGAGGCCGCGCAGGGCCGCGGCCTCCGATCCCTCGATATCGATCTTGATGAAGTCCGGCGTGCCAAAATGCCTGATCATGGTGTCGAGCGTTTCCACCCTGACCGGTATCTCCCGGTTCCAGGTGACTCCGACAAAGCTCTCGTGTCGGCCGACGTGGTCCCGCCAGGCGTGTGACAGTGTGCTGACGGTCGGGTGACGGTCGCTCACCAGGAGGACGGCTTTTCCTGGGTGCTCGCCGATCGCGGCTTCAACGACCACGACCTTGTCGTCGCGGGCGAAGAGCCGCTGCAACAGGCCTGCATAGGCCGGCTGCGGCTCGATGGCGATGACGCGCGCTCCAAGGCCGCGCAGCGTCCGTACGCGATTGCCGACATGCGCTCCGAGATCGAAGGCGAGCCCGTCCGCCGGCACCAGCGGCGAAAGCAACGCGCGCAGCCGCGACTGGCGAAACGGTATCGCGTGATAAATCAGAACCGACCGGCAAAGACCCCAGAAACGGGCGAGCAACCTCGGCATGCCGACGTCAATTGGCCGACGGAGCCGTCTGGGCGTGGATCAGGCGCAGGGTATCGATGCCGAAGGACCAGGCTGTTGCCGCCAGCCCTGCTGCTGCGGCGAGGGCGGCAATGAGAGGCGGCAGGACCGGGAGCAGAGCCAGCACCAAAGCAAGCCCCTGAAAGACGCACACCACGCGACGACGCCCGCTATAGGGTAGCGGCGCCCTTAACGCTGGGACCAGCCAGCCGGCAGCCACGAACAGGTAGCGCGCCGCGCCGATCAGCAGGACCCAGGCTCCAACGGTGCCCGAGACAAACAGCAGCAGGCCGAGCACCAGCATGAGGAGCGCATCGACCTCCATGTCGAAGCGCGCGCCGAACGGTGAAACCGTCGCATAGCGACGGGCGAGCCAACCATCGACCCCGTCCAGAGCGATGCAGAGGAACGCCAGGAGAGCCGCGACCCACGACAGTCTTGTGTCGATAGGACCGGCGAGAAACCCTGCCAGGGTGACGACGGCTGCGCCGCGCGCCAAGGTCAGTGCGTTCGCGGCGCCGAAGCGCCGCTGCGGCAAATGCGCCGCCAATGCGCTGACTATCGTAAAGCCGAGCACGAGATAGGCGGCCAGCGCGGTGACACCTTGCACGACCGTCAGGTGATCGATGCTGGAGGCAGCGCCCAGTACCGCCGTCAGAACGCCGCCGATCGCCCCAACGTACAGGAGCGCATCGGCGCGCAGGGTCGAGAGCGCAGCGTTATCGGCCATCGCTGCTTCTCGACTCCGGTCGCGACGTATAGCTGGCAAGGAACCACGACAGGAACGATTCCATGCCGACATCCGTGACCGTTGCGGGCGGCGTCATGCCGGCGGTGTAGCCAGCCTGCCGAAAGGGCTCGAGCAGTGCCGGATCCCGGCTCAGGACATGGATCGGCACCGCCTTGTTGCGTGTCGCGGCGGCAATGGTCAGCGGCGGCTGGTGATCGCCGACCACGATGATGAGTGAGTCATCTGTCAGTCGTCTGACGAGGTAGTTGCTGATCGAATCAAGCACATACCGGATCGTGGCGACATAGCCCCGCTGGTTGTCAAAGACCTGCGCCGGCGGCGGAAATTCCTCAAAGGCGAGAGTGTCGTAGATGCTCCCGTCGCCCAGCGTGCGCCCGTCCTCTATGACGGGTGGCGCGCTGTCGAACGGAAGGTGGCTGCTGGACAGGACGTACTGGATGAACAGCGGTTTGTCGGCCATCGCGATCTCGCGCGCGTGGACCTTTTCCAGGACGAACTGGTCAGGGATGGTCACCCACGAGAACCGCATGCCGGCATAGGCGAAAGCGGCATCGTTGAGCACGGTATCGAAGGAGAAGAACGCGCCCTCCGGCCAGGGCTGCTGTATGCGCGGCATGGCGACAACAGTGCGATAGCCGCGGTCGCGAAAAAAGTAGCCGAGTGTCGGCGCCTTGGTCGTTAGCAGCACGTCGTAAAGAGGTTGCGTATCGATACGCACGCCGGCGGTCATGGTGGCATGCGCCATCCACGAGCCGCCGCCGGTGATCGGGGAGTTGAGGAGGCTGGAATACACGTGGTAGCCCGCGGCGCGCGCGCTTTCCTCGAAGCGCGAGCGGACCGGATTCAGTATCGCGGCCAGGGTTGGGTCGGTGAGGGTTATCGCGCCATAGGATTCGACGAACACCAGCAGGACATTGCGTCCCCTGAGGGCCGTCAGGTCGGCGTCCCGCGGCAGCGCGGCCTGTGCCGCCGTTATCTGGGCGAGATACCGATTCGAGAATCCTTTCGCGTCCCAGACATAGCTGGCGTTTCGCCACGCTGTCTCGGCCACCGCGCTCCCGATGGGCAGCGCGCCGAGATCGTAGCGTGCCGGCGTGAGGGTATAGGCGAATCCGGCAAGGAGAACGACGACAGCGAATGCCCGCAGGCCCAGGGCAAGGCCGGAACGGGCTATGACGGCGATCGACCAGTGCAGCAGAACCAGGGCCGCCAGCAGGAGGATCAGCGTGCCCGCCACCAGCGATATGAAGGTGGCGGAATCGAGCGAGCCATGGAGTAGCCCGATAAAGAAGGGCAGGTACTTCATGTCGACCGCGGCGTTGAAGTTTCGACCAAAGGACCACGGCACGACGATATCCGCCAGACGGAGAAGGAGCAGGGAAAGAAGGATGGCGGCAAGAATCCACTGCAGGGCACCGCCGATCCGGATGCCCCAGCGCGGCAGGACCAGGATCAGCGCCAGGAGCGCGGCCAGCTCAAGCGAGATCTGCGCCGGCAAGAGCGCCCAGCGGGTCTCGATGAAGTCGCCCAGGACCAGAAGCGCGTTGAGGAGGAAGGCGGCGGCGACGGCTGCGAAGAGATGGCGGGCGCCGAAGCCAGGGCGTGATAGCGTGCGGTTCCGGATTGTCATTCGCCAGGCATTTTAACGCGCGGCGGGACCGCTGACCATGTCGCCGGGGGAGCCGGCAGATGCGTCATGCGTTCGAATATGGCAGCTTTGTTATCAACGGCTTACCTGGTTGATGCATCGGGGCGGGGTCCAGGGACAAGAGGAATGCCATGAGCAGCTTTGCCGTCTACCCCAGTTTGCGCAACCGTGTGGCTGTCGTCACCGGCGGCGCCTCAGGCATTGGCGCCAGTATCGTCGAACATCTGGCGGAGCAGGGGGCGCGGGTCGGCTTCATCGATTTCGATCGCGATGCGCTTGGTCAGCTTGGCGCCGGGCTGAAGAAGAAGGCGGCGCAGGTGCATGGCGTCGTCGCGGACCTGCGCGACATCGACGCTTTGCGCGCCGCCATCGGGGAAATCCGCCAGGCCCTCGGCCCAATCACGGTGCTGGTCAACAACGCGGCGCGCGACGACCGCCATACCATCGACTCCGTCACGCCGGAGTATTGGGACGAGCGCATGGCAACGAATCTACGACACCAGTTCTTCGCCGCGCAGGCCGTGAAGGAAGACATGATCGCCCAACGCTGGGGCTCGGTCATCAATATGAGCTCGATCAGCTTTAAGCTGGCGCAGGGCGGCATGCCGGTCTACCTCACAGCAAAGTCTGCCGCCATCGGGCTGACCCGCGCCCTGGCGCGCGATCTCGGCCCTCACGGCATCCGGGTCAACACCATCGTGCCTGGCTGGATCCTGACCCAGCGCCAGATCGATCTTTGGCTCACCCCCGAGGCCGAGGCCGATTTGATGAAGGCGCAATGTATCCCCGAGAGGCTTTATCCGCCGGATATTGCGCGCATGGTGCTGTGGCTGGCGGCCGAGGACAGCCGGCTGGTCACGTGCCAGGAATTCGCCGTTAACGGCGGCTGGATCTGAGGGTCAGCCCGCGAACATCTCGGGCGGCAAGCCACGCGCGCCGGGAATCGTCGTAAACAGCCCGCCGGCCAGTGGATCGTTCTCTCGCAACTCCAGTGCGACGCCGATCGCGGCGGTGGTGATGAACAGCGTCTCATAGTGTCGGCCGCCGAAGCAGCAGCTGGTGACGAACGGTGTGGGCAGGGAAATCTCGGTTTGCACGGTTCCGTCCGGCCCGCGACAGGTCACACGGCCGCCACCCCAATGCGCCACCCACAGCCGCCCCTCGGCATCGCAGGTCATGCCGTCGGGATAGCCTTCGGGCACAGTGAAACGCAGGAAAATACGCTTGTTGGACAGTTGCCCGTCAGGATCGAGATCGAAGGCGTAGATCGTGCGCGATGATGATTCGGTGTGATAGAGCGTGCGGCCGTCAGGTGAAATGGCCGGGCCGTTGGTCACCACGTAGCCCGTGTCGGCACATGTCCAAGTTAGGTCGGGGTTGATCCGATAGAGCGCGCCGCTCGGCGCCGTTTCCGCGTCATGCATAGAGCCGATCCACAGCCGTCCGGCGCCGTCCGCTTTGCCGTCGTTGAAGCGGTTGCCCGGTCTACCGGTTTCAAGCGCTACGAGATCGCTCAGCTTGCTGCCGTGCGCCGGATCGAGTGCAGCAACCAGGCCGCGCGCCCCGACCACGAAGCCGCCGCTACGCCGCGGTACGAGCGACGCAGTGACGCAGGGCAGGTCGATGACGCGGCGATCCAATCCGGCGGCGTTGCAGGCACGCAAGCGGTGCCCCTTGATGTCGAGCCAGTAGAGGCGCTGCTCCGCCTCGTGCCAGACGGGGGCTTCACCCAGCAGGGCGCGGGCCGGCCAGATGCAGGTCGGGGTCACTGTCACATTATAAGCCGGCTGGGATTGTGACGGGATCAGAACCTTTGATACGGTGCAGTTTAACCGATCGGGGCGTATCTCGTGATCTCCAATGGCGGCGCACGCCGCAACATCCTGACCATCGATCCGCTGGACAAGCTCGAGGTCCTGCGCGGCCTGTCGTCGCCGATCCGCATCAAGATCCTGCGGCTCCTGCACTCGAACGGTCCGATGAACGTCAACGAGATCAGCAAGGCGCTGAAGCTGCCGCAATCGACCATCGCGACGAACATACAGATCCTGAAGGATTCCGAACTCATCCACACGGAGACGATCAAGGCGAGCAAGGGTCAGCAGAAGATCTGCTCTGTGCGCTACGACGAGGTCTTTATCCGCCTGGACGGCGTCTCGGCTGAGCAGCAGGACCGGATGATCGAGGTCGCCATGCCTCTGGGCCTCTACACGAGCTATCAGGTCAGTGCCCCGTGCGGCCTGTGCTCGACCGAGGGAATCATCGGCCTGCTCGACGTGCCGGACCTGTTTCTCGATCCCAGCCGGATGCAGACGGCGCTGCTATGGTTCGGCCGCGGCTATGTCGAATACAAATTTCCCAACAACGCCAAGATCGCCAACGCGACCGTTGAGGCGATCGAGTTCAGCCTGGAGATCTCGTCCGAGGTGCCAGGCACCAACGCCGACTGGCCGTCGGATATCAGCCTGTGGGTTAACGACGTCATGGTCGGGACCTGGACGTCACCCGGCGATTTCGGTGACAAGCGTGGTATCCACACGCCGCGCTGGTGGAAGCTTGAAGGCTCGCAGTACGGCAAGCTGACGGCGTGGAAGATCTCCGACAAGGGCTGCTTCGTCGACGGCGTGAAGGTGTCGCGGGTCAACCTGAAGCAGCTCGACCTCGCCGCGCACCATTCCATTCGCCTTAAAGTTGGCATCGACGAGAGAGCGAAGCGGCCCGGGGGCGTCAACATCTTCGGCCGCGGCTTCGGAAACTACGACCAGGACATCGTGATGCGCCTCTATCTTCGAGAATAGGGCATCGGCGCGACGAGTAAATCAAAAAACCTGATACATATCAGCTCTGTTGACCCTATGAGGGCGTCGCGTTAGCCTTCCTCGCAACAAGATCGCGCCGAACACGGCGCCCAGCGAGGGAGGACACGGATGCGCATCTGGCGTTGCGTTGCGATCACGGCCGTGGCGATGCTGGCGAGTGCCGCCGCCCACGCGCAAAGCGGCATCTCCAATCTGCCGCGAAAAGAGACCCTGATCGTCGAGAACCCCGAGGGGACGATCAAGAACCCCGGCTGGTTCAATATCTGGGGGATTAACGCCGGCGGCCAGTCGACCGGGCTGCACCAGCTGGCGATGGACACCTTCTGGTACATCGACCCCAATAAGGGCGTCGACGGTGTGTGGGACAACTCCCTCGCCTCGGAGAAGCCGATCTACAACGCCGACTTCACCGAGATGACGGTGAAGCTGCGGCGCGGCATCCACTGGAGCGACGGCGTCGAGTTCACGGCCGCCGACGTGGTCTACACGATCGAGACGCATCTCAAGACCAACGGCCTGCGCTGGAGCGCCGCCGTGCAGGTCAACGTCGCCAGCATCTCGGCGCCCGATCCCTACACCGTGGTCTTCAAGCTGAAGAAGCCCAACTCGCGCTTCCACGCCCTCTACACCGTGCGCTGGAACGCCATGTGGATGATGCCCAAGCACGTTTTCGAGAAGGCGGGCGACATCACCAAGTTCGCCTTCGATCCGCCGGTGACGCTGGGCGCCTACACGCTGCACAGCTACGACAAGGACGGCAAATGGTTCATCTGGCAGAAGCGGCCTGACTGGCAGCGCACCACGGTCGCCCGCTTCGGCGAGCCCGGCCCCAAATACGTGACCTACGTTGATCCGGGTCCGCCGGACAAGCGGGTGATCGCGCAGCTCAACCACGAGCTCGACATCATCCACGACACCTCGCCCGAGGGCATGTTCACCCTGGCGAGGCAGTCGAAGACGTCGCAGGGCTGGTTCAAGGGCTTCCCCTATGCCCATCCCGACCCGACGCTGCCGATGGTGATCTTCAACCATCAGAACCCGCTGTTCAAAGAGCGGGACATGCGCTGGGCGCTGGCACTGCTCATCGACATCAAGGCGGTGTCGATGGCCTCGTATCGCGGCGCGGCCACGATCTCGGCCATCGGCGTGCCGCCCACCGGCACCCATCCCGAGTTCTATCACGACCCGATGGAGGCCTGGCTCAAGGACTTCGAGATCGACACGGGCAAGAGCAAGTACAAGCCCTACGACCCGACCATCGGCAAGCAGATCGCCGACATGCTGCGCCCGTCGATGGGTGACCAGATCCCCAGTGATCCGGCGGTCATTGCCAAGGCGTTCGGGCGCGGCTGGTGGAAACCCAATCCCCAGGCGGCGACTGAGCTGCTGCAGCGGGCCGGCTTCACCAAGCGGGGCAATGACTGGTACACGCCCGACGGCAAGCGCTTCTCCATCCGTATCACGGTGGAAGGCGAGCTGCGGCCGGTGATGACCCGCGCGGGCAGCATGATCGCGCAGCAATGGCGGCAGTTCGGCATCGACGCCACCACGGTGGTGGCGCAGGGCAGCCTGGTCGATCGCCGCAACTCCGGCGACTACGAGGTGATCATCAGCTGGGCGGTCGAGACCTGGGGTGGCCATCCCGACCTGTCGTTCTTCCTCGATAGCTGGCATTCCCAGTTCATCGCGGAGCCCGGCAAGATGCAGCCGCCGCGCAACTGGAGCCGCTGGTCGCATCCCGAGCTCGACAAGATCATCGAGCAGATCCGCGGGATCGGCTTCGACGATCCCAAGGGCATCGAGCTCGGCCGCGAATACGTCAAGCTGGTGGCGCGCGAGATGCCGACCATCCCGCTGATGGCCTACAACGTGTTCACGGTGATGGATACGACCTACTGGACCGGCTATCCCAACGCCGAGACGGCGCCCTACACCGATCCGGTGCCGAACTGGGGCAATACCAAGTACATGATGGTCAGGCTGAAGCCGACCCAGTAAGCCCGTAACACGTATCCGCGGGATCGCCGACCGGCGGTCCCGCGGATCGCATTTAAGCCGGAATAGTGATGCGAGGGTACGGGGTCTACCTGCTGACGCGACTGGGCCAGTTCGTCCTCGTCGTGTTCATCGGCATCAATATCTCCTTCATCGTCACTCACTCGACGCCGATCGACCCGGTCGAGGCGACGATCGCCGCCTCGACCATGTTCGGCGCCGTGAATCCCGAGGCGATTGCCATCATGCGGCAGTCGCTCAAGGAGCTCTACGGGCTCGAAGGCGGTCTTTTCGAGCAATACCTGACCTTCTGGCGGCGCGTCGTGGTGCTCGATTTCGGGCCGTCTCTGTCGGCTTTTCCGGCGCCGGTATCCGCGCTGATCGCACGGGCATTGCCCTGGACCGTCGGCCTGCTGGTCGTCTCGACCGTGCTGACCTGGATCCTCGGCAACCTGCTCGGCGGCCTTGCCGGCTACTATCACCAGAGCCGTACTCTGCGCTTCGCCGGGGTGGTGGCCATGGCCTTCCACCCGATCCCGTATTACATCGTCGCCTTCATGCTGCTGATCGTCTTCGGCTATCTCTGGCCGATCCTGCCGATCAGCGGTGGTGCGCAGATCAACCTGCAACGCGGCTTCAACCTCCCGTTCCTCAGCAGCCTCCTGATCCATTCCATCCTGCCCATCACCTCGCTGGTGCTGGTCGGGCTGGGCGGCTGGTTCATGGGCATGCGCTCGCTGGTCTCCAACGTGGTGACCGAGGACTACGTCACCTACGCCGAGCTCGGCGGGGTAGACCGCCGCCGCATCCTCGCCTCCTACGTGATGCGCAACTCGCTGGTTCCCCAGGTCACCGGCCTGGCCATGTCGCTGGGCGCCATCTTCAACGGCGCCATCATTACCGAGCAGGTCTTCGGCTATCCCGGCATCGGCCATCTGCTGATCCAGGCGGTGCATGCCGGCGATTACAGCCTCGTCCTCGGCATCACCACGATCTCGATCATCGCCGTATCGGCGGCGGTATTCCTGATCGACCTCCTCTATCCGCTGCTCGATCCCCGGGTGAGGGTGCGCTAGGCCATGCGCGTCGTCCTCGACCTCTTCCGCTACAACCGCGAATTCGCGATAGGCGTAGTGCTGCTGGGCTTCGTGGTGATTTTCGCGTCGCTATCGTTCTTCTCGCCCTATCCGCCCAATGACAGCTTCGTCGTGCCACCTGACGTGCCGCCTTCCTGGGCCTATCCACTCGGCACTACCTCGCGCGGCCAGGACGTCTTCTGGCTGCTGACTTTCGCCATCCGCAACACGCTGCTCTTCGGCTTCGCCGTGGCGTTGCTCAGCCGCATCCTGTCGCTGGTCATCGGCCTGGTCGCCGGCTACGCCGGCGGCATCGTTGACCGCATCCTGATGTCGCTCAACGACACGTTCATCGTCATCCCGCTCTTTCCGATCCTTGTCCTGTTCTACTTCGTGATGCGCGACAAGATGTCGTGGGGATTGCTGGCGCTGGCCATGTCGTGTCTCGGCTGGGCCTACGACGCGCGGCTGATCCGCTCCATTGCCATGAGCCTGCGTACCCGCGAGTTCACCGAGACCAGCATCTTCTCCGGCATGAGCATGCGGCAGATCCTGACCCAGGAGCACCTGCCCTACGTCATGCCCATCGTCTTCTCGACCCTGATGAACAACATGAATTGGTCGATCGGGCTCGAGGTGACGCTGTCGGTCCTTGGCTTCACCGACATCAACACGCCGACCATCGGCGTTTTGATCTACTGGGCCAACCAGCACACGGCGCTGGTCGCCGGCGTGTGGTGGTGGATCCTGTTCCCGGTCCTGCTGGTGGTCATCGCCTTCGTCGGCCTGTTCCTGCTGGCCGTGTCGATGAACGAGCATATCGACCCGCGCAGCCGCCTGAATCGCGTGACGGGATGAGTGCTGCGGCATCCACGGCCCCGGTTCTCCAGGTCGAGGCCTTGCGGGCCTACTACAAGATCTCCTCGTTCGGGCTCGACCGCGAGGTGCGGGCGGTCGACGACGTCACCTTCCACGTCAACGCCAACGAGATCTACGGCCTTGCGGGCGAGTCGAGCTGCGGCAAGACGACCCTGATCCGCACCATCGCCGCGGCAATCAAGCCGCCGCTGCGGGTGGTCGGCGGCTCCGTGGTCTTCAACTTTGCGGGCCGTCCGGTGGACATGCAGAAAGCCGACGACGAGACCGTGGCCGCCGTCCGCTGGAAGCACCTCTCCTACATCATGCAGGGCTCGATGAGCGTCCTGAACCCGGTGCGCCGGGTCGAGCGGGCCTTCGTCGATTTTGCCTTCCGCCATATCGGCAAGCGGAAGCCGGAATTCCTGGATATCGTCCGGGCCCATCTGCAGCGGCTCGATCTCAACCCCGACATCCTGGCCGCCTATCCGCACCAGCTCTCGGGCGGCATGCGTCAGCGCGTCGCCATCGCGCTGGCCACCGTCTGCCGGCCCGAATTCATCATCGCCGACGAGCCGACCACCGCCCTGGACGTGATCGTGCAGAATAGCGTGCTGGCGATGATCCGCGACGTGCAGAAGGAGATCGGCTCGTCGCTGATCTTCGTGACCCACGATCTCGCTGTGCACGCCAATCTCTGCCACCGGCTGGGGATCATGTATGCCGGACGGCTGGTGGAGGAAGGGCCCACGGCCGAGATCTTCAAGGCGCCGAAGCACCCCTATACGACCCATCTCGTGGCCAGCCTGCCGCGCATCGGCAACACGGCGCCCAAGAAGGGGCTCGAAGGCACGCCGCCCAGCCTGGCGGCACCGCCGCCCGGCTGCCGCTTCCATCCGCGCTGCCCGCTGGCCATGGATATCTGCCGGACGCAGAACCCGCCGATGGTCGAGGTGCTGCCGGGGCGTCGCGTGGCGTGTTTCGCTGTGACCCCGCCGGGGAGGGCCGCCTGATGGCGCCACTCCTCGAAGTCGCGGACGTGCAGCGGACCTATGCGCTGGGCAGCATCCTGTCGCGCCATCGCCTGCGCGCCGTCGACGGGGTGAGCTTCACGATGGCGGCCGACAGGCCGGAGATCTTCACCGTTGTTGGTGAATCCGGCAGTGGCAAGACGACGCTGGCGCGCATGATCCTCAACATGGTGGCGCCGACGGCGGGCGCCATTCGCTTCCGCGGCACCGACCTCAGGCAGATTCGCAGTGGCAAGGAGCGGCTGGCGTTCATGCGCCAGGTCCAGCCGATCTTTCAGAACCCGTTTGAGGCTTTTAACCCGCTCAAGAAGCTCGACCGCTATCTGTTCATGACGGCGCGCAACATTGCCGGCCTGACGGCGGTCGGAGAGATCGAGGATGCCACCGACCGCGCACTGCGCAATGTCGGCCTGTCGCTGGCCGAGATCCGCGGCCGCTATCCGCACGAGCTGTCGGGCGGGCAGCTGCAGCGAATCGCCATTGCCCGGGCGCTGATCTCGCGTCCGGCGCTGATCGTCGCCGACGAGCCGGTCTCGATGGTCGACGCCTCGTTGCGCATGTCCATCGTCAATCTGCTGCGCCAGTTGCGCGACGAAATGGGCGTATCGATCATCTACATCACCCACGACCTGGCGACCGCCTATTACATCAGCGACCGCATCATCATCATGCGCAAAGGGCAGGTGGTGGAGAGCGGCGAGGCGCGCGCGGTGCTCGACAACCCGCAGCACCCATATTCGATCCGGCTCAAGCAGGCCGTGCTGTCACCCGATGCGGCCGGCAGCGCCGGCCGGCTGCTGGCCGAAAGCGCGACAGCGGCCGAGACCTGAGATGATTCGTTTCAACACGGAGGCAGAGTGGCATGCGTAACGTCGACGTTCTCCTGCATCGCGATTTCGAGATCGGCGTCACCGACCGCCGCCTGTTCGGTGCATTCGTCGAGCATCTCGGGCGCTGCGTCTACGGCGGCATCTACGAGCCCGGCCACAAGACGGCAGACAAGCAGGGCTTCCGCAAGGACGTGGCGGCGCTGGTGCGGGAGCTCGCACCGACCATCATGCGCTATCCGGGCGGCAATTTCGTCTCGGGCTACAACTGGGAGGACGGCGTCGGGCCGGTCGCCGAGCGCCCGCGCCGGCTGGACCTCGCCTGGATGTCGACCGAGCCCAACAGCTTCGGCACCAACGAGTTCATCGACTGGTGCCGCGCGACCGAGATCGAGCCGATGCTGGCGGTCAATCTCGGGACACGGGCCGGCGACGCGGCGCGTAACATGCTCGAATACTGCAACCACCCGTCCGGGACGGCGTGGTCCGACATGCGCCGCAAGCACGGCTGGGAGAAGCCTCACGACGTCAAGTTCTGGTGCCTGGGTAACGAGATGGACGGGCCGTGGCAGATGGAGGCCAAGACGGCCACCGAGTACGGCCGCATCGCGGTCGAGGCGGCCAAGATGATGCGCTGGATCGATCCGTCGATCGAGCTTGCGGCCTGCGGCTCGTCGGGGCGCAGCATGCCGACGTACGGCGCCTGGGAAGAGACGGTGCTCGAGCATACCTTCGATCATGTCGAGTTCATCTCGCTGCATACCTATATCAACAACTACGCCGGCGACACGCCGGCCTTCCTGGCAGCCTGCGACCTGATGGACAGTTTTATCGATGAGGTCGTGGCGATCGCCGACGCGGTCGCCGCGCGGCGGCGCTCACCCAGGCGCATCATGCTGAGCTTCGACGAGTGGAACGTCTGGTACCGCACCCGGCGCAATCGTCAGGAGCGGGTCCTGCCGGGCTGGCCGGTGGCGCCGCCGATCCTCGAGGAGATCTACAACATGGAGGACGCGCTGGCTTTCGGCGGCGCGTGCATCTCGCTGCTTAATCACGCCGACCGGGTGAAGGCCGGCTGCCTGGCGCAGCTGGTCAACGTCATCGCGCCGATCATGACCGAGACCGGTGGCCCGGCCTGGCGCCAGACCATCTTCCATCCCTTCGCGCATTTCAGCAATTTCGGGCGCGGCCGGGTGCTGCGCACCCAGATCGACTCACCTGCCTACGCGGCGAACTACTACGACCCGCGCGGGCCGCAGGACCTCTATTTCCCGGTGCCCGAGGCGCCGTACCTCAAGCTCTCGGCCGTGCACGACGACAAGGAGGGGATGCTCACCCTGTTCGCGCTCAATCGCCATCTCACCGAGGAGATGCCGTTGCGTGTGGACGCCAAGGGTTTTGGCGCGATGAAGGTCGACACGGCCCTGCAGCTGCACCATGCCGATCTCCAGGCTACAAATACGAAGGAGGCACCGAACCGGGTTGCCCCATCGCCACTGTCCAGTGTGCGAATCGATGGCAATCATGTGCAGGCAACCCTGAAGCCGGCGTCGTGGAACGTCATTCGGGTAAAAGCGACCCGGTAGCATCGCGCCGGGCTGGATCGTAGCGAACATGACCGCCCGCCGACTCAGAGGTCGCGCGTGAGGCGGCAGCTACGATTCCGGTGCGGCGGGTGAGCGAGGCCGGCTATGTCGCCGCCGCGACGACCGACGTGAACGGCGGCGTGTTTGCGACATGATGCGGCCAAACGTGACCGCGCCGTTGGCAGGATGGTTTCTAGCGGTCTGCAGCCCAGGGCGCCCGCGCCCAGGCGGGCGCACGGAGAGAACTGCAGATTGTCCGGTTTGAAAAATTGGTCGGAGTGAGAGGATTCGAACCTCCGACCCCTAGCTCCCGAAGCTAGTGCTCTACCAGGCTGAGCTACACTCCGACCGTGGGCCCCGCGTTATAGACGTATCCCCCCGGCCCCGCAAGGCATGTAGATAAGGTCGCGCGCGGCCGTGACGGCGGCCGCCAGCGACGCTATAATAGGACGAATTAGTTAGTATAAACAATGTCTTGGAGGACTCGCATGGCCAGTCGAGCGCCACTCCACCCGGCCCCTCCGCCCGCCGGCCGCAACTGGAGCGAGGCCGAGTGGGCGATGCGCGTCGACGTCGCCGCCTGCTACCGGCTGGTCGAGCATTTCGGCATGACCGATCTCGTCTACAACCACATCACGGCCCGCGTGCCGGGCGATCAGCATCACTACCTGATCAATCCCTACGGCCTGATGTACGACGAGATCACCGCCTCGAACCTGGTGAAGATCGATCTCGACGGCAACATTGTCGAGGACACGCCCCACGACATCAATCGCGCCGGCTTCGTCATCCACAGCGCGGTGCATGGCGCGCGCCCGGACGTCGTGTCGGTGATTCACACGCACAGCCGCGCCGGGTCGGCCGTCTCGGCGCTGCGGGAAGGCTTCGTGCCGGTCACCCAGGGCGCCTTCCAGTTCTATAATCGCATCGCCTACCACGATTACGAGGGCTTCGCGCTCGATCTCGAGGAGCGGTGCCGCCTGATCGCCGATCTCGGCAAGCGCAACGCGATGATCCTGCGCAATCATGGCCTGCTGACCTGCGGCCGCAGCGTCGCCGAGGCCTTCCGCTTCATCTACTACCTGGAGCAGGCCTGCCAAGCGCAGCTCGATGTCATGCATACCGGCCGGCCCATCGTTCTGCCGCCGCCGGACGTCAGCGAGCATACGGCGCAGCAATGGGAAGGTGGCGCGGCCGGTATCGGGGTGGGGACAGGCACAACCCGCGAATGGCCCGCACTCCTGCGCATGCTCGACCGCAAGGACCCCAGCTACAAAACCTGATCGTCACCCCGGACAAGCGGCCTTTCCCGTCTATTACCGCGCGCGCAGGGTTGGTGTGGCGGCTGCGCGCGCGGGGAAAATTGGGGGCCGCGCGATCCGGGGTCCATTGTGCCGACGGTGAGATGGATCCCGGATCTCCGAGTCTTTACGCGCCCGCCGGCGCTTTGCGGCGGCGCAGCGCAGGACGCTCGTCCGGGATGACGAATAGGGTTAGTGGCTTCTTGAAATCGCGAAATCGACGAGCTCGAGCAGCGCGCGTTTCTCCGGGCTGTCGGGGAAGACGCCCAGGGCATCACGCGCCACCGCGCCGTAATGCTTCGCCCGCTCGATCGAATCGCGCAGGCTGCCGTGCTTTTCCATGAGGACCACGGCATGCTCGAGATCGCCGTCGCCCTGCTCGAGGCGCTCCAGCGTGCGGCGCCAGAACTCGCGCTCGGTCTCGTCGCCGCGCAGGAATGACAGGACCACCGGCAGGGTGATCTTGCCATCGCGGAAGTCGTCGCCCACGCTCTTGCCCAGCGTTGCCTGGTGGGCGGCGTAGTCGAGCACGTCGTCGACGATCTGGAAGGCGATGCCGAGATTGAGGCCGTAGGAATCGAGCGCCTCCTCCTCGACCTTGGGCCGCGAGGCGACCACGGCACCGACGCGGCAGGCGGCGGCGAACAGGGTCGCGGTCTTGGCCTTGATGACCTCGAGATAGGCGTGCTCGGTCGTCTCGGTGTCGTTGGCGGTCATCAGCTGCAGCACTTCGCCCTCGGCGATCACCGCCGAGGCATTGGACAGGATGGCCAGCACCGAGAGCGAACCGTCCTCGACCATCAGCTGGAAGGCGCGGCTGAACAGGAAATCGCCGACCAGCACGCTGGCCTTGTTGCCCCACACCGCGTTGGCCGTGGCCAGGCCCCGGCGCAGGTCGCTCTCGTCGACGACGTCGTCGTGGAGCAGCGTGGCGGTATGGATGAACTCGACGCAGGCGGCGAGGGCGACGTGCCGGCGGCCCTCGTAGCCGCACATGCGGGCACTGGCCAGGGTCAGCAGGGGGCGCAGCCGCTTGCCACCGGCCGCGATGATGTGTCCGGCCAGCTGCGGGATCAGGGCCACCGGGCTCTGCATGCGCTGCAGGATCACTTCGTTGACCTGCTTGAGATCGTCGCCGGCCAGCGCCGTCAGCGCGGCGATGGACGGTCGCTGTTTGCGCTCGTTCTGCAGATTGACGACGACGGCCACTCGGACTCTCCCGCTTGTCCCCGGACGGTCTTACGACCTTGTCCGCCAAGGCGGAGCATAGTATGCCGGTGTGCTCGGTCAAGGCGAGGCTGAAGACGGCGGGGCGGGGCCGAGACCGCGACCGGAAGGGTCATGAAGGAGCTGCTGCGAACCAACGATCCGGTGCTGCTATCCTGGTCCGAAGCGGTGCTGGCCGGTGCCGGTATCCCGGCCGTTCTCCTGGATATGCACGCCTCCGTTCTCGAAGGATCGATCTCCGCAATACCCCGTCGAATTATGGTAGACGATACGGACTACGCCGCCGCCCGCCGCCTTCTCGCTGAAGCTGATCCCACGTTGTTCCATGACTGATCCCGGCCCCTCGTTTCCCATCCCGGTCACCGAAGACGCGCTGCTCGCTGGAAAAGTGATTTTCCGGCAGCCGGCGGAAGGCTACCGGGCCGCCATCGATCCCGTCTTTCTGGCCGCCGCCGTACCGGACAGCGTGAAGGGGCGGGTGCTCGATCTCGGCTGCGGCGCCGGCGCCGCGATGCTCTGCCTGGCGCGCCGGCGCAGCGACCTGACCGTGGTCGGGCTGGAACGCGATCCCATCCTGGTCAAGATCGCCCAGAGCAACGTCGAGGCCAACGATTTCGGCAATCGCGTGACCGTCTCGGCCGGCGATCTGCTGAATCCGCCGCGCTCGCTGATCGTCGGAAGCTTCGAGGCGGTGATCGCCAATCCGCCGTACCTCGATCCCGAGGCGGCGGATCCTCCGCCGGATCCGCGCAAGGCCGCTGCCACGGTGCAAAGCGAAGCCGATCTCGCCGACTGGACGCGTGCCGCGGCGCGCTTCGTCAAGCCCAAGGGTGTGGTGGTTTTCGTCCACCGCTTCGATCGCGCGGGCGAGCTGTGCGAAGCCCTGGAGCGTGCCGGTTGCGGGGCGCTCGTCACCGTGCCGCTATGGCCCAAGACCGGCGCCCAGCCCAAGCGCGTGGTGGTCACGGGCATTCGCGGCGACAATACGCCGCGCGCCTCCGGCCGGGGACTGATCCTGCACGATCACGAAGGCCGCTTCACCCCGCAGGCCGAGGCCATTCTGCGCGAGGCATCGCCGCTCACCGCGCGCTGATTCGCCACCCGGCGGCTCCGGGGCTAATCTGCATCCATGGAAACCTGGTCAGAGAAGATCCGCGGGTGGCTGGCCCATCTGCCGATCGAGCGCCTGCAGCACCCGACCCCCGTGGTCGCGGTGGTGCGCCTGGCCGGCGTCATCGGCCAGGTCGGGCCGCTGCGCTCGGGAATCTCGCTCGCCCGCCTGGCCGGCCCGCTGCAGCGCGCCTTTTCGCTGCCGGGCCTTTCCTGCGTGGCGCTGGCGATCAATTCCCCGGGCGGCTCGCCGGTCCAGTCGGCGCTGATCGCCCAGCGCATCCGCCAGCTGGCCGCCGAGAAAGACATCCCCGTCGTCGCCTTCGCCGAGGATGTGGCGGCTTCGGGCGGCTATTGGCTGGCCTGCGCGGCGGACGAGATCTATGCCGATGCCAGCTCGATCGTGGGCTCGATCGGCGTCATCGCCTCGGGCTTCGGCTTCAACGAGGCGATCGAGCGGCTGGGGATCGAGCGCCGCATCTACACGGCGGGCGAGCGCAAGACCCTGCTCGATCCCTTCAAACCCGAGAATCCCGAGGATGTGGCGCGCCTGAAGGCCATCCAGGCGGAGATCCACACCAACTTCCAGGCCTGGGTGAAGGACCGTCGCGGCGACCGTCTGAAGGCCCCACCAGAGGACCTGTTCAGCGGCGAATTCTGGACCGGCCGCCGGGCGGTAGAACTCGGCCTGGTCGACGGCATCGACGATCTGCGCTCGGCGATGCGCCGGCGCTTCGGCGACGACGTCAAGCTGCGCCTGGTCACCGGGGAGGTGTCGTGGTGGCGCCGTCGCCTGCCGTTTCGCGGCGGCTGGGAAAGCGACGGTTTCTCGCTGCTGCCGGTGACCTGGGCAGACGACGTGATCGCCGCGGTGGAAGCCCGCTCCTTGTGGAATCGTTACGGGCTTTAGGACTTCTTCCATGTTCGGCATGAGCTTTGGCAAAGTCGCCGTCCTGGTCGCGATCATCGCGATCGTCTGGTTCGGCTTCCGCTGGTTCCAGCGCTGGGAGAAAGAGCGGCGCGAGGCGGCCGACGGCCGTGGGGCTGGCCGCCTGAACCGGGGGCGGGAGGCGCCAGGGGCCGGTGCCAAGGCGAGGGAACCGGAGGTCATGACGGCCTGCCGCATCTGCGGCGCCTACGTGGCCCCCGGGGCCCGTTCCTGCGGCAAACCCAACTGCCCCTTCCCGCGAGCCTGATTTAGAAGGCCGGTACCCGGTTGGCAGCTTGATCGGGGGTAGGTGCGCCGGTATGGTGCGCCGCACCAATCCCCGATCGAATCGCCGCCGTAATGGTCAGCCGCAGCCCGGGCAAAGCGCCCAGCTTTCAAGAACTTATCCTGAGGCTTCACGCTTTCTGGGCCGAGCAGGGCTGCGTCATCCTGCAGCCCTATGACATGGAGATGGGGGCGGGGACCTTTCACCCCGCCACGACTCTGCGGGCCCTGGGGCCGGAGCCCTGGAAGGCCGCCTATGTGCAGCCCTCGCGTCGGCCGGCCGACGGGCGCTACGGGGAGAATCCCAATCGGCTACAGCACTACTACCAATATCAGGTGATTCTGAAGCCCTCTCCCCAGGAGAGCCAGAACCTGTACCTCGAAAGTCTGGTGCGGCTGGGAATCGACCCGCTGCGGCACGATATCCGCTTCGTCGAGGACGATTGGGAAAGCCCGACCCTCGGCGCGTGGGGTCTGGGCTGGGAAGTGTGGTGCGACGGCATGGAGGTGACCCAGTTCACCTATTTCCAGCAGGTCGGCGGCATTCCCTGCGACCTGATCTCCTGCGAGCTGACCTACGGGCTCGAGCGGCTGGCCATGTACATCCAGGGGGTCGAGAACGTCTATGACCTCGATTTCAATGGGCAGGGCGTGAGCTACGGCGACATCTTCCTGCAGGCGGAGCGCGAGTTCTCGGCCCACAATTTCGAGCATGCCGACACGGCGTTGCTGCTCAGCCATTTCGCCGACGCCGAGAAGGAATGCGAGGCGCTTCTGGAAAAGAAGCTGCCGCTGCCGGCCTACGACCAGTGCATCAAGGCCAGCCACCGCTTCAACCTGCTCGATGCGCGCGGCGTGATCTCGGTGACCGAGCGCGCCGCCTATATCGGCCGCGTGCGCGCCCTGGCCAAGGGCTGCTGCGAAGCCTGGCTCGCCAGCCGAAAGGTAAGCGCCTGATGCCCGAGCTCCTGCTCGAACTGTTCTCCGAGGAAATCCCGGCGCGCATGCAAGGCCGCGCGGCGGACGACCTCAAGCGCCTGGTGACCGACAAGCTGAAAGAAGCCGGGCTCGAATTCACCCGCGCCGACAGCTACGTGACGCCGCGCCGGCTGACACTGGTCGTCGACGGCCTGCCGGAGACCCAGGCCGATGTCAGGGAGGAGAAGAAGGGGCCACGGGTCGGCTCGCCGGATCAGGCGGTCCAGGGATTCCTGAAGAGCGCCGGCCTGACCACTCTTGACCAATGCGAGAAGCGGACCGTTGGCAAGGCGGAGTTCTGGTTTGCGGTGATCGATCGCAAGGGGCAGGCGACCGCCAGCGTCCTTCCCGGTCTTATCGGTTCGACCCTGGCCGCTTTCCCCTGGCCGAAGTCGATGCGCTGGGCCGACAACCGCTTCATCTGGGTGCGGCCGCTGCAGTCCGCCCTCGGCCTGTTCAACGGCAAGCCGCTCGCCGGCACGATCGACCTGGGCAAGAGCCAGATCGCCTATGGCGATCGCAGTGCCGGCCATCGCTTCCTGGCGCCCGGTGAAATCCGCGTATCCGGTTTCAGCGACTACAAGTCGAAGCTCGCAGCGGCCAAGGTCATGCTCGACCCGGCCGAGCGCCGCGACATGATCCTGCGCGAGGCCGAGGACGCCGCCAAGCGCGAGGGGCTGACCCTCAAGCAGGATCTCGGCCTGCTGGAGGAAGTGACCGGCCTGGTCGAATGGCCGCGGGTCCTCGTCGGCTCGATCGACAAGGCCTACATGGATCTGCCGCCCGAGGTGCTGGTCACCTCGATGCGCGCGCATCAGAAGTATTTCGCACTGCTCAACGCGGATGGCTCCCTGGCCCAGCGCTTCCTCGTCGTCTCGAACATGGAGACCGACGAAGAGGGGCGGCGCAACATCGTCAGCGGCAACGAGCGCGTGCTGCGCGCCCGCCTGTCCGACGCCAAGTTCTTCTGGGACCAGGACCGCAAGACGGCGCTGGAGAACCGGGTCCCCGATCTGCACAACCGCGTCTTCCACGCCAGGCTGGGCACGCTGGCCGACAAGGTCTCGCGCATCCAGTCGCTGCTGACCAAGATCGTGTCCGCCGTTCCGGACTGCGACCCGGACGACGCCCGCGAAGCGGCCCTGCTGTGCAAGGCCGATCTGTCGTCGGGCATGGTCGGGGAGTTCCCGGAGCTCCAGGGCGTCATGGGGCGCTATTATGCCCTGCACGACGGCGAGCCGGCTGCGGTTGCCGATGCGATCCGTGACCACTATGCGCCGCTCGGTCCGAACGACCGCTGCCCGACCGCGCCCGTCTCGGTGGCCGTGGCGCTGGCCGACAAGATCGATACCCTGGCCGGGTTCTGGTCGATCGGCGAGAAGCCGACGGGCTCCAAGGATCCCTTTGCCCTGCGTCGCGCGGCGCTGGGGGTCATTCGCCTGGTGATCGAGAACCAGCTGCGCCTGCCGCTCCGCCGCGTCTTTGCCAAGTCCCTGCTCAAGCATGGGATAGAGGACGAAGCCAAGGCCGAGGCGCTGGCCAGCGACCTGATCGCTTTTTTCGCCGATCGCCTCAAGGTGCACTTGCGCGAACAGGGGGTGCGACACGACCTTATTACCGCGGTGTTCGCCCGCGGTGGCGACAGCGACATCGTTCGTATCCTTGCCCGGGTCGAGGCGCTGCGTGACTTCCTGGGGACCGCCGATGGCGCCAATTTGCTGGTCGCTTTCCGACGGGCCTCGAATATCGTCGAGATCGAGGAGAAAAAGGATAAGCAGCGCCACGACGGCGCGGTCAATCCGGCGCTTCTCAAGCTCGATGAAGAACGGGCGCTGCAGCGCAAGCTCAGCGAGGCGCGCCAGGCGATGAATACGCTGCTGAGAATGGAGAATTTCGGCGGCGCGATGATTGCTTTGGCGAATTTGCGCGGACCGGTCGACGCGTTCTTCGACAAGGTCACGGTGAACGCGCCGGAGGCCGATCTGCGCGCCAACCGATTGCGCTTGTTGTCCGAGATTCGCCGCATCCTCGCGGGCGTGGCGGATTTTTCCAGGGTCGAGGGTTAGTCGCGGAGAGCGCTATGGTGAAATGGGTCTACAGCTTCGGCAGCGGCAAGGCCGAGGGTCGCGCAGAGATGAAGAACCTGCTGGGTGGCAAGGGCGCCAACCTGGCGGAGATGAGCAATCTCGGCCTCCCGGTCCCTCCCGGTTTCACCATCACGACCGAAGTCTGCACGACCTATTACGCCAATGACCGGCGCTATCCCGAGGAGCTGGAAGGGCAGGTCGGCGGCGCCCTGCGCCGGGTGGAGGAGATCACCGGCCGCAAGTTCGGTGACACGAAAACCCCGCTGCTGGTCTCGGTGCGCTCGGGTGCGCGCGCCTCGATGCCCGGCATGATGGATACCGTGCTCAATCTCGGGCTCAACGACGCCACGGTCGAGGCGCTGGCCACCGAGACGAAGGACGCGCGCTTCGCCTACGACAGCTACCGCCGCTTCATCCAGATGTTCGGCGACGTGGTGATGGGCATCGATCACCATCACTTCGAGGAACTCCTCGATCAGCGCAAGAGCGAATGCGGCGTCACCATGGATACGGAGCTGACGGCCGAGGACCTCAAGGCGCTGGTCGGCGAGTACAAGAAGCGGGTCAAGGAAGAGCTCGGCAAGGACTTCCCGCAGGATGTGCGCGAGCAGCTCTGGGGCGCGGTCAGCGCCGTGTTCAGCAGCTGGATGAACCAGCGCGCCATCACCTACCGGCGGCTGCACGGCATCCCCGAGGAATGGGGCACGGCGGTCAACGTCCAGGCCATGGTGTTCGGCAATATGGGCGATGATTGCGCGACCGGCGTCGCCTTCACCCGCGATCCGTCCACCGGGGCCAACGAGTTCTACGGCGAATACCTGATCAATGCCCAGGGCGAGGACGTGGTGGCGGGCATTCGCACGCCGCAGCACCTGACCGTGCACGGCAAGAACGCCAACAAGTCGAAGCTGCCGGCCATGGAAGAGGTCATGCCGGAGGTCTTCGCCCAGCTCGAGGCGATCCGCGGCAGGCTCGAAGCCCATTACCGCGACATGCAGGACATCGAGTTCACGGTGCAGCAGAAGCGCCTGTACATGCTGCAGACGCGTGGCGGCAAGCGCACGGCGGCGGCGGCCCTCAAGATCGCCGTCGACATGGTGAACGAAGGTCTGATCGACGAGGCCGAGGCGGTGAAGCGCATCGACCCGGCGGCCCTCGACCAGCTCCTGCACCCGACGCTCGACCCCAAGGCGCCGCGCCAGATCCTCGCGCGCGGCCTGCCGGCCTCGCCGGGGGCAGCGGCCGGCATCGTGGTGTTCTCGGCCGACGAGGCGGAGGCGCGCGCGACCAAGAACGAGGCCGTCATCCTGGTGCGGGTCGAGACCAGCCCGGAAGACATCCACGGCATGCATGCGGCGCGCGGCATCCTGACCACGCGCGGCGGCATGACCAGCCACGCCGCCGTCGTGGCGCGCGGCATGGGCCGGCCTTGCGTGTCGGGAGCGGGCGAGATCCGCATCGACTACGCGGCCAAGACCATGTCGATGCGCAACGTCACGGTGAAGGCCGGCGACCGCATCACCCTCGACGGCAGCACCGGCGAGGTGTTCCTCGGCGAGGTGCCGACCGTGCAGCCCGAGCTCTCCGGCGATTTCGCGGTGCTCATGGGCTGGGCCGACAAGTTCCGCAAGATGGGCGTATGGGCCAATGCCGAGACGCCGCTCGATGCGCGCACGGCGCGCCGTTTCGGCGCGGAAGGCATCGGCCTGTGCCGCACCGAGCACATGTTCTTTGATCCCGAGCGCATCCTCAACGTGCGCCAGATGATCATGGCCGAGGATCGCGAAGGGCGGACGGGCCCGCTGGCCAAGCTGCTGCCGGTGCAGCGCCAGGATTTCATCGAGCTTTTCCGCATCATGGAAGGACTGCCGGTGACCATCCGGCTTCTTGATCCGCCCTTGCACGAGTTCCTGCCGCACAGCGACAACGAGATGGCGGAGCTCGCCAAGTCCACCGGGAAGGAAATCGCCGCGGTGCGGGCGCGCGCCTCGCGTCTGCGCGAGGTCAACCCGATGCTCGGCCATCGCGGCTGCCGCCTGGCCGTCACCTATCCGGAAATCTACGAGATGCAGGCCCGCGCCATCTTCGAGGCCGCGGTGGCGATCGGCAAGGAGACCGGCAAGACCATGGTGCCGGAGGTCATGATCCCGCTGATCGCCGACAAGGCCGAATTCAAGCTGATGGCCGATCTGGTCGAGAACGTCGCCAGGGCCGTGCGCGAGGAGAGCCGGGCCGAGGTCGAATACACGATCGGCACCATGATCGAGCTGCCGCGCGCCTGCCTGCGGGCCGGCGAGATCGCCGAGCGCGCCGAGTTTTTCTCCTTCGGCACCAACGATTTGACCCAGACCGTCTACGGCCTGAGCCGCGACGATGCCGGCAATTTCCTCGACGAGTACGAGAAGAAGAAGCTGATCACCCGCGACCCGTTCGTCTCGATCGACGAGCACGGTGTCGGCGAGCTGATGAAGATTGCCGCCGAGCGCGGCAGAAATGTCAGGCCGGAACTGAAGTTAGGCATCTGCGGCGAACACGGCGGCGATCCCGCCTCGGTGCGCTTTTGCGCGACGCTGGGATTGGACTACGTCTCGTGCTCGCCCTACCGGGTGCCCATCGCCCGCCTGGCGGCCGCCCAGGCAGCCCTGGCGCAGCCCGAAAAGTCGAGGCCGATCAACGTGATGACCCGCAAGTCGGCCTCCGATGACCGCCACCGTCGGGTGCTGGTCACGGGCGGCGGCCGGCGCTCGGCCGCCCAGCGCGTGTCGTCGGGGGTTTCGCCCGCGCGCGCCAAGCCGGCGCCGCAGAAGATGGCGAAGAGTCCGGCGAGGCCCAAGCCGACGAAGGCCGCGCCGAAGAAATCCGCACCGAAATCCAAACCGGGAAAGCCGAAAGGCAAGCCGCCGACCAAGCCGCGCGGCAAGAAATAGGCGCAACAGGGGAGGGACCATGGCCACGGACGCGAACTGCATCTTCTGCAAGATCGTGGCGGGGGCGATTCCCTCGTTCAAGCTCTACGAGGATTCGGCGACCTTCGCCTTCCTCGACATCAATCCGGGCAATCCGGGCCACGCGCTGGTCATCCCCAAGGCGCACGCGGTCAACCTCTATGCCAGCGACGATAAGGATCTCGCCGCGGTGATGGCCACCGTGCGCAAGGTCGCCACGGCGGTCGAGAAGACGGTGACGCCCGACGGCTTGAATCTCCTGCAGGCCAACGGCCCGGGCGCGGCGCAGTCGGTATTCCACTTCCACATGCACATCCTGCCGCGCCGCCTGGGCGACGAGCTCAAGATGAACTGGGGATTGAAGCCCGGCGACAAGGCCGAGCTCGCGGCGCTGGCCGAGAAGATCCGCGCCAACCTCTAGCGGCGGGAATACGCGACCAGGCGCCGCCCCGAGCCGGCGAGCGTCTCGCTGTCGGCCACGCGCGCCCGCGCCGCGAGCGCCGCATCGAAGGCCGCGTCGCCGTAGTCGTCGAAGATGTCGTCACGCAGCGCCAGCATCTGCTGCACCATCGGGTCGTCGCGGCGCACGAACTCGATCACGCCCTCGGGCGCCATGTCCACCAGCCAGTCGACGACCTGGGGCAGGGGAATGTTGCGGCCGATCGCCAGGTGATGAACCACGGCCAAAGCGATGACCCCATCGGCCCCGCGCCGTGCGGCCAGGCCGCGGCGCTCCTGCTGCCGCCAGCCCTGATCGGGGCTCGGATTGGCGGCGTCCTGGTGCAGCGGCAGGAACGAAAGGTCCTCGGCGACCGCTCGCTTGAAGGCCCGCTCCAGCGTCAGCGAGTCGTACTCGAAGCCGATCGCATCACCCGCACCGTGTTCCAACGCGACCTTGCTGTACTCGCCGGTGTTGCAGCCAATGTCCCACAGCATCCCGGGCCGGACGCGCTCGGCGAAGCGGGCGATGAACTGTGCCTTCTGCTGCGCCTCCGGTGCGGCGTAGCTGTTGTCGGCGGCGTAGCCAGTCCAGGCTGAGGCGCCGCCGTCCTTCGGCTCGAGGTCGGCGATGAAATTACGCAAGCCGCGCAGCAGGCCTTCGAACGAAGCGCGCGGCAGCTGTCGGCGCGAGGCCAGGCGTTGCACCTCGAAATTGCCCTTGCGCAGCGCGGCCCGCTCCAGCCTGGCATTGGCAAAGACGTGGAGCAGCAGGCTCGGCGACAGCCGCGCCGTCCAGGGCAGGACGGCCGCCAGGTGCTGGGTGGGCAAGCCCTCCATCGCGCCGCGCAGCCAGGCGTGGTGAGGAATGCCGAGCCTGGCGCGCAGCACCAGAGGATTGAGGAACTGCTCGCAGAATTGCCGATGGCCGGCCCAGAATTCGCCGTTGCGGTAGGGCCGGAACGACAGATGATCGATGAAGACCGGCCGCGGCCCGCGAAACTGGATGTTGTAGGCCGTCGCGTCGGAGAGCGTGACGCCCCTGGCCAGCGCTTGCAGATGAATATCGAGATGGAGCAGCCCAGCGGCCTTCAGCCCGGCGAACGACCATTCGTAGGGGTGCGAGATGAAGGCCAGGGGCTCGTGCTCGAGTACTTTGGCGACCCCCTCGACCGCCAACCAGGCCGGGCGTTCGACCTCCTGCCAGCCGACCAGCACGCCGTCGCTGACGAGCTTGTCGAGCAGCCCCGTGGCGCGCACCCACTCGAAATCGTCGACGGCGCGGCGCGCGATGGTGCGGAAGATCCGACCGTCGTTGCGGAAGACGCTCCCGCTGGGGTCGCGGAACGAACCTGAAACGGGCTCGGCAAGGTTTCTGCGGGGGGCGAGGTCTTGCGGCACAACAGCAAGGTACCATGCTGTGCCAGGCGACCCGGTAATGACAACCGGATGAACCTAATATTGCCACGCTGCCAATCGGCCGTGCCCCGTTATGGTTTGTCACATTGCGGTAGCCAATCCGCAACCTGACAGCAATCGACGGAGGGACACGATGATCTACCTTCCTCAAGCCCTGTGGCTGGCGGTCGCCGTGATCGCGGCCACCACCGCGCCCGCCCATGCTTATCTCGATCCGGGCACGGGGAGCATCATCCTCCAGGCGATCATCGGGGGCCTTGCGATGGGGGCTGTGACCGCCAGGCTGTACTGGGACAAGATCATGGTTTTCTTCAAGCGGCGCCCCGCGGCACCCGGAAGCCGGGAGAACAGCGACGCCGACTGATCTAGCCATCTCGGACCTGCCGATCGAGCGCCAGGAATGAGCCAGGCTGCCGCGCGCTGGGACTGGCTGTGGGTACTGCTGTTCCCGACAGGCCTTTTGCTGACCATGGGGGTGCTGCTGCTGCACTTCCAGATCTATTCCGTCGACCGGTCGGAGAGCCTCGCGCTCCTCGCGATGCTGGCAACGATCGGGGCCGCAGTGGGGGTCGTGATGCATCGCGGCGGGCGCGTGATGCGCGCCATAGTCGTTGGCATCCTTGTCACCGTCTTTCTCAATCACGTCGTCGAATGGTCGGTGGTAGGCATCCGCAGCCGATACCACGTGCCAGGTGCATTTCTGATCGGCTTCATGCTGAGCTGGCTCCTGGGGCGTAATCTTCATGTGATCGGGACCGCGGGCGGCTTCGCGATGCTGCTTGCCACCCTCGCCATGCCTGCGGAGAACCCGATCAGCCGCACAAGCAGCGTGGCGGCGAAGACGCCGCCGGCGGTCACGGCCCCGCCACCGGTCCTGCATCTGGTCCTCGACGGCCATCAGGGTGTGGAAACGCTTCCCGCGGATGTGCCGGGCAGCGAGGAGATGAAAAGCAGGTTGCGGGCGTTTTATGCCGAGCAGGGCTTCCGGCTTTACGGCGGGGCGTTCAGCCGCAGCTCATGGACCTGGAATTCGCTGCCGGATCTCGTGAACTTCGGCATCGCGCAGCGCGACGGCGAGCTCATCCGCTACGGCAGAGGACTCGAGTGGACCCTGCAGAGATCCGAATATTTTCGTCGTATGGTCGAATTCGGCTACCGTGTCCATGTCTACCAGACCGACATTCTGGATTTCTGCACGCAGGACGTCGCGACTTGTACGACGGTTCGTTTCCGCTCGCTGAACTGGATCGAGCAGGCGGAGATACCGGTTCGCGACAAGTTCTATCTGTTGGCGACGACCTTCCTGGACCGTTCCAGCATTTGGGTGGGGCTGGCGGCCCTCTATAACAAAGGGGCTGATGCCCTGGCGTCGCGGACCGCCATCACGCTATCCCCGATAACGGCGGGATCGTCGGGCCGTCTCCCCTATACGCCGCTGTCGGTGCGCGCTCTGGCGCGATTGCTGGTCGACGATATGTCGCGCTTTGGCCCAGGTGACCTTGTCTTGGCCCATCTCATGATCCCCCATCATCCGTTTGCGCTTGACGCGCAATGCCGGCTGCGCGGCGGCCCAGGCACCTGGTACGGTCCCACGAAGCAGGAGCACTACAAGCTTTATCTGGAGCAGATGGGCTGCACGAACCGTATCGTGGCGGAGCTTCTGGCGGCGACGAGCCCGGCCGCACATGTCGTTGTCCACGGTGACCACGGCGCGCGTGTGTACCAAACCAACGATGACCAGTTTGGCACCTTGTTTGCTGTCCGCCGGCCGGATCAGCCAGCGGAGTACGTCAGGACGCGCACGGCCATCGACGAGCTGCTGGTACGCGAGCTGCTGCAGCCGATCGGGGTTCCGCTGCCGCCGTTGACGGTTTCTGGCACCACGATCAAGCGGATCGTCGACCCGCAAGGGCCGCTTCAGTTCGACAGCTACGAAAACCCGGTGAGCACGGCCTCGGGAAACTGACTACGCCGCGTTCCACCACGCCGGCTTGAGCGGGGTGAGGGCGGCGCCGCCCGCGCTCAGCGGCTTGCCCTCGCGCTCGGCCGTCTCCACCGCCTCGAGGCGCAGGAAGGCGAGGCCCCAGCCGTCCGAGCCGCTGCGCATCTCGCCGACCTCCTCGCCGTCGAGGGTGACGGCGGTGCCGGGGGCGGGCACCGCGCCTTCGATGCGCACCGGCAGCAGGCGCTTGCG
The DNA here is from genome assembly GCA_022843945.1 of Rhodospirillaceae bacterium. Lineage (GTDB taxonomy): Bacteria > Pseudomonadota > Alphaproteobacteria > CACIAM-22H2 > CACIAM-22H2 > VGEI01. Next base: position 190,195 of record JALHMR010000003.1, on the reverse strand, counting down.
CACCAGCGCGCGATACTTCATGCGCGCCGTGACTTCCTGGCCGACATAGCAGCCCTTCTTCCAGTCGACGCCGTTGAGCTCGTCGAAGTTGTTCTCGAGCAGCAGCGCCTTCTCCACCGGCATGTCGCGGCTGCCGTCGGGCGCGCCCAGCGACAGGCGCAGTCTGTCGTAGGCCGCGCGCTCGCCCGGCTTGAAGCCCGCGGCGGCGACCGCCTCCAGACGCTCGCCTGGGATGATGAGCCGCGCCCCCAGCCCGCTCAGGCGCGGGTCCACATAGGCGACCCCGCCGGCGAAGGGCGCCGCGCTTCCGGCCTCCTCGGGCAGGTCCAGGGCGGCCTGCGTGCCGGGTCCGAAGGCCACCACCACGACATGGTCGGCCAGCGGTGCCAGGGTCACCTTCGAGCGCAGCCGGTAGAGCATCAGCCGCTTGCGCAGGTCCTCGAGCCGCGCGCCCTCGGCATCGAGGACGAAGCTCTCGCCCCCCGCCGTGTCACCCAGGGCGGCGATGAAGAAATCGTGCAGGAAGCGGCCCTGCGCCGTCAGCAGGCTGGCATAGATGGCCCGGCCCGCGCTGACCTTGAGGACGTCGTTGGAGATCAGCCCCTGGAGGAACGTGGCGCGGTCGTCGCCGGCCACGGTCAGCAGCCCGCGGTCGTCGAGGACGAGATAGAATCGCTCGGACATAGAATCGCCTCGTTAACCTGGCCAACACCTAAGCGCGCTCGGCTCCGTTGGCAAGCCCCGGGCGGCCCCTTATAAGTCCCTGCCATGCGTGTGACTTTCATCGATGACTCGATCCCCTTCGACGGCTACAGCCCGCCGAGCCAGCCGCTCGACGGGCCCGAGAAGCTGTTCGCCAGCCTGCCGCCGGCCCTCTCGATGCGCGGCCACGACGTCACGGTCATCAACCGTGCCGCCTTCCCGGTCACGGTGCACGGCTCGCGCTGGATCACCTGGGAGGGCGAGCGCCCGGTGGCCTCCGATGCGCTGATCGCCTTCCGCCGGCCCGAGCTGCTCGACCAGGTGCCGGTCGCCGGAAAGCGCCTCGTCTGGGTGGGCGGCGCGCTGGCCGACCTGCAGACCGAGGCCGCGCGCGACGCGCTGGAGCGGCATCGCCCGCGCCTTGTCTTCATCAACAAGGCGCAGCAGGAAGCCTTTGCCAATCCGCTCGGGCTCGAGACCTCGGTCAACGAGCCCGGTATCGCCTCGGCCTACCTCGAGGACGACGCGATGAACCCGGCCGAGCCGCCGCATGCCATCACCACGGCGCATCCGCTGGGCGGGCTGCTCTGGCTGCTGCGCCTGTGGATGGCGCGTATCCGGCCCGAGGCGCCGACGGCCGAGCTGCATGTCTATTCCGCCGTGCTCGACAAGGCGCAACTTGGCGGCGCCGTGCCGCCCGGCTTCGCCTCGATCATCGAGGAGGCTACGGCGGCCCGCGCCTACGGCGTGGTGGTCAAGCGCCCGCTGGCCGATCCGGCGATGGCCGAAGCCTATCGCCAGGCGCGGGCGCATCTGCATCCCGGCGAGCCGGGCGACGTCTACGGCTTCACGCTGGCCGAAAGCCAGGCGATGGGCCTGCCGGCCGTGGCCCGCGCCGCCAACACGACCGTCGTCGATCGCGTGGCCGACGGCCAGACCGGGACCATCGCCGCGAACAACACCGCCTTCGCCGCCGCCACGATCACCTTGCTCAACGACCGCCTGGCCTTCGACCGCATGAGCGCCAACGCGCGGCTGTTCAAGCGCGGGCGGACCTGGGCGATCGCCGCGGCGGAGTGGGAGGACAAGCTGACGTGAAAATCCTGTTCGTCACCGCGACGCGCATCGGCGATGTCGTGATCACGACCGGGGTTCTCGATTTTCTGGCGCGGCGCCATCCCGAGGCGCGCTTCACCATCGCCTGCGGGCGGCCGGCTGCGGCGCTGCTCGAGCCGTTCCCCAGGCTGGAGCGGCTGATCGTCATCGACAAGAAGCCGCTGAGCCGTCATTGGCTCGATTTGTGGGCCAGCTGCGTCACCACGCATTGGCAGCTGGTCGTGGACCTGCGCGCCTCCGCCCTGGCCTGGTTCCTGTGGGCCGACCGGCGGATCGTGCGGGGCCGCCGCGAGCACGCCCGGCACGGCGTCGCCGAGCTCGCTGAGCTGTTCGGCGTGGAGCCGCCGCCGGCCCCGGTTCTGTGGAACACGGCGGAGCAGGGCCGCCAGGCTGCGGCGCTCATATCCTCCGGCACGGTTCTCGGCATCGGCCCGACGGCGAACTGGCGCGGCAAGGAATGGCCGGCCGAGAATTTCGCCGCCCTGATCGAGCGGCTGACCGGCAACGGCGGCGCGCTGGCCGGCGCGCGCGTCGCGCTCTTCGGCGCCGCCGCGGAACGGGAAGCGGCCGAGCCGGTGCTGCGCGCCGTTCCCGAGCATCGGCGTATCGATCTCATCGGCAAGGTCGACCTGCCGACGGCCGCCGCCTGCCTGCGGCGCTGCGCGCTCTATATCGGCAACGATTCGGGCCTCATGCACATGGCGGCGGCGGTCGGCACGCCCACCCTGGGCCTGTTCGGACCGGGCAACGAGACGCGCTACGGCCCCTGGGGGCCACGCGCCGCCGTGGTGCGTACGCCGCTCACGCCCCAGCAGCTGATGGGCCACGCCGGCTTCGATCACCGGACCACCGGCAGCCTGATGGGCAGCCTGACCGTCGACGCCGTGGCCGCGGCGGCGACGGCGCTCTACGAGCGCACGCGGGACCGCGCCGCATGAGCGGACCAAGACTCTCCGCCCTGGTGACGGTGCACAACGAGGAGCGCCAGCTCGCCGAGTGCCTGGCCGGGCTCGCTTTCGCCGACGAGATCGTCGTGGCGCTCGATCGCTGCACGGACGGCTCGCGCGCCATCGCCGAGCGGGCCGGCGCCGTGATCATCGAGGGGGCGTGGACGCGCGAGGGCGAACGACGCAACGCCGGGATCGCGGCCTGCTCCGGCGACTGGATCCTCGAGGTCGATGCGGACGAGCGGGTGGGGAGCGAGCTGGCCGCCGAGATTCGCGAAGCCGTCCGCCAGTCGAGCGCCGACCGCCATCTGATCCCGGTCGACAATTACATCGGCAAGACCCTCGTGCGTTACGGCTGGGGCGCGAGCTTCGGCAAATCCGCCTACCCGGGCCTGTTCCGCAAGGGCAGCAAGAGCTGGGGCAAGGGCCGCGTGCATCCGCAGATCCATCTCACGGGGCGGGAAGGGACGCCGCTGCGCCATCGCCTGGTGCATCTCGTCGACCGCAACATCTCCGACATGCTGCGCCGGCTCGACAGCTACACCACGGCGCGGGCCCGCGACCTGCGCGAGACGGGCGATCCCGACCCAACGTGGAAATACGTGCGGCGCATCTTCTCGCGCTTCTACAAATGCTATGTGCGGCGCAAAGGCTACCGTGAGGGTGGCTGGGGCCTGTTGATCGCGCTGATGGCCGGGCTCTACCCGATCGTCTCGCACCTCAAGGCGAAGCTGGAAGCCGACTGATGGCGCGCATCGTCATGGCGGATGACGGGATCGCGTTCGACGGACGCAGCCCGGAGCGGGGCCCGTTGGGCGGGGCCGAATCGGCCTTCGTCGCGGTGGCCGAGGCGCTGGCGAAGCGCGGTCACTCGGTCCTGGCCCTGTCGAACTGCGCGGCGCCGGTCGAGCATAACGGCGTGACCTGGCAGCCCATCGGTGCCGAGGCGCCCGAGGACGCGGACCTTTACATTGCTAATCGCGGCGACAGGCTGCTGTCGCTGGTGCCGCGGGCGCGCCGCGTGGCCTTCTGGATTCACAATCCGGCGCGCTATCTCCTGAAGCCGCGCTATCTCTGGAAGCTGTGGCGCCGCAAGCCAACGCTGGTCTTCGTCGGGCCTTATCACGCCACGACCTGCCCGGCCTGGGTGCCGAGCGGCGACTGGGCCGCCATCCCGCACGGCGTCGATGCCTGTTTCCTCGAGGCCCAGCCCGTCGACACTCCGCCGCCGCCACGCGCCGTATTCACCTCCAACCCCCTGCGCGGGCTGGACTGGCTGATCGAGCTCTGGGTCACACGCATCCACCCCGCGCTACCCAAGGCCGAGCTGCATATTTTCTCGGGGCCCTCGACCTACGGGGCGGCGGCCAAGGCGGAGCGCATGCTGCCGGTTCTGGAATTCGCCAAACGCATGTCGGAAGCCGGCGTCGTCCTGCGCGAGCCCCTGCCCAAGGCGGAGCTCGCCCGGGAGCTGCCGTCGTTCCGCGTCTTCACCTATCGCGGCACGTCGGACGAGACCTTTTGCATGGCCGCCGCCGAGGCCCAGGCGGCGGGCGTGCCGGCTGTGGTCTGTGCCATCGGCTCGCTTCCGGAGCGGGTCATCAACCGCACGACCGGCTTCGTCGTGTCGGCGGAGGAGGGGCGTGACGAAGACGAATTCATGACCGCCACCCTCAAGCTGCTGAGCGACGACGCGTTGTGGTCGCGCCTGCATGCCGGCGCGGTGGCGCGCCAGCGCGGCCGGAGCTGGGACGACGCGGCGGCGGATTTCGAGCGCCTGATTGGCTCGACTTGAGCGTGCCGGTGCCGTAGGTTGCCGGGCCTAGTGTCAGGAAGAATCGTGGCAGAGACTCTGCGTGTGCTGCAAGCGATCGCCGGCCGGAAACAGGGCGGCGCCGAAGCGTTTTTCGAGCGGCTGGTCGGTGCGTTGCGGCGCGTGGGCGTCGATCAGCGTGTTGCCATTCGCCGGGACGACGCGCGTAGCGCGCGCCTTCGGCGTGCCGGGTTCGAGCCGATCGAGCTCGCCTTCGGCGGAGCCTTCGATTTCGTGACCCCGTTCCGGCTGAGATCCGCGATCCGCGACTATCGCCCGAGCGTGATCCTGACCTGGATGAACCGGGCCAGCGCGGCGATGCCGTCGCGGCGGCTGGCCGGTGACCGGGCCGTGCGGGTCGGTCGTCTCGGCGGCTACTACGATCTCAAATATTATCGCGGCTGCGACCACCTCGTGGGGAACACGCGCGATATCGTCGACTATGTCCAGCGCCAGGGATGGCCGGCCGAACGGGCGCATTACCTGCCGAATTTCGTGACGGCCGAGAAAGCCCCGGCCGTCGATCGGGCGACCCTGCAGACGCCGGCCGACGCCGTGGTCGTGCTGGCGCTGGGTCGGTTTCATCCCAACAAGGCCTTCGACGTCCTGCTCGATGCCATGGCCCGCGTGCCGCGTGCCACTCTCTGGCTGGCCGGCGAGGGGGAATTGCGGCCGCAGCTCGAGGCGCAGATCGCGCGTCTCGACCTCGCCTCGCGGGTGCGCCTGCTCGGCTGGCGCGACGATGTGCCGGCTCTCCTTGCCGCGAGCGACGTGCTGGTCTGTCCGTCGCGCCACGAGCCGCTGGGCAATGTGGTGATCGAAGGCTGGGCGCAGGACCGGCCGGTGATCGTCGCGGCCTCTGCCGGCCCTGCGGCGCTGGTCGAGGATGGACGCACCGGCATGATCGTGCCGGTCGATGACGCGGCGTCGCTGGCCCGGGCGATCGAAGCACTGGTCGCCGATCCGGCCCGGCGGGCCTCGCTGGCCGCGGCAGGCAGAAGCGCCTACGAGGCGGCGTTCACCGAGAGCGCCGTGGTCCGCCGCTATCTCGATTTCTTCCGCGCGGTGACGGCCTGATGTGCGGGTTGGCGGGGATGATGACGCGCGGCCCCAACGGGCCGGCAGCCGACGTGCTGGCCCGGCTGGCGGCGGCGCTGGCGCATCGCGGACCCGACGGGTCGGGCGAATATCGCAGCGGCAATGTCGGGATGGTGCATAACCGGCTGGCCATCATCGATCTTGCCACCGGCGATCAGCCGCTGCGCGAACCGGGCGGTGCGGCCCTGGTCGCCAACGGCGAGATCTACAACTACGTCGAGCTGCGCGCCGAGATGCGCGGCGCCAAGTTTACGACGCAGTCGGATTGCGAGCCGCCGCTGCTTCTCTACCGCCGGCTCGGCCTGGACTTCATCGACAGACTGCGCGGCATGTACGCCATCGCCCTGCACGATGCGGCGGCCGGTCGCCTCGTCCTGGCGCGTGATCCCTTCGGCATCAAGCCGCTCTACTACGTCGAGACGCCGGACGCCGTGGCCTTCGCCTCCGAAGCCCAGGCCCTGGTCGAGGCGGGCATCGTGCCGCGCGCGATCGACGCGACGCGGCGCAGCGAGCTGCTGGAGCTCCAGTTCACCACGCGCAGCGAGACGATTTTCGCCGGCGTGAAACGGCTGTTGCCGGGGGAGGCGATCGTCATCGCCGACGGGCGGATCGTCGAGCGCCGCCGCCGGCCAGCGCTGCCGGCCGGTGGACCGGTGTCGCACTCTCCCGAGGAGGCGCTGGCGGCGCTCGATTCCGTTCTCGAGGACAGCGTCAAGGTGCACCAGCGCTCCGACGTGCCCTACGGCATGTTCCTGTCGGGCGGCATCGATTCGTCCGTCGTCCTGGCGCAGATGGCCCGTCTCAATCCCAACCCGGTGACCGCCTTCACCGCCTATTTCCCCGATACGCCGGTCGCCGACGAGCGCGCCGCCGCCCAGGCCGTGGCGCGCGGGGCCCGGGCCCGGCACATCGAAGTGCCGATCACGGCCGAGGATTTCTGGGCCGAGCTGCCGCGCATCGCCGCGGCGATGGACGATCCGGCGGCCGACTACGCCTGCGTGCCGACCTATATCCTCGCCTGGCGGGCCAAGGCTGAAGGTCTCAAGGTGATCCTGTCGGGCGAGGGCGGTGACGAGATCTTCGGCGGCTACGGCCGTTACCGCAGTGCGCTGCGTCCCTGGTGGCTGGGTGGGCGCATCATGCGCCGCCGTGGCACCTTCGACGGCTTGGGCGTGCTGCGCGAGCGCGGCTCCGGCTGGCGCGACGGCATCGAAGCGGCGGAAATCACCGAACGGACGGAAGACCGCACCCGGCTGCAGGTTGCCCAGGCGGTGGATTGCGCCGACTGGCTGCCCAACGATCTGCTGACCAAGCTCGACCGCTGCCTGATGGCGCACGGCGTGGAGGGGCGCACGCCGTTCCTCGATCCCGCCGTTGCGGAATTCGCCTTCCGACTGCCCGACCGCTTCAAGGTGCGCGGCCGTCAGGGCAAATGGCTGCTGCGCCAGTGGCTGGGCCGGGCCCTGCCGGCGGCGCTGAGCCACGCGCCCAAGCGTGGCTTTACCGTGCCGGTGGCGACCTGGATCGCGGCGGAGGGCAAACGGCTCGGTCCGCTGGTGGCCGCCCAGCCGGGCATCGAGGAGATCGCGGACCCCACGGCCGTGCGGCGCCTGTTCACCAGTCCGGACAAGCATGGCGGTTTCGCGGCCTGGATTTTGCTTTTCTATGCCCTGTGGCACCGGCGGCATATGATCGGCCTGCCCGCCGAGGGCGACGTCTTCGAGTGCCTGGCAACACGGTAGGACATGAGCGACCGACTGATCCTGCGACAGCCTGACGACTGGCATCTGCATCTGCGCGATGGCGCCATGCTGGCGACCGTCGTTCCGTTCACCGCCCGCCAGTTTGCCCGGGCCATCGTCATGCCCAACCTGACGCCGCCGGTGACCACCGTCGCCATGGCAAACGCCTATCGCGACCGAATCCGCCAGGCGGTTCCCGCGGACTCGGCGTTTCAGCCGCTGATGACCTGTTACCTGACCGACGCTTCCGACCCGAACGAGATCGAGCGCGGCTATACGACGAAAGTATGGGCCGCCGCCAAGCTGTATCCGGCCCATGCGACGACGAACTCGGCGCATGGCGTGACGGACATGAAGAAGCTGACGCGCGTTTTCGAGCGCATGCAGCGCATCGGCATGCCGCTGCTGCTGCACGGCGAGGTCACCGATCCGGGCGTCGACATCTTCGACCGCGAGAATGTCTTCATCGACAAGGTACTGACCAAGCTGCTGGATGATTTCCCCGACCTCAAGGTCGTGCTCGAGCACATCACGACCGCCGAGGCCGTCGATTTCCTGATGGCGACCAGCACCCAGATCGCCGCAACCATCACGCCCCACCACCTGATGATCAGCCGCAATGACATGCTGGTCGGGGGCATCCGGCCGCATCTCTACTGCCTGCCGATCGTCAAGCGCGAGCGGCACCGCCGGGCGCTGCGCCGGGCCGCGACCTCCGGCAGCGCCAAGTTCTTCCTGGGCACGGATTCGGCGCCGCATGCGGTGCATACCAAGGAGAATGCCTGCGGCTGCGCCGGCATCTTCAATGCCCCGTTCGCCCTCGAGCTCTACGCCCAGGTCTTCGACGAGGAGCAGGCGCTCGACAAGCTCGAGGGCTTCGCCTCGCTCTACGGGCCGGCCTTCTACGGCCTGCCGGCGAACGAGCGGCAGGCGGTGCTCGAGCGCGGCCGGAGCGAGGCGCCCCGGGAGATCGGCGCCGGCAACGAGCGGCTGCTGCCCTTCGCCGGGCCCAACGGCCTCGCCTGGCGGTTCGTGGGGCTGGTGGAAGCCGCCGTCAACGAGACGCGACCGCGCGCCGGCAGCTGATGAAATCCGTCTGCCTGTTCTGCTCGGCGGTCGAGGGGTTGGCGCCCTCGTTTCGCACGGCGGCGGCGGAGTTCGGGACGGCCATGGCGGGCCGCGGCTGGCGCCTGGTTTACGGCGGGTCGCGGCGCGGCCTGATGGGCGAGGCGGCGCGCGCCGCCATGGCGGCCGGCGGCACGGTGGTCGGCGTGATCCCGACGGTGCTGGTGGCGCCCGAAGTCGCCAACCGCGACATCACCGAGCTGCGCATCGTCGATACCCTGGCCCAGCGCAAGGAGCTGATGGCCGAGCTCTCCGATGCTTTCGTCTGCCTGCCCGGCGGCATCGGCACGCTGGACGAGCTGCTGGAGATGATCACGACGTTCGATCTCGGCCTGCACGCCAAGCCGACCGTTCTGTGCAACATCGAGCGTTTCTGGGACCCGTTCGAGGCCCTGATCCGCGATTTCGACGCGCATGGCGTACTGCGGTCGCGCATGCATCGCAGTTACCAGACGGTGCCCGACGTACCGGCGGCGATGGCGGCGCTCAAGGCGCATTTCGCCCGTTAGAGCGCTTATCCGGGCGGGGCATTCCTGCTATTCTTGGGGCTTCCAATTATCGCTCAGAGGCAGCGTCATGACGGCATGCATCGTCGGGTGGTCGCACGGCAAGTTCGGCAAGCGCGAGGGCGAAGACCTCGAGAAGATGATCGTCGAGGTCTCGACGGCGGCCATCGCCGATGCCGGCCTGGCGCCGGGTGACATCGACGAGATCTATGTCGGCCATTTCGGCGGCGGCTTCGTCAAGCAGGACTTCCCGGCCTCGCTCGTGCTCCAGGCCTCCGACGCGCTGCGCTTCAAGCCCTCGACGCGGGTGGAGAATGCCTGCGCCACCGGCTCGGCCGCCGTCCACCAGGGCGCCAACGCCATCGCCGCCAGGAAGGCGCGCGTCGTGCTGGTGGTCGGCGTCGAGAAGATGACCGAGACCCCGGGCGAGCAGATCGGCGGCATCCTGATGAAGGCCTCCTATGTGAAGGAGGAAGACCGCGACGGCATGAGCTTCGCCGGCGTATTCGGCCAGATCACCCAGCTCTATTTCCAGCGCTACGGCGACCAGTCGGACGCCATGGCCAGGATCGCTGCCAAGAACCACAAGAACGGCGTGGCGAACCCCTATGCGCAGCTGCGCAAGGATCTCGGCTACGAGTTCTGCCGCACGGTGTCGGACAAGAACCCGATCGTCGCCGGGCCCTTGCGCCGCACCGACTGCTCACTGGTCTCCGACGGGGCGGCGGCGCTGGTGCTGACCGACGTCGAGACGGCGATGACCCTGAAGAAGGCGGTGCTGCTGCGCGCCACGGCGCAGGTCAACGACTACCTGCCGATGAGCCGCCGCGACATCGTCGATTTCGAGGGCTGCGCGCTCGCCTGGAAGAAGGCGCTGGGCGACGCCCGGCTCAGGATCGACGACCTCGCGGCCGTCGAGACGCATGACTGCTTCACCATCGCCGAGCTCATCCAGTACGAGGCGATGGGCCTGGTGCCCAAGGGGCAGGGGGCCCGCGCGGCCATGGAAGGCTGGACCGAGAAGGACGGCCGGCTGCCGGTCAATGCCTCGGGCGGGCTCAAGGCCAAGGGCCATCCGATCGGCGCCACCGGTGTGTCGATGCACATCATGGCGGCGATGCAGGCGACGGGCACGGCCGGCGAGATGCAGATCAAGAAGACCGGCGTCACCGGCGTGTTCAACATGGGCGGCGCCGCGGTAGCCAACTACGTGACCATTCTGCAGCCCTTGCGCGCCTGAGCGGCTAGTTCGCGCCCCAGACCTCGCGCGCCACCTCGACGCAGAGCGAGAGCTTGCGCCACTGGTCGTCCTCGGTCATGCGGTTGCCTTCGACCGTGCTGGCGAAGCCGCATTGCGGGCTGATGGCGAGCTGGTCGAGCGGCACGTACTTCGCCGCCTCGTCGATGCGCCGCTTGAGCGCGTCCTTGGCCTCCAGCGCCGGCTGCTTGCTGGTCACCAGGCCGAGCACGATGCGCTTGCCCTTGGGCACGAAGCGCAAGGGCGAGAAATCGCCGGCCCGGTCGGTGTCGTATTCCAGGAAATAGCCGTCGACCTTGATGTCGTTGAACAGCACCTCGGCCACCGGGTCGTAGCCACCCTCGGACAGCCAGGCGCTCTGATTGTTGCCGCGGCAGAGATGCATGCACACCGTCATGTCGGCCGGCTTGCCAGCGACGGCGCCGTTGATCAGCTTGGCGTAGGTCTTGGGCAGCTCGTTGGGGTCCTCGTGGATATGCTCGCGCACCTGCTCGCGCACCGACGGGTCGCAGAGATAGGCGAAGTTGGTCTCGTCGATCTGCAGGTAGCGGCAGCCGGCGGCGGCCAGGTCCTTCACCTCCTCGCTGTAGACGCGGGCGAGGTCGGCGTAGAAGGCCTCCATCGTCGGGTAGGCCTTGTCGTCGATGGCCGCCCGCCCGCCGCGGAAATGCAGCACGGTGGGCGAGGGGATGGTGATCTTGGGCGTCTCTTTCGCCACCTTCTTCACGTACTTGAAGTGGTCGACGAAGATGCCGCCCGGTCGGGCCAGCTTGCCGGTGACCTTGAGGCCCGGCGGGGCGACATCGATATCGCCCTCGTGGGTGTGGAAGCGGATCTTGATCTCCGAGGGCACCACCGCGACATGCGCGAAGCGGGTGATGAAATCCATGTGCCACATGGTGCGGCGGAACTCGCCGTCGGTCACCGAGTGGAGGCCGATCGCCTCCTGCTTGCGCACGGCGTCGCTGATGGCCTTGTCCTCGGCCTCGGTCAGGGCCTCGGCCGGGATGGCGCCCTTGGCGCGCTGGTCGCGGGCCTCGAGCAGGGCTTTGGGGCGGAGCAGGCTGCCGACATGGTCGGCGCGGAACGGCGGCTTCATGGTGTCCTCCAGAGGGCCGTGCCCTTAACACGAAACCCCCGGACGGGCCAATGGGATAGGCCCCACGAGGGGCGGCGTTGCCGCGTCCGCGGAGTTGCGGCAGAGTGGGCGCCAACGAACAACCCCAGGGAGGGACCTCCATGCGCCTTACGCGCCTTCTGGCCACCGCGGCCGCCATCGCCATCATCGCCGGCCCCTTCTTTACCGGACAGGCTGCCGCCGAGACCGTCAAGGTCGGTTTCATCACGACCACGTCGGGGCCCTTCGCCAGCCTCGGCCTCACCCAGGACAATGCCGTCAAGCTCTTCGTCGCCAAGAACGGCGACAGCTCGGGCGGCCACAAGATCGAGATCATCCGCCGCGACGAGACCGGCCCCAACCCGGACGTCGCCAAGCGCCTGGCCCAGGAGCTGATCACCCGCGACGGCGCCAAGATCATCACCGGCCTGGTGTTCACGCCCAACGCGCTGGCGGTGGCGCCGCTGGCCACCGAGTCCAAGACCCCCGTGGTGATCATGAACGCCGCCACGGCGATGATCACCACGCGCTCGCCCTACCTGACGCGAGTGTCCCTCACTCTCCCGCAAACGACCGAGATCTTCGGCCGCTGGGCGGCGACCAAGGGCGGCATGAAGCAGGCCCTGACCTCGGTTTCCGATTACGGCCCCGGCCACGACGCCGAGGCGGCGTTCAAGCAGGGCTTCACCGACGGCGGCGGCACGGTGGTCGCCAGCGTGCGCATGCCGGTGGCCAATCCCGATTTCGTGCCGTTCCTGCAGCGCATCCTCGACCAGAAGCCGGCAGGCGTTTACGCCTTCCTGCCCGGCGGCACGCAGCCGACCGCCTACGTCAAGGCATTCAACGAGCTCGGCCTCGCCAGGGCCGGCATCAAGCTGATGCCCAGTGCCGAAGCCACCAACGAATCCCAGATCGACAACCTGGGCGACCTCGCCGTCGGCCTGATCACCGCCACGCACTACTCGGCCGGCTACCAGTCGGCCAAGAACCGCGAGTTCGTGGCCGCTTATCGTGCCGCCTACAACACTGATCCGGACTTCTTCGCCGTCGGTGCCTGGGATGGCATGCAGATGATCTACGACACGGTGAAGGCCCTCGACGGCAAGATCGACGGCGACAAGGCGATGGCCTTCATCAAGACCTGGAAGTCCGAGAGCCCGCGCGGTCCCATCAGCATCGACCCCGTCACCCGCGATATCGTGCAGAACATCTACATCTGCAAGGTCGAGCGGGTGAACGGCCGCCTGACCAACGTGGTGTTCGAGACCTACCCGGCGGTCAAGGATCCCTGGAAGGAGCGCAACAAGTAAGCGCCCACCCGCTATAATCGGCCCGGGCACAACAACCGCTCGGGCCGATTCATGTCCAGCTTCCGCGCGCTCGTCCTCGAGGAAAAGGACGGCAAGGTCTCTTCGGCGCTGCAGACGGTCGACGAGACCGCCCTGCCGCCGGGCGACGTCACCGTCGCCGTCAGCCATTCGACCCTCAACTACAAGGACGGGCTGATCCTCGCCGGCCTCGGCCGGATCGTGCGCAAGTACCCGCATGTGCCGGGCATCGATTTCGTCGGCACGGTCGAGCGTTCCGACTCACCGGCTTTCAAACCAGGCGACAAGGTGATCCTCACCGGCTGGCGCGTGGGTGAATGGTACTGGGGCGGCTACGCCCAGAAGGCCCGGGTGAAAAGCGAATGGCTGGTGCCGCTGCCGGCCGGCATGAGTGCGCAGCAGGCGATGGCCATCGGCACGGCGGGCTTCACCTCGATGCTGGCGGTGCTGGCGCTGGAGAAGCACGGGTTGAAGCCGGAGGGCGGCGAGGTGCTGGTCACCGGGGCGGCCGGCGGCGTGGGCGGTGTCGCCGTCGCCATTCTCGCCCGGCTCGGTTACACGGTCGTCGCCTCCACGGGCCGCGCCGAGACCCATGACTATCTGCGACAGCTGGGCGCGACCACGATCATCGACCGCGCGGCGACGGTCGCCCCGCCGGGCAAGCCGCTGGTCGCCGAGCGCTGGGCCGGCTGCGTCGACACCGTCGGCGGCGCGACCCTGGCCGGCGTGCTGCCGGCGATGAAATACGGCGCCTCGGTCGCCGCCTGCGGCAATGCCGGCGGCAACGACGTGCCGGCCAGCGTCATTCCATTCCTCCTGCGCGGGGTAAACCTGCTGGGCATCGATTCGGCGATGAAGCCCATGCCGGAGCGTCGCGAGGCCTGGGCGCGGCTGCTGCGCGACCTGCCGCTCGGAAAACTCGACGCCATGACCAGCGTCATCGGCCTTGGCGACCTGGCGAATGAGAGCCAGCGTATCCTCAAGGGTCAGGTGCGCGGCCGGGTCGTGGTCGACCTCAATCGCTGAAGACCGGGCGCGCTGAAGGACGTCACCATGCAAAAAAGCAAGATCGTCGAGCCGCTCGAGATCGAGGCCGACCAGCTCGACTGGCTGAAGCAGATGGCCGAGAGCTACTCGCTGCCCGATGCCTCGAAGGCGCTGCGCGTGGTTCTCGACCACGCCATGCAGGATGCCGACGTCGACGACATCTTCATGGCGATCCGCTGCCGGCGCTGCGGGTAGACGCCGGCGCATAGACCGGCTGAGGCGTGTTCAGGCCCTTCAGCGAGAAGGCGCCGAGAGGCTCGGCGGCCACGCCGGAGGCCGTGACGAAGCCTTCGGACAGCAGGACAGGGCGGCCCAGCTCGCCGCACAGTCCCTCGATCCGTGCGGCGAGATTGACCGCCGGCCCGATGACCGTGAAGTCGAGGCGGTTCTCGCCGCCTATGTTGCCGTACATGACATCGCCGATGTGCAAGGCGATGCCATATTCGATGCGCGGCTTGCCGGCCTCCGCCTGGGCGGCGTTGAAGGCGACAATCGTCTCCTGCGCCTTTTCGGCCGCGGCAAGCGCGCGACCACACGTCGCGGCAGCATCGTCGCCGAGTATGGGAAAAATCCCGAGCAGCGCATCGCCGATGAATTTCAGGACCTCACCGCCGCCGGTCTCGATGGCCGCGCACATGCGGCCGAAATAGTCGTTGAGCAGCCCGATCAGGGCATCGCGCGGCAGCTGTTCGGAGAGGCTGGTGAAGCCGCGGAGGTCGCACAGCCAGACGACCGCGCGGATGGTCTCGCCCATGCCGCGCTTGATGGCGCCTTCCAGCACGCGCGCGCCGGCCTGACGCCCGACATAGGTGTCGAGCAGCGTGCGCGCCGTCAGGCGCAGCGCCTGGACTTCCAGGTTGATGGCCACGCCTGGGATGATGGCTTCCAGAAGTTCCATCTGCTGGCCGGAGAAGCCGCCGGGCCGCTGGGTGGCGACCGACAGGAGCTTCGTCGCGCCGTCCGAAAAGGGAATGCTCAAGGCTACGTAGTCGGTCATGCCGTCGCGGCGCAGGTCCGAGAGAATCCCGAATTCACCGTCGCGCGGCGGCGCGGTGGGGTCGCAGCGTACCGATCCACCCCCGCTGTAGACGGTCTTGACCGGACTGTTCTCGAGGACCGGCAAGGTCTCCGCGGTCAGGCGGAAGAAGCGCTCCGAGACACCTTTTCCGAGATCCCAGCGCGCGCTGTAGGAATGGACCTGGGGGTGCAGGATCGGCACACCCGAGACAAGTCGCGCCACCTCGATACCGTGGGCAACGAGCTTGTCGGCAAGCGCGGCGAGGAAAGCTTTAGGCTCGGTGATCCGCCTTGCGTCGGTCAGAAGCCAGTGCAGGAGCGGGTAGTCGTGCGCGAACCGGTAAGCCACGCGCGAGCGTAGAATCCGACACTCGGGAGAGCAAGAGCCGGCCGGCCTCAGGCGGCGGCGCGCAGCGACGGGGCGAAGGGCCGCACGGTGACGGTCGCGTTCTCGACCACGACGAAGCTCGCTTCCGGCACTTCGTGCCAGTGGCCGCTGACCTCGTCGAGCGGCTCCGACAGCACGAGGGCGCAACCCAGCCCTTCGCTGAAGCGCACGTCGCCCTGCTCGATCCAGACGTCGCTGCCCGTGCCGAAGAACATCGACGGCGATTTGCGGTCGCTCGACCAGCGCAGCGCCAGGATGCGGTCGCCATCCGCCACGGCGGCGGCCATGCGGAACGGCTCGTCCACGCCTTCGGCTTCCATGGCCGTCAGCACTTCGCCGATGGTGCGCTGGAAGGCGCCCATGGGATCGCGGGCGAAGCCGTTGCCGAGCAGCAGGTAGAAGAACAGCTCGCTATCGGTGGAGCCTTCGCGGTTCAGGTAATACTCGGGCTTCAGCCGGTGCTCGAGCTCGCGCCGCACCAGCGCGTAGCCGCCGATCTTGCCGTTATGCATGAACAGCAGCCGGCCATAGCGGAAGGGATGGCAGTTGAGCCGCGTCGTGGCCGTGCCCGTCGAGGCGCGGACATGGGCGAAGAACAGCGAGGAGCGGATCTGCTCGGCCAAGCTGCGCAAATTGGCGTCGTTCCAGGCCGGCATGGTGTCGCGGAACAGGCCGGGATGCGGAAGATCCGCGTACCAGCCCAGGCCGAAGCCGTCGCCGTTGGTCGGCACGATGCTGCGCTGGGCCGACAGGCTCTGCCGGATCAGCGAGTTATGCGGTTGGAAGAGCAGGGTATCCACGGAGACCGGGACACCCGAATAGGCCAGCCAGCGGCACATACGTGCCCCCCTCGAACGGAATCGATCCGACGAGCAGACTATAAGCGCGTTAACTTCCCGTTTACAGGATGGGGCCGTTTACAGGCGGGGGAGAAAGCGGTTTTCCGGTGGTGCCGCCGAAGTGAATCGAACACTCGACCCCGTCCTTACCAAGGACGTGCTCTACCACTGAGCTACGGCGGCATTCCGGAAAACGGCGCGGAAAATGCCACAGGCGCTCGGTCCATGCAACCACGACCGACAGCGCCCCAATACCCCGTTTTCGGGCCATGCCACTGTTATTTAGGCAAGTTTATCGCCCCGAAAGCATGATATCTTAGCCTGTGGGGGTGCCGGATCAGGCGCCGTAACAGGGGATAGACGACGTGCTGGATATCGCCACGTTACTGTATTACGCGGCCATGGGCCTCGCGCTGGTCGGCGCCGACGCCTACTGGTACGCCGATTCCATCATTTCGAAGGTCGAGGTCTCGAAGAAATACTCCGACGACGGGCTGTCCGCGGATTTCGCCACGACGCTGTTCTCGCACGAGCTGCAGACGATCTTTTCCAACGAATCGATCATCCGCACGCCCGATATCCGGGCCGCCAACGACCAGAGCGTCATCTCGGTCATCGCCAGCTCGCTCAAGCTCGATGACCTGACCTACGCCTTCCAGCACATGTTCGGGCTCGATCCCGTGCAGGTGAAGGTCGCCTTGATGGACAACGGAACCAAGCAGGCGGTCCTGGTTACCAGCACCAGCCGCACCCGCGCGCCATTCACCATCCTGCTGGAGCGCAACGCGGACGAGGAGATGCCGCGCTTCGTCCGCCGGGCCGCGGTCGAGACCTCCTCCCGGCTCGACCCCTACCACACCTCGCTTTATCTGCTTGAGCGCAACGACGTCGACAAGAACATGGCGAATCTCAAGACGCTGCTGCAGACGAGCATCGACCGTTTGGCCGCGACGCCCGACAATCCGGAGCGGGCCCTGTTCCGTAACCTGCAGGGCATCGCGGCACTCCTGGACCATGACCTGGCCAAGGCCGGCGAGCTGTTCGAGCAGGCGACGAAGGACACGTACAATTATTCGGCGGCGCTGCTCAACCTCGGCTTTGTGCGCGTCGAGCAGGACCGCTACGAGGATGCGATCCAGGCTGTTCAGCCGATCATCGAGCGCCGGGCCCGCCCGCGCAACCCGGCGATTCATGCCGCGGCGTTCACCACCCGCGGGGTCGCCAACTGGGCGATGAAGCGCCATGCGGATGCCCAAAGGGATTTCGCCGAAGCCGTGCGCCTCTATCCCCAGGGCTCGGATATGTACCTCTACTGGGCGCTTATGCTGGACCAGCTGGGGCGGACGGCCGAGGCCCAGCAGAAGCGCCTGATCGGCGAGCAGAACCTCGATACCTTCGAGCAATACCCTGAAGTGGCGCTGCTCTATTTCTGGCTCGACGAAGAGGACGGCCGGCCGCTGACCCGTCGCACGAAGCCGCACCCATCGTTGCGGACGGCGAAAATTCCGGTTCAATCCAGCGCACCCGCAGCCGCACCCGCGCCGGCGCCGGCGTCTGCACCAGCGCCGGCGCCCGTATCCCAGCGCTCGGGCGGCCTGCTGAAGGACTAGCGCACCTGAGGCTTCTTCCCGAACCCCAAACCGTTTGACAGGGGGTGGTTCGGCGCTAGGCTGCCCGTCCGATCGACGGAGTACTGCCATGCATGCCCCCAAGCCTGCCGCGACGCCTGCCGCTTCTGTCGCCGCCAAGCGCCTGACCGCCGAGGACTACCTCGCCGCCCTCCGCGCCCAGGGCGTGGACTGCCTGTTCGCCAATGCCGGCACCGATTTTCCGCCGATCATCGAGGCCTTCTCGCGCATGAAGCAGGCCGGCGAGGCAGCGCCTCGCCCGGTGACCGTCCCGCACGAGAACGCGGCCGTGTGCATGGCCCACGGCTACTACCTGATGACCGGCCGGCCGCAGGCGCTGATGGTCCACGTCAATGTCGGCACGGCCAATACGATCTGCGCGCTGATCAACAGCGCCCGCGACAACGTGCCGATGCTGCTGACCGCCGGCCGCACGCCGATCACCGAAACCGGCCCGCATGGCACGCGCAGCCGCCCCATCCACTGGGCGCAGGAGATGTTCGACCAGGCGGGCATGCTGCGCGAGGCGGTGAAGTGGGATTACGAGCTGCATGCCACCCAGCACCCGGGTGATGTGGTCGGCCGGGCGATGGAGATCGCCATGGCCGAGCCCCGCGGCCCGGTCTACCTGACCCTGCCGCGCGAAGTCCTGGCCATGGAATCGCCGGCCAGCCGGCCGGCGACCCGGCGCGCCGTGGCCGGCGCGCCAGCCGCCAATGCCGCGGACATCGCCCAGGCGGCGGAATGGCTCGCCGCGGCCGAGCGACCGCTGATCATCGCGGCGCGCAGCGGCAGCACCAAGGGCGGCGTCGAGGCGCTGGCCCAGCTCGCCGAGCGTTACGCTCTGCCGGTGGTCAGCCATAACCCGCGCTATGTCTGCCTGCCGCACAGCCACCCGATGCATCTCGGCTTCCTGCCCAAGGTGCCGCTGGCCGAGGCCGATGTCGTGGTCGTGCTCGACAGCGACGTGCCCTGGATCCTCAATCTCGAAGGCCCGCCGGCCGGTGCCAAGATCATCCATATCGGTATCGATCCGCTCTTTGCCCGCTACCCGATGCGCAGTTTCCCGTCCGACCTGGTCATCACGGCCAGCCCGGAAGCCGCCATCCGCTCGCTCGATGCGGCGCTGGAGAAGAGCGGCCTGGCCGGGAAGCCGCAGACCGCGACGCGGCGCACCCGGGTCACCGAGCAATCGGCGCGGATGCGCGCCACCTGGAAGGAAGAGGCGGAGAAGGCCGGCAAGGAGCCAGTGATCCGGCCGCCCTGGATCAGCAAGTGCCTCGCCGACGTGCTCGGCGACGATGCCGTGGTGTTCAACGAGTATCCGCTGAAGATGGAGCACTGCGCCTTCGATCGGCCGATGAGCTATTTCGGCCTGTCGCCGGCCGGCGGCCTCGGCTGGTCGCTGCCGGCAGCGCTGGGTGCCAAGCTGGCGGCACCCGAGAAGCTCTGCGTGGCCACGCTGGGCGACGGCTCCTACATCTTCACCAACCCCACGGCCTGCCATTGGGTCGCGGCGGCGCATGAGCTGCCGGTGTTGACCATCGTGTTCAACAACTCGATGTGGGGCGCCGTGCGCAACGCCACTCTGGCCATGTACAAAGAGGGCGCAGCGGCGAAGGACAATCACCGCACGCTGGCGGACCTCAGTCCGAGCCCGGCTTTCGAAAAGCTGGTCGAGGCGCAGGGCGGCTATGGCGAGAAGGTCGAGAAGCCGGCCGATCTGCCCGGTGCGTTGAAGCGAGCCATCGAGGCGGTGCGCGGCGGCCGCCAGGCGCTGCTCAACGTGGTCTGCCAGACGCCCTGACGCCGTGACGGCGGGCATCCGTATTCGTCGCCTCGATGCCATCGGTCAGGGGGAGATCGACGGGCTGAGCGACGTCCTGATCGACTGTGTCGAGGCTGGCGCCTCCGTCAGCTTCATGCTGCCGATCACCCGGGCCACGGCGGAGGCATTCTGGCGCGGGGTGGCGAAGAGTATCGCGAAGGGTGAACGGGTGGTCCTCGTCGCGGAGGACGCGCGGGGTATCGTTGGTACGGTGCAGGTTATCTGGGCAGCGCCGGAGAATCAGCCGCACCGGGCCGATGTCTCCAAGATGCTGGTTCATCGGCGCGGGCGGCGGCAGGGCGTGGGCGCGGCGCTGCTGGCCGCGATCGAAGCGCAGGCGCGCGCCGCCGGCAGGACGCTGCTGGTATTGGATACGATCACCGGGGGCGATGCCGAGCGCCTTTATGCCCGGCATGGCTGGCAGCAATGCGGGCACATCCCCAATTACGCCTTGATGCCGGGCGGCGAGCTGGCCTCTACGACAGTCTTCTTCAAGTCGCTGGGTTGAACTGCTGATCAGCGTTCCAGACGCACGCGGTCGCCCACCTTGATCGTGCCCAGGACCGCGGGCGAGCAGCGCGAGGCGATGAAGTTGTCGAAGCGCTCGACCACCGTGCGCAGGATGGCGGGATTGCGCTCGCCCGTATCCGGATCGATGGTGATCATCACGCAGCGGTCGATCGGGCTGCTGACCAGCAGCTTGGCTGCGTCCGGCCCGTCGCCGAAGACCAGCGTACCGCCGACCCAATGGGTCTCGCGCGCCGCTTCGCCGGATGGCGTCTCGATGACGAGATTGGCACGGAAGCGGCGGGGGTCGATGGGCACGCCGGCGGCCGCCTCGACCAGCGGCGGCGTGGCGGTGGCCATGACCGAGACCGGCATGGTGTCGAAGATGCCGCGGCCGATCTGGATCAGCCGCACCTCCTCGCCAATGGCATCGCCGAGGCGCTTCGCCAAGATGGGGTCGCGCAGGCTGAACTCGTCCTTGCCGGCGGTGACGCGGACCGTGGACTTGCGCGGGTCTGCCGGATCGGCGAAGCGCGCGGTATAGGTCACGATCTGCGACAGCGCGCGCCCGGTGAGCCAGGGAAAGCGCGAGCCGTCGGCCACCTTGTGGAAAGCGTATTGCCGGTCGCCGTCGATGCCTGACCACTTCAGCTCCGCCGATGGCAGGCCTTCGCCACCAAACGATTTGACCGGGTAGCGGTTGATCTGTTTGACCGTGCCGATGTCTTGAGTCGTCATGCCGTTGTGGCGCCGTAATATAAAGTGACTGTGTGTTTCGCCTCGGCGAAGAACAGCCAGCGCTCCACCAGGATGCCGAGCATGGCCGAGAGAGCGGCGAGCAGCGCGGCAAAGGCTGCCGCCGGGCCGGCGGCCACCGCGCTCAACAGGGTCAGCACGAGCGGCAGGGCAAAGCCCAGGGCGAGCGCGATGCGCCGCAGCTTCACGGAATGCTTGCGCGCGATGCGATAGCCCATCTCGCGCAACAGGTAGTTTGCTTCGGTGTGCGGCCCATCAAGGAAGCTGACCGTGCCGCGCAGGCCGGTCGCCGTCTCAACCGTCGAGGGGCCTTGGGTGGTGTCGATGAAGGTCCAGTAGCGCTCCTTTGTCCAGGCGCCGGCGACGATGCTGAGCAAGGCCAGGATCGTCAGCCAGGAGGCGCTGGCCCCCCAGAGCTGGACCAGGGCGTTGAGCCACAGGGCGCCGCTCATCAGCGACAGGACGAGATAGACGCGCGGCACCCAGGCATTGCGCCAGGCGTGGATCGGCTTGAGCGAGGCGTAGATCATCGCCGTGCAGTAGACGGTGATGGCGGCAAGGACCGCCAGGGCGAGGGCGGCGAGGGTAAAGACCCCATCGAGCCGGCCGAAGAACACCCAGCCGATACCGAAGACCGCCGTCGGCGCGTAGGTGCCGAGGGAGAGCAGCCCCTCGCGCGACAGCCAGGAGGTGCGCCACTGGCTGAAGGCGCGCCAGGCGCGTTCGGGACGGCCGAGATGCGCGGTGGAAGACAGCAAGCCCAGCGTGATCAAGGCCAGCGCTAGGGCCAGCACCGTGAATCCGAAGCCGCGGTCGGCGGGAATCAATCCGAACGGCGCGCCAATGCCGGTCAGGGCGAGCAGGCCGTAGCCGGCGCCCGACGCCGTGGTGAAGAAGATGACCGAAAAAGCGGGGTGCATCAGCGGGACAGGGCGCGATCGATCCAGCGCAGGAAGAGGCTGCCGGTGTCGGCGGCAACGGCTTCCAGCCGCTCGGGCGTCTCGGCGGCCTGCCTGGCGCGACCGGCTCGCGGCGGCAGGTACTTGTTGACCGGCTTGTAGCCGAGCTCCGGCATCAGATCATGGCCGCCGCGCTCGGCGACCAGGCGCGAGACGGCCGATCCCGGATCGCCCAAATCGCCGAAATGCCGGGCGCTGGCCGGGCAGGTGGCGACGCAGGCCGGCACGCGGTCGACCTCTTCGAGGTTCTCGTTGTAGATGCGGTCGATGCACAGCGTGCATTTCTTCATCACGCCGGCATCGTCGTCGAACTCGCGGGCGCCGTAAGGGCAGGCCCAGGAGCAGAGCTTGCAGCCGATGCAGGTATCGGCGTTGACCAGCACGATGCCGTCCTCGGTGCGCTTGTAGGAGGCGCCGGTCGGGCAGACCTCGACGCAGGCCGGCTGCTCGCAATGTAGGCAGGATTTCGGGAAGTGGACGGTGCGGCCGCATTCGCCGTCGTCGACCTCGAAGGTGTGGATGCGGTTGAACCACACGCCGGTGACGTCGGCACCATAAGGATCGCGGTCGGGAAGCGGGGCCGAGTGGCCGCCGGTATTCCATTCCTTGCAGTTCACCGCGCAGGCGTGACAGCCGACACAGGTGTCGAGATCGATCACCAGACCGAGCTTCTTCTCGCCGACCGTATACGAGGTCATTTGAGATCGGCCCCGTAGCGCAGGATCGACGGGCGCGCCGGCAGGCCCGCGGGCGGCGTCAAGGCGGCGAACGACGGCGCGGTGACGCCGGCTTCGGCGATGTCGCACTTCTCCATGCGCACCCGCAGATCGAACCACGCGGCCTGGCCGGTGACCGGGTCGACATTGGCATAGCGGTAGCCGTCGCGCTCGGGCAGCAGCTCCGAGATGACGTGGTTGAGCAGGAAGCCGCGGGTCGCCTCGGCGGCATCGGGCGCCAGGTTCCAGGCGCCGGGCCGCTTGCCGATGGCGTTCCAGGTCCACACCGTGTCGGCCTCGACGCCGTCCATCAGCCGTACCTGGCATTTGACGCGCGAGTGGTGGCTGGTCAGCCAGACCCAGTCACCGTCGGCCACGTCGTGGCGGGCGGCGGTGTCCTTGTTCACGTAGAGCCGGTTGTTGCTCATGATCTGGCGCAGCCAGGCGTTCTGCGAGCCCCAGGAGTGATACATCGGCATCGGCCGCTGGGTGATGGCGCGCAAGGGAAATGCCCCGGTATCGACGGCGGAGCTCTCGAACGGCTCGTACCAGATGGGCAGCGGATCGAAATAGGCGTCGATGCGGGCGCGGTGGCGGTCGGGCGGCTGCACCGGCCCGTGGCCGCGCGCGGCGAGGCGGAAGCGCTGCAGCGTCTCCGAATAGAGCTGCAGGATGATGGGTTCGGCCTTGTCGAGGAAGCCGAGCTTCACCGCCGTCTCGAGATAGCCCTTGTTAGCGTGCTTGTAATAAAGCTGGTCGTGCGGCAGCTCATGTTTCCAGAAGCAGCCGTTCTCGATGTAGCGGTCGAGCTGGTCGAGATTGGGCTCGCCCCTGCCGATCTTGTCGCCGTCGATGCCGCGCCAGCCGGCCAGCGGTCCGAAGCCCGGACGGCGCTCGTGATTGACGATGTAGTCCTTGTAGCCGCCGGGGTAGCGCGCAGCACCACTGGGCGTGACGAAGCCCGGCAGCTTGAGCCGCGCGCCGAGGTCGATCAGCACGTCCTGGAAGGGCCGCACGTCGCGGTCGGGCTTGACCACGGGCTGGCGGATGGCGTCGCCCGGACCTTCCGCATTCCCGATCGGCCGGTCGAGCAGCGAGATGCAGTCCCAGCGCTCGAGATAGGTCGTATCGGGCAGCACGAGATCGGCGTAGGCCACCGTCTCGGAGAAATAGGCATCGGAGTAGATGATGCGCGGGATCTTGTAGGCGCCGCTCGCGTCCTTGTCGGCGAGCATGGCCATGGTGCCGGCGGTGTTCATCGACGAGTTCCAGGCCATGTTGGCCATGTAGAGGAACAGCGTGTCGATCCGGTAGGGATCGCCCTTCCAGGCGTTGGCGATCACCATGTGCATCAACCCGTGGGCGGCTAGCGGCGCCTCCCAGGAAAAGGCCTTGTCGATGCGCCGCGCCGAGCCGTCGGCTTCGAGCAGCAGGTCCTCGGGGCCCAGCGGGAAGCCTAAGGGCATGCCGCCCAGCGCCGTGTTGGGCGAGACGTTCTTGCCGGCCGGCTTGCCGGGCGGCGGGCAGGGGCGCGGGAAGGGGGCTTCAAAGCGGAAGGACCCTGGCGTGTCGATGGCGCCGATCAGCATCTGCAGCACGTGCAGGGCGCGGCAGGTGTGGAAACCGTTGGAATGCGCCGAGATGCCGCGCATGGCATGCATCGACACCGGCCGGCCGACCATGGTCTCGTGGCGGCGCCCGGCCCAGTCGGTCCAGGGCTGGTCGAGCACGATCTGCTGCTCGAAAGCGGCGTGGGCGATCTCGGCCGCCAGGCGGCGGATGGTGGCGGCCGGCACGCCGCAGCGCGCGGCCACGGCCTCGGGTGCGTATTGCGGATCGAGATAACGCTCCGCCATCAGGTGGAAGGCGGGCCGGGCCTTGCGCCCGTCGGGCAGCGTGTAGTCACCGGCCAGGCGCGGCTTGGTGTCGGCGGAGAGCGCGTTGGCCGGTGCGTTGGTCGTGGCGTCCCAGGCCAGCGGGTTGCCGGCCTCGTCGCGGGCGATCAGCCCGTCATCGGCCTTGCCCGGGTTGGCGATCACCAGCCAGGGTGCGTTGGTGTAGCGCGCCAGATAGTCGTGGTCGATCCTGTCGGCCTTGAGCAGCTCGTGGATCAGGGCGAAGACGAACAGTCCGTCGGTGCCCGGCTTGATCGCCACCCATTCGTCGGCGACCGCCGAGTAGCCGGTGCGCACCGGATTGACCGAGACGAACTTGGCGCCGCGGGCCTTGAGCTTCGACAGGCCGATCTTGATCGGGTTGCTGTCGTGGTCCTCGGCGACGCCGAACATCAGGAAGTATTTCGCGCGCTCCCAGTCGGCCTCGCCGAACTCCCAGAAGCTGCCGCCGATGGTGTAGAGCCCGGCCGCCGCCATATTGACCGAGCAGAAGCCGCCATGGGCGGCGTAGTTCGGCGTGCCGAACTGGCTGGCCCACCAGCCGGTCAGCGCCTGGCTCTGGTCGCGGCCGGTGAAGAAGGCGAGCTTCTTGGGATCCGTGGCGCGGATGCCGCCCAGCCACTCCGTGGCCAGGGCCAGCGCCTCGTCCCATTCGATCTCCTGAAATTCGCCGGCGCCGCGCTCGCCCACGCGCTTGAGCGGCTTGGTCAGCCGGGCTGGCGAGTAGTGCTGCATGATCCCGGCCGAGCCCTTGGCGCAGAGCACGCCGCGATTCACCGGGTGGGCGCGGTTGCCCTCGATGTAGCGGATCTGGCCATTCTTGAGATGGACTTTGATGCCGCAGCGGCAGGCGCACATGTAACAGGTCGTGGTCTTGACCTCGTCATGCACCTTGGGCGAGGTATCGATAACCTCGTCGGCCCCAGCCATTTTATGCCCTTGTTATTCGTCGTGTTGTTCAGTCCCTTCTATTAGCAATAGCTGATAGGGTCAAATCCTTCGCAATGCCCCGCCATCCGCACGCCGCTGCCCTGCGCCGGCTCGCCGCCGACGATCCGGCATTCGCCAAGGCCTTCGCCGCCTGCGGCCTGCCGCCGCGCCGCGAGCGCGAGCCCGGTTTCGCCAGCCTGGCGCGCATTATCGTCGGCCAGCAGGTCTCCACCGCCTCGGCGGTCTCGATGTGGAACCGCCTGACGGCGGGCATCGATCCCTTCACGCCGGAGGCCGTCGTCCTGAGGAGCGAGGAGCAGCTGCGCGGCTTCGGCCTGTCGCGCCAGAAGGCGGCTTACACGCTGGGCCTGGCGCGCGAGATTCTCGACGGCCGGCTCGATCTCGCGCGCGTGCACGCCCTGGAGGACGAGGCGGCGATCGGCGAGATCATCAAGATCAAGGGGCTGGGCCGCTGGAGCGCCGAGGTCTATCTGCTCTTTGCCCTCAAGCGCCAGGATATCTGGCCGGCCGGCGACCTGGCGCTGCAGGTGGCCATGCAGCGCCTGCGGGGCCTGCGCAAACGCCCGGACCCCAAGCGCATGATCAAGCTGGCCGAGGCGTGGCGGCCCTATCGCGGGGCGGCGGCCCACTTCCTCTGGCACTACTATCACGCCGCCCCGTTCGCGGCGGCGGAACGGTAAATGGGTTAAGCGGGTTAACCCTCCAATCGGCAAAGCGGCGTATACTGCCGGCGTGGGTGCGAAAGCGAACGGCGGCGGATTGAAGAGCGCGGCGGTCACGTTGCGCGATCTGGCGGCGCGTCATCGCTATCTCGTCGGCCCGCTGCTCACCCTCGCCATCCTCGTGTTCATCGAAGGCGTGAGCCGTACGGTCTTTGCCATCCCCAACCCGGCGGTGATCTATTTCACCGCTGTGGTCTTCGCGGCCTTCCACGGCGGCATCGGGCCGGGCCTGGTCAGTGCCGCCATCACGCTGATTTACGCTGCCTGGTTCTTCTCCAAGCCCGGCGCGCTGTTCAGCTTCGCGCCCGATAACCTTGCTCGCCTCTTCGTCCTGCTGATCACCACGCCCGGCGTGGCGCTGATGGTCGGCCTCCTGCAGCGCCGCGCGGCGCGCACCACGGCCCTGCTGCTCGAGCGCGACGGCGCCCGGGCGGCCAGCCAGGTGAAGAGCGCCTTCGTCGCCAATATGAGCCACGAGATGCGTACGCCGCTCAACGCCATCCTCGGTTTCTCCGAGATGATCGAGCGCGGCTACTGGGGCGCGGTGACGCCCAAGCAGAAGGAGTATCTCGGCGATATCCGCCACAGCGCCGCGCATCAGCTGGCGCTGGTCAACGACCTGCTGGATCTCGAGAAGATCGAGGCGGGCATGACCGAGCTGGTGGAAGAGCGCGTGCTGCTGCGCGAGGAGCTCGACAAGAGCCTCAAGCTGATCGAGGAGCGGGCCCGGGCCGCCAACCTGACGCTGACCATCGAGGCGCCGGAGGACATCACGCTCCAGGCCGATCGCCGGCGCCTGCGCCAGATCATGATCAACCTGCTGAGCAACGCCGTGAAGTTCACGCCAGCCGGTGGGCGCGTGACGATCGAGGCGACCGCGTCGCCGAGCACCGGACTGACTCTCATCGTGGTGAACACCGGCGTCCGGCTGTCGGATGCGGATATCCAGCGCATCCTCAAGCCCTTCCAGCAGGCGGAGAGCGGCGTCGCGCATACTTACGAAGGGACCGGGCTCGGCCTGCCGATATCGAAGGGGCTCGCCGAGCTGCATGGCGGGTCGCTGGAGATCGTCAACCGCCGCAACGACGGTACCGCCGTGATCGTGCGCTTCCCGCCCAGCCGGGTGCTGGAGCGCACCGCCGGACCGCGCGGCGCTCCGCCCTCTGCCGCCGCGTAAGGCTTAGCCCAGCGCGCCTTTTACCGCCGGGGCCTGCTCCTCGGCGGCCGGGGCCGCCCGCAGCTCCCACATCAGTGACAGCAGCGCCACGCGCTCCATCGACACTTCCAGCTCGCGCGCCGCCATGCCCGCCGCGCGCTCGGCGGCGAACTCGCTCGTGGTCTCGAGGATCAGGAGCGGTTCGAGGAGGCGCCCCTCGGTCGCTTCGTTGGGCAGCGGCGTGGAGAGCGCCGTATCGGGCATCAGGAGATGCCCGCCGAGGACACCGTCGACGGTCATCGTGTTGCCCAGCAGGTGCTCGAGCATGCGCGGGTCGACCGCTGTTGTCAGCGACACCACGCCGATGGCGCCGCCGACCCCGGCGCCGCGCTCGCACTCGACCGCGCAGACGCGCCGCATCGGGTCAACCATGCGCGCGAGGTTGCGCTTCGACCACATCGTCTGATTGGCGTAGGCTTGGCGGTACGCCGGCGAGGTAAAGGCGGCGAGGGACGTCGTCCGATAGAGAGCGAGGTAGCGTCGGCGATCGCCGGCCGAGCGATAGCGGCGCGCCCATTCAAAACCGGGCAGAGCGACGCGCTCCGCCATGTGCTCGCGGTCGTACCAGCGATTGAAATCGGCTTCATGCGCCGGCTCCACGTCCGTCCAGACGAGAAGCTGGCCCGGCTTGTCGGCCATAACCCCCACCCCATAGCATCCCGCGCAACTGGCGGGCTCCCCGAAGCCATGTTCCGGGAGGCGCGCCCAAAGCGCAAGCGATCAAGCAGCGCGGTTGTAAGGAAGCTTGGCAAGCAGCATCGCCATACCGCACCACCCCGTAGCACCGGCGAAGATGAGACCGGCGCCGACAGCTCCGGCTAGGGCGTAGAATCCCGGGTGGACGAAAAAGCCGAGCACCACGCCGGAGACGATGAGACCGCCCGCGGCCAGTTGCACCTGCCGCATCAGCGGTAGCGGCGCGCGCTGATCGACCGTCACGGGATAGCCGGCGTCGCGCCACGCCGGGAGGCCACCCGCCAGATTGGCAGCAGGCCCGATGCCGGCCGCGCGCAGCCGCTCGGCTGCCGTGGCCGAGCGCAGGCCTGAGGCGCAGTGCACGACGACCCGGCGCTTGCCCCGCAGGTCGAGGCGGGCGGGATCGAGCTGCCCCAGCGGCACCAGTTGCGCGCCGGGAATGTGCTCGCGCGCGTGCTCGTCCGGCTCACGCACATCGAGCAGCAGGGTATCGCTGCTATCGAGCCAGGACTTCGCCGTCCTGGCGTCGATTTCGGTAACCGGATGGGCCGCCATCGGCGCCTCCATGGAATAAAATGGTCTGATGAGGTATATTAGAGGCCGATAATATAATATCAAGGTTCGGGGTAACAAAGACAATGGGCCAGACTGCGCCGCAGGTCCGCGGTTTCTTTGACGCGACCACCAGCACGCTCTCCTACCTCGTCGCCGATCCCGCCACGGGTGCCGCCGCGATCATCGATCCCGTCCTCGACTTCGAGGGCAAGGCGGCGCGCACCTCGACCGCTTCGGCCGACCGGATGATCGAGGCCGCTGCCGGCCTCAAGGTCGAGTGGATCCTCGAAACCCACACCCATGCGGATCATCTCTCGGCCGCGCCCTACGTGAAGGGCAAGGTCGGGGGCAGGATCGCCATCGGTGCGCACGTGGCCGAGGTGCAGCGCACCTGGAAACGGCTGCTGAATCTCGATCCGGATTTCCGGGCCGACGGCTCACAGTTCGATCAGCTCTTTGCCGAAGGCGACCGCTTCAGGATCGGCACGCTCGATGTCGCCGTGCTGCATACACCCGGACACACGCCGGCCTGCAACACCTATGTCGTGACCGCGCCCGGCAGCCCGGCCTGTGCTTTCGTCGGCGACACGCTGTTCATGCCGGATTACGGCACGGCGCGCGCCGACTTTCCCGGCGGCGATGCGCGCCAGCTCTATCGCTCCATCCGTCGCATCCTGTCGCTGCCGCCGGACACGCGGATTTTCGTTGGCCACGACTATCAGCCGGGCGGCAGGGCGATGGCTTACGAAGCCACGGTGGCGGAGCATCGGCGGGCCAACCTGCACGTCAAGGACGGCACGAGCGAAGACGCCTTCGTCGAGTTCCGAACCAATCGTGATCGCACGCTCGATATGCCCACACTCCTGCTGCCCTCGATCCAGATCAACATCCGGGCTGGCCGTCTGCCGACGGCTGAATCGAACGGGATCGCCTATTTGAAAATCCCTTTAAATCATTTCTAACCGGTTGTGACGCTTCCGGGCTTGGGCGACAATCCGCCCCATGAAGCGGCAGGAGTCGGGGCGGTCCCCAGCCAAAAACCAGACTGAGGCGGAGCGTCGCAACGCGCGTCGCGCGGCGGCGTTGCGCGAGAATCTGCGGCGCCGCAAGCAGGGTGAGCGCGCGCGTGCCG
Source organism: Rhodospirillaceae bacterium (assembly GCA_022843945.1). Classification (GTDB taxonomy): domain Bacteria; phylum Pseudomonadota; class Alphaproteobacteria; order CACIAM-22H2; family CACIAM-22H2; genus VGEI01. The sequence continues at coordinate 160,591 of JALHMR010000003.1, read as the reverse complement.
CGCCGGGTGGGCACACCGGCGGCACGGACAAGCGGGATCCATGATGAAGGATTCCGCGAGCCTCGTACGCGAATTGCTGGACTTCTGGTTTGGTCCGCACGGGCATCCCGAGCGCGGCACGCTGCGCAAGATCTGGTTCACGCCAAACCCGGATTTCGATGCCGAGATCCGGCAACGCTTTCTCGATGACGTCATGGAGGCCGGCCGCGGCAAGCTCGATGGCCTGTCCGGCACCGCTGACGGCGTGCTGGCGCTGCTGATCATGCTCGACCAGTTCACCCGCAATCTGTTTCGTGGCGAGGCGCGGGCCTTCGCCTACGACGCCAAGGCGCGGGCCGTGGCCCGCCTTGCCATCGGCATGGGGCTCGACAAGGTCTTGTCGCCGGTGGAGCGGATCTTCATCTACCTGCCTTTCGAGCACAGCGAGGATGTCGAGGACCAGATCCGTTCCGTGGCGCTGTTCAAGACCCTGCCGCCGGTCGCCTGGCGCGACGAAGTGATCGACTACGCCATCCGCCACCACGACATCGTCGCCCAGTTCGGCCGCTTCCCCCACCGCAACGCGCTCCTTGGCCGCGCCTCGACCGCCGAGGAGCTGGCCTTCCTGCAGCAGCCGAATTCGTCGTTCTGAGCCCGGGCGCCTCACTGCGCCTGCGGAATGCCTAGACCCGGCCACGATTTGGGGCTATCTGACCGCCGGGGCGGGATCGTTCTCTCAACACGACGGGCCTAATGGACAAGATTCGGATACGCGGCGCCAAGCCCCTGCGCGGCACCATCGTCATCGGCGGCGCCAAGAATGCCGCGCTGCCGCTGATGACCGCGAGCCTCCTGACCGAGGACACGCTCACCCTCGCCAACCTGCCGCACCTGGCCGATATCACGACCCTGGCCAACCTCCTGGTGCAGCACGGCGTCGAGATTCGCATGGACGGCCATTCCCCCAACGGCGGCCATGCCGGCCGGGTGCTGTCGCTGACTGCCGCCAAGATCGCCAGCACGACGGCGCCCTATGACCTCGTCCGCAAGATGCGCGCCTCGGTGCTGGTCCTCGGGCCCCTGGTCGCCCGCCAGGGCAAGGCGAAGGTCTCGCTGCCGGGCGGTTGCGCCATCGGTGCCCGGCCGGTGGACCTGCATCTCAAGGCCCTGCAGCAGCTGGGGGCGCGTATCGAGCTCAAGGAAGGCTATATCGATGCCGAGGCGCCCAACGGCCTGACGGGAGCGGAGATCGTCTTCCCCCAGGTTTCCGTCGGAGCGACTGAGAACATCATGATGGCGGCCACCCTGGCCAAGGGCGAGACGGTCCTGGCCAACGCCGCCCGCGAGCCGGAGGTCACCGACCTGGCCCACTGCCTCCAGGCCATGGGGGCGAAGATCGACGGTATCGGGACCGACACCCTGCGCATCACCGGCGTCAAAGCCCTGCACGGCGCCCGCCACGAGATCGTGGCGGACCGGATCGAGACCGGGACCTACGCGATGGCCGCCGCCATCACAGGAGGCGACGTGGAGCTGGTCGGGACCCGGGCGGACCTGATGAACGCCGCCCTGGATGTCCTGCGCCAGGCAGGGGCGACGGTGACACCCACTGAAAAAGGTATTAGAGTACAGCGGCTGGAGGGCCCGCTACGGGGCACGGACGTAATGACCGAGCCTTTTCCGGGGTTTCCGACCGATCTGCAGGCCCAGATCATGGCCCTGTTGACCACGGCCGACGGCGCGTCAATGATCACGGAGACGATCTTCGAGAACAGATTTATGCACGTCCCGGAGTTGCGCCGGATGGGGGCCAACATAAATCTACATGGGTCGTCAGCCATGGTCCGTGGCGTACCCCGATTAACGGGGGCACCGGTCATGGCGACCGATCTCAGGGCCTCGGTCAGCCTCGTGCTGGCCGGCCTGGCGGCCGAGGGCGAGACTCTGGTCAGCCGGGTTTACCACCTCGACCGGGGCTACGAGCGGCTCGAGGAGAAGCTGGCGGCGTGCGGCGCGGATATCGAGCGAGTCAAGGAGACGGCCGGGTGAGCGACGGACAGAACAACGGCAAGCTGAAGCTGCGCGCCGAGGATGCGGAGGATCTGCGCATCATCGCGGCGTGTCTTCAGGATGCGTTGATCACCCTGTCCGACGTGCAGTTCCAGCGCGAGCAGGGCTGCTTCATGCTGGTCGCCAATCGCTTCCGCTGGGAAAACTGCGATGAGGCCGCCGACGCGCCGATCAACATCAGCGGCCAGCCGGCCGATCCCACGCTTGCCGCCTGCTCGCATTACGAACGGGTCAATTGCGGCGTTCGCTTCGACAACGTGCAGCAGGTACGGCAGCGCGGCTTCGATCAGCGCGACCGCGGCCGGATTCTCGAGCTCCTGACCATGGAAGTGGACACCGGGCCCGACGGCGGCGGCACAGCCGTCATGCTGGTCTTCGCCGGGGGCGCGGCCATCCGCCTGGAAGGCCAGCATATAACCTGCCATGTCGGCGATATCGGCGAGCCCTGGCCGACCCAGTGGCGGCCGTATCATCCCGACAAGCCAGCCGGCGAAGCCGCCTGAGCTTTCCGTTTCTCCCGGCTTCGGCCGGTTCTTCCGGGGATCCTTTTTCGTGACTGCGAACGACAAGCTTATCTTGGCGCTGCCCAACGGGCGCATCCTGCGCGAGGTCATGCCTCTGCTGCGCCGCGCCGGCATCGAGCCCGAGGCCGAGTTCGACGATCCCGAGACTCGCAAGCTGCAATTCACCACCAGCGATCCGGGGCTCGACATCATCCGCGCGCGCAGCTTCGACGTCGCCACCTTCGTGGCCTTCGGCGCCGCTCATATGGGAGTGGCGGGCAACGACGTGCTGATGGAATTCGACTACGCCGAGATCTACGCGCCGCTCGATCTCGCCATCGGCAAGTGCCGGATCTCGGTGGCCGAGCCGGTGGAGCTGGCCGGGCGCGACGATCCGCGCACCTGGAGTCATGTGCGCGTGGCCACTAAATATCCCAACGTCACCCGCCAGCATTTCGCCGCGCGCGGCGTCCAGGCCGAGTGCATCAAGCTCAATGGCGCCGTGGAGCTGGCGCCCGCCCTGGGCCTGTGCCGGCGCATCGTCGATCTGGTCTCCAGCGGAGCCACGCTCAAGGCCAACGGCCTGGTCGAGGTCGAGCACATCGCCGATATCACCTCGCGCTTCATCGTCAATAGGGCGGCGCTCAAGACCCGGCACGCCGAGGTCTCTCCCTGGGTCAATCGCGTTGCCGAGGTCGCCCGTGCCGCGTGACGCGTCGCCGCCGGATGCCGGGCCGCGCCTTCTAAGCGCGGCCAGCGCCGGCTTTGACGACGATTTCCGTTCGCTGCTCCGGGCCCGCGAGGAAAGCGCAACCAACGTCGATGCGATTGTCGCGGCGATCATCGAGGACGTGCGCCGGCGCGGCGATACGGCGCTCATAGACTATACGAAGCGCTTCGACCGCATCGCGCTGACGCCGGAGACGATGCGCGTGGGCAAGGCGGAGATCGACGCCGCGGTCGAGCAGGTGCCGAAGAAGACGATGACCGCGCTGCGGCTGGCGGCCAAGCGCATCGAAGCCTATCACCGCCGGCAGGTGCCGGCGGCGCTGTCCTATCGCGACGCGCAAGGCCTGCGCCTGGGGGCGCGCTGGACCCCGGTCGACGCGGCGGGCCTCTATGTGCCGGGAGGCACGGCCGCCTACCCCAGCTCGGTCCTGATGAATGCGGTGCCGGCGCGCGTGGCCGGGGTCCGTCGCCTGGTGATGACCGTGCCCACGCCGGACGGCAAGCTCAACCCGCTGGTCCTGGCGGCCGCGCGTATCGCGCGCATCGACGAGATCTACCGCGTGGGTGGGGCGCAGGCGATCGCCGCCCTGGCCTATGGCACGAAGACGATCGCGGCCGTGGACAAGATCACCGGTCCGGGCAACGCCTATGTGGCCGCGGCCAAGCGCATGGTCTTCGGGGCGGTCGGCATCGACATGGTGGCCGGCCCTTCCGAGGTCGTGATCGTCGCCGACCGGCGCAACGATCCGCGCTGGATCGCCGTCGACCTGCTGGCCCAGGCCGAGCATGACGCGGCGGCGCAGTCGGTCCTCATCACCGACAACAAGGTGTTCGCCGAGGCGGTGGCCGAGGCGGTCGAGAGCGAGCTCGAGACCCTGCCGCGCGCCGCCATCGCCGGGGCGAGCTGGCGCAAGCACGGGGCGATCATCGTCGTAAGGCGGCTGACCGACGCGCCGGCCCTGATCAACCGGTTGGCGCCGGAGCATCTCCAGCTTGCCGTCGACAATCCCGATTCCCTGGCGAAGAAAGTCCGCCACGCGGGATCGATCTTCCTCGGCCGTCACGCGCCCGAGGCGCTGGGCGACTACCTGGCCGGGCCGAACCATGTCTTGCCGACCTCGGGCACGGCGCGCTTCTCCTCGGGGCTGGGCGTGCTCGACTTCCTCAAGCGCACCTCGCTGATCGGCTGCGACGCCAAGGGCCTGGCGCAGCTCGGGCCGTCGGCCGTGATACTGGCGGAGGCTGAAGGTCTTGCGGCGCATGCGCGTTCGGTGGCGCTGCGGCTGCCGTCCCGCCGGAAATAGCGGGCCCCGTGGACCCCATCGCTCACCGCATCGTCAAGATCGAGCTCGACGAGCGCACGGTGGTGCGGCGCAGCCCTGACGTGGAGCACGAGCGGGCGGTCGCCATCTTCGATCTGCTGGAGGAGAACCGTTTCGCCCTCGTGGGCGGCAGCAAGGGCCCTTATCAGCTCCGCCTGAGCATCGAAGAGAACCGCCTGGTCTTCGATATCAAGACGCAGGCGGGTGAGGTCTGCGACAAGGTGCAGATCGCCCTGACACCGTTCCGCACGGTGGTCAAAGACTACTTTACGGTCTGCGAGACCTACTACGAGGCGATCAAGCGCTCGAGCCCGAGCCAGATCGAGGCGCTGGACATGGGTCGCCGGGCCCTGCACGACGAAGGATCGGAACTGCTGCGCGAGCGGCTCAAGGAGAAGATTCAGCTCGATCCAAACACGTCACGGCGCCTGTTCACGCTGATCTGCGTCCTGCACATCCGGGCCTGAGCTCCGTGCCATGGGGTTACCCGGAAGCGTCTTGTTCGCCTGTACCCTGAACTCGATCCGCTCGCCGATGGCCGAAGCCATCCTAAAACACACCCATGCCCGGCGGATCTTCGTCGACTCCGTCGGCTTGAAGGCCGATGTCGTCGATCCGCTGGCGGTGGAGGTAATGGCCGAGATCGGCATCAACATTCAGGCCCACCATCCGAAAAGCTTCGACGATCTTTCCGATACGTCGTTCGACGTCATCGTCACGCTCTCGCCGGAGGCGCAGCACCGCGCGGTCGAGATGACGCGCACCATGGCCTGCGACGTCGAGTACTGGCAGACCTTCGACCCGACCGCGCTCGAAGGCAGCCGCGAGCAGCGGCTGGCCGCCTATCGCGAGGTCCGCGACTACCTGGCGCGCCGCATCCGCGAACGCTTTCCGCCGAAGCAGACCCCGTAATCTGCTAGGTTCGCGCCCCCTTCTTATGACTAATTGGGCCATGTCGATTCCATCCGCCGCGCGCCTCGTGCTTGCCTCCGCCTCGCCGCGACGGCGCGACCTGTTGGCCCAGATCGGGCTGACCCCGGTTATCGACGCCGCGGAGATCGACGAGACGCCGCGGGCGCGCGAGTTGCCCGCTGTGTTGGTGCGCCGCCTGGCCCGGGCCAAGGCCACGCCGGTGGCCGCCCGCCATCCGGGCGCCGCCGTGCTGGCCGCCGATACGGTGGTGGCCTGCGGGCGCCGTGTCCTGCCCAAGGCGGAGACCGAGGCCGAGGCGCGGGCCTGCCTGGAGCTGCTGTCGGGCCGCCGGCACCGGGTCTATGGCGGCATCTGCCTGATCGGCGCCGATGGCCGCATCGCCGAACGGGTGGTCGATACGGCGGTGGTCTTTCGCCGCCTGACCGACAGCGATGTCGCGCGCTATGTTGAGTCGGGCGAATGGCGCGGCAAGGCGGGCGGCTATGCCATCCAGGGGCGCGCCGCGGCCTTCGTGCGCAGCCTCGGCGGCTCCTACACCAATGTGGTCGGTCTCGACCTCTATACGGTCGCGGCGCTGCTGCGCGGGATCGGCTTCGCCGTCTAACCGATCCGCACCAGGTTCCCGGCCGGCGCCGAGGCGACGATCGCCTGCAGCGTGGCAACGCCGTTGATGGCTTCCTCGGGGGGCACCAGGAAGGCCTGCTTCGCCTTGGCCGCGTCGGCAAAAGCCTCGAGTTCGGCGCGCTCCTTGTCCACGGCGGGGAAAGTGAGGGCGATCGCCGGGCCGTCGAGCTGCCGCACGACGAGTTCGGTATCGCCGCGCATCTCCAGCCAGCCCTGGCTGCCGAAGATATGCAGCCGCCAGTATTCGGCCGTCGCGTGCAGGCAGCCGAGATAGCCGGTGGCGCCCCTGGCGAAGCGCACCAGCACGGAGGTGGTGTCGTCGATATCGACGGTCAGCTTGCGGCGGTCGCTGAAGGCGGCGACCGTGCCGACCGGGCCGGCGATTTGGATCATGGCGTCGAGCGCGTGAACCCCGCGCGCCGTCATGGCGCCGGCCGGACTTTCGGTTCGATCGGCGCGCCAGGCCCCGGGCTTGAGCTGGTAGCCGGAGCCGCCGGAGAAATGGCCTTCGATATGCAGCACGTCGCCGATCTCGCCGGCGCGCAGGCGGCGCATCATGTCGATGAAGGACGGCGCGTAGCGCCGGTTGAAGCCTAGGGCGAGGGTGATGCCAGCCTTACGGCAGGCCGCGATGGCGCTTTCAGCCGTCTCACGGGTGAGGGCGAAGGGCTTCTCGACGAAGACGTGCTTGCCGGAGGCTGCCGCCTCGGCGATCTCGCGGTGATGCTGCGAATGCGGCGTCGCCAGGACCACGGCGTCGACCTCGGGATCGCGCAGCAGCTCGGCATAGCTAGCGGTCAGCGGAATGCCGGTCTTGTCGCTGAACTCCTGGCGCGCCCCCGGGTCGCGGGAGAGGCCGCGCACGAAGCGGATCCGGTCGCTCTTGCCGTGGACCGAATCGACCAGGCGCTGTCCCCAGCGTCCGAGCCCACAGATTGCCGCTTTCAGCATGGCCGATGCTCCCCCTGAGACGCCGGATGAAGCCGGCCCGCTGCGGAGCCTTGCCAAGCCGGGCCCGTCCCGTCAACAGTGAGCGCGCACGGGACCAGAAGGAAGACGGGCGTGGTGATCGACGAGGTGCTGGTGGAGACGGCGGGGACAAGCCTGCACGCGGTGGCGGTGGCCGGCGGCGAGCTTGTCGAGACGGCGCTCGAGCCGCGCCAGCTGCGCGGCGCGCCGGGCAGCATCTATCTCGGCCGGGTCGTCCGCCGAGCCCCGGAAATCGGCGGGGTGTTCATCGAGCTCGGCCTCGCCCGCCCGGCGCTGCTCGATGTCGCGCGCGATCCGCCGGCCGAGGGCTCGGCGCTCGCGGTCCAGGTGATCGAAGCCGCGGCCGGAGACAAAGGGGCGCGCGTCACCCGCCGCCTCGCCCTGGAAGGCCGGCTGGTCGTGCTCATCCCGGGCGGCAAGGGCGTTTCGGTGTCGCGGCGCGTCTCCGGCGAGGCGGTCCGGCGCAAGCTCGAGGAGGCCGCCGCGGCGGCCAAGCAGTCCGGCGAGGGCCTGATCGTGCGAGCCGCGGCCGTGGAGACAGCGTCCGCGGCGCTGGCCGCCGAGACCGAGGCGCTACGCGAGCGCTGGCGTGAGATCGAGACGGCGCTGAAGAGCGCCACGCCGCCCGCCTGCCTGCTCGATGACGGCGACGGCTTGGTGCGGCTGATGCGCCGCTTCGGTCAGGCGCCGCGCTTCATCTTCGACGATGCGGCGACCGCGCGACTGGCGGAGAAGGCCGCCGCCCGCCTCGGCCTGTCGGCCGCCATCGAGACCGAAGCCGACGGGGCGCTGCTGTCGCGGCACGGCATCGGCGACATCCTCGCCTCGGCCCAGACCACTGTCCTGCCGCTGCCCTCGGGCGGGCGGCTGGCCATCGAGACCACGGCAGCGCTGACCGCCATCGACGTCGACAGCGCCGCCGGCACCAGCGGCGCCGAGGCGATGCTGCGCACCAACCTGGAGGCGGCCGTCGAGGTCGGAAGGCAGGTCCGCCTGCGAAACCTGGGGGGCGTGATCGTCGTTGATTTCCTCAAGACCCCGGCCAAGACCACGCGCGGGCGGATCGAGACGGCCCTGCGCCGGGCTCTGGCGCCGGACCGCGTGCCGGTGCAGATGCTTGGCTGGACCCGGGCAGGGCTGTTCGAGATGATTCGCACCCGGGCGCGCACCGCTGCCATTGTCGAGGTCATATGAGCGACAAGCTCGTACCCTTTCCCGAGCCACGCCGGCGAAAGCGCAAGTGCCCGGTGTGCGGCCGCCCACCGGTGGCCGGCAGCGAGCCGTTCTGCTCGAAGCGCTGTGCCGACGAGGACTTGCGTCGCTGGCTAGGCGGGGAATACCGCATCCCGACGAAGGAGCCGCCGGACGACCCCGATGGCGGGGATGGAAATGACACGCTAACGCGTTGATTTCGCTGGCGCGGGGCGGCTGGACAGGCCGGGGTGATTTCTCTATAAGCGGCACGTCCGTGAGGACTCCCATACATCGCGATGGGCCCAGGTAGCTCAGTTGGTAGAGCATGCGACTGAAAATCGCAGTGTCGCTGGTTCAATTCCGGCCCTGGGCACCATTGCCCAACTCGGCCCAACAATTTCAATCGGTTAGTCGGCAAAATTGTCCAACCCGGATTTAGGTTGGACACTTTCGTCCGCTTCCTGTTCCGGCACGATGAGATGCATCGCGGCGCGCACGAGCCGCCCGCGGTTCGCTTTCTTCGTATAGATCGCCGCCTGCTTCGTGCTCTCCCAGCCGTAGATCGCCATCAACTGGTGCTCGGTGGCACCGCGCTCTGCGGCGATCGTGGCGCCCGCCTTGCGCAGTCCGTGCGCGGTGCAGTGGGGCAGGCCCGCCTCGTCGCAGCGGTCCCGAAACCAGTTGCCGAATCCGTTGCTGGTGAACGGCTTGCCGAAGTGCGTCACGAGATAGGCAAGGTGCCCCGAGGGCGCGGCGTCGATCGACTGGCGGAGCTGCTGCAGGATGGGGATGGCGCGCTGCTTGATCATGCGCGTGCGGCCCTTGGCCTCGGTGAAGTGGATCTCGGTGCCGTTGGCTCGCTCCATCTGGGGCCCGAGGCGCACGGCGTCGCTGCGCCGGCCGCCGGTGCAGAGCAGGAGATCGAGGGCGAGGCGGGCCTTGGTGCCGACCGCGTGCCGCTTCTCGTATTGGCGGACCTCCTCGATCGACCAGGTGTGGAAGCCGTCCGAGCCTGTGCGGATGTAGGAAATGTCCAGCGCCGGGTTGCGCTTCATATGCTCGGCCTCGACGGCCCATTTGAAGACCTGGCGGAGCTGCTTCAGCCGGGCGTTGGCCGCCTCGGGGAATTCGGCCTTCTCGTCTCGCAGCGTGCGGACGTGCTTCGATTCCATCCGGTCGACCGGATTCGAGCCGTGCTTGCGACACAGCCCGTCGAGGATCAGCTTGCGGACGTGGCGCGTGCGCGGGGACAGGCCCTTGTATTCGGCCGAGCCATAGTAGAGCTGGCACAGGTGGCGCAGGCTGCCGGGTGACGCTGCGCCGATGGTGACGCGCGGCTCAATGTCGCCGTGCAGGGCCTGCCGGTATTTCTCGAGGAACGCCCGGCTTCCCGCCGGCGCCTTCAGCGCGATCTTCGGTTTGCCCTTGCGCCGGAAATAGATGCGCTCTTTGCCATGCCGGTCCACGTCCCGGATCAGGTATCGCAAATCCAGAGTGCCCGAGCCGTCAGGCATTTTGACCTTCATGGGCGCGTAGAGTCGTATCCCAAGGGTTAACCTGGGCCTTATCAGGCAGGGCGTCGAAGCATTCGTCAAGTCGGAGCCGGTCCCAGACCGTGCGGGCGTCGATCATCTTCGGTGACGGCATCCGGCCGTCGGCCACCATCTCGTCAAACTTCGTGGGCGAGACGCCGATGTAGGCTGCCGCCTCAGTGCGGGAGAGGCCGCGCGGCGCGCAGGGTCGTGGACGATCCTCTCTGTTCACAGCAGCCTCGGCTCCGCGCTGTTCGCCTGCTTCCCCACCCCGTACCGGATGTGCATCACCACCCTTACCCAGGTCTCGTGGCCTGTCCGGTCGTGGTGCTGGGCAGCCAGGCCTTGGGCTGAGGGTCCGTTCCATTGGGGATTGCCGGCATGGCAGCGCTGGCAGCCTGCGGCGACATCGCGTGAGGCTTGGAAGGACCGGGTGCGGGGCATCAGGCTGCGGCCTTCTGGGGTTGCTTGCGCCGTGCCTGCCGGAACTGGAAAGTCATCAGGTCGATGATGATCGTGGTCGCTTCGTCGCGCGCCGCCGCGCCGGACAGCGTGATCGTCTCTTGCGGCGCGCCGTCGAAGCGGAAGGTTCCGAGGGCGGGCACGAGCAGGACAAAGGAAAGCTTGCGCCTCCTGCGCCTGGCCTCGGTGAGCGGGGCTGTGTGGCTGCCCGGGGGCAGGAGCACGGTGAAGCGGCTCGGTCTATCAAGGTCGAGATTGAGGTCGAACGATGTCGGCCGGCCGATCTTGTTCCGCCAGCCCTTCACCGGGTCGGTGACGATGTAGAGCCAGGGCTTCTGGCGATAGCCTTTCTTGCTCAAGCTGCGCGCCTCCTCGCCCTGTCCAGATCCTCCACGGACCACCTGTCTTCCTCTAACCCTGTACCCCTGGGCCATCTTCCTGATCGCACACCTTTCCTGAAACAGGTGAGGTTGATACCCAGATAGGTGGCGGCCTCTGATTCGGAGAGGCCGCGGACAGGGCAGAGCTCGGTGACAGCCGATTGCATCATGGGCGCCCCTCGTGCTTCGCCTCTTCGTAAGCCGCAAGCTGTACTGCGCGGAACTCGCGGGCGAGGGCTTTGGCGCGCACTCGATCCGACATCCAGCCGTCGATGAATTGAGTTCCCGTGTAAGTTTTCAGCCATTCCCGCGCCCGTGCTTCCAGATCGCCCCCAGCCTGGGAGGGGAGGCGGTGACGGCGGACCTCTGCGATGAGGCGCGCGGCTAATTGTCGGACCTGAACCTCGGGCACCTGTTCCGGGTTCAATGCCCGCTCCAGCCGCGCCAACTCGTCATTGTCCAGCAGCGTCAGCGTGTCGTCACTTATCATCGGGGGTGGTCCTTGAGGGCTGCGCGCCCGGCTTCGGTGAGGGCGGCGTTTTGATCGACAAGGCCCAAAAACAGAAGACGCAGCTTGTCAGGCTCGGGAGCAATCCAGCGATACCCAAGCGCGGCGGCACGCAACGCCAGTTCATCGCGCTCTGTAAGCGTGAACTCGCCTCGAACTGGGTCGCTCAAATGAATTGGCGTCATCTTCTCCCCCTGTGCGGTCATGCGCGTTCCCTTTCGGTCTTGCCGCAATGCGGGCAGCGTTCGCCACGCGGGACCACGCTCGTATCGCTGCACCGGCAAATCCAATTGGGGTGCCGCTTCTCCCATTCAGGGGTGCCCGGGGCGATGCCATCGCGCCAGCCTTTGCGGACGTGCTTCTTGGGCTTGAGGCAATCAGAGGCCATCCCCTCACCGTCCCTTCTGTAGGAGGGCGCGGCCAACCCTCTTCGACAGCGCGGCGGTATTCTTTGCCGCCTTGGTGAGCCGTTTGCGCTTCGTATTCTTGCGGATCAGCGTCTTGATTGCCGGCAGCGCGAGATACTTCCTCACGTCGGCAATCGGCATCTTGTGCTTTCTGGCGATCCACCTTGGCGTCAGGCGGGCGAAAGCCATATCGTGGATAAGCTGGCCGAGCGGGGTGCGCCCGTAGGCGGCGTCATTCTTCATTGAGCGGTTCCTCTTCCCACGGCACGCGAGAGGCGAACGCCTCGCTGGCGGCGTCCAGTTCCTTGACTGCTTCGGGGTCCACCCCAGCGTGCTGCACCGCGAACGCGACCGTGCGCGCAGCGATAACCAAGCGGCGCACGTCATCGGGCACCCAGCCCTCTCCGGGGGTGGAGGCGAGGGCGGCATCAATTTTGGTAACGGCCGCCGTCTCGTCTTTCCACAAGAGAGAGTTTTTCGCGCACCATTTTAGAGAGTGCTCAAGCGCAGACTTCGCGCCCTCCAGCGCCGCACGCAGCATGGCGATCTTTTCAAGCTGAGCGTTGATCTGGATGTGCGGCCATTGGGCTCTCATCGCTCGGTGCCCTTACCGTCTGTCGGGATGGCGGCGAGCAATGCGTGCATTCGCTGATAGAAGTCGCGGATGTTCGGCATATTGTTGACCTTGATCTTGGCCTCGCGCGCAATCTCAAAGAACGTCTCCATGGCGGCGAGAAGCTTCTCGAAATCGTCGCGCTCCAAAACGATCTTGCCCTCCACGACTGCCCTCATCCCCTCGGCCTTGGCCTCGGTGGCGGTGGCGCGAGCTTCGGCGGCCTCAAGCTTGTCCACCAGTTCGTTGCCCGCGTCGCGCTCCGTGTGCCGCCACATGGGGCCGCAGCCATTCGAGCATTGCTGCGGCTCGTTGTTGGCGGAGAATGTTCCCGTGGCGGCGTACATGTTCGTGCTGACGAGCACGAGTTTACATTTCGCGCAACGCCAAACACCCGGCACATAGACGAGCTTCGATAGTCGATCTACCTCGGCTTGCGTCTCAAGGTGGGCGGCCTTGTGTGCCTTGTTGTGACCCTCCAACTCCCCCTCCCGGGCCAAGGCTTCGTCGCGCTGGCGTTCGGCGGTTTCGGCGCGGGCTTCGGCTTCTCTTGCTCGTTGTGAGTTATTCTGGCTCTGGATCTCCCAGCCACGGCACTCGGCGTTGCGCTCACCGATGGCAGTCGTGGTCGCACGAACCTCCCCGCTCAGATCGCGGCAGACCTCGTCCCAGGTCTGGCTTCGTGAAAGAATGTTGAGCGTCATGCCTTCGGCCCATGCTTGGCGTGCAGCGCCCTCAGCACCGAGGCCCAGCCTTTCACCTTCAACCGGGCTTCCTGCTGCAGCTTGAAGATCAGATCCCGGGCCCGTTGATCCCGATCAGGCCATGAGCGCATCGACCACAGCCGGGAGGTGAGTGATCGGACGTCGAAGCCGAGAGAGGCGAACAGGGCTTCATCGTCTCCGTCGGGGGCGTGGTGTGCGGCGTCGTGAATCCACCGGCAGACCGGGACGGCATACCTGTCCACGGTCCGCAGCCCTGTCCCGCGAGCAGCGCGCTTACCATCCTCGTTGAAGGCCCGGAGCAGGTGATGGGGATCGCCACCAGGATCCGCGGCGGTGACCAGGCAGGGCAGCGTGCGCAGCCAGGCTAAGTAGCTCGGGCTGTTGCCCTCGCGGGGCCTGACCGTGGGGCGGGGCTCGGTGCGGCCGTGGCGGGCAGGGAGAGGCATAGCTAGAGCCTCTTCTCGACGTAGTGACACCCGCCTTCGCGCTCCGCCGCGGGGATTGGCTCGTCGGCGCGCATCCCAGGCGGGCGCATGTCGATCGACCAGAACCAGGCCATGCATTTCGAGCCGAAGCAGAAGCGCTCGCGCTTGAGAGCGTTGTAATCTGCGAAGCGGGTGTCGCCGCACCCCTCCGGCCCGCAGCAGCGCATCTTGAGCGCCTGCTCTTCGGTGACGATCATCAGCCCCACCACACGAAGCTGTCGCCGGCCGGCCGACGGAGTTCGCCCTCGAGCCAAGCCCGTGCCGCGGCCCGCTGCAGCTTCATCCGGCGCTCGCGGTCGCTGCCCGGCGCCGGCGGCGCCCGCAGCCGTACAGCGCCGACCGTGCATCGCGGCGCGTCGCAGCGCTGACAGACAACCCCGTAGATCGAGTGCTCACCTTCCGCCTCGAAACGCTTCTCGATCTGCTCGGCGTGGAAATTGAGAGAGCAAAGGAGCCGGCCGATCAGCCTGGAAAGAGTCCCGGTCATTGCCCACACACCGGCTCGATCGCCGCCCCGATGTCTCTCTGTTCGTCCTGCACCCGCACAACCTGGGTGGCGGCGGTCCGGTCAGCGCAGAGGGCCTGAGCCAGGTTGCCCAGCCTCTGCGCCTTGACCCAGGAGGGCCTGACATACTCGTCGACATAGCGCTCGATCTCCATCAGCTCCGTCGACACCAGGTCATCGACGCGGTTAGAGACGAACGCATCTCTGTCCCAGCGTTCCCATGAGGCGGTGATGGCGATAGCGGCGATCACCGCGACGCCGATCTCGAGGAAGCGTTTCATAAACCGATCTCCTTCGGGTCAACGACGGCGATCTTGTCTGGGTGGACCTTCTCTGCGAGTTCAGAATGCGAGTCTTTCCGCTCGTGCTGATCCTCGGTCATGCGGGGCAGGGTGATCGTCTCGCCGTAACGCTCGAACCACCTCTCGCGCCACAGAACGGCATTGGCGGGCGTAATCTGCTTGGCGTCTTCTACGGCCTGTCGCAGGGCTGGGTTGAACGCTACGGCCGCAGCCTCGGCCTCGCGACTCACCCGCGGCAGTTGATGCGTGAACAGGTTGTCGCCCGACATCCAGTTGAGCACCTCATAGATGCAGCCGACGCCCCTCTTGGAAACCAGCATGCCTATCCGGTTGGGACCCACGGTCACTAGAGGTTGTCCGGCCCAGAGCCGTGGTGCGGGACCGGGCGGCCGGGATCAAGCTTCGCGAGAGCTTCGCGGCACATGGCCTTGAATGTGGCCGCCGGCATCGTCGCAAACCCGTAGGAACCTTCTCGGCCCTCGTGCTCCGCGCTTCGCACAGAGATTTGGACCTCGCCGGTGCCCAACAGGTTGATCGACACGTATCGCGGGTAATACCGATAGCCATCCGTTGCGGTGTAGGCCGCAAGCGATTGACGGCTCTCCGGGTTGGGGCCGACTTGCGGGTTCTTCTCTTTGGGCGGCAGCGGCGGCTTCGGGCATGGCCCGCTGTAGCCGTGAAACTTGAACATCGTTTCGCCCTCGGGCATCGGCTCGCCGCAGACGGCGCAGGTCGGCGGGTCATCGATAGCCGGGCCGGATTCCTGGTAACTGCCGGTCTTTGGCTCATGAGGTTGCGCGGTCATTGGCTACTCCTTGTGTCTGTGGGTGATAACCGGATAAGCATGGAAACCAGAACCCCGGTGATCGCCGACAGGGCTTCATCCGTTGGGAATGCGCGCGTCTCGGTCATGCCGACCTCTGCTTGGCGGCTATCCGCCTGTTCATGGCCAGGTCCCGCAAATAGGCGGCCATCATCGGGTCACCGGCGGCTGCGGCCAGGACGGCAGCGCGGGCGAAGGCCGCGGCGGCTTCCTTGTGGCGTGGTGCGGGGACTTGGACCGGGGGCTGCGGTGCCGGCACAAAGCGAACCGGCGCCTTGATCGCCTGCTCCAGGCTCTGGCGGTAGGTCATGCCGTCGGGCATCAGGCGGCCTCCTGCGGCGCGGGGCAGGCCGTGACACGGCTGAGCAAGTAACAGCCGC
Source organism: Rhodospirillaceae bacterium (assembly GCA_022843945.1). Taxonomy (GTDB): domain Bacteria; phylum Pseudomonadota; class Alphaproteobacteria; order CACIAM-22H2; family CACIAM-22H2; genus VGEI01. Next base: position 145,125 of record JALHMR010000003.1, on the reverse strand, counting down.
TGATCGTGTCGATATGGATGACGGCGCTATGTCCGCCCATCACGTAGGCTTCGCTCGTGGTCGTGCCGGGAATGAAGGCGCTGGTATTGTCCTTCGTCACTACAACCCGCGTGCCGACTGGATGCTTAGCGTTCCAGGCGTCGGCCTGCTTCTGGAGAGTCTCGGGACGAGGTTGACGCGGTCGTGTGCTCATCTAGGCCGCCTCCTGCTTGGGCAGAGAGTCGATGTTCTGCTTGATGACCTTGAAGGAGAGGGCGACGACTTCGGGATTTGCGTCCCAGCTCTCCATGCCATGGAGCGATGCCCACAGGTCGCGAAAGCGCTGAGCCGGGAACGGATCGCGGCGCGCCCTCTCACAGTCGGGCCAGTAGTCGACACCTTCGGCCCGCGCATCTTCATTGCTGATCGCCTGCAGCCGCTCGATCTTGCTCGCCGTCACCTCAAGCGTGAGGCGCGACACGTAGCGGGGCATATGGATGAAGGGCGTCCACTTGCCCTTTTCCTTGGCACCCCAGCGGTGCAGGCCGCGCAGCGGGCCCAGGTAGTCGTCGGCGTCAGCGGCATAGATCGCGCCCGGATCGTTCTTCGTCCGGGCGAACGGCGTGGCGAAGTTCTCCCGCACCCAGAGGATCACCCGGCGCCCGGACTGCACCTCGCGGTGAATGCGCTGCCAGCGCGAAGGCTGCCAGCCGATGCGATGCTCGGTATCGTCGGGCCCGCTGATCTTCCAGCCTTTGCGGCTCAGCTCGGCTGCCTCCTCGTCGTCGATGTCGAGGCCGACAGGTTTGCCCCAGGCCAGGCGCCGCGTATTCGTCTTGAGATCGTCCAGCAGGGCGCGGATCATCGGCCCCGAAAAGCCGATGTCGCTGACCCAGGCGTTGAGGGTTCCGTCAAACGGCATCAGGCCACCCTCCAATCCGTCACATATTTCCAGCTATGGATCTTCGGCACCCGGACCTTCACCGACTCGCTGTGGAGCAACCGCTCGGCTCTCAGCCGTCTCAGCAAGCCGCGCATCGCTTCGCGCTCGACGTTGAAGCGGTAGGCCAGGAACCCGGCCGTCACCGGCTGGTTGGTCTTGATGAAGGCGATCAGGTCTTGATCGGAGGGGAGGGCGGCAGCCTGGGTCATCAAATCAGCGCACCAGCTCGCGTGCGTCGCCCCGGAAATCAATATCGGGGATGATGACCTGCGGCTTGAAGATCACGCGATAGTGGTACGCGCTGACGGTCTTCGGCTGCAGTTGCTCGACGAAGAAGGTGACGTTGTCGGACAGGCCGAGGAAGTGCTTCTTGTAATCCTTGTCTCCGGTCTTGCAGGTGACCGACAGTCGGTCGCCTTTGTCGTGGTTGCCGAGCGAGCAGCGCCCCTCAATCACGAGCATGTATTCGCCCGTGATGCCGTTGTAAAAGATCACCCGGCGCTCGACCTCGAACTGGTCGGCGGCCTTCGACATATTCGACGACGCCACGTCGGCCTCCGAGCAGGCCGCCAGGGCTCCGAGTGCCGCGATCATGAGAAACTTCTGCATTGCCCCGCCCTTTCTCATTGTCATGTCGCACCCGCCATCACGGCCCGCGCCTCGAACATGTTGGCCTCGTTGTCGTACCGCCTCGCCTCGAGGTGATTGCCGATCGAGCGCATGCGCACAGCCAGGTTCCGGCAGGTGGCGGCGTTACGGATCAGCGGCGGGACGACCTCGGCGAACACCCGCTCCGGGCCTCTGGCTTCGATCTCAGAGCGCAGGGGGATGCTGAGGGCGGAGCAGGTGAACATCAGCGCTTCTCCCGCTCGGCGATCAGCGCGTCGGCGCCGGCGTAGGCGACGACCGCGATGCGGTCTAGCTTGTCACTGGTGGTGGCCCGCGTCAGTGCGGCCGCAGCCAGGTGAACAGCGAAGAAATCGCGCAGCGTCATGCCGGGTTCGCCGCTCTTGAGGTAGTCGTGCGTGGGGAATGCGGGTCCGCCGTCTTTCACAGCCATGTCCTGAACCCCTTGGGAAAGAACTTCTCGGCGACCCTGTCGCCCTCTTCGGTCAGCCGGTACCAGGCATAGGTCGGGCTGTAGGCGGCCGGCCTGCACCACACCCAGCCCCTGGCGAGACAGCCGGCGACGCCGGGCTTGACGGGTATGCCGGCCTCGTCCAGGTCCGACAGGACGCGGTGTCCGTGCTCGGGCCCGAGCGTCTTGAGGATGCGCAGCTCGTCCTTCCCGATGCAGCCCTCGGGCGGGTTGGCCCGGAGCAGGGCCCAGGTGAGGATGCAGTCGGCGAGCTGCTCGTCGCCCCGGGTGTAGGTGTGCAGGATGTCGCCCTTCTCTCCGCCCTGCCGGATCAGCCAGCCAATCTGGTTCCCGTCGCCGTCGAGCGAGCGGGTGATGCAGAATTTCTTGGGGTTGGTGATCGGTGCTGCGCGCCAGGCGAGATACACGGCATGCCGTGCGCCGTCCGGGCCGGGCGTTGCCGCGGTGATGGCGACGTGCCGCGCGCCCTCAGCCATTGGCCTGCACCTTCCGGTATTCGTACCGGGGCGATGCCCCGCCGCCGTGCACCGCCCCCACACCCTTGGCCAGGGAGCGTGCGATCAGCCTGACGTCGTTCTCGTCGAGCCCGGCCTGGAACAGCTCGCCCTTGAGCTTCTGCCAGGTCGTCTCTGAAACCTCGGCGAATTCATCCGAGATGGACCTGACCTCGATCTTGTCGGTGTGGCGGATCTCGGGGAGGGCATCGGGTGCAGGCGTGGGTCTGATCGCCTCGGCGATCCTGGCGCACACTCCCCCGCCCACGATCGTTGCGTGGTTGGCTGCAGCGTGGCCTGCATATGTGACCCAGATGCGCTTGAGGATTGCCTCGCCGGCCGGGCGCTTCGCCTTCGGCATCAGCCGGAGCAGGGTGGCGATGTCGTAGCCCGCAATGGTCTGCTTGAAGATGTCGACACCCGAGCCGTTCATGGCGCGCCCTCGCTCTGCGGCGCAGCGCGGCAGGCGTCAATCTGATCCTGCTCCGGGTGCCGGTAGTTGAGCAGCCATTCCGGCGTCGGGATCAGCTTGCCGCCCTTGTCCGTGCACTGGACGCGCGTGCCGATGTCTGGCTGGTTGGGATAGGCATCGCCGTACTGGTGGAGCAGAGTGGCCATCATGCACTGCCACCTCTCGGGCATGGCGTGCATCAGCACGCGCGGCAGGGTGAGCCACGAGGCATAGGACAGGCCGAACCAACCCCACAGGTCACGGTCGCCGGTGCCGGGGTTGCCGTTGATGTCCTTGGGGAACAGGGCGTGGATGAGTTGCAGCTCTTCCCGGTCGCGCGCGATGACGAGCTGCTGGCCACTCTTGAGACCGATGCTGGCAGGCATATGGCCGTGGCCGCAGCACGACCAGGTTGTCTCCAGCCCGGCATCATTGAGCGCCTTGACGATCGGGGCGATGCAGGGGTCGCAGAACACCGCGCCCTTGACCCGGCCGGGCCGGTCAGGATCGGGCGCGCCTTCCTTGACCACGACCATCTTGGCTTCGCGGTCCTGGTTGCAGGCCGGATCGCCGCAGGGGTGTTTCATGGCGACACCTCTTGTTCGCCGAGCCACTTCTCGATCAGCCCCGCGACATCCTCCGCCGTAACGTCTGAGATGAGCTTGCCGAGATAGCAGTGCGCGCGTGTGAAGATGGTCGTCGCCCAGTCAGGCGCCATGTTGAAGGCCCGGGCCATCTCAGGGACCTCGTCGTCTTCGACAAGGCCGGCGTGCACGGCGAGCGGCATGGCGCAGCCGCAGTTCGCTTTGCTGTCGAAGTAGCGCGAATAGTCCCAGACGAACCCGGGCGGCCATCTCGTCGGGTCGCGCAGGATGCCGACCAGCCTGCGGGCCTTCTCCGCGTGGGTGTGGGTGATCACGGCGACACCGCCTCGGGCCAACCGGCCGCAAAGTCCCGGGCGCTCGCGTTCCTCGCCTCCGCCCTGGCCAGTGCATCCGCCTTCGCCTGGATGCAGAACCCTATGCCGTCCAATCTCCTGGCTTCGGCATTGAGGGTCAGTGCCTCGGTAAACCTCTTGGTCTCCTTGAGCATCCGGGCGACCAGCCGTGTGCGCTTGGCGGCTTCGAAGTAGGCCGTCTCGACGGGGATGATTTCGGCGGTGCTCATGCCGACACCATGTTGTGCTGCTCATCGATGCTCCGATCCCTGAGCAGGAAGAGCTTGAACATGTCGTCGGGGTCGCGCATCTGCTCGACGCGCTCAACCTGTGCTGTTGCGACGCCGCCGCTGGCGGCCGGGTAGCGGATCAGGTCGCCCGGCTCTGGGAATTCGCGGGAATGCACCAGCACCGAGAAGCGCCGCGCGCTGATGCGGCGGTCGCGCCACCGGTTGAGCCAGCCGTCACGCTCAGGCAGCTTGGTAAAGCTGCTGGCGTGGAAGGCGTGGCCCCACATGTTCTGTTCAAAGCTGATCGTCTTGGGCATCAGCGGACCCCGTCATAGGCGTTGAGGGCGGCATAGCCCTCACGGATCGCGCGCTTGTCCTGGGCATCCGGGTAGACGGTGAATTCGCGCGAGTTCTGACAGCGGGCGAGGAGGTTGCGCAGCGCTGTGGCGAGACGGCGTTTCACCGGCAGCGCTTTGGCCGCCTTCATCTTGCGAGCCATCTAGTCATCCCCCTTCGTTGCCCAGATCATCCGGGCCGCTACGTTCGTGCCGCTCTCCTTGAAGGTCCCCGGTGGCAGCCGTTCGCCTTGGGCGTGGATGTCCTCAAGCCAGAGCCTGAAGGCCTTGGCCCGCTTGTTCTGCTGGATGAAGGCGCCCTCACCGAGGATGGCGACGAGCCTGCCGCCGGTGCGCAGCAGCTCCCAGGCGGCCTTGACGTGCTCGATGTCCTGCCCGCCGTGGAAGGGCGGGTTCATCAGGATGACGTCCAGCTCCGGCCCGACGTTGTGGGCCCACTTGCGGAAGTCGCCGCAGACCACGTTGATGGTCGGGAAGCGCTCGCGCAGCACGCGGCAGTTTTCATCATCCACATCGACCGCTGTGATGTAGGGGCCCGGGTGATTCTGGTCGATCGCGGCGAGCAGTGCGCCGTGTCCGGCAGAGGGCTCGAGGATCAGGTCGGTCTTCTTGATCTTGGCCCGCTCCGCCATCTGGCGCGCGATCTCGGCCGGTGTCTCGAAGAACTGCAGCACCTTCTTCCGGTCTACATACGATCCGTTCTCGACCGCCTGGCCGTAGAGCGTGCGCGGGTCCACGGTGAACAGGTGGCCCCGGAGCTTGCGGTTCCATTTCCCGCCCAGCCCTTCGATGACCTTGTTCACCCGCTCATAGAGCGAGCGCTCGAGCTGCGCGCCGGGCAGGTACAGCGTGGTGCCGTCGATCCTGCTCTGCCTGAGCACGTCGAGCACGTCGTCGGGGATGGTGGCGGTGCCGTGCATCACGCCGCCCCGCCCTCGGCCAGCCGCTTCATGTCGGCCATGGCGTCTTCGTTGCCGTCGTAGAACCGGCACGGGTTGATGGGTGCGCCGCTCTCCCGGTAGATGAGCTGCGCGGCCAGCGCGGTGTTGTGGAAGCGCTCCAGGGCGTACCCGGCCTCGCCGGCGAGATGCACGACCCAGCCGGCGCGGCAATGCGTAGTGCTGCAGGTGTGCCAGTCGCTCATCTTGAGCGAATTGCCCGGCGCCGTGACAGCCTCAAGGATCCGCTGGTGAATGTTCTCGATGACCGGGACGGGCGGCGGCCCGGCCGGCGCTGCGCTGTCCGGGTCGCCCTTCAGGTTCTGCCTGTTGACCAGCCAGGCGACGTTTGAGCAGCGGGAGCAGTCGGAGCAGCCGGAGCAGCGGGAGCAGTCGGAGCAGCCGGAGCAGCGGGAGCAGTCGGAGCAGTCGGAGCAGTCGGAGCAGCCGGAGCAGCGGGAGCAGTCGGAGCAGTCGGAGCAGCCGGAGCAGCCGGAGCAGCCGGAGCAGCCGGAGCAGCCGGAGCAGCCGGAGCAGCGGGAGCAGCGGGAGCAGTCGGAGCAGTCGGAGCAGCCGGAGCAGCCGGAGCAGTTCGTGCAATCCCGGCAGTTCTTCAGGCTATCGAGCGCCGCCTGGGCGGCTTCGCGCGAGCCGAAATACTCGACCGAGCAGCGGTTGCCGTTGTCATCCTTGAGCCAGGTCTGGGCCATTGCTTCCGATCCCCTATTAAGATTGAATTTGCTGGCGCGCGATGGGCGCCTTCAGCGTCTCGTGTTTCTTCCACGCCTCATTGAGGGCGCTGATCACCTGCTCCAGGTCTTCTCGTGTCTCGATGCGTGCGTGTGAGATCATCACCAGCACGCCCATCCGGTCGCCCATGATTCCCTCGGCCGAGCGCCGTTCCCGGGACAGGCTCGCGTGATAGGCGTCTCCGTCGTCGGAGACTTCGTCGAAGATGGGGGAGGGGTCGCGCATCAGGTGCCCTCCCCCGGTTCGGCCGGCAGCAGGCCAAGAGCTTTCTTCAGCAGAAAGCGGGCCTGATCCCGGATGGTGCGGTCGCTGGCTTCAGCCAGTTGCGCGAGCTTGATGTGCGCGGCCTGATCCAACTGGACGACGATCTTGCAATGCTGGGAAGCGGGCGAGCGCATCAGGCGGCCCTCGAGCGCGCGCCAATCGCAGCCAGGCCATCCGGCGGGCAGGTATCGAAGATCGTCACGAGCACCGGCCCGTGGCGCATGTCGGCTGAGGTCATGATCCCGTGGCAGCCGACCCGCTCTGCCGCCGAGAGGTTGCGCCACTTCGCGACCAGGAAATTGCCGAACAGAATTCCGCAGGGCGCGCCGCGTTGCGGTTTCGCGCACGAAGACGAGAAAGCGGTTCTCGGCGTTGACGATGCGCTGTGCGATGGGCCGGAAGGCTTCGCGGATTCCGTTCGTGCTGGTCTGTGCCTCGGCCATCTCGTCGTCCCCCGTGAGGTATCGAACGAGAAGCAACGTAAGATAGTCTTACGTAAAGGTCAAGCTATAATATCTGTGCGAAAACGCACGCCGCCGACTCGGCCCACGCGGTACCGTAAAAGTTAAGAGAATTTAAGACTTTTGACGGGGGTGCTACGCCATGAGAAAGTGGCGGAACATTGGGAGAACTATAGCGTAAATATCGGTGGGTCGGAGCGCTGGGGGGCGCTCCGGACAACGAGGTTCCTGAGCCCTCGTCCCTGGATAACCAAGCCACCGGCCCTTGCGGGCCAGGTCAGGCTAAAGGGGGAGGCGTTAATGAAGCGTAGTCGCGCGCACCGAGGGGAAGCACGTAGCTTCAGCGACCGGCTTTTTTGGGAGACGGTTCGATTCGTGGTGGAGGAACTGGGTCATCCCCCTCGAGTTTTCGCCGAAATTCGCGCCCGTTCTGAACAGCCATCTCGACCAGACCAGCCTTTAGCTGATCGCCCGCCGGGTGCCCGAGCTCCTCGATCGCGAACTGAACGGCGGCCCGCACGGTAGCGTCGATGTTCGAGTCGCCGATCTCGTAAGGGATCCCGAGGTGGTCCAAAAGATCGAAGAACTCCATGACGTTGGGAAAATACTTGCCCTTTTCCCAGCCGATCACGGTTTTGTCGCGCTTGCCCAGGGCGTCCGCAACATCCTGCTGCGTCTCATTCCGCGCCTCTCGGCGCTCCCTGATCATCGCGGCGATATGTTCTCGCGAATACCTAGACATAGCCGGAGTATGTAAGACGGCCTTACGTCCGGCACCGACAGATTGATTTGACATCATGGTAAGACTGTCTTACCTTGCGGGGCTATGGACAAAGGCCTCCGCTTGGCTCGTGAAAGGAAAGGCGTAACGGCGATTGCCGACGCCTGCGGCGTCACGACGCAAGCCGTGTCGCAGTGGAAGCGCATTCCGCCTCGCCACGTAAAGGCCGTCTCAAACCTCACCGGCACCCCGCCGCACCTGCTCCGGCCGGACATTGTGCCAGCACCGCAGAGGGCCGCTTAATGCGTGCCCTCTTAGCCACGGCCGATCTTCCCTGTGCGGCGCCCCTCGGCGCAGTCCTTGTGTACCCCATCCATGCGCGCCGTCAGCTCCTCGCCGCCCATAGCCAGGTTGACGTACAGGCGCACGGCGGTGCGGCCTTCATCGACGCGGCGGAACTCGGCAAGTGCCGTCGTCCATTGCTGGCCGATGATGACCTCGGCATAGCCGTCGTCCGGGAACTCCCGGATCTTGCCCGTCGTGACGGCGAACATGAAGGGATCGCTGATCGTGTCGTATTCACGCACGGCGCAGCGGGCCAGGGTGAGATAGGGCATCTCGAAGATCGCCTCTCGGCGCGGCGCATCCTCTCGGATCGTGATCGGCGTCGCGCCGTAGCAGCCAGTGACGAGCAGCACCGCCGCCGCGCAGGCAAGCTGTTTCATCGACCCCTCCCAAGCCATGGCGTTTGCCGCTGCAGCCTATCAGATCGGGAGGCCGCCTGATGCCCCGCGTCCGTTGGTTCATCTCCCTCGACGGCAACTACCCGAGCGAGAAGGGCAGCGAAGGACAGGCGCGTGCGCTGATCCCGTTCGCCAAGCGCAAGTGGGTCCTGTCCGCAGATGACGGCCGGGTGCTGCGGGTCGTCGACTCCGGTTATGTCGGCGTGCGCGCCGATGCCCAGGCCCAGACGAGGCGCGTTGCATGACGCTGCGCGCTGTCCCGCCGGTGATGTTGAGCGAGCAGGGCGCCGTGTCATACGACACCCGCCCAGGCCCCAAGCGGGGCATGCTCCCCGGCCGCTCCGATCAGATCCGCCATTTCCAGCTCCGTGACCACCGAGGCTCAGTAACCCTTGAGGGCCATGCAGCGCTTGTTGAGGTCGACCCGGTTCGCGACGCGATCAGCCACGCTCAGAGCCGAGGCCGTGGCCTTGGCGGATTCGTAGTCGCACTCGTTGAACGCCTGGCGGTAGGCCGGTTCGTTCGCCTGTGGGTGCGCGCAGGCCGCGAGCGGCAGCAGCAGGATCGTCAGGACAGCCAATCGTTTCATCGTGCATCTCCTTCGCATGAATTGATCCCGGTCATCGGGCTCGACTTCGGCGGCGTTTTCTCTCCCGGCGCTCCGATGGGCTCCGCCTCGTTCGACCATCCAGCCTCCCGGGTGGTCGAGCGGGGCGGCGCTACTCTCGGACTATTGTACCGCACTTTGCGCCTCCCTGCAGGTCGGGGTGGGTGTCACTCCGATGTGCATGAAGGTAGCGCGCTGCGTCGCGGTATCGCAGGGTCGAAAGCCGCCGAAGATGTTTTCGAGAGCCATCGTGCCGAAACATGTTGCCGGAATTCGGCAGGTGATTGCGCATGAGCGCTGCCGCCGCCCAGATCCGCACCGAAGAGCTGAGCACGGACCTGATCGCCAAGGTCTGCAGCGATGCCCTGCGCGCGGATGTCGGTGAAGAGCGGCACGCCGAGAAGAAGATCGCCAATGCCTGCGGCTGCGGGCTGCGCACGGCGCGCAACTGGCTCGATCGGCAGAACGGCCCGGACGATCTCTACGCCTTCCGCCTGATCCGCTCGAAACACTTCCCGCACTTCACCGCGGCGTGGCTGAGCCTGGCCGGCATCGAGCCAGGTGTTGACCCCCGACTCGCGCACGCGATGAGCGCCGCCTTTGAAGCGTTTCAGCAATTCGGCGGCAGGGGTGGGGCGCACGCGGACAAGAGCATGGTCAACCAGCTCGACGAGCCGGAGGGGTGGCGCGGGTGATCTACTTCATTCAAGCGCGTCACGGTGGACCCATCAAGATCGGCAGCACGACCGACCTCTATGCGCGCCTCAGGGCGCTGCAGACAAGCGCGGCTGGCGAGCTTCGAATCATAGCGACTTGCGACGGCGATCAGGTTAGGGAGCGCGAGATTCACACTTTCCTAGATCGGTTCCGTGTGCGCGGCGAGTGGTTTGCGGATTGTATAGAGGTGGAGCAATTCATCGACGCCTTCGGCACCCCTCATCATCAGAGGCGCCGAAGCTTGAATGGCCGATGGTCTGAAGGGTGGTCGCTGTCATTCAGGGCGGCACTGTCGCTTGGCTATCCGGACGAGGCCACGCGATACGCCGACATCGCTCGCGATGGCGGTGTCTGCCCCCGAACAGCACAGAACTGGTTTGAGGGTTCGAGCGATCCCCGCGCGCCGAACCTGATCGCGCTGGCGGCCACCAACAAGCAGGTGAGCGTCTGGTACCAGATGATCTGGCGCAATCGTTTTGTGTTCGACGAGTTCGTGGCGCGCGTGGAAGGCGGCGAGAGCCTTCAAAGCATCATGCTGGCGCCGCCTGAAGGCATTACGCCGCAGGTGTTGGCATGATCGCCCCGGCCGTCACCGCACGCGAGCAAATCGCCAAAGCCCTGGAGCAGACAGGCGAGATCGGCCTGAAGGTCCACGAGCTCGTCACCGTCACGCGCCTCTCAAAGTACGTCGTGCTCTACACGCTGCGGAACATGAAGACCGCAGGCCAGGTGAGCATCGCCGAGGGTGGCGAGCCCTATCAGCGGGACCGGCTGTGGGTGCTCAACGCGGAGCGGCAGAAGAAGAAGCCGGGGCGGCCCGTGACCGAGGCGGCGCCCGTGACCGACGCCAGCAATCGCGAGTTCGCTCGCCGGCTGTCTGCCATCCATCCCCACGGCTACGAGGACGCCCGGCTCCTGCCGAAGGCGAGGCTCGATGCCACAGGAGTCACGCGCTGATGGCCAACACATTCTACGAGCGGAGCGAACGAACGGCGCGGACCATGACGGTCGGACAGCTCGTCGAGAAGCTGAAGGCGTTCGACCCGAGCGAGCCCGTCATCTTCCGCTCGCCCGAGTATGGATGTTATGGCCCGACCGTCCGTTACTCGATCGACCAGGTCGAGCATGTCGACCTCCCGCGCGAGGAAAACATCAAGCCTGCCCGGACCGAGATAAGCGACGAGACGGGCAAAGAATTTCAGACCGAAGAATACACCCAAGTGCTGCACGCCTGGCGCGGCGTCGTCATCGGCTAGACCGCATAACGCCGATCAAGAGGGGGCATCGTGGCTGATACCGAAACCGCACCGAAGATCACCGATCAGGAGCGCCAGCAGTTGCAAGAGCAGCTTGAGGCGCTCGGCAAGGCCGGCGCGGCGATCAGCGCGGCTATGGCGCCGTTCCGCAAGGCCCTGGCCGAAATCGAAGGTTTGAGCGCCGCGCTCCTGGAGCGGTTCGGCGGTGAGCTGGCCGCAACCTGCGAGGGCTGTTCCAAGATCCTGTTCTTCGGCGAGCTGGGACATCGCTGCGGGGACGGCCCGACGCTCTGCGATGCCTGCGCACCGACCGTTGCCGACTGCCACAGGCAGGCTGTCGAAATCCTCGAGGCGATGGCCGAACCGCCCGGTGACGAGGACCGCAAGGAGCAGGAAGAACGCGTCGCCGCACTGGCTTCCCGTGTGTTGGCAGGCGAGGGCGAGCAGAAAGCGGTGTACGCGCTATGAGCGAACCCGCAACCGAAACCGCCGGCCCAGGCCACAACAGCACGGGCGTTGTCGCTGCTGATCGCCTGCGCTCCTTCGTCGAGCGCATCGAACGGCTGGAAGCGGAGAAGGCCGAACTCGCAGCCGACATCCGCGAGGTCTTCGCCGAAGCCAAGGGCAATGGCTTCGATACCAAGATCATGCGGCAGCTCATCCGTCTGCGAAAGATGGAAGTAGCCGACAGGCGAGAGCAGGACGAACTGCTCGAGATGTATCGCAGGGCGCTGGATACCTGAAAATGTTTATGAGTGCGGCGACGGGGACGCGCCCCGTAATCAGCGTGTCGAGAGCCGGCCAGGGTGCAAGGAGCGTAGCTCAGTCTGGTAGAGCACCGCTTTCTGCTGCGGGGGTCGCAGGTTCAAATCCTGCCGCTCCCCTATGCCGGACCTCTAAAACGAGGCGTCAGTCCACGCCTATCGACACGACGGCCGGTAATCAGCCCGGCCCGCACTCACCTCTTGCGACCGTAGCTCAACCGGATAGATCGCCGGGTTCCGGACCCGGAGGCTGCAGGTTCGAGTCCTGCCGGTCGCGCCAGATTTGCGGGGTGGTGTCGTGAGCCAAGGTACCACCATAGAGTGGACCGACGCCACCTGGAACCCGGTGCGGGGCTGCACCAGGATCAGCGAAGGCTGCCGGCACTGCTATGCCGAGCAGATGGCCGCCCGGTTCTCGGGCCGGAATCCGCAGACAGGCAAGCCCATGTGGGGTGCCGGCTTCGCCACATCGAAAGGCCTTGAGCCCCGGTGGACGGGCAAGGTCGCGCTTATCCCCGATCAACTCGACTGGCCCCTGCGCTGGAAAGGATCGAAGAAGGCGAAGGCCGAAGGCAGGCCCTCACGCATCTTCGTCAACAGCACCTCGGACCTGTTCCACGAGAAGCTGAGCGACGAGGACATCGACAAGGTGTTCGCCGTCATGGCCCTGGCCCCGCAACACACGTTCCAGATCCTGACGAAGCGGGCGGATAGGATGCGGGCGTACTTCGCCGCGGAGCACCCAGCCCCGAACGTCAAGGCATGGCAGGCGCGAGTCAGCGAGGCTATCGACGTCCTCGTGCCGGACCGAACCTCGGCATCGGTCGATGCGAAATCCGCCGTTGTGCATCACGCGCCTTTGCCGAACGTCTGGCTGGGCGTCTCAACCGAAAACCAGGATGCCGCCGACGAGCGTATCCCGCACCTGCTGAAGACGCCTGCGGCGGTCCGGTTCATCTCGGCGGAGCCCCTGATCGGGCCGATCGACCTGACCATGATCCCGACCGGCGAGAAGGTCGGCGACAACGTCCTTTGCGAGAACGCCCTGACCGGGCCGCCCGACATGCAGCCGGGCGAGTGGCTGGACTGGGTGATCACCGGCGGCGAGAGCGGCGATGGCGCTCGGCCGATGCACCCGGCCTGGGCGCGCTCGCTGCGCGACCAGTGCGCCGAGGCCGGCGTGGCGTTTTTCTTCAAGCAATGGGGCGGCTGGACCGAGACGCGCGTCGTCGCCGGCGGCGATCTCGGTGGCGATATGCGCCGCGGCCTGGTGCGCCACGTCTGCGCCGATCGCGAGAACGATGGCCACTACCGTATCGGCGATGTCTACATGCGCCGCGTCGACAAGGCCGAGGCCGGCGCGCTGCTCGACGGCCAGCTGCATCGGGAGTGGCCGCACGAATGAGCGTTGAGGCGATGACCTGGGCGTGGTCGATGACCATTGGCGATCCCGGTGCCAAGCAGGTGCTGGTGGCGCTGGCCAACTTCGCCGACGAGGACGGCTGCTGCTGGCCCGGCAACGCGCGGCTGCAGCACATGACCGAGCAGAGCGAGCGTACGGTGCAGCGCAACATCGCTTATCTGATCGAGGAGCGGTTCATCCGGCGCGAGCCGCGGTACATCAAGGGCACGGGCGGCCGGGACCGCGATGCGTTCTTTCTCCTGGCGCCGCCCGATGCGCTGGCGCGGACGCGCCCCCCCGCCAAGCCTGCGGGAGGTGCCAGATTGACGCCTTCCGTCAGATTGACACCAGCCCCCCCGTCAAAACCCGGTGCCAGCCTGACGCCCCCCGGTGCCACCCGTGACGCACCCCCCCGTCAGGCTGACGCCCCCCCGGTGTCAACTGTGGCGGGGCATATGGATGATCCGTCATTGAACCATCAAAGAACCTTCGCGCGCGCGAGCAGTGAGCGACAGGCACCGCCAGCCCCGGCGGGCGAGGCCCTGGCGGAGGGCATGCGAGGCAACGGACGAGCGGATGTGGAGCGCTGGTGGTTCGAGCAGCAGCCCAAGCTGCAAAAGCGCTTCGGGGATGTGCTCTATCGCTCGTGGTTTGAGGCGCTGAGCGTGGCGAGCGTCGATGCGCGGTTTGTTCGTCTCAGCGCGCCGACGCGCTTCCACGCCGATCAGGTGAACGCGAGTTACGGCAGCGACCTGTCGATGATGTTCAAGCGCAGCGTTGAGATCGTGGTCGAGCGGCGCGACTGAATTAAATATTGGGGTGATATTCGGTGGCTGAGCGTGAGCCGAAGATGGGTGAACCGGGTTGGGCGGATCGGCAGGTGGCCGAGGTCGCCCAGGCGCAGGCCGATGCGCGCGCGCAGGCGCGGCGCATGGCCGAGGACGCCGGCCGCGCGAAGAAACCCGAGGGCACGATCACCGTGCCGACCTTCGAGCCCGACCCGCATCAGATCAAGACGCAGCTGGCGCTGTTTCCCGGCGCCGAGGCAGATCCCGCCAACCCGCTCGCCGTGGTGCCGATGCCGGCCGATGGCAAGAAGCGCGCTGGCCGGCCGCCTGGCGCGATGAACGTGGCCTCGCGCGAGTGGCAGGAATACCTGCTGAGCAACTACACCTCGCCGCTGATCGGCTGGGCGCGCGTCTCGATGATGGTGCCCATGGAGCTCGCCACGGCGCTCGGCTGCACGCTGGTCGAGGACACCAAGGTCACGCACGAAACGCTGGTGCGTGAATTCGGCGACGAGGTCGCGGGCCTGGTCGCGTGGGTGACCAAGGCCTACGGGGGCGATCATCGCATTTCCCGAGATGCGCGCCTGAAGCTGGAATATCAGCGGCTCATCCCGGCGCCGAAAGAGGCGAAGACGATCAAGCTCGCCGACATCTACGACAACTGCAAATCGCTGAGCGAGCGTGACCCGGAGCGGGCGCAGGTCTATCTGCGCGAGAAGCAGAGCTTCGTGATCTGCCTGACCGACGGCGATCCCGAGCTGATGCGGTCCTGCTCTGATGTCTTCCACCGAGGGCTGGCGGCATGAGCGGCGAACGCTACACCGAGGCGTTCTCCGCAGAGCTGGCCGCTATCGGCCGCCGCGTGATCGCCTTCGCTGAGGTTGAATGCGCGAAGACATCGAAGCCCTGCGAAGCCGCCGACATATCGCTGGTGCTGCAGAGCGCCATCATCGACCACCTCGAAGCCGACTACACGCGTGCGGCGCACCCGACACGCGGCAAGGCAGAGATCGCCGCCGAGGTTGCGGGGATGCTCAGCATGATCGGCGACGGCCTTAAAGAGCATGCGGCCAAGATGCTGGCGAAGGCCAAGAGGGGTGACGCATGAGCTGGTCGCTGCTCAATCACTTCATGGTCGACGATGTCAAGGCGCTGCTCGACAAGGGCGAGGAGCCAGGCGGCAGTTACCGTGACGATGAGCGGTTCTTTAGTCGCGAGCAGGCCGAGAAGCTCATTCACGCGGTCCTTTGGGCGCATGGCTGCCGCCGCGACAGCACCGCCGGCGCCTACGCAGCCTTCAATCTTTACGAGGCGCTCGGCCTGAAGAACTGGACCTTCGACACGGTAGAGGCGGACGCCCTGCATCAGTTCCGTCGCGATGCTTGGGCGCTCGGGCATTCGCCTCGTGTTCAGGGAGACATCACATGCGCATGACCCCGCAACGCCATAAACCCCGCTCAACCCGTAAAGGTTCCCGGGACTATCCCGAGATCGCAGCGCTCAAGCAGAGACGCGACAGCCTGGGTGTCAAAGGCAACTTCGGACAGCGCCGCCGTCTCGACGAGCGGATCTACAAGGCCACGCACCGACGCCTGGCTGAAGAGGTACGGGCAGCGGCGCGGAAGAAGCTGCAGGCGCTGAGCAAGGGCCGCAGGCGGAGGGCGGGGCGATGACGAAGTCAAGCGCCCGCCTGATCATCGCGAACGTGTGGGCCGCCGCCGGCATGATCGCTCATACGCCGCCGGGCATCATGTTGTGCCTGGGTGCCGCCTGCATCTGGCTCGGCCTCAGCATCATGGCGAAGGGGGACGAGTCTTGACCCTCGAAACCCAAAAGCCTGGGCCGGGTGCTGACGATCCCTCCGTCTTCACCTCCCTGATCCACAAAGAGCACGAGTCCCTAAGGGCGGCGAAGAAGCGAGGGGACAGAGCAGCGCTGCTCACCGCCTGGCTGGCACGGCAGGATTTGCTTGAGCTGCGGAACGGGGCAATGGGCGAGAGCCCGGAGCGGGTGGTGGCATGACGGCGCCGGCACAGCCCTGGCCGTTCGATGGCCTGACGCCTCTCCGCTATCGCGTGATCTTGGCCGATCCGCCTTGGCGCTTCCGCACCTGGGGCGAGCACAACCAGCACAAGTCGGCGAGCAAGCACTATCGCCTGATGACGACGGCCGAGATCGAGGCCCTGCCGGTCAACCAGTTGGCTGGGCCGGACTGCATGCTGGTCATGTGGGCCGTGCAGCCGATGCTCGATAAGGCCCTCTCTGTGATGAAGGCCTGGGGCTTTCGCTACAAGACGGCTGGATCGTGGGCGAAGCAGTCGAGTACAGGCGAGAAGTGGGCATTCGGCACCGGTTACCTGTTCCGCTGCGCCTCTGAATTCTTCCTCGTCGGCACAATCGGCGAGCCGAAGCCGCGAGCCAAGAACGTACGCAACCTGATTGTGGCCCCGGTGCGGGAGCACAGCCGGAAGCCCGATGAGATGCACGAAAACCTGGAGCGGATGTTCCCGACCGATCCACGGTGCGAGCTGTTCGCCCGGACATCGCGGCCGGGCTGGGACGCCTGGGGCAATGAGACGGAGAAGTTTGCCGCTCCCTGTCGGAAGTCGCTCGAGCGCCCGGGGGATTACGCGTGACCCGGCGCAACATCTCGGCCGAGCTGGATCGGGGCACCTATGTCGCGCACCGCTCATGGCGCAACGGAGCTGACTGCGAAGGGCGCGCTCGTCGTCGGTGCTGGCGATGCGGTGGCGTTCAGTACGACTGGGGCGTCGGCGTCTCGATCTGCGGCGGCAAGCGCAAGCCCTGGGTGATGCACTGGTACTGCGATGGGCGAGGGGCGTGTGGCTTGAGCAGCAACGAGCAGATGTCGAATGCGCGCATGGGGATGCTCCGCAGCAACCCGCCGAAGTTAGACCGTGCACCGGGAGCACCGTGGAAGCGCTGGCGTCAAATGCAGGCGAGGCGCGCGTGACCCTCGGCTCCCATCAAAAGACCGTCGGCGCCAGCCAGGTGCATATCACCCCGCGACACATCCTCGATCCGTTGGGCGTGTTCGACCTCGATCCGTGCGGTAACGATCCCCGGCCCTGGGACTGCGCCCGGGTGACGCTGACCGAGAAGGACGACGGACTTGCCCAGCCCTGGTTCGGGCGGGTCTGGCTGAATCCGCCGTTCAACCGCTACGTGGTCGGCCTCTGGCTGGCGAAGATGCGAGAGCACGGGCACGGGACGGCCCTCGTGCATGCGCGCACCGAGACGGCATGGTTCCGCGAAGTGTGGAGCGGAGCAACGGCGCTCCTGTTCCTTCAGAACAGGCTGATCTTTCACAAGCCGGACGGATCGCTCTGCACCACCAAGAAAGGTGAGGTGGCGAACAGCGGCGCGCCGGTCGTGCTGGCCGCCTACGGCATGGACGATGCCGACGTGCTCGCCTACTGCGGCATCGCCGGGCATTTCGTGCCGCTGCGCATCCCGCGGGGCGTACTGATCGAAGCGTTGGAACCGACTTGGCGCGAGGCGGTGGCGCAGGTGCTGCGCCGGTATCACGGCCCGGTGCCGGTGCAGGATCTCTATCGCGCGCTGTCCGAGCACCCGAAGGCCCGACGGAACCCGAACTATCGGGCGAAGATCAGGCAGACGCTGCAGCGCGGCGCGGGCAGGCGAGTGGCGCGCGACCGGTGGGTGATGGCATGACCCAGCCCGTCATCATCGGCAACGCCACGCTGTACCTGGGGGATTGCCGGGAGATCATCCCGCAGATCACAGGCATCGATGCGGTGGTGAGCGATCCGCCGTATGGGCAGCGGCAGAATACGAACGTCGTACACGCCGGAGGCATCCGCGCTGTGACGCCGCCCCGTTGCGGTTCGCGCGCCTCGACGAATGCGGCAAAGGCGCGGAGCTCTGGGGCTCTGCACAGCACGGGCCTTGCGACTGTCTGGCCTGATGAGATCGTTGGTGATGACAAGCCGTTTGATCCTGCGCCGTTGCTGGCGCTGGCGCCGCGGGTGTTGCTCTGGGGCGCTCATCGGTTCGGGCACCGCCTGCCTGCCGGCACGTCGTTGGTTTGGGACAAGGTGCCGACCGGCAAGATACGCGATCAAGGCGACGGTGAGGCAGCGTGGATCAACGATGATCCGCCCCGCCCGATGCGCATCTATCGTCTGCTGTGGGATGGCGTCTGTGTCGGATCGCAGGCGCGCGACGAGGTGACCGCCGGGCAATCCCGCGTTCACCCAACCCAGAAGCCGCTGCCGCTCATGCGCTGGTGCATCGAGCAAGCTCGAATCGCTCGGGGGGGGGTAATCGCCGACCCCTACATGGGCGCCGGCAGCACAGGCGTTGCCGCCGTCACGATGGGCTATCGCTTCATCGGCATCGAGATCGAGAAGCTCTACTTCGACACAGCCTGTCGGCGCATCGAACAAGCTCAGCGTCAGGGCGACATGTTCATCGCTAACCCTGGAACCCAAGGTCAGGTGTTGGCATGACCGACACCCTTCATCCTCAACAGCCAGCCTCAGGCACCGGGAGCATGCCGCCCAAGAGGAGGTTGCTGCCGTCTCGCCGGCCGGCGATTGCCGAAAAGTTCATGTGGCAGCCGAGCCTGGACCGCACGGAGTGGCGCTCGATCTATATCCGTGTCGGCTTCCATCCCGACGACGGCGCACCCGGTGAGATATTCCTGCGACCGACAAAACACGCCGGCAAATGGGGCTCAAGCCTCCACCGATACGCCGATGACATAGGCGAAACCCTATCCCGTCATCTGCAGGACGGGCACACGCTCGACGAGATGGCGGAGTGGTTCAAGCCGGGGTCGTTGGCCCGGTCAGCCGTGCTGATGGCGCAGAAGATCGCGCGTGAGGAGAATTGCCAGGTGGGGGAGAAGGTTTAGTGGGTCGTAAGTATCTCGTTGCCGATCTGCTCTGCGGTGCCGGCGGCTCCTCAACCGGCTGCGCGCGGGCGCTGGCGGATCTCGGGCTGGAGATGGAGCTGGTCTGCCTCAACCACTGGGACGTGGCGATCGAGACGCACAAGCGCAACCACCCCGAGGCCCGGCATTACTGCCAGGACATCGCGACCGTGCGCCCGCACCAGGTGGTGCCCGAGGGCTATCTCGACCTGCTGATGGCAAGCCCGACCTGCACGCATCACAGCGTGGCGCGCGGCGGCAAGCCGACCAGCGACCAGCAGCGCAGCGACCCCTGGCACATCATCACCTGGCTGACCGAGCTTCGGGTCAAGCGGATGATCATCGAGAACGTCTGGGAGTTCATCGGCTGGGGCCCGGTCGATGCGCGGTCGGGCAAGCCGATCAAGGCGCGCAAGGGCGAATACTTCAAAGCCTGGGTCGACGTCATCCGCAAGCTGGGCTACGAGCCCGAGTGGCGGAAGCTCAACGCGGCCGACTACGGCGACGCCACGACCCGGCAGCGCTTCATCCTGATGGCGCGCAACGATGGCAGACCGCTGCAATGGCCGGTCGCGACGCATATGAAGAAGCCCGGGCAAAACCTGGCGCTCTTCCCGACGGCGAAGCCCTGGCGCGCAGCACGGGAAATCATCGACTGGGACATCCGTGGCAAGTCGATCTTCAACCGCAAGAAGCCGCTGTCTCCGAAGACGCTGGCGCGCATCCATGCCGGCGCGGTCAAGTTCAACTGGCCCGAGCCGTTCCTGGTCATCCTGCGCAACCACATGAGCGCCCAGAGCGTGGACGGGCCGTTGCCGACGATCTGCACCGGGGGCAACAAGGGCGGAGGGCATATCGCGCTAGCACAGCCGATCATCCTCTCGACGCGTCAGCACACCGGCGGACCGGCGCCGCGCAGCGTTGACGAGCCTGCACCGACACTGACCGCGACGGACAGCCGGATCGCTGTGGCCGAGCCGCTGATCCTAAACGGCCGCAAGGGCAACAAGGCCGTTGGCGCATCGAGTGCACCAGTGCCGACGCTGGACACCAAGGGCGGGGTCTGGAAAGCGGATGCGGTGATTCTGTCGCAGCACAGCTCCGGCGCGCCGCGTGGCGAAGGTGATCCGCTCCCCACGATTACGACAGGCGGCGCAGGGACTGACAGGCGCCCAGGCTGCGCACGGCCCATGCTCGTTGAGCCCTTCGTCCTCTCCCGGCACGCTGGTGGCGCACCGAGAGCGGTCGACGAGCCCACACCGACGCAGGTCGCCAAGCAGAGTCACGTGCTGATCGCGCCCTACTACGGCAGCGGATCCGGTGAGACGTGCAAGAGCGCCGAGGTGCCGCTGGACACTGTGACCAGCAAAGGCCGGTTCGGGATGGTGGTGCCGGTCACGAACAGCAATGGCGGCCCAGACCCACGCGACGTTGAGCAGCCCTTACCCACGATGACGACAGCCAAGGGCGGCGAGTTCGCCATGGTCATGCCGGTGACACATCACGATACGAGCGACCGGGTGCGCGGGCCGGATGAGCCGTTACCGGCCGTGACGGGCGCCAATCGTGGCGAGTTGTCTTTCATCACCGCCCAGCATGGCGAGCGTCCCGGCCAGGCGCCGCGCGTCCACGACATCGCCAACCCGGCACCGACGATTGCGGCCACGGGTCATGTAGACCTGGTCGAAGGTGTGGACGGCTACGACATCCTGTTCCGCATGCTCGAGCCGCACGAGCTGGCAGCGGCGATGGGCTTCAACAGCGAAGAGGCTCGGTACGAATTCGCTGGCACCAAGACGGAGAAGATCAAGCAAATCGGCAACGCCGTGTCGGTGGCCAAGATGAAGGCCTGCGTCGGCGCGATCATGGCCGATGCAGCACGGCCGGCGGCGAAACCTAAGGCCAAGAGGCAGGCGGCATGAGCGTGACCGCAATCCCCTCGCTGGGCTTCGCCCGCGGCGCCGTCGTGCGCGCCAAGGGCGCCGGCCCGAACATGCTGGTGGTGCGTGGCCTGGGGCCAACAACCGCCGTCGTGCTCTGCACAGGCGATGAAGGCGGGAAGCTACGCCTACAGGAATTCAAGACAGGGGACCTGGAGCAGGTGATGGAGACGCAGCAGCACAAGTCTATGTCGGTCAAGCCGGTATGGCAGGCGCCGACGCCGGGGAATGCGGCATGAGCTACTGCCGTTGGCAGCACCCTGGCTGCGATCTCTACTGCTATGCGGACGTGAAGGGCGGCTACACGACGCACATCACCGACCATGAGCGCGTGTCGCACATCGAGCACCACGGCGCGACCTTCCGCGATGTGACCCTCGCTGACTTCAAGCGGCGCCTTCAGCAGCTTCGCTACCTCGGATACGAAGCGCCGTTTGAGGAAATCTTTGCCGAGCTGGGCGGGGATGGCGGGGTGCCCGCATGACCGACATCCCCATGCGCACCAGCCTGCGCAACGCGCCCCGGAATCCGCTGAGCCCGGAGCAGGTGAAGCACATGGCCCAGCGCGCCTACCACGAGCACGGCGTCATCGTGTTCGTGCTTAAGGACATCACAAACGACTTCGACCGCCAGTACGTCACCAACCTGGCTAACAAGCACTATGGGAAGCCGATGAAGAAGGCGGCAGGTTCACGATGAGCGCAACGTACTTCACCGGAAAACCCTGCAAGCGAGGTCATATTGCGCCGCGGCGCAATTCGACGAGAGCATGCCTTGCTTGTGAAAAGATCATCAATCAGGCCTACAGGGCGGTTAAGCCGGAAATCTATCGAGTAGCATCACGGCAGTATCGGCAACGCAACCCAGGCTGGGCGACGGCATGCGCGAAGAGCTACCGTGCACGCAATCTTGAGAAGGTCAAGGCAGCGCGCCGCATTTACTGCAAGAACAACCGACAGAAGCTACGAGCCACCTTTGCAGCGTGGCGCGAAAGAAACGCAGAGCGCCGAAGGGCGTATCGCAGGACTTATTGGCTTTCCTACAAAGTCCGCAACGCGAACAAAATAGCCGCTATCCGCAGGATCCTTCGCGCGCGTCGCCGGGCAGCCATGCCGAGCTGGGCAGATCAGCAGCAGATTAGTCGAATTTACGAGCGCGCCAGGCTGATCACGGCCTCGACCAACGTCGTCCATCACGTCGATCATATCGTTCCGCTCTGCCACCCGAGGGTATGCGGGCTGCACGTGCCCTGGAACCTGCAAATTATCACCGCTGACGAGAACCAAAAGAAAAACAATCGTTTGATCGAGAGCCTCGCTTTGGCGCCGCACAGCGCTCCAGCTCTCGCAATGGAGGCGCCAGCATGAGCGGCTACGGCAAGATCGAATCATCGTTCTGGACGGAGGAACCGACCCGCCGCCTCGACGGGCGGCCGCGCGAGCTCGCGTTCTTCTTTCGCACCAGCCATCACCGCAACCTGATCGGGGCTATGCGCCTGCCCACCGGGTACATCGAGGGCGACCTCGGATGGCCTCGGGAAGCCGTCGAGCATGCCATCGGCGTGCTATCGGGCATGGGCTACATCGTGCGCGACGAGAACGGCTGGACGCACATCCCAGCGCAACTGACCAACGACCCGCCGACGGTCCGGAACCACTGGCAGGCTGCCCTGACTTTGGCCAAGGCCATACCGAGGTCTAGCCCGGTTTTCGGAAGCGTCGTCAGGCAGTTGCATGCCATGGGCAATAAGCACGCCGACGCATGGGCATGGCTTACGAATGCTATGGCGATGCTATCCGCAGGCGATGGCGATGCTATGGCGCAAAGGCCTGCCGTAGCATCGCCATCGCATGCGAATGGCCCGCCCCATGGCACGGGCGAGCTATCGGCACAGAATGACGATGCCAAGGGCAATAGGATCGACATTCCGGCTCCGGCGCCTGCACCGGCACCCCCGCTCCCTTCGGTCGCGGGTGCGGCGCCGGCCGCGCCGCCACCCCAGGCGGAGCGGGCGGCCAAGCCGACGGTCAAGCGCGCGCCCAAGGCCCGCCTGCCGGCCGACTGGGTGCCTGACCAGCTCGACATCGCCGCGGCGGCATCGATCAACCTGACCGGCGACCGGCTCGCCTCGGCGGCCCTGAAGTTCCGGGTCTACTGGACCACGGGCAGGGGCAGCACGCGCCGAGACGCAGCCAAGGCCCCCAAGGATTGGCGCACCACCTGGGCCAATTGGTGCGCCCTCGAGAACGAATTCGCACAAGCCCGAGGAGGCAATCGTGGCGGGAACAGACCTGACCCAGCAACACAGGGCCGACAGGATAGCGCTGCGGTCCTGCGCGGGATGGGCTATCGCGTTCGCGGAGACGCCGACGCAGTGGATCTCGGCGGAGAAGGCGGCGCTGATCCCCGCCGCGACGCGGGCGATCACAGCGGCCTTGCTGCCGGCGGACCGGAAGCACATGACGGTGGAGATCGCCCGGATGGTGCAGTGGTGTCGGACGTTCGGCATCAGCATGATCAACATCGAACAGACGTTCACGCCGGCCCTGGAATCGGCGCTGCGGCACCTGCCGGCGGACCTGCTGACCCAGGCATTCGAGACGATCAAGAATACCCACAAGTGGGGTATGCGACCGCCGATGCCGCGGGAGATCGCAGAGACGGTGAGCCTGGAGTATCAGCGGCGGATGAAGATCAAGGTGGGGTTGTGGAAGGCGAGCAGGGCGGCAGTCGAGGACAAGCCCTTACCGCCGGAGCAGCGACAGGCGCAGGTTGCCCAGGTGGAAGCGATCCTGGCCCCGTGGCGATCGAGCCGGAGCGTGTGATCGAGGGCGAAGACCTGCTCGATATCCCAGCATTCCTGCGGCGCACCGATACGTCGGTGCAGGTGCATTGACCATGAGCGGGGATGTTTCACGTGAAGCAAGTTTCGCCCCTCCATGGTCACCGCATGAGATTTCAACGCTTAAGCTGCTCAAGGCGAAACATCTGTCGATTGCCGACATCGCCCAAGTGCTTGAGCGGTCACCGCAGGCGGTGCGCGTCAAGATCAGCAGGCTGAAGATCGGCCGGCCATATCGGCAGTACGGGCTTAAAGCACGCAGGGGGAACTGATGACCGACTTCGACGATCTGCTGGAGAAGGCGCTGCGTAGAAAGCGGGTTTACTATCAACCATCATTGGGAAACCCCAGGAGCTTCGGGGCGCAGCGCGTCTACTTCATCGACGGCGGAAACGGCCTGGTGAAGATCGGCGTCTCGGTCGACGTGAAGGCGCGCTTAGCGCAGCTTCAGGCCACTAGCCCAGTCCAACTCAAGCTGATCGGCGTGATCCCTGGAAACGATGGCGTCGAGCGGATGATTCACGCGCAGTTTGCCAAATATCGCAAGCATGGTGAATGGTTTACCTGCATTTCGCAGGTTAGAGCGCTGCTCGAGCACGTCAAGCGCCGCACCCCGGTGAATCTGGCGCTTGATCTGGTCGAGCCGCGGGCACCGAGGAGGCAGCGGGCGACGAATGGCAAAGCGTAAATCCAAGGGCCGGGCGCGCCGCGTGAAAGAGCGGAAGACCGCAGATCAGGTCGTCCGGCGCGAGTTGTTGAAGATCGAATGCGTCGATGTGGCGCTGCACCCGCGCACCTTCGCCAGCTTCAAGTTCCCCGACATCGATCTGGGCCCGCAGGTCGCTCGGCCGGTCTCTTGGCCAGCCCGCCCCAAGCGCCGCTGCTATCTGAAGCTGGATCCCAAGGACGGGCCGACGTTGGCGATCGACACAGTCAGAGCCTTCACGGAGCACGTAATGACAAAGCCCTATAAGCCGAGCGAAGAACCTATCCCGGTGCTGGATGGTGACGAGGTCGTTCACCGCATGCCGACGTGCTGGACCGAGGACTTGGTGCGCCACTGGCTGACCGAGGCGCTGACAGTCGAGCGCCGCATCCGCGCACGGCCGCACCTCTATCCTGCTCGCTACAAGTCCTGCATGCCCGACGTGGTGCGGTCGAAGTATGAGGCTTACGGCGCCGACGATCCGTCACCGCACGAGATGACAGGCCAGGCGACGAAGGACGACCTTGCGCTATACGACTTCGTCATCCCCTCGTGGATACTGATGCTCGACGAGGTCCGTGATCGAAAGATCGTCTATGGCGTGGCGCTCGGGCTCAACCTGCGGGCCATCGGCACGATCGTCGGCTGCAGCCACGAATGGGCGAGGCAACGCTGGGCTGCCTCAGCACAGATCATCGTTGCTCGCCTCAATGAGCGCTTCGCGCGTCCCGCGGCCCAGGCCGCTACAGGTTGAGTGTTGATTGTTGATTCATCCTCTATTCGGTGTTGACAGCAACCCGGGTTAGTTGACATAAGCGATGCTATCCTCCGCGACTCGACTGTATTGCTCCCCGACTCGCGTTCGCGCGGCCGGGTTCGACGACTGTTGATCGCGTGGCTACTAGACCACCCAACCTCAGGCCTCCTGGCTCGCTAACGCGCGAGCAGCGTGCCGTTGTCTACGACGTGAGACGGCGCGAAGAGAAGCCTTGGCGCAGGTGGTACAGTCTGGCGATCTGGCTGCAGCGCCGGACTGTGCAGCTCGCCGCCGAGCCGCTGTGTTGTATGTGCAGGGCTGCTGGCGTCGTGAGGGTTGCAACAGTCGCTGACCACGTCGAGCCGCACCGAGGGGACTGGAACAGGTTCGTCAACGGTCTGCTGCAATCGCTCTGCGATCATCATCACAGCAGCGCCAAGCAGCGCGAAGAGCATGCTGCGAGTGCGAAGGGGTAGGGGGCCCTCCGATCCCTGGGGCCCTTGGCCTCCGCACCGCCCCCCCAGTCTAAAAATGCTGTGGACGAATTAAAATTTCAGGAATTTCTATTTCCTGATTCCTTCCTGTCGCGTTCGGAAGAAGGTCATGGCACGCAGAGGACCCAAGGGGCTGTCGCCTGAGGCGCTTGCTGCGCGCGGCGAGACGCGGCCCTCTCGCAAGGTCGTCCCTCTGTTCGGCTCGGTGGCCGATCGCCCCGATCCCGAGCGCATCGATGCGCCGGCCTGGCTAAGCAAGGAAGCCAAGACGATCTTCGCGCACCGGGTCGATGCCTATCGAAAGCGCGGACAGAAGGTCGATGGATTTCAGGAGGCGCTCGCCAGCTACAGCGCGCTGAGCGCCGAGCTGCAGTCGATGCGCAAGCGGCAAGTGCAGCCGACCATGGCGATGGTGGCGCAAGAGCGCATGTGGGCGGCCGAGTTCTACGATACGCCTGCGTCGCAGAAGGTGCCGGCTGGTGGCAAAACGAAAGAAGGCAACACGTTCTCGCGCAACGGCCAGCGAGGCCAGCCCGCCGGTTGACACCGCCCCGCGCGACTTTGTTGCGATCGCTGAGAAGTTTGCCCGCGACGCCGCGGGCGACGAGAAGGGCGAGAGGTTCTGTAAGTACGTCCGCCTGGCGGCGAAGCGCCATTTGGACGATCTCGAGCGCCAGAAGGATCCGACCTGGCCGTACCGGTTCGACAACTGGCACGGCTCCGATGTTTGCGATTTCACCGAGAAGCTGCCGCACGTCGAGGGGCAGTGGACGACGCCGACGATCCGGCTTGAGCCGGCCCAGGTGTTCTCGCTCGTGGTCGTGTTCGGTTGGCGTCGCCGGTCGAACGGCAAGCGCCGCTTCACGCGCGTCTATATGGAGATGGCCCGCAAGGGCGCGAAGTCGACGCTGACCGCCGCGGTCGGGCTCTACTGCCTGACCTGCGAAGGCGAGATCGGTCCGCAGATTATCATCGGCGCGACGACGGGCGAACAGGCCGGCAAGGTCTTCAACCCGGCGAAGCGGATGGTGCAGCGGACCCCGGATCTGCGCGCCGCCTTCGGCGTCGCGGCCTGGGCCCGATCGATCACCTGCGGAGAGAACGGCGGCTTCATCCAGCCGATCAACTCGAAAGGCAAAACGCAGGACGGCTGGAACCCGCACGTCGGTATCCTCGACGAGCTCCACGCTCACAAGGACCGGGCGCTCTTCGATGTGATTCGCTCGGCCTTCGGCTCGCGCGATAACCCGCTGATGTGGATCATCACCACGGCGGGCTACGACATGAACGGCGTCTGCTACGAGCAGCGCCAGTTTGTGGTCAAGGTGTTGGAGGGCGTGCTCGAGGCCGAGCACTACTTCGGAATCATCTTCACGCTCGACGAGGGGGATAACCCCTATGACGAGCGGGTCTGGATCAAGGCGAATCCCATGCTTGGGATTACGCCGAAGCTCGACGAGATGCGCGGCTACGCGGCCGAGGCCGCGGCGAGCCCGGCCAGTGAAGGCGAGTTCAAGACCAAGCGCCTCAATATCTGGCTCAACGCCTCGGCGGCCTGGCTGAATATGGCGCAGTGGGCGAAGTGCGCGGGGCAGGTTCGCTGGGAAGACTTCGAGGGACTGGATTGCTACATCGGCGGCGACCTTGCTGATAAGGACGACATCACGGCGCTGGTGTTGAGCGCGATCGACACGAAGAACCGGTTGATCGAAAAGCCGGTGTTCTGGCTGCCGGAGAATTCACTCATCCCGGGCCGTAACGGGGTGCACGCCGATCAGGCGGCGCAGTACCGGGCCTGGCAGAAGCAGGGGCATATCCAGCTCACGCCCGGCGATTGGGTCGATCACGGCGCCGTGGAAGATCAGATCCGCGAGTGGAAGAAGCGGTTCTCGATCCGTCGCTGCACCTTCGATCAGTTCGCGGCCGCGCAGCTCATGGCGTCGCGGCTCAATGAGGATTTCGCCGAGCCGGATCGGCCGTTCGCCGCGGTGCTGCACAAGGCCGCCAAGAACGTGACGGACCCGGCGAAGGAACTCGAGGCCCGGGTCAAGGCCGGCCCGGAGCGCTTCGTGCACGACGGCAATCCGGTGATGACCTGGATGGCCTCAAGCGTCGTGGTCAGCCGGCGCACGGACGGGTCGATCCTGCCGAAAAAGGAAACGCCGATGAGCGCGAACAAGATCGACGGCATCGACGCGCTGATCAACGGCATGGCACCGATCGTGTTCGCTGGGACGGAAGAGAAACCGCCGGTGGCATACAGCCGCGGCGGCATGTTCGCCTAAGGACGCGCTCGAATGGGCATGATCAACCGGGCCGCCGCCGCAATCTGGCGGCTCGGTGATGCCTTCCGGCCGCGCGCCGAAGGCTCGTCGACGATCACCACGTCGGAAGACCTTGAGAAGGTCTTTCGCCGCATGGGCTGGGGCGGCATCTCGATCTCTGGCGCGGTTGTGTCGCTCACCTCGGCGCAGCGGCTGGCCGCGGTGGCGTCGTGCGAGCGCGTCCGTTCTCAGACGCTCGCGCATCTGCCGTGCGTGACCTTGCGCAAGGACGGCAAGAAGAAGGAGCCCGCAACTGACCTGCCGGTCTACCGCCTGCTGCACGATAAGGCGAACGATCATCAGACCAGCTATCAGTTCCGCCGGACGCTGTTTCGCGACCAGTTTTACCGAGGCAACGCTTACGCCCTGAAGGTCGTCGGTGTTGGCGGTCGCCTGCTGGAGCTGCGCCGCCTGCACCCGGATTGCGTGGAGCCGAAGCAGGACAAGCAGACCGGCAGGGTCACCTACGAATATCGCCGCCCGGATGGCGCGACGATCATTTTCGAGCGCTCGGAAATCCTGCACCTCTGGGAGGTCAGCGAGGACGGGATCAAGGGCCTTAATCAGATCGCCCTGTACCGCGAGACGATCGGCGACGGCATCGCGCTGCGCGAGCACGGCAGCCGGTTCTTCAGCAACGGCGCCAAGCCGCTCGGCGTGCTGCAGGCCGCGGCGAAGATTCCGCCGGAGTCCAAGGCGGACATGCGGTCGGACTTCGAATCGCTCTACGCCGGGCCGGAGAACGCGCACAAGATCGCCATCCTCGACCAGGGCGTCGAGTACAAGCAGGTCGGCATCTCGATGGAGGATGCCCAGTACCTCGATGCGCGCAAGTTCAACCGTGCCGAGATCGCCGGCCTGTGGGGCGTGCCGCCGCACAAGATCGGCGACCTCGAGCGCTCGACGAACAACAACATCGAGCACCAGGGCCTGGAGTTCGTCACTGACTGCATCGGCCCCGCCGCCGTGTGCTTCGAACAGTCGTGCAATTCGGACCTGCTCGGGAACGACCCCGAGCTGTACGTCAAACTCAACCTCAACGCGCTGCTGCGCGGCGACTTCAAGACGCGGCAGGAAGGCCTGCTCGCACAGCGCCGTGCCGGCGTGATCAACGCCAATGAGTGGCGCGCCTTCGAAGACCTCAACCCGCGCGATGACGTGGGCGGCGATCAGTACATCGTCGAAGAGAACATGACCGACCAGACCAAGGGCCTTCCGGCGAAGGTCGCTAAGGCGCCTTCCGGCGCGCCGCCGTCCAACACGTAACGGAGATCCACATGACCCGCGCCAACCTGGCCCGCCTCGTGGCGGATCGCCCGCTTCCGCTCGTCTTCAACAAGATCGAGATGCCCGAAGGTCTGGCGCAGCAGCAGCGCAAACCCTTCTTCAATCGTGCGACGGGACTGCGCTTCGAAGTGCAGGCCGCGGCCGACGTGACGGTGGTCACGCTCTATGACGAAATCGGCTTCTGGGGCGTCACGGCGAAGCGGTTCAACGAAACCCTGGCCCAGGTGAAGACGCCGAAGGCCGTGCTGAAGATCAACTCGCCGGGCGGCGATGTGTTCGATGGCATCGCCATGCACAACGACCTGGCTGATCACCCGGCCGAGTGGACCGTGCAGGTGACGGGCCTCGCCGCCTCGGCCGCCTCGATCGTGGCGATGGCCGGCGACCGTATCGAAGTCGGCGCGAACGCCTTCGTGATGATCCACAACGCCTGGAGCATCGCGCTCGGCAACAAGCACGACTTCCGCGAGACGGCCGATCTGTTGGCCGAGATCGACGACGCGCTGGCGAATACCTACGTCGCGCGCACCAAGAAGAAATACGAGGACGTCGTCTCGATGATGGACGCCGAAACATGGCTCAACGGCACGCAGGCCGTGGCCGAGGGTTTCGCGGATGCAACCTTCGGGACGGGCAAGGAAGACGAGAAGGCGAAAGCCCTCTTCGACCTGAGCGTGTTCAAGAACGCGCCCAAGGAACTGATTCGCGCCGGCGGCAGCCAGGACTGGCACGCCCCCGAGACGCGCCGAGATGTCGAACGGTTGCTCACGCAGGACGCTGGGCTCACCCGTTCGCAGGCCAGGTCGGTGATGACCGTCCTGGCAAAGGCCGAAACGACGACCACGCAGGACGCTGGTGTCGAGGCCGCGATCGCCGCTGCAAAGCGGCTCAACGCAACCCTTCAGAAATAGGGAACCTCACCCATGTCTCGTATCAATGTCCGCGAGCGTCTGCTCCGCGGTGCGTCTCCGCTCGTCCTCAATGGACCCGACGGCGGCGGCATCGCCGAGCTGATCGAACTGGTCAACAAGGTCGGCACCAACTTCGAGGCCTTCAAGGCCGAGAACGACAAGCGCCTGAAGCAGATCGAAGCCAGGGGCTCTGCCGACCCGATCACGACCGAGGCCGTCAACAAGATCAACAAGGAGCTCGGCGAGCATTCCGCCGCGCTCGACAAGGCCATCAAGGATATCGGCCGTCTCACGACGGGCGGTAACCTGGCCAACGGCGCCGATGCCGAGAAGGAGATCAAGGCCGCGGCCCGGTTCTTCTCGCACATCAGCGGCAAGGACGTTCCGGCCGACGCGGTCAAGATCGACGACTATCGCGCTTATCGCAAGGCGGCGAACGCCTACTACCGCAAGGGCGCCGACGCCGCGGGCCGCGAGGTCATGGCCTCGATGTCCGTCGGTTCGGATCCGGGCGGCGGCTACTGGGTCGTGCCGGAGCGTTCGGACGTCATGCTCACCCGCATCTTCGAAACCTCGCCGATCCGCCAGATCGCGACGGTGGAGACGATCGGCACCGACGCCTGGGAGCAGCCGACCGACACCAACGACGCCGTCACCGGCGGCTGGGTGGGTGAGAAGTCAACCCGCTCCGAGTCGGCGACGCCGGAGATCGGCGAGCACCGCATCCCGGTGCACGAGCAGTACGCGGAGCCGCGCATCACCCAGAAGCTGCTGGACGACAGGCAGTTCAACGTCGAGGCGTGGTTGGAGCGCAAGATCTCCGGCAAGATGTCGCGCGACGAAAACGCGGCGTTCGTGTCGGGCAATGGCGCTCGCAAGCCCAAGGGCTTCCTGGCCTACGGCGGCACGGCGGTCACGACCGACGACGCGTCGCGCGCCTGGGGCCTTCTGCAGTACGTGCCGGTGGGCGCGAACGGTGCGTTCCCCGAGGTCACCAACCAGGGCGACGACTCGGACGCGCTGATCACGCTCATCCACAAGCTGAAGGCCGACTATCGGACCAACGCGCGTTGGACGATGAGCCGGGCGACGGCGGGCGAGGTGCGCAAGCTCAAGGACTCGGACGGCAACTACCGCTGGTCGATGGGCGACATCACCAAGGGTCAGCCGTCCACGCTCCTGGGCTACCCGGTCACCGAGGCCGAGGACATGACGGCGATGGCCGCCGACTCGTTCTCGATCGCCTTCGGTGACTTCCGCGAGGGCTACCTCATCCTCGACCGCCTCGGCTTCACGGTGCTCCGCGATCCCTTCACCACGAAGGGCTTCGTGAAGTTCTACAGCCGCAAGCGTGTCGGCGGTGACGTCGTCAACTTCGACGCGATCAAGCTGCTCAAGTTCGGCACCTCGTAAGGGCGCCTGACACGAAAAGCTGCGGGGCGGGGCTTCGGCTCCGCCCCGTCTCGCGACGATCCATCTGACTTCCGGCCACAAGGAGGGCCACCCCAATGCGCGATCTGCGTAACAACCTGAGCTTCGCTCAGTCGCTCGCTCCGGCGACGCGGCTGACGAGCGCCAATGGCACCGGTGTCGACGTCTCCGGTTCCGACCGCGTCATGGCGGAGATCAACGCCGGCCTGCTCACCGAGGGCTCGTATGCCTTCAGCCTCGAGGAGTCCGACGACAACGTGACCTATACCGCCGTGGCCGACGAAGACCTCGACGGCACCGAGCCGACGGTCGACGACGCGAACGACGACAACCAGGTCTACAAGGTCAACTATCTCGGCGGGAAGAAGTACATCCGCGCCGTGCTGACCGTGGCCAACCAGTCCCCGTCCATCCTGACGGGCCTGCCGTGCTCGGCCACCATCGTGACCAAGCCGAACATCCTGCCGATCAGCTAAGACCGCCCAGGCATCGGTTGAGAAAGAGGGGCGGCTCCCAGTCTTACAGGATTGGGATCCGCCCCTTTGTTTTCCGGCACAGGTGAGCACGATGACGCAAGCCCAGCAGGAGCTCGTGGTGATCCGGCCATTCCGGTTCGCCCACGAAGGCATCCGCGTACAGGAATTCACGCCCGACGCGCAGCAGAAGCCGGTCCCGATGACCGCCCGCTGCGCGGAAGTGGCGCTCAAGGAAGGCTGGGCGCGGCGTCCGCTGCCCGCCAAACAGGAAATACCCGCGC
The DNA here is from genome assembly GCA_022843945.1 of Rhodospirillaceae bacterium. Lineage (GTDB taxonomy): Bacteria > Pseudomonadota > Alphaproteobacteria > CACIAM-22H2 > CACIAM-22H2 > VGEI01. Next base: position 112,858 of record JALHMR010000003.1, on the reverse strand, counting down.
CCGCTCCGGCGCCGGCGGTCGAAACCGCCGACGAGACTTTGAGGGGGGGGCCGAATCCGGAGCAGGGTGACCGCCCTTTGGACGGACAGCCGGAGACGCAGCCGAACCTGACGGACCCTGGCCGCCTATCCGGCGACTCTGGCCAGGAGCAACCGTCGTCTGCCTTGCTTCCGGGCCGTCGCTCACGGCGCAGCAGGTAGAGGCAGCGAGAAAAGCCCGAGAGGGGGGTCGCTGCAGGGTCGCGGTGATCAACCGCACCTGGCGCCTGGCACCTTGGGCCGATCTTCTCTACGCCGCCGATGCACGGTGGTGGGAGCACGAGCTGGCGGAGACACAGAAGGACCGCTCGCTGCCGAGGCTTGAGGCCTTCGCCGGCTTGCGGGTGTCGACCGACGAGCGGGTCAAGAACATGGTGCCTAATGTCCGGCGCGCGCCGGGCGAGGACAAGCCGAACCTGGGCATCTCGACCGATCCGCATTTTATCCGGTGGGGCAGGAACTCAGGGTTCCAGCTTCTCAACGTGCTGGCGCACATGGTCGGCAAGGGCGGCAGGTTGCTGCTCTGCGGCTACGACTTCAAGCCCGGCCCGGGCGGCAGATTGCACCATCACCCCGATCACACGGGGCCGCTGAAGAACCCGGACGCAAATTCAATGGCGGGCTGGGCCCGCCTGTTCGATGTGACCGTGCCGCAGTTCAAGCAGCTCGGCATTGAAGTGATCAACTGCTCGGAAGAAACGGCGCTCACCTCTTTCAGGCGCGCGCACTTGGTGGACGTTCTATGAACGAAGAATGGCGAACGATCCCGGGCTTCGAAGGGCGCTACGAGGTCAGCAATTTAGGCCGCGTGCGCAGCCTAATAGATTGGCAGGCGCGGCCGCGCACCACACCAATTCTGAAGGCGCAATGCCAATGCAACCATGGCTATAAGCACGTAAATCTCATCCGCAGGCGTGGCGCCCGACCAAAGCGACACCCCGTGCATACGCTCGTTTGCTGGGCCTTCCATGGCCCGCGGCCGCGAAATCACCAGGGGGCGCACGCGAACGGTGTTCGCACCGATAACCGCGCGACAAATCTGCGTTGGGCGACACCGACCGGTAACGCGAGTGACCGAGACGAGCACGGCAAGACTGTCTGGGGCAGCCGCGTCAACACGTCCAAGCTTTCGGCGGATCAGGTGGTAGCAATACGAGCGCTTGCGGCGATGAAGACGATGACCTTCGCTGAAATCGGCGAACAGTTCGGAGTATCTCACACGGCAGCGTGGAAGGTCGCGACCCGCCGTGATTGGGCGCGGTTGCCATGAAAGCCGTCTCCCTCATCCGCCCCGGTCCCGAGTATCGCCGCGATGCCTTTGCCGCCGGCCTGAAGGCCGCGGGGTTCGAATACATTGAAGGCTGGCAGGGCGGCGCGATCAACCGCGGCGACGTGCTAGTGATCTGGAACCGGTACGGGGCGGGGGAATCCCTGGCCCAGGCCTTTGAGAAGGTCGGCGCCACGGTGCTGGTCGCCGAGAACGGCTACATCGGCAAGGACAAGGACGGGCAGCAGCTCTACGCGCTGGCCCGGAATGGGCATAACGGGTCGGGGACCTGGTATGTCGGGCCCGATGACCGGTGGTTGCCGCTCGGCATCCCGGTCAAGCCGTGGCGTGAGGCGGGCAAGCATGTGCTGGTCTGCGATCAGCGCGGCATCGGCACATCGCTGATGGCCTCACCGGCGAACTGGGGTGCGAAGATGGCACGCCGTCTGCGCGAGACGACCCGCCGTGAGATCCGCGTGCGGCCGCACCCGGGCGCGCGGGACCTGGCCGCACAGCTCGCGCAGCAGCAGCGCACCGAACTACCGCCGCTCGAGGAAGACTTCAAGAATTGCTGGGCCGTCGTGGTCTGGTCGTCGAGCTCCGGAATCAAGGCCCTGGTTGAGGGAATTCCGGTGTTCTTCGATGCGCCGCATTGGTCGGCGGAGCCGGCCGGGCTGCGAAACGTCGAGCGGGTGGACAATCCGGCGCTGCTCGACCGCATGGCCGCGCTTCGGCGCATGGCCTGGGCTCAGTGGCGGTTGGAAGAGCTGGGCTCCGGCCTCGCCTTCGAATGGATCCTGGGACGCAAGGGCGGCCGCCTGGTCGGCCGCGGTGCCGCATGAGGGTTGTCGGAATCATCCCCTGCCGCTGGGGCTCGACCCGCTTTCCGGGGAAGCCTCTGGCCGAGATCAACGGCATGCCGATGATGTGGCACGTTTACGAGCGGGCCCTGGAATGCAAGTCGCTCGCGGCGGTCTATGTCGCGACCGATGACGAGCGGATCGCGGAGGTTTGCCGCAATCTCGGTATGAACGTGCTGATGACCCGGTCCGATCACGCGACGGGGACGGATCGGGTTGCCGAAGCGGCCGGGCAGATCGAGGCCTGCGTCATCGTCAACATTCAGGGCGACGAGCCGATGATCGAGCCCGCGGCGATCGACGCGGTGGCTTCGGCGATCGAGATCGCGGGCGATGTATCGAACGGCTGGGCCCGTTTCTCGGAAACGTCCGATGTGGTGGATGCGAACAACGTCAAGGTTGTGATCGGCGCCGACGGCAACGCGCTCTACTTCTCTCGCCAGCCCATCCCCTATCCCAAGGGGGGCCGGGTGGATTATCGCCGGCAGCTCGGCCTCTACGCCTTCGGCACCGAGGCGCTGCGGTTCTTTGCGGGGACGCCCGCCGGCCCGCTGGAACAAGCCGAGGGCGTGGAAATGCTGCGCTTCGTGGAACAGGGCTGTTTCGTGCGCATGGTCGAGGTCGAGGACCGGTCCATCCCCGTCGACACCCCGGCCGACCTGGAGCGCGTGCGCGCCATGATGAAGGCCGCATGAAAAAGCGCCTCGTGCTCTTCGATCTGGACGGCGTCCTGCTCGACAGCCGGCACAACATGGATCAGGCCTGGACCGCGGTGCGTGCTGAGTGCGGCGTCAGCGCGCCGTTCGGCGATTATTTCGCGCTGATCGGCCGGCCGTTCGGCGACATTCTCGGCCTGCTCGGGCTGGGGGATCGTCTCGCGCAGATCGAGCCGGTGTTTCGCCGGGCCTCGCTGGCGACGATGGATAAAACGCCCTTCTTCGAAGGGGTGACACAGACGCTGCAGACGCTCACCGAGGCCGGGCTCCTGCTCGGCATCGTCACGTCCAAGGACACGCAGCGCACGACGGCCTGCCTTCGACGGCTGCCCGTGCCCTTCGCCTCGGTGCAGACGCCGGGCGCGAACTGCCGCGGCAAGCCGGCGCCGGATCACCTGCTCTTGGCCCTGGTGGAGACCGGGACCGATCCTGACGACGCTATTTATGTCGGCGACATGCACAGCGACTGCATCGCCGCGCTGCGCGCCAAGATGGCCTACATACACGCGGCCTGGGGCTACGGCACGGAACCGAAGACCAGCTATCCGTACATCGACGCGATCACCGACCTTCCCGGGGCGCTCGGCCTCGCATGAGATTCACTGCCTACCGGTGCCCCAAAACCCCCGAGGTCTGGAACGCGCTGGTCAAGACCTACGGCGCGAACGACGTGCCGGCCTCGTCGCTGCTCGAGCGCAAGTCGGTGGCGATCGTCGGCGGCCTGGAATACGGCTCGGATTCACTGCTGAGGGACGCCCGCACGACCGGGCACCCTTACGTGTTCGTCGATGCCGGCTATCTGCATTCGAAGGTCGAGCAGAAGCGGATCAGGTTCCGCATGGTGCCGAACGGCTTCACACATTACTGGGTCAACCCGAACCGGGCGAACGACAGAGCTAGGGCCGAGGTGATGGGCCTGACCCCGCAGCCTTGGAAACAGGGCGGCCGGGACATCCTGGTCTGCACCTCGGCCTCGAAACACCACTGGTTCTTCGGGCTGGAGAGCTGGGTCAGCGAGACGATTGCGGCGCTCAAGAAAGTCACGGACCGGCCGATCATCCTGCGCCGGCACGAGGACGCCGCCTCGGGTGGCGCTCTGCCGCTGCATGCCGCGCTGAGGACCGCGCACGCGGTGGTGACGCACACGAGCACGGTGGCGATCGAGGCCGTCCTGTTGGGCGCGCCGGTGTTCGTCGCGCCGGAGAACGCCGCGGCGCCGGTCGGCAATACAGACCTGGCGCAGATCGAAGCACCGAAGCGCCCCGACCGTGACGCCTGGGCGAATTCGCTGGCCTGGGGCCAGTTCGAGACGGGCGAGATTTTCTCCGGCCTGGCCCGGAGCATCGTCAAGGAATGGGAATGGTGCCGGCCAGATCCTGTGAGCAAAGACTGGCTCAAGGGCGTGCCGGGCTTCCGTGACACCGCGATGCGCCCCTGCGCGCACGACTGGCTGAAGGTCTGAATTTTATGGGCTATGGCGACGAAATGATGCTCGCCGGCGAGGCCCGCGATCTGCGGAAGCGCGACCCGCGCAAGGTCGCGGCGCGCGGCAAGAGCGGCAACGGTTGGCGCTGGTCGCCTGTATTCGACCACAACCCGAACTTCGCCACGCTCTCGGATCTGACATCGCCGCGCAATAACGAGCGGAACATCCAGTGGCTCGACGAGAATGCGGGCCGTCGCTATCGGATCAGCGAGACGAAGGAACGGCGCGTCTGGTCGACGGTCGGCCCGGCCCGGCCCGAGCTCTACCTGACCGAGGCCGAAAAGGAATTCGCAAGGCGGGCACAGGTCGCGCACGCGATCGTCGTCGAGCCGACGATCAAGCCGAACGCCTCGCCGAACAAGGACTGGGGTTACGGGCGCTGGGCCGCGCTGGTGGCCGCGGCCCCGGGTCTGCCCTGGGCGCAGCTCGGGCCGGCCAATAACACCCGCCTGCTGCCGGGCGTGCGGCACGTCGTGACGCCGGATTTCCGGCACGCGGCGGCGGTGCTGAGCCTGGCAAGAGCGGCTGTCCTGCCCGAGGGCGGCCTGCATCACGCCGCCGCCGCCTTTTTCCGGCCGGCCGTAGTGCTGTTCGGGGGCTACATCTCGCCCGTGCAGACCGGGTATCCGGAGCACGTCAACCTGTTCACCGGTGGGGAACCGTGCGGCATGCGCGTTCCCTGCGATCACTGCAAATCGGCCCTGGCGGCGATCACCCCCGCTCGGGTGTTGAGCGCCCTGGACCTGATCCTGACCGAAAGGCAAGCGGCATGACCCGCATCGCGATCCTTTGCCCCTCCCGGGGCCGCCCGGAGCGCTTCTCCGAGATGCTCAAGACGGCGATGGCGACGGCGCATGACCCGAACAACGTCTCGGTGATGCTGCTGGTCGACCGCGACGATCCCCGCCTTGCCGACTACGTCAATGCGCAGACCCCGCGCGTCACGCTGATCGTGCAGGATCCCCGGGTGTCGTGCCCGGCGGCGCTCGACATCCTGGCCAAGCAGTCCGACGCCGACCTGCTGATCGCCGGCTCGGATGACATCGCCTTTCGCACCCCGGGCTGGGACCGGACCTTGGCGCACCGGTTCCTGACCGCTTTTCCGGATCGCCTGGGCTTCGCCTTCTTCAACGATGGGCGGGACCGCGACAAGGCCGAGCACTTCGCCGTGTCCAAGGAATGGGTCAAGGCCGTGGGCTATTTCATGCGGCCGGAATACGAGCATTTCTGCGCGGACGAGCATGTCGAGCGCATCGCCCGGGCGGTCAACCGGCGTCTGTGGCTGGCCGAGATCGAGCTGGAGCACCTGCATTTCAAATACGGCAAGGCCGCAAAAGACGCGACGTATGCCGAGAAGCGCACCGAAGACGAGGCCGGCCGGAGCGTGTCGCAGCGCGACAACCTGCGCTTGGCGCGGTTCGGCGCCGAGATCGCCGAGGCCGGTGACCGGGTGCGCGCGGCGATCGCCGAAGCACGCCAGGAGATGGCCGCCTGATGTACATCGCGTATTCCCAGCCCAAGGGCGCCGACGTCTGGACTGCCTTGCGCAAGGGATTTGATGCGGCCGAGGCCGATCCGTCATGGACGCCAGGCCGGCAGCGCAAGCTCTACCGCAACGGCACGGCCATCCTGGGCGGGCTGGATTTCGATCAGCCGAAGCTGCTGAGGGAGGCGCGAGACGTAAAACACCGCTACGTCTTCGTCGACGCCGGCTATATGGCGGCCAAGGAAAAGGGTAAGCGCATCCGCTATCGGGTCGTGCCGGATGCCTACAACCATTTCTGGATGGATGGCTGGTATCAGCGCAAGACCGAGCGGTTCGAAGCGCTGGGCATTGCCGTGCAGCCCTCTCGCCCGGCCGGCCGGGACATCCTTGTCTGCACGTCGAGCGATGCGCATGCCGCGTTCTTCGGCCTACAGGGCTGGGTCGATGAGACGATAGCGACGCTGAAGCAGCACACCGACCGGCGGATCATCGTGCGGAACAAGGCCCAGGCCATGACCGGCCGCGAGCCGCCCTTTGCGGAAGCCTTGAAGACTGCTCACGCGGTGGTCGCCTGGTCGTCGGCAACGGCGATCGAGGCGGCGTTGGCTGGCGTGATCGTCGTGACCGGGCCGGAGTCCGCCGCCGCTCCGCTTTCGATGGGCGGCTTCCGCAGCATCGAAGAGCCGCGACGCTGCAGCGATCAGTTCGACATGGACTATCGGCGCCAGTGGGCGGCGCATCTCGCATGGTGCCAGTTCACGGTCGAGGAGATCGCCTCCGGACTTGCGCGCGAGTGCTGCGAAACCTTCTGGGGTCACGCCCCGCACATTTTCGAGCCGGGTTAAAGCCATGCTCAACGTCTTCGTCGGCTGGGATGGACGGTTCACGACGGCCTATCAGGTCTGCGTGCGCTCTCTCGTCTCAACCTCCTCCTGGCCGGTGAACGTGCAGCCCTTGGTGCTGCCGCACCTGCAGGCGGCGAAGATCTACGAGCGGGCGACGCAGCGCCGGGGCGCGGGGCTATGGGACGTGAAGTCGGCCGCGCCGATGTCGACCGACTTCGCCCTGTCGCGGTTCCTGGTGCCTCGCCTGATGGGGTTCCGAGGTTGGGCGACGTTCTGCGATAGCGATTTTCTGTGGCGCCGGGATATCGCCGAGATGGTCGCGCTGTTCGACCCCTCGAAAGCGGTGATGGTGGTCAAGCACGATCACAAGCCGGCCGAAACGGCCAAAATGGACGGGCAGGTACAGACGCACTACCCGCGCAAGAACTGGTCCTCGCTGATCGGCTTCAATTGCGCGCACCCCGCGCTGCGGGCGCTGACGCCGGAGAAAATGACCAGCCTGACCGGCCGTGAGCTGCATGCCTTCGCCTGGCTGCCCGATGCGCTGATCGGCGAGCTGCCGGAGGCCTGGAACTGGTTGGAAGGTCACTCTTCGCCGGAGATCGACCCGGCGGCGGTGCATTTTACTCGGGGCACGCCCGACCTGCCGGGCTATGAGAACGCGCCCTATGCAAGCGAATGGCGCCGCGTGTCCGCCGAAATCGGCGGCCGCGCATGACCCGGGATGATTTCTTCAGCCTGTATTTCGGGATGGCCGTCGATCCCTTTTTCGTGCAGATCGGGGCAAACGACGGCGTCACCTATGACCCGCTGCACCGCTACATCACGAAGCACAACCTGGCGGGCGTCGCTCTTGAGCCGGCCCCCTCAGTCTTCGAAGTGCTGACCCGGACCTACGCCGCTTACCCGCGGGTCAAGTGCATCAACGCCGCGATCGGCAAGGAGCGCGGCAGGGCGCCGCTCTACACCGTCAAGGACGAGCATCTCAAGACCGAAGATGCCCGCCGGGCGTTTACCGGCGGCGCCTCCTTTCTCAAGGGTGTTCGTCTTAAGACCCTGGCCGGCAAGCTGCCCGGCAACATCGACCCTGAAAGCTACGTCGTGTCGACACCGGTCGAGGTGATGACGTTCGAGGATCTGGCGGTCGAGCGTGTGGACTTTCTGCAGATCGACGCCGAGGGCTACGACTACGAAATCCTGAAGACCGTCGATCTTCGCAGGTATCGGCCGACGATCATCAATTTCGAGAGCCACTTCCTGTCCCGGGGCGACGCCGAGGAATGCAAGGCGCTGCTCCGGGCGCACGGCTACGAATTCTTTGACTGCGGAAGCGATACGACCGCTTACCGAAGCCTAAGGGGTGCAGGCGCATGACATTGAACCTGGTCACCGCGCCGACCGTTGAGCCGATCACCCTTGAGCAGGCGCGGGCTCACCTGCGCCTGGACGCCGAGGGCTCACCCGAGACGCATCCCGATGACGAGCTCGTGCAGGGCCTGATCATCGGGCTGACGAAGCGCCTCGACGGCAATGCCGGCATCCTGGGCCGGGCCCTGTGCACCCAGACCTGGGACCTGTTCCTTGACGAATTTCCCTGCCTGACGACGCAGGAGATCCAGAAGGGCAAGACGTCGCCGGATATCAAGGTCCCTCTGCCGCCGCTGCAATACGTCGAGTTCATCCGCTACGTCGATGGCGATGGCGTGGAGCAGACCTTGAGCCCGAGCGCCTATCAGGTCGCCGGCGCCGGCAACGGCGACGCGCGCGCCCGGATCGTGCCGGCGCCGACCTACTCGTGGCCCTCGACGCGCTGTCAGCCCGAGGCGGTACGGGTCCGTTTCGTCGCCGGGTATCTAGACAATTCCTCGCCGGGCGACACGCAGGCCGGCGTGCCGGGCAACATCAAGCTGGGCATCAAGGCCGCCCTGTCCTGGCTCTACGAGAACCGGGGCGACGCCAGTGTCGACTTCCCGAAGCAGGCGCTGGCGCTGCTGCCCGCGCCGATCACGATGTTCGGCTGATGGAGATCGGCAAACTTGACCGCCGTGTCACCCTGATGACGGTGACCCGGACCCAGGACCCGAACACCGGCGAGGAGGTCGAATCCTTCACGCCCGGTCATACGGTGTGGGGCCAGAAGCTCGACGTCACCGGCAAGGAGTTCTTCTCGGCCGGGCAGATCAATGCCGAGGTCAACACCAAGTTCATCGTCCGGTACCGGACCGACATCACGCCGGACATGAAGCTGCGGTGTGAGAACGTGCTCTACGACATTATGCACCCGCCGATCGAGTTGGGGCGGCACCAGTGGTTGCAGATCCTGGCCCGGAAGAGGGTGCAGTGAAGTTCGAGGGGGGCGTCTCCGGCTTCAAGGAGCTCGGCGACGTGCTGCGCGAGCTGCCGCCGTCGATGCAGCGTAACGTGCTGGCGGGGGCGACCCGGGCCGGCGCGCAGGTCGCACAGCGGGAGATCAAGGGCGCGACACCGGTCGGCGAGGACCGGTCCGAGGCTTCGAAGAAGTACGGCAGGGCGCGCGACAATGTCGTGATGCGCCGGCTGCGCAATGTCGGCCGGCACGTTGCCGGCTTTCGGGTGTCGATGGGCCGAGCCTTCTGGATGACCTGGTATGAGTTCGGCACGTCGCGGCAGCCCGCCCGGCCGTTTTTCCGCCCGGCTTTCGAGCGCGCCTCGGGCCAGGCGTTCAACGCCATGACCGAAGCGCTGGCCCGGGGGCTGGATCGGCAGGTCAAGAGGCTGGCGCAGCGCTACGGCTCTGTGCGCAAGGCGATCTTGAGGAACTGATGATCGAACAGGCGCTTTACCGGTTGCTGTCGACGAACAGCAACGTGCTGGCGCTTGTCTCGACGCGCATCTATCCGTCGATCGCACCGCAGAATGCTGCGCGGCCCTACGTGATCTATCAGCAGATCACCGAGCAGGACATCGCCAAGAACAACGACGGGCCGGGCAACCTGCCGGCCGTGACGTTCCAGCTCGACGCCTACGCTGAAACCTACGCGGCAGCGCGTCAGGTCGCCTCGGCGGTTCGGGCGTTGCTGCGGCCGTTTCGCGGGGCCGTCGATCTGGCGGGCAGCCCGACAGTCTCGGTGCGCATCGCGGGCGTGACGATCGTCCGGACGACGGACTTCAACGAAACCGACGTGACGCCGAAGCTGCACCGGGTCAGTCGGGACTATCGGATTCTCTACGCAGAGTAATCCTCGCCTTGGCGAGGTTGCCTGAACCGCCCTTGGGCAAGGCTGATGATCGTGAACCCCGCGGCGCCCTGAGTGGCGCCGTTCTCTTTTTGAGGGAGCTACCATGGCCTCGCTCGCCAAAGAAACCCAAGGCACGCAACTGCACATCTCGCCCGCCGGCTCGCCGCCGTCCTTTACCCAGGTCAAGGAGCTCGTCTCCTTCACCGCCTTCGACGGCCAGGCGCAGGAGATCGACGTCACCAACCTGGACAGCGAGGCCAAGGAATTCCTGATGGGTCTGCAGGACTGGGGCGGCTTCAACGGCGAGTTCAACGACGTGGAATCCGATCCCGGTCAGGCGGCGATGCTGGTCGCCAAGGGCGACCGCGGGATCCGCAACTTCAAGCTGATCATGTCCAACGACAAGTATTACGAGTTCACGGGCTTCGTGCTCAACGCCCCGATCTCCGGCGGCGTGGATGCGAAGGTCGACCGCTCGTTCCAGATCCGCATCTCGGGCAACGTCACCGGCCCCTACGGCTGATCCGGCATGACGAACAGGTATAAGGCGGAGACGCCCCTCGAGATCGCCGGCAAGACCTACCGCCTGGTCTTCGATTACGAAGCCCTGGCCCGGGTCAAGGCGGATGTCGGCGAGGGGCATCTCCTGGCCGCCATTCAACTGGCCCTCAAGGGAGCGGAGCCTCGGATCATCTCGCTGATGCTCGCCGCCGGGCTGGCTCGGCATCACCCCGAGATGACCTTCGAGGCGGTCTGGAAGGCCTCGCCACCGATCATGCCGGCGATCGACGCCCTCAATCTGGCGCTCGCCTACGCCCTGTTCGGGCCCAAGGGGGAGCCGGAGGAGCAGACCAAGCCAAACCCTCCCAAGCGGATGGCGCGCCTGCTGACGAGATTGTCAGCTCTTTTCGCCTGGCGCACCGCGCCGGCGTCGGGCCATCCGAGTTCTGGCGGCTAACGCCGTACCTGCTGCGGCACATCGTCGAAGAGCACTTCAAGTCCCGCAAGGAACAAGTCCACTGGATCAAGTGGGCCGCCTATAGCGGCGCCGCGCTGGGCCGCGTGAAGCGCTTTCCAGCCTGGGCCGTGTTCAGCGGTGAGCGGGTTGTGGCTGAAGGCATCGACGAGGGGTCGCTCGTGGGCTTCCTCGAGGGCGTGAAGAACCGCCAGCGGAAAAAGCACTGATTAAGGGACCCCCATGCCCACGATTGGCGTTCTTTCCGCAGACCTCACCGCAAACACGGCCAGCTTCGACACCAACCTGTCGCGCGCGCGGCAGACGCTGTCGAGCACGGCGGTGCAGATGAACCGCTCGCTAGGCAGCATCGAGCGCGGCTTCTCGATGCTCAACAAGTCGATCGGGTTCCTGGGTATCACGGCGAGCGCGGCCGCTGTTGCGGCCTTTGCCGCAACGGCGGTCAAGGCGGCCGCGGACCTTGGCGATCTGTCGGAGCGGTTGGGCATCTCGACCGACCGGCTACAGGACTACCGGGCGCAGGCGCTCGTCTCCGGCGCCTCGATCGAGGACATGGACAACGCCCTGTCCAAGTTCAACACCCGGCTGGGGCAGGCCGGTGATGGCGTCGACACGGCGGCGGATGGGTTCCGCAAGCTCGGCATCAACATCTTCGACACCGCCGGCAACCTCCGGGCCACGGACGATGTGTTCCGCGAGTTCGCCGACGCCATTGCCCGGATCGACGATCACGCCAAGCGCGCGGCAGCGATTGCCGGGGTGTTGGGCGAGCGGATCGGCCCGCGCCTGGCCGCCGCGCTGGGCGAGGGCACCCGGGGGTTCGATGAATCGGGCCGCAAGATCGCCGAATGGGGCGGCAAAATAAGCGAGGAGACGATCAAGGCCGCTAAGGCCTTCGACGACTTCGCCCAGCTCGCCGGGGTAACGCTCAAGGCGTGGGCCGCCAATGCTGCCGCCGAGGCCCCCAGCCTCGCCGAGCGCATGTTCAAGCCCTACATCGACTGGCTGACGCGCATCGGCAAGGGCATGGAGCTGCTCTCGCGGGGCGTCAACACGGACAACACGTCGGCGCCGCGCACACCCCCGGGCGCGCCCTCAGCGCCGATCAGCGGTGTAACGCCCGGCTTCGGTGGTCCTGCCCCGGCCGCTCCGCCGACGCCCATGCTGACTTCGAAGCAGCGGGCCGACCTGGCGAAGGCGCTGGCCGACGCCGAGGAGATGTCAGCCAAGGATGCGGCCGAGGCCTGGGAAGCCTTCAACCAGTATGTGATCCAGCTTTCCGAGCAGCGTCGCAAGATCGTCACGGACAACAGCAAGGCCGTCGCCGACGCCGAGGAGATGGCCGCGCAGGACGTGCCGGTGGCCCAGGTGGCCCTGAACAAGCAGCAGCAGGCCCGGGCGAACGCGGTCAACGCGACGGTCGAGACGGAAGAGCAGGCCGCGGCTGCACGTAACGCGACGGTCGAATGGGATGCGTTGTCGCGTGCCTACCGGGTCAACACCCGTGAGCTCGATATCCTGATCGAGAAGCAGCGCCTCGTGAAGGAAGGGTTGAGTGACGATGAGGCGGGCGAAGCCGCCCGGCGCCAGGTCGACGCCGCCGAAGAGCTGCGCAAGGCGACCGCGAAACAGACGGCCGAGGTCGAGCGATCCAACGAGGCATCACGCGACTTCGCCCACGTCATCGGCACCGGCCTTGAAGACTCGATGCTCAGAGGTGCCAAGGCGATCGACGTTGCGAAATCGGCCCTTCAGGATTTTGGCCGCATCCTGCTGCGGGTGCTGCTGACCAAGCCGATCGAAAACGCCATCACGGGCGCGCTCGGCGGGTTCAGTTTCGGCTCCCTGTTCAGTGGCGGTGCGTTTGGCTTCGGCGGGTCAGCCAGCGTCTCGGGCGGGATATCGAGTTTTGCCGGCCCTGGCGGCGTCGTCTCGGCGGGTCTGGGCGGCTTCGCCACCGGCACGGACAGCGCCCCGCCGGGTCTGGCCTGGGTGGGCGAGCGCGGCAAGGAACTCATCAATTTCAACGGCGGCGAGCAGGTGTTCCGGGGGGATGAGATCGCCTCCCTGGGCGGTGGCGGCCCGACCATCTACGCCGATCTGCGCGGCGCGGACGTGGCCGCCGTGCAGCGGCTCGAGCGCTTCGTGGCGCAGATCAACGGCTCGATCGAAAGTAGGGCCATTGCCGCTACCTCGGACGCCGTGCGTCGGGGCGGGGCTTATTCGAGGGCGTTCAGCCGGTGACCATTACCTATCCGCTCTCAATGCCGACAAGCCCGGCCTATCGCACGATCGGCTGGGATTTCCGGCATAGCGACGGCATGTCCGAGTCGCCCTACAGCTACGCGCAGCAGGTCCAGCTCGGCATGGGCGAAGGCTGGGGGCCGATCGAGATCCAATTGCCGGTGATGGAGAAGGCCGCGGCCATGGAATGGTGGGCCTTCAGGCTTGGGCTGCGCGGCCGCTTCGGCACGTTTCTGCTCAATGTCGACCCGTCGTTTCGGGAGCCCCGCGGCGTGATCTCCGGCTCGCCGGTCGCTGATTCGGTGGGGTCGCCTTCGATCAACCTGGCCCGGGACAATCAGCTTTATCTGCGGGCCTGCCCCGTCGCCGCAGGATCGCCCTCCGCCGGCGTCGCCAACATCTTCCGCAAGGGCGACATGATCAGCTTCTCGGATGGGTTCAAGACACGCCTGCACACCAACCTGACCGACGTGGCGAGCGACCCCTCGGGCCGTGCCGTGCTCGATATCTGGCCGTTCCTGCGCCGGGATGTGCCGGATGGGACGGCGATCACCTACCGCTCCTGCCAAGGCACGTTCCGGCTTATGCCAGGGCAGGGTTTCAATATCGGTGAGGCACAGCTCTACAGCACGTCGCTGCTGGCGTTCGAGGCGATCGGGGACGGCGCCTGATGCGCGACATCGACGCCTTGGTGCTGGCCGAGCTGGACAAGCCGCAGGTCAAAGTCGCCTTGTTCGCCGAGATCGAGACGGAGGCGGGTTTCGTGCGCGCCTTCGCCGGCCTGGGTGACATCACCATCGACGGCAAGCTGTGGAAAGGCACGGGCATCGACGGGAAGATTTCGACGGTTGAGGAGACGACGGACGGCCGCGCCGCCGGCCTGGTCTACGAGCTTTCGGGCATTCCGCCGGAGCTCGTGTCGATCTCGATCCAGTCGATCCGCCACAAGTATATGGCCACGCTCTACATGGGCGTGTTCGACGAGCGCAACCGGCTGATCGGCGAACTGACCCCGTTCGACCGGGGGCTGACCGACGTGCCGGAACTGGTCGACGGGACCGACGCGGCGACGATCCGCATCTCGACGGAGAAGCGCGCCGTTGATCAGCAGCGCTCCCGGGTCCGCCGCTACACGCCGGAAGACCAGCAGATCGACGATCCGACCGACAAGGGATTCAACTACGTGGCCGGGCTGCAGGACGCCAAGATAGTCTGGGGACGCGCGTGATCGCCGATTTCCTGCGACACGAATGGACGCGGGCTGCCCGACGTGCGCCAGCCGAGTTCACCGGTGACACGCTGGAGAAGTTCCAGACCTGGTTCGTCGAGCACGGCCCGTCCGTACCCGCGCCGCCGCCGGACGGCTTCTGGTTCAATTCGCTGATCTGGGGCGTGACGCAGTATCGAAAAGCCCCCTTTCAGGCGCAGCTCTACATCGTGCCGCCGGGCTGCGTGCTGACCGAGCACCAGCACCCGAACACCGACACGTTCGAGATCCACACCGGCGGTGAGATGACCTTCTGCGTCAACGGCCACCCCGTGATTCCGCCGGGGAAGCTCATGGACCAACGGTTTGGCGTGTCGCGCTGGTGGGGCAGGGCGGTGCGGGTGCGGCCCGGCGTGCCACACCACTTGACCGTCGGCGCCTCGGGCTCTGCCTTCGTCTCGCTGCAGCACTTCACGGACGGGGTGATGCGCCGGTCTGTGGGTGAGGACTGGGACGGCGAGCCGGTCAACACGGAGCATGAGAATCAGCTATGCCCGGCGTGACCCGTCTTCCCGACTGGCCCGAGCGCCTGTCGATCTATCTCAAGGCCGCCGAAAGGCGGCCTTTTTGCTGGGGCACGTTCGATTGCGTGCTGTTCGCCCTCGGCGCTGCCGAGGCCCAGACCGGGATCGACGGCACCTCCGCCTGGCGCGGCCGCTACGACACGGGCCTGGGCGCCCTGCGCCGCATGAAGGAGCTGTTCGGCACCCCGCGGCTGGAGCAGGCCGCCGAGGCGTTCCGGCTGCAATGGGGCGGCGAGCAGATCGGTCCTCTGATGGCGCAGCGCGGCGACATCGTGCTGGCGGACGTGCCTGAGCCGACGCTCGGTGTTGTGGCGCTTGACGGCCGAGGCGCCCTCTTCGCCAGCGAGGGCGGCTTGATCCGCCGCGCGTTGTTAGATTGTCGGTTGGCATGGAGGGTCGGGTAATGCCGCCCGCTGTGGTAGCCGTCGCCGGCGCCGCCATTGCCGCCTCGGCCGCCTACTCGGCCGGCATCGTGGTGTTCGGCGTCGTGCTGATGGAGGCGGGCATTGCCGCGGCCCTCGTCGCCGGCATCGGTGTGCTGGCGGTGGGTTATGCGTCCCAGGCCCTGACGCCCAAGCCGAGGGCGCCCGAGGTGTCCGACCTGGGGTCGTTTCAGCGGGACAACCTGGTCACGGTGCGGCAGTCCGCCGCCGCGCGCTCGATCATCTTCGGCCGCACGCGCGCCGGCGGCTACATCACCTTTATCCACACCACGGGGACCGACCGCAGCAAGCTGCACCTGGTGATCACCGTCGCGGGTCATCCCGTGCGGGGGTTCGATGCGCTGATCTTCGACGATGAGGTGGTCCCGCTCGACGGCTCGGGCAACGCGACGGGCAACTATGCCGGCTTCGTGAAATGCGTCTACGGCACGGGCACCACGGCAGGGGATGCAGCATTCAACGCCGCCCTGATAGCCGCCGTGCCCGATAAATGGACCTCGGATCATCGGCAGTCGGGCTGCGCCAAGGTCTATCTCGAGCTGACCTATAACAGCGACAAGTTCTCCGGCGGCATCCCGAACATCACCTTCATCCTGGCCGGCTACAGCCAGATCACCGACCCCCGTGTCGCGGGCTCGCCATCCGGCGTGGCCTGGACCGATAATGCCGCACTGTGCATCGCGCAGTATTTCCGGGATACAGGCCGGGGCCTCGGCTACACCGATGCCTTTGTGGACGAAACCACGGTCATCGCGGCAGCCAACGCCTGCGATGAGATGGTGGCGCGCAAGCCGGCAGTGGTGGGGTTCACTTCGGACGCCGCCGGCCTGATCACGCTGTCTGCCCGCTCGGCGGCCCTGCGCACCGGCACGCGGTTCACGCTCGCGGGGTCGGGCTCCCCGGACAGCGACGGCCTGTCGGGCTACACGGCCCATACGAATTACTTCTGGGAGGAGATCACGCCGGACACGGGCTATGCCTGCACGACGCTGGCCAATTCCAGGGCGCAGGTCCGGGTCAATCCCGGCGTCACCAATTCCGGCACGCTCGTGGTCAACGCCGAGCCCCGCTACACCTGCAACGGCGTGATCGAGACGGAGGAGGAGCCGAGCCAGGTCATCCCGCGCCTGCTCTCGGCTATGGCCGGCCGCAAGTCGGAGCCGGCCGGCCGGCTTTCACTCTTCGCCGGCGTGTGGGTTGCGCCCACCATATCGTTCAACGAGGACGACCTTGATGGCTCCCTGACCAGCCAGTTCCGCCGCTCGTTCCGCGATATCTACAACGGCGTCAAGGGCGTCTTCATCAACCCGGACGACCTCTATCAGCCGACGGACTTTCCGCCGATCAGCGGCGCGGGCTACATCCTCGAGGACGGCGAGCGGATCTGGCGCGACGCCGAACTGCGCTTCACAAATTCGCCGTCAGCGGCACAGCGCATTTGCAAGATCGACCTAGAGCGTATCCGCCGCCATATCGCGACCTCAGTCCCGCTCAATCTGCGCGGCGTGAAGATCCGCGCTGGCGAGAACTTCAGTTTCACCAACGAAAAGCGGGGGTGGAACGACAAGGCGTTCTATTGCGCGCAATGGGGCCTCGCCATGATCCAGGACGAGCGGGGCTTGCGCCTCGGCGTCCGGGCAACGGGCGAAGAGACCGACGCCAATGTCTTCGCCTGGGACGAGACGGTCGACGAGCAGACGCTTGTTCCGGCGCCGACGACGGATCTGCCCAATGCCGGCATCGTGCCGCCGCCGACCAACATCCAGATGTTCTCCGGCACCGATGTGCTGGGCATCCGCGAGGACGGCACGGTGTTCAGCCGCATCCTCGTCACCTGGACCGCACCCGCGTCAATCTTCGTCACCTCGGGCGGCACGATCGAGGTCGAATATCGCAAGACTTCCGGCAGCCCGACGGAGCCGTGGCGCCCGTATGGCGCGGTTCGCGGCGATCAGACCCGGACTTTCATTTTGGATGTCGACGACGGCGAGGCCTATCAGGTCGCGTTGACCGCACGCAGCGGCGTTGGCGTGGCCTCAGAGCGCGCCGAGACGGCGCCACACACCGTCATCGGCAAGACGTCTCTGCCCTCCAACGTCACCGGCTACTCGGTGCAGCAGAACGGCAACGTCTGTACGCATCGCTACGACCAGGTGAGCGATGCCGACCTGGGCGGCTACGAGATGCGCTTCCTGGCGCAGTCCTGGGGCGGCTTCGACTGGGACCTGGCGCAGGTCCTGACCTCGGTCACCCGCGGCACGCTGATCACCAACACGGCACTGCCGCCCGGCGACTGGAACTGCGGCGTCAAGGCCGTGGACACCTCGGGCAACTACTCGGCCTCGGCCGCCACCTTCGCCATCACGGTGAGCAACAGCAACGACGTGATCGAGGAGGCCGAGCAGGCGCCGCAATGGGCGGGCACCCTGACCAACTTCGTGCGCCACTGGACCGGCGTGCTGGTGCCCGACTCGACCAAGCTGGCCAGCGAGCACACCAATGCCGAGCTCTTCGAGCAGTACCTGCCCTATCCGCAGGCGACCTGCGTCTACGAGGCGCCGGTCCTCGACCTCGGCTTCGACGGCACGGGGACGCGCGTCTACCGCGAGCACGCGGCGCCGCTTGGCCGCGGGGTGAGCAGCGCCACCTCGGACCCGGCCTTCTCGATCGACTATCGCAACGCGGCCGATGCCTTCGACGGCTACGAGGGCTGGAGCATCGGCACGGCGGATTTCCGCTATCTCAAGGCCCGGCTGACCCTCGATACCTCGACCCGCAAGGCCTACATCGCGAGCTTCAAGCCGGTGCTCGACGCCGAGGAGCGCACCCTCGCCTTCGATTTCGTCGGCGGCATCCCGGTGGAATTTACGCCGCAGTTCAACGCGGTGCCCAACATCCAGGTGACGCCGGAAAACGACACGGGCTCGCCGACCGCACCACGCTACGCCACCTACGAGGATGCCTCGGCGACCGGCTTCACGCCCCGCGTGTGGAGTGCGGCCGGCGTCGAGATCGCGGGTGGCCTCGGCAACGGCATAGCCACAGGGGTTTGAACGAATGACCGTAGCCAACATCCAGGCGCTGGGCCTGCCGAGCTATTACTCGGTGATCATGACGGGGACGAAATACCCGTTGGCGATCGACGCCGCCCTTTCGGTGCACAATCGGCTGGCGGGTGCCTTCGCGGCGCATTCGTCGCAGGCTGGCTCGCCGTCCGCACCTGATATGACGGTGACCCTGGATGCTGGCGCCTACCTGGCCAACGGCACGCTGGTCACACAGTCGGCCCAGACCACCGGCACCTTCACCGCGCCGACCGGCGCCACCCGCCGCGACATCGTCTACATCCACCAAAGCAGCGGCGTGGCCGCCGTGGTGGCGGGCGCCGAGGGCGCGATTTTCGACCCGACCCTGCCGGCCGGCGCCATCCCGATCGCGCGCGTCACCCTCACCGTCGGCATGACGGTGATCACCGACGGCGACATCGACGACATCCGCCCGGCCTGGGTCGCCTTCGCCTCGGGCAGCATCCCCTATGACAATTCATCGTCCGGCCTGTCGGCGACCACGGTCAAGGGCGCGCTGGACGAACTGGCCGTTGAAAGTCTCGACCAGGTGGCCCGCGACCTCGCCATCTCGGCCCTGATCGCCGCCACCTCGACCGGCGGTCTGCGCGGCCCGGCCATCTCCTGGGTGGTCAGCGCCGACAACTTCTCGACCAAGACCAACGCTACCTTCGACACCGACCACTATTACAACCCTGGCGGCTTCTCGCAGATCGCCCAGGGCACCGGCACGGTGATCGGCAACATGACGGCCAGCGGCGGCAACGCCGCGGCCTTCGACAGCGACACGACCCAGTCGCAGGCGCAAGGCGCCGACACCGGCAACGTCGCCACCGCCGGCTATGTCGGCAAGGACTGGGGCTCGGGCAACACCAAGACGGTGACCAAGTATATCGCCTACGCCACCAGCGATTCGGGCTTCAACCGCAACGGCGGCGGCGATGTCACGATCGAGCTGCGCGGCTCGAACACGAACGACGCGGCGGCCGCGACCACGCTGCACACTGACACGTTCGCGGATTCCAACAGCGCCGTGAAGACCTATACCTCAGGCATCACGACCACGACACCTTACCGCTATCACTGGGTCTACATGACCAAGTCGGGCAGCGGCACCAACGGCCAGTGCATCGCCGAGGTCGAGTTCTTCGAGACCAGCAGCGCGCCCGAGATGACCCTGTCGGACGATGCCGAGACCATCAACGCCGATTGCGAGCTGGTTGACGTCTATGTGCTCGAGAAGACGGTGGACGCCAGCCCGACCCGGCGCATCCGCGCCTCGATCGACGGCGGGGCCACCTGGGCCACCGGCACGCTGCAATCGCCCGACTACGCGGTGAGCGACAAGCGGCTCTATCGCTACCAGTGCGATGTCTCGGCGCAGAACGTGGGCAGCCCGAGCCCCCGCAGTCTGAAGGTGGAATACAACACGCTCAACGACGGCAAGGAGCGGAACGTCTACCGGCTCGACGCCGTGCCGATCTACTAGAACAACAGGAGGTCAGAGCCATGGCCAGTCCCGTCCTGCTCCGCCGCGCCATCCTCCGGGAGGTCAGCGAGATCGAGGCGATCGAGGCGCTCTATCGCCAAGTCCGGGCGATCACCGCCGAGGTGAAGATCGTGCGTCCGGCCTTTGCCAGCGCTGCCAAGTGGGACGAGCTCGACGCCAAGGTCCAGGCGATCATCGCCGCCAACCCGGACTGACTGGCACCAACCCGCGGCCGCTGAAGCGGCCGCCAGACGCGAAGGGGGAAGCCTCGCATGACCGCCAGGATGGCGCTACACCGCGCCCTGCTCGAGAAGATCGCGCCGGTCGAGGCGCTCGAAGCCATCGCCGACCAGGTCGAGGCGCTCGCCGACACCGTGCGCCAGGCGCGACCCGGCCTGCCGGATGCGCCGCAATGGCTGGATCTGCGCCGCCGCCTCGCCGCGGCGCGGGCATCGTCGCCCGGTCCGTCGGGCGAGCGCCAGAGAGAAGTAACGGCGGGGCCGTCCGGTGTTGAAGCACCGAGCGGCAGACGAGGGGGTGCCTCGAATGGATTACCAAGGTAGACGCGCGTATCCCCCGCCGGGCCATGGCCGGGGACAATCTAGGCACAGCCGCGAGCCGCTGTCAGTGGGCGGCCTCACACCCGCCCTTCCGGCCAAGCCGGAGGGGCTTTCGGCCGTTGAAGCGGCCTTCATCAAGACAGGGGGTATGCCTGCCATGAATAATCGAGAGCCCGCCCGTCTCGTCCCAGGCGCCCGCAGGCCAAGCTTGCGAGTCCTGCTCGGCGCCGCGGCGCTGACCCTGGGCGCCTATGCCCTGGCCGGGTGCGCCACGGTGCCCGATCAGCCGCGATGCGTCGTCGGCGCGCCCTTCGATCCGAAGGTCGCGGCGTGGCAGGGCTGGCTCGTGCACCGCATCCGCGACGACCTGGCCGCCAACCTGCTTGAGGGTTATCGCCGCCCCGAGGCGCCGCCGCTTGTCGCCATCCCCGACACGCTGCTGATCCTGCACCGGCCGGATTCCCCGGCCGCCTGGGTGCATGAGATGGCGGGGGGTTGTGTGCTGCGCAGCACGGCCGTGCCGGCGGCGCTGGCGGAAATCTACACGGGCAGGGGTCAGGGGAGGGGGAGCTGATGTTCCAGTCGGGGATTTCCATGGACGAGGTCTGGCGGGTGCTGGCGGCGCTATTCGGCGCGCTCGTGCCCGTCGCGATCAAAGGGGCGGCCACCCGGCGCGAGATCATCTCCAACTTCATGGTCGGCTTCGGCGTGGCCTTCTTCGTCACCCCGTTCGCGGCCGAGCATATCGGGCTGGTGAGCGAGAACTCCAAGACGGCCCTCGGCTTCTGTTTCGGGGTGATGGGCTGGAAGTTCTGCGAATGGCTGCTG
Organism: Rhodospirillaceae bacterium; assembly: GCA_022843945.1. GTDB lineage: Bacteria > Pseudomonadota > Alphaproteobacteria > CACIAM-22H2 > CACIAM-22H2 > VGEI01. The sequence continues at coordinate 91,546 of JALHMR010000003.1, read as the reverse complement.
GTCAATGTGCCGCGGCTCGCCGATGGGATCGTGAAACGCTGGACAGGAGTCCAATAGATGATGTGCCAGATCGGCTCTTTCGCCGGCGACCTGATCGCCGCGCTTCACCTGATCGCCAATGTCGTCATCGTGGTCAGCGCGCTGCATGTCGCGGCCATGGTCTTCGCGAAGGCCGGTCTGCTGCTGCGGCTCGTGTTCATCGGCCTGCCGATCGGCGCCGGCTCGAACGTGCTGACCGTCCTGATGTTCGGCTGCCGGGACGTCTCCGGCGGCGAATTGATCGTCACCTTGAGTGTCGGGCTGCTCATGCTCTGGCTCGCCATCTTCCATCGTGACCGGGTCCGGGAATACCGGCGCGAGAATGCCTGGATCGGCTGATGCGCATCGCCGTTCTGCTGCCCAAGGACCGGACCAGGCCCGGCACGCTGCGTCTGCTCGACGACGCGGGCACGCCGATGCTCGCCATGCCCTGCCTGGGCAAGTCCGATAACGCCAAGGCGCTGGAGAACGACAACCCGACCCGGGACCCGACCAAGCCCTGGGGCGACACGCCAGCGGGCACCTATCGGCCGGCGAAGGTCCGCCGCTTCACGCCCGAGCATGCCACGCTGGGACCGTACGCGATCCCGCTGATCGGAATCGGCGGACAGGCGCTCGAGGCGGTGAAGGGCGGGCGGACCGAGCTCTACATCCACGCCACGCGGACGAACGATGGAGGCCGCGGCGAGGACCGGCTGATCCCGACCTACGGGTGTCTGAGGATCGAGGATGACGACATGCGAGCGCTGGTCGAGGTGCTGGGCGAGACCATGGCCGAGATCGAGATCGCTCAAATGATGGAGCGCGCGTGATGCCGGCGATGCTGCTGCAATTCATCGGCTCGAAGCTCGGCGGCTGGGCCGCCGCTGGTCTGATCGCGGTCGTGCTGGGCGGCTGGCTCTACGTGCGCGGCCTGCAGCTCGAGGCGTGTGAAAGCCGGGTCGAGGCGATCCAGTCCCAGCTCGACACCGCGGTCGATGTGAACCGGCGCAACGCGGACGAGATCCGCGACCTCACCGCCAGCAAGGCCTCGGCCGAAGGCGCGCGCGCCGCTGCCGTGGCGATCGCCGCGGAGCGCAAGGTCGAGGTCGTGACCCGGACCAACACCATCATCAAAGAGGTGGAACGTGCGACTGCTCAACACGAGTGCCCTGTCGCTCCTAGCCTGCGCGCCGCTCTTGTCGGCCTGCGGGACTTCGGCGCCAAGGGTCGAAACCGTGACGGAGTTCCGGGTCGAGAAGCTCCGGCCACCGGAGCCCCTGTTCGATTGCGCCCCGCATCCCCTGCCGCCCAACCCTGACACGGCGAGGCAGGCGGACGTGGCGCGCTACTTGGTCGAGATCGCGGCCGCCGGCGAGGATTGCCGGGCCAAGGTCGAGGCCTGGGCGGAATGGGCGCGGCAGATCGAGCGGCCGACCATGGGTGTTGTGCCATGATCCTGCGCATTATCGGCGTCCTCACCCTGCTCGCGCTGATCACCATGCCCAAGGTGCTGGGCGCGCCGCCGGCAGGGGCCGATCCCAATTCACCAACCGCGCAGTGGTTCCGCTCGCTGACCCAGCCGGGCAGCGGGGCGAGCTGCTGCGACCTGTCGGACTGCCGCACCGTGTCGGCGCGTGGCGTCACGGAGCGCGACGAAAACGGCTTCGCCATCGGCGGGCACTACGAAGTGCTGATCTCGCCGCCAACCTTCCCCGTCGCCGTCGAGCAATGGGTGCGGGTGCCGCCCGAGCGCATCCTGACCCGGGCCGACAATCCGACCGGAAAGCCCGTGGTCTGCTGGACGCCATGGAAGGGTGTCATCTGCTTCGTGCGGCCGGCGGAGACGTGAGCATGGGCTTTCGCATCCAGACGTTCTGGGTCGAGGACACGGGGCGGCATGCGCCGTTTGTCGGCGCTACCGCGAAGCCGATCTATCGACGGCTCGACACCGGCGAGGAATTCGAGGGCGCGCCGGTTGGATCGCTGTTCGTCGCGACCTGGGCGAAGCCGCCCCTGGTCGGCGCCGACGGCAAGAGCATCGTTTGCGTCACGCCGGCGGGCCAATGGTACATCGACAGCCGGGCCAACAATTGCACCATGCCCAAGGACGACGCGCACAAATGCTGGGTCCGCCACGGCACCGTCGGCGAGAGGCTCACGGTCGACAAGAATGGCAAGACCTGCGCTGCCGGCGGCGGCTCGATCGCCCAGAAGGGCTTTCACGGTTTTCTGAAGAACGGCGAACTCTACGAATGCTGACGCAGACGTAATCCCGGTCGCCCCTGGCCGGGATAATCGGGGCCGCTCCTGCCCGGGACGCGGACCCTCTCCAAACTCAAGCCCGCCATCGGTTCCGGCTCACGCTGGAATCCGGTGGCGGGCTTTTTTCGCATCGTCAACCCTTCATCTTCTCGATCTCTCGGGCTATTCTGCTGAATGCGCGGCTCAAATAGCGGTCGCGCTGTTCCTCGGCGTCCCGCCTGCGGCGGAGCGCTTCCTGCGCCGATGTGATCGCGCGCACGGCACCAGGCGGGACGCCGAAGATCGAGAGGATGCGCATGCCCTCGGGGCCGAGCCGGGCCTTGAGCGCGTCGATCCTGGCTTTGGTCGTCATGCCGCACCCCTCAGCACGATGACGCGAGGGCGGTCCGTCTTGCACTCAGCCAAGGCCCGCATCGCCGCCGGATCGTCGATCAATTCAATGGTCAGGTAGCCCGACAGGTTTCCCCGCCAGCCGAGCGGGGCGTTCCGGGGCGTCACCGTGTACCAGACCTCGTCGATGTCCTTGAGCGCCTCTGAGCTTAGCGTGATCTCGATCACCTCGGCCCAGTCTTTCGTGACCTTGATCCGCAGCCGGCGGCCTTCGCGCAACTCCCAGTCCCCGGTCGCAAGAAGATCGGCGCGCATCTCGTCGCCCGCCGCGCCGCTGCCGCACCGCCCCACCCCAATTCGGCGCGCTTGATCGGCGTGCCAGCCCATAAATTGAAGAAACTGCGGCCCGTCTCGCCCCATCAGTTCGATCGCCTTGGCCATGCGGCGAGCGTCATCGTCGATCGACAACAGCAGGCGTTCCATGCCCCGCACCGAGGCCCGGAGTAGGGGCCTCTCATGGTCGGCGGCCCATTGGGCGATCATGTCGTCGAGGGTCATAGTGCCTGACCTTGGTCTTTGGGGGGTTAGCTGGACACTCACTTTACGGCAGGTGCAGGGTCGAGAGCCGTCGCCGGAAATACTCGCCGTCAGGATAGCGCCCCGCCGTCCACGACCGCCCCTCGGCATCGGTCGCGGCGACGATATCGGTCTCCGCGGCGAAAGTCGCTTCCGTGCCGTCCGATACCGGCACCATGATGAACTTGCCCGGCGTCACCCGCGAGACCTGCACCTTGCGACCCTGGATCGTGGCGAAGCCGTTGGCCCGTTCCTGTGGCGTGATCGGGTGCAGGACGGCAGCGACGGCCCCGGGCCCTTCCGGCAGGGCGAGCAGCTCGGCAACGCTGCGCGGCGGCCGGTTCTCGACGAAGCCGGGGATAGCACAGGCCACGACCAGGCTTGGCGTGACGACACACCGTTCCGCCGGCCGGCCGTGGAGCTGGAACTGTCGGACGGGATGACCTTGGTAGGCGTCGAGCGTCTGCGGGTTGATGGCCGCCGGAAGGTCCGGGACGGCGCCGAGCAATATGCCGTCAGGGTCGCGCACCTTCATAGGATTATCCTAGCCGCGCGCCGATGCCACTCAGGGCAACATGGTTGGACACCTTTACCGGGAAGCAGCGGAAAGCCTAGGGTTCCGAGAGTGTCCAACTTTCCGCTAAGCTGTTGATCATCCATGCTTGTGTCGCCCCGGCCCTGGGCACCAGCGTCCCATTTAAGCCCCCGGTTCAGTTGACTTTTTCGGGCTTATCTGTCCCACAGACATAACCGGGATCACATCCAGCATCGACGGGGGAATGCTGCGACCATTCACTCCAGGTGTCCGTTAGGAGGATGTTGTGTTTGAGCCGGCGTAGTAGACCGGAGGTGTTGGCACGTGCTCCAGCATCTGCTTTAGCAAGGGCAGCGCAGACACCTTCTGGTAGGCGCCTGCTGATACACGTCCGGATAGCAAACCCCAGGTCGCTGTTTTAAAAGCGTCGTTGTGAACATCCGTCAGCTCACCTATCTCGTCGCACTCGGGCGCGAAAAGCACTTCAGGCGGGCGGCCGAGGCTTGCAACGTCACTCAGCCGACCCTGTCGCAGGCCATCAAACAGCTCGAGGAAGACCTGCGCGTGCCGCTGGTCGAGCGCAGTCAGCAGCGGCTGCGCGGTTTCACACCCGAGGGGCTACGGGTGCTGGAGTGGGCCCAGCGCATCCTGGCGGACCTCGATTCTCTCGGCCAGGAGCTCGGCGAGATGCGCCAGGGACTGACGGGGCGCCTCCGTCTCGGGGTGATCCCGGCCGCGATGCCGACTGTCTCGCTCATCACTACGCCGTTTGTCCGGCGGCACCCCGTGGTGACCGTGACAGTCCTCTCGCAATCGTCCGTTGCCATCCAGCGCGGCCTCGACGAGTTCGAGATCGAAGCGGGTTTGACCTATCTCGACAACGAGCCTCTGAAGAACGTGAAAACCCTGCCGCTCTACCGGGAGCGCTATCTGCTGCTCACCCCGAGCGGAGGCCCCTTCGATAGTCGACGCGCGGTGACCTGGGCAGAGGCCGCTGGACTGCCGCTGTGCCTGCTGACGCCGAATATGCAGAACCGGCGGATCGTGAACCGGAACTTCCAGAGCGCCAATGCCGAGCCGCGCACCGTCATCGAGACCGATTCGATCACCGGGCTGTGCTCCCACGTCCGGTCGGGGCGCTGGTCGACGGTCGTGCCTCATACCTTCGTTTCGCTGTTCGGCGAGCTCAGGGGCATGCGGGCGATCGCGCTCAAGGAGCCCGCAGCAAGCCAAAGCGTCGGCCTTGTCGTGACGGCAAGAGATCCGCTTTCGCCGCTGGCACGGGCGTTGATGACCCTGCTGCGGCCGATCAATATGTCGGCCCAGATCGAGCGGCTGCGCCGCGACGTTTCAATCGCTGCCAGCTGATAGGAAAAACCTATCAAAGGGGCAGAACAATCAATTTGATCGGCAGGGTCAAGCCACCGAGACTCCCTCCATACCTTCTTTGGAGGAATCCGTGGGCACATCGCTGATTTCTGATGACCGGCTGCTGATCGATGGTGCCTGGATTCCCGCTGTTTCCGGTCGAACCTTTCAAACGCAGAATCCAGCGACCGAGGAAACACTCGCCGTGATCGCTGAGGCTGACAGCGCAGATGCGGATATCGCTGTCGGGGCAGCGCATCGGGCTCTGACACAGGGGCCATGGGCGACCATGACGGGTGCCGCCCGCGGCCGGATCCTCTATCGCATGGCTGCCCTGTTGCGCGAACGCTTCGAAGAGTTCGTGCTCCTGGAAAGCCTGGATGGCGGGAAACCGGTCAGCGCGACACGGCGCCAGGATATCCCGGCGGCGATCGACTGCCTCGAATACTACGCGGGCTGGGCCGATAAGCTGACGGGTCGGGTCGTGCCGGTACGCAGCGACGCTCTCACCTATACGACGCGCGAACCCGCCGGTGTCGTGGCGGCCATCGTGCCCTGGAACTTCCCGTTGATGAATGCCGTGTGGAAGATCGCGCCGGCCTTGGCCTGCGGCTGCACGGTAGTCCTGAAGCCCGCCGAACTCACGCCGCTCACGGCGTTGAAGCTCGGCGCGCTGGCTCTAGAAGCCGGTTTGCCGCCCGGCGTCTTGAACGTTCTGCCCGGCTACGGCACGACGGTCGGTGCGGCCCTGGTCGAGCATCCGCGCGTCAACAAGATCTCGTTTACCGGGTCGCCAGCGGTCGGCAAGCAAATCATGCGAGCAGCTGCAGCGAACGGAACGCGGATCGGCCTGGAGTTGGGAGGGAAGTCGCCAAACATCGTCTTTGCCGATGCTGAGATCGATGCCGCCGTCAGGGCATCGTCCTCCGGCATCTTCTTTAACGCCGGACAGGTCTGTTCTGCCGGCTCCCGCATCCTGGTGGAAGATCGGATCCACGACGAGTTTGTTGCACGCCTCGCCGCTCGCGCGAAATCGATCCGCGTCGGCGATCCGCAAGCCGCCGAGACGACTATGGGCCCGATCATTTCGGAAAAGCAGATGAACCGGGTGGTCGAATATATCGACAGCGGCCGGCGGGACGGCGCTGAGATTGTCGCCGGCGGCTCGCGCATCGGCAATCGCGGCTATTTTCTGGAGCCGACCGTGTTCGCTGAGGCGCGTAATGACATGCGGATCGCGCGCGAGGAGATTTTCGGCCCGGTGGCGACCGTCATCCGCTTTCGCGATGAGGATGAGGCGATCCATCTGGCCAACGACAGCCCGTACAGTCTGGCGGCGGCTGTCTGGAGCCGGGATATCGCCCGTGTGCCGCGCGTGGCCAGTCGCCTGAGGGCCGGCACCGTCTGGGGAAATACCTACGGTCACACCGATACGCGGCTGCCGTGGGGCGGCTATGGTGGCGAGTCTGGTATCGGCCGTGATCTGGGTGAGGCAGCGCTGGAGAACTACACCGAACAGAAAACGGTGTGGATCAGCCTGGCAAGCGTCGCAGCCTAGAACGAAGACCCGAGATATCGTTTTGCCCGTCAAACGGTCGTGTAGGCTCGCGCCGCTTCGGCAAGGCGTTCGGCAGCCTGTCGGATGTCATCTTCGGTGGTTGGCCGGCCGAGGCTGAGGCGGATCGCGCCCATGCCGACATGGGGCTCGACGCCCATGGCTTTGAGCACCGGAGACAGCTCGACCGTGCCGGCATGACAGGCCGAGCCGGTCGAGGCGGCAAGCTCGGGAATCCGGGCAAGGATCTCGGGGCCCACCAGACCGGGGAACGACACGTTCAGCGTATTGGGCAGCCGGTGCTCGGGGTGGCCGTTCAGGACAATCCCGTCGCCGAAACGCTCGCGCAGAGTTTTCCAGAGCCTGTCGCGCAAGGCCTTGATGCGCCCGATGGACGTCAGATCGACGTAGGCCGCCGCGGCACCGAGGGCCACCGTCAGGATTGCGGATTCCGTGCCTGCGCGCCGGCCGGACTCATGCCCGGCGCCGTGCAGAAGCGGTTCAAGCCGGAGACCACGACGGATATAGAGCGCACCGACGCCCTTGGGTGCGTAGAGCTTGTGGCCGGCGACGGTCAGCAGATCGACGTTGAGGGCCTGGACATTGGTTGGAATTTTTCCGACGGATTGCGCCGCGTCGGTGTGCATGAGCGCGCCGTGCTCGCGGGCGATGCGCGCGATCTCCTCGATCGGCTGGATCGTACCGACCTCGTTATTGGCGTGCATGATGCTGACCAGGACGGTTTGCGGCGTGAGGGCACGCCGCACGTCGTCGGGATCGACCCGCCCGCTGTGGTCGACTGGCAGGTAGGTCACCGTGGCGCCGAGGCGCTCGAGGAACCGGCAGGGGTTGAGGATGGCCGGGTGCTCGACCTGGCTGGTGATGATGTGGTTGCCGCGCTCGCGGCAGGTGAAGAACACCCCTTTGAGCGCCAGGTTGTTCGCCTCGGTGCCGCCGCTGGTGAAGACGATCTCGTCCGCCGTGCAACCAAGGAGAACGGCGACCTGCTGCCGGGCGCGTTCGATGCCGCGTTTGGCCGTCGTCGAGGCCCAGTGGCCGCTGGATGGATTGCCGAACTCGGCGTCGACATACGGCCGCATGGCGGCCGCGACATCGGGCGCGATAGGCGTGCTGGCGTTGTAATCGAGATAGATCTGCTTTTGCATTGATCCCTCTCAATGCCGGAGAGGGCTGAAGGGCCCGGACGCTGCATGTGGCAGTGTCCGGGCCCTTGCCGAGTTAGGTGGCGAGCTCGGTGACCTTGATGGTGTAGCGGAAATTGTCCGGGTCGAGGCAATCCAGACGTCCCGCGACAGTTTCAGCCTGCGGATACATCAGGAAGTCGAGTGTCGGTCCCTTCGCACCCGGTAGAACGATGTCATGCCCGTCGTTGTAGGCCAGCCAGTTGCCTTCCCACGAGCCGAACAGCCCCTTGCGGGCGCTAACGACCATATCGTTGTTGAGGGCCAGATTGCCCGGCGGCTCTTCAAGCACGACTTTGCGCACGTCGGCGGGATCGACGGGAACCCAGCCGAAGCCGGCGAGGTGGACCTCGGCGCGGCAGTGCTGCGCCCGGGTGATGGTGTCGGAGCCGGTGCCGAGGCTCTTGTAGCCGAATTTCGACGGCGCCACGCGCAGCCCGTAGACGTCGCGTGCCGGCAGACCCGAGGCGCGGGCAAGGCCGACATAGAGCGCATTGAGGTCGGCGCATTTTCCAGTGAGGTTTCCGGACTTCAGCATCGAGGCAATGTCGCCAACGCCGCAGCCGCGGGTCTGGCCGTTGCGCGCCGTGTTCTCGACCACCCAGTCATAGAGGCGCTGGGCTTTCTGCATGTCCGTCGTGGCGCCCGCGGTGATCTTCTCGGCGGTCTCCTTGACGATGCCATCCGTGGGCAGCAGCGCCGTGGCGGAGGTGTAGTACTTGCGGGCACCGGCGCTGAGCGGTCGAGCCTGCCCCGGCTTGGACAGATCGATGGCGCGGTCGCGCGAGGCAAAACGGCTCTGCACCTCGACGACCGGTGCCGCTTCCGACGCGGCCCACTCGACGCGCAGGAACTCGGCATTGCTCTTCGGGTCGCGATGAATTGCGGCACGTGTCGCATTGGTCGTCCACAGATTGCCCATCGGGCGGCTCCACTCCGCCTCGTGGACTGACGGCAATGGGATCCATGCCCTTGTCTCGCCTTGCGGCTTGACCTCGAGGCGCGTCACGATGTCGAAACGCCGCCACCCCTCAGGCTTCGGCCGGAAGGGACTGGCGCCGGCCTGGGCCAGTGCCTGGCCCGGGGCGCTGGCAACGGCAGCAAAAGCTGCCGTGCCCATTAGAAACTCGCGACGGTGAATTGTCATGTTTACCCTCCCTTGTGAAACATTGAGTTTTCGAGCTGAATGTCTGTGCGCGACGTGAGGCCGTCGATCAGCCGCATCACCTCGACCTTTGTCCAATCGACAGCACCCTCGACAACGAAGCGTGGCGTGAGTGTTCCGTCGAGGATGTAGGTTGTCGGCAGACCGTGGACCTGCCAGGCCTTCGTCACGGCGCGGTCGCCATCGAGAAGAATGGGAAAGTTCACCGGCAGTCGCTCGAAGAAGCGGCGCACGCGGTCCTCGACTTCTGCGACATCGATGGCCAGTACGGCGACCCGATTGTCGGCCTGCTTCTCCATCATGGCGCGCAGGGATGTCATCTCGGGGATGCAGGGCTCACACCACGTCGCGAAGAAATGGACGAGGACGACCTGTCCGCGGTGCTGGTCAAGGCCGCGGGCGCCTCCGTTCAGTTCCTTGAGCGCAAATGACGGCTTCGGGCTTCCGCTCCACGGGCGCAGGATCTCTGCGCCCACGGGTGCGGTGCCGCCCCCCAGGCATAGACACAAGACCATCGCCAGCAAGGCGCGTGGCCGCATCGATCACCCCCATGACAACCACGATGGCGCGCCGCCTGGACAAGGCGAGGGCGGGCGTCAGCGCAGGATTTCGTCAGGAGAGATTGTCGACGACGACGATCTCGTCGCGCTGGATGGAGGATCAACGATCCTCAAGGTCAACCCGAACCGGGTATAGGCGCGACGCAAGAAGCATCACGGATGGGCGATGCCGTTGTCAAGAAGCGGCTAGGTGAGCCTGAAAACGTGAACCAGCGAATAAAAGAGCCAGTCGACCGCTCCCGTCAGAATCTCCTGGAGAAAGGTGATCTCCACACCGAAGAGAAGCCCGACGAGCGGGACCACAAGGAAGAGGACGGCCACCGCGAGAAGTCCGACCCAGTCGTAGCGGGCGAGCTGGAACGACCATTCGGGGCTGATGAGCCCCAGCAGGATGCGCCCGCCGTCGAGCGGGGGAATCGGCAGCAGATTCACCACCGCGAAGATGAGATTCACGTAGATCGAGTGGATGATGTTCTGGCCGGTCCACCATTGAGCGGCGTCCGGAACGATGTGTATGGCGTGGTAGGAGAGCACGGCGAGCGCGGCGAGCAGCAGATTCGCCGCAGGGCCTGCTGCCGCGACGAGCGCAATATCGCGCCGTGGGACCGGAAGCCGGTGATAGGCGACTGGAATAGGGCGGGCATAACCGATAAGGACAGGTGACGAGGCGGCGAACAGCAGCAGAGGGAGAGCCACGGTGCCGATGCGATCGAGATGGCGAAAGGGATTGGGGCTGAGCCGCCCGCTCTTTCGTGCCGTCGGATCGCCAAGGGCTGCGGCCATATAGCCGTGCGCGATCTCGTGCAATGTCAGCCCGCCCAGGACTGGTATGATCCAGGTCGAGGCCGCCAGGGCTATGTCGCTCAGTACGTCCATGCGCCGGCGTGTTCTGTGGGGAAACGATGACGGTGACGACGACGGTATCCGCGGCGGCGGAGTGGGTCGAAACCTCGGTTTCGCCGCCCGACGGTTTTCACGCTTTCGCTGTCGTTGTTCGTCTTGATGCCGTCGAGGCCACGGACGCGGAGCGGCCTCTCGTCGAGGTGAAGCTTCGCCAGTCGTACCCGGATCAGCGATGCCAGATCACCTACGCGTTCGCGCAGGAACTGGGTTTCGACCTTGAGCCGCATTATGCGGTGGATGCCGGCGGCAACCGTTTCCTGCCCGGAACCGGGTTTCTCGCCACGGTTGGTGCCGGCGAGGTGAATCCTGAAGCCGGGTTGATGCGGCAAAGCGCCGAATTGCTGCCGGCGCTTCGCGACTGGTGCCAGGCGCTGCTTGTGGCGGCCGAGGCCGGCGGTGATCCCAAGGCAATTGCCTGGCCGGCGCCGCCGGAGACCTTGGCCTGTCACCAGACCCGGCACTATCCGGAGAACCTCCTCGCAGTCCGGCCGCGCCAGCAGGAGCAGGCCAACGCCCGGCCGGCGATCGACGAGGTCGCCTTGCGGGAGCAGAACGCCGATCCCGCCTATATGCCCTTCAACTGGGGTTGAAATCGGCATCGGCGCCCGTCAGTGCAGGCCCGAGCCGACGACCTCGAGCTTCAGACGGCGCCCCTGATCATCGAAGAACTGGCCTTCCTCGGCGATCGTCAGCCGGTCCAGATTCACGCGCGCCTGCAGCTCGTTGAGCTGGAGGCGCGCGACATGGTCGGGAAGGGGGCCGCCGTCCCGGGCGGCCGGGAAAAGGGCCACGCCGTTCCACGGCACACCGGAGCGGCTGAGCATCTGCCGGAGTTCCGGCCAATCGATCTCGTCGCCGATGACATGGAGATAGCTCGAGGCCTGGGGGGTGACGCTGGCCCCCTCGATGCGCACGAGAATGATGAGTGCGGTGTAGGCCCCGGCCTCGCGAAACTGCGTCCGCATCCAGGCGATCAGGTCGGTGCTTCCGGGGGGCGAATCGGTGACTTGGGCTCCTTGCCGGGATCGCGCCGCCATTAGCTCGTCTCCTTCTTATACGCGGATCGTGGGCCGGGGCCGGTGGGCCGAAACTCAGATTCCTACAATCTCAATGGGTTAGCGTCGCTCTCTGATCTGCGGCCGGCATCCAAGTATGCATAAAGCTGCAAATTTGCGCATGATTGACGTTATCTATCTCATGAGAGTAAATTTTGCACATTAAAGGCGCGAGCCGGGCGGGGGCCCGGGGAGGGCCTCGACCACAGGGTTTGGGAGGACCTTTTGGTTATGCGAATCAACTTTCTGAACGTCGAAATCATCGGCCGACGCGCTCGCGCGGCCGATATGGCTCGCGCGTGTCGCGGCTCCATGCGCGCTTCGGTCGCTGACCGGCGCGGTTTCCAGGAGACCCATCCATGGGTGTCATGAACGTCACGCGGAGGCAGTTCTTCCGCTACACCGGCACAGCCGTCGGTGCCTCGACCCTGTCGGCTCTCGGCTTCTCGTCCGACGCCGCCGTCGCGGCGGTCCGGCCGTTCAAGCTGGCGCAGGCCAAGGAAACGCGGAACACCTGCCCGTACTGCTCGGTGAGTTGCGGCATCATCATGTACAGCCGCGCCAACCCGGCGAGCGGCAAGTCCGAGATCTTCCACATCGAGGGCGACGCGGACCATCCGGTGAACCGCGGCACGCTGTGCCCGAAGGGCTCGGCTCTCCTCGACTTCGTGAACAGCAAGACGCGCACGCAGTACCCGCAGTACCGCGGCCCCGGCGAGAAGGCTTTCCGCCGCGTCACCTGGGACTTCGCGCTCGACCGCATCACCAAGCTGATGAAGGAAGACCGCGACAAGAACTTCATCGAGAAGAACCAGGCGGGCACCACGGTCAACCGCTGGACGACCACCGGCTTCCTCGCCGCCTCGGCCACGAGCAATGAGACTGCGTTCGTCACCTACAAGATGGTGCGCAGTTCGGGGATGGTCGTCTTCGATAATCAAGCAAGAGTTTGACACGGACCGACGGTGGCCAGTCTGGCCCCAACTTTCGGTCGCGGCGCGATGACGAACCTGTGGATGGACATCAAGAATGCGGATGTCATCACGATCATGGGCGGCAACGCCGCCGAAGCACATCCCTGCGGGTTCAAGTGGGTTACGGAAGCCAAGGCGCATAACAAGGCGAAGCTGATCGTCGTCGATCCGCGCTTCACGCGCTCGGCGGCGCTGGCGGACATCTTCTGCCCGATCCGGGCCGGCACCGACATCGCCTTCCTCGGCGGCGTCATCAAGTACCTGCTGGACAACAACAAGCTGCAGCACGAGTACGTCAAGGCGTTCACCAACGCCTCGTACATCGTGAAGGACGGCTACGGGTTCGAGGACGGGCTGTTCACCGGCTACAACGCCGAGCAGCGCGACTATAACCGCAGCAGCTGGGACTACGAGATGGGAGATGACGGCTTCGTCAAGCTCGACGAGTCGATGCAGCATCCCCGCAGCGTCTTTCAGCTGATGAAGAAGCACTACGAGCGCTATACACCGGAGATGGTGGAGCGGGTCTGCGGCTCACCCAAGGACAAGTTCCTGCAGATCTGCGAGGTGATCGCGACGACGTCGGCGCCCGACAAGGCGATGACCAGCATGTACGCGCTTGGCTGGACCCAGCACAGCAAGGGGTCGCAGAACATCCGCGCCATGGCGGTGATTCAGCTCCTGCTGGGCAATATCGGTATGCGCGGCGGCGGCATGAACGCGCTTCGCGGCCACTCGAACATCCAGGGCCTCACGGATATCGGGCTGATGAGCAACCTCATCCCCGGCTACCTGACCCTGGCCAACGAGCGCGAGCCGAACTACGCCGAGTACATGAAGACGCGGCAGTTCAAGCCGATGCGGCCAGGCCAGACCAGCTTCTGGCAGAACTACGGCAAGTTCTTCGTCAGCTTCACAAAGTCCATGTGGGGCGCGGCGGCGACGAAGGACAACGACTTCTGCTACGACTGGTTGCCCAAGCTCGACGTTACCTATGACGTGCTGCGCGCCTTCGAGCTGATGCACCAGGGCCGGATCAACGGGTATTTCTGCCAAGGCTTCAACCCGCTGATGTCGTTCCCGAACCGGAAGAAGATCGCCGGCGCGTTGGCGAAGCTGAAATACCTGGTGGTCATCGACCCGCTGCAGACCGAAACGGCGCGGTTCTGGGAAAATCACGGCGAGCACAACGACGTCAATTCGGCCTCGATCCAGACCGAAGTGTTCGAGCTGCCGACGACGTGCTTCGCCGAGGACGAAGGATCGCTCACCAACTCGGGCCGCTGGCTGCAGTGGCACTGGGCTGGTGCCGACGCTCCGTGGGAGACGAAGGGCGACATCGACATCATGGCCGAGCTCCACCTGCGGCTGAAGGCACTCTACCAGAAAGAAGGCGGGGTCTTCCCCGATCCGATCCTCAACCTGGTATGGCCGTACAAGGACCCGAAGAAGCCGCATCCAGAGGAGATCGCCAAGGAAGTGAACGGCTACGTCCTGGAGGACGTGCCAGACCCCAACGATGCGACGAAGAAGCTCCTTACCGCGGGACAGCAGATGCCCGGCTTCGCGCTACTGCGCGACGACGGCAAGACGGCCTGTGGCTGCTGGATCTATTCGGGTTCGTGGACTCCTGCCGGCAACCAGATGGCGCGTCGCGACACGGCCGACCCCGAGAACGCGGGACTTGCGCCCCGCTGGGCCTGGTCGTGGCCGGCCAATCGCCGGATCCTCTACAACCGCGCCTCGGCCGATCTCAACGGCAAGCCCTGGGGGCCGAGCAAGAAGCTGATCGAGTGGAACGGCACCACCTGGACGGGCCTCGACGTGCCCGACTACGGCCCCGCCAACAAGCCGGAAGCAGGTGTCGGGCCGTTCATCATGAACCCGGAAGGCACGGCACGGCTGTTCACGCGCGGCATGATGCGTGACGGGCCGTTCCCCGAGCACTACGAGCCGTTCGAGACACCGGTCGGCAACCCGATGCATCAGAAAGTGGTGTCCAACCCGGTGGCGCGCGTGTTCCGGGGCGACATGGAGGTCTTCGGCACAGCCAAGGACTTCCCTTATGTCGCCACGACCTACCGCCTCACCGAGCACTTCCACTTCTGGTCGAAGCACGTCCAGGTCAACGCCTCGCTGCAGCCCGAGCTGTTCGTCGAGCTCGGCGAGGACCTGGCGAAAGAGAAAGGCATCCGCAACGGCGACTGGATGAAGGTGAGCAGCAACCGCGGCTCGATCAAAGCCAAGGCGGTGGTCACCAAGCGCATGATGACGCTCAAGTGCGACGGAAAGGTGGTGCACCAGGTCGGCATTCCCATTCACTGGGGATTCACGGGAGCGACAAAGAAGGGGTATGGCGCCAACATGCTGACCCCCTATGTCGGCGACGCCAACATTGAAACGCCCGAGTACAAGGCGTTCCTTGTCGATGTCGAAAAAATCAACGTGGTTTCCTAAGGAAGGGAGGACGACATGGCTCTCGATCTCATGCGCCGCTCTGCTTCCAGCACCCCTGCAGGAAGCCTGAGCGGTCCGACGACGGAAGTCGCTAAGCTCATCGACATCTCCAAGTGCATCGGCTGCAAGGCCTGCCAGGCGGCATGTCTTGAATGGAACGATCTGCGCGAGGAAGTGGGGGTCAACACGGGTGTCTACGACAACCCGCACGACCTCACCGAGAACAGCTGGACCCTGATGCGCTACAGCGAGGTTGTCGCCGATAACGGCAACCTCGAATGGCTCATCCGCAAGGACGGATGCATGCATTGCGCCGATCCGGGCTGCCTCAAGGCCTGCCCGTCGCCCGGCGCCATCGTGCAGTACACCAACGGCATCGTCGACTTCGTCAAGGAGAACTGCATCGGCTGCGGTTACTGCGTGAAGGGGTGCCCGTTCAACATCCCGCGCATCTCCAAGGCCGATCACAAGGCGTACAAGTGCACCTTGTGCTCCGACCGGGTGAATGTCGGCCAGGGCCCGGCCTGCGCCAAGGCCTGCCCGACCCAGGCGATCACCTTTGGCACCAAGGCCGCGATGATCGCCCAGGCCCAGACGCGGATCACCGACCTCAAGGAGCGCGGCTACAAGAACGCCGGGCTCTACGATCCGCCGGGTGTCGGCGGCACGCATGTGATGTACGTGCTGCAGCACGCGGACCGGCCGCAGATCTTCGCCGGCCTGGCGAAGGATCCGACGATCAGTCCGCTGGTCGATCTGTGGAAGGGCATGCTCAAGCCGATCGCCATGGTCGGCATCGGTCTGACGGCTCTTGCCGGGGTCTTCCACTACATGACCAAGGGTCCGAACCGGGTCGATGCGCACGATGAGGAGGCCGCCGCTCGTGAGATGCGGAGGAAGGCGTCGTGAGCGAGAAACCGGAAAACATCCTTGACCGCTACACCACGGGTGCGCGGATCAACCACTGGATCAACGCTGCGCTGCTCATCGCGCTCGCCTTGAGCGGCATGGCGTTCTTCCATCCCTCTCTGTTCTTCCTCACCGACCTGTTCGGCGGCGGGGCGATGGCGCGGATCCTCCATCCCTGGATGGGGGTCGCTGTCGTTCTGTCCTTCGGCGGGTTGTTCTTCCGCTTCGTCAAATTCAATTTCTGGACGAAGGAAGACACGCAGTGGATGAAGCAGGTCGGCGACGTGGTGAATGCGCGCGAAGACAAGCTTCCGGAGGTCGGCAAGTATAACGCCGGCCAGAAGCTCGTCTTCTGGGGCATGGTCCTGACGATCATCGCGCTGATCACCAGCGGCATCGTGCTCTGGGATCAGTACTTCGCCCAGTATTTCACGATCGATCAGAAGCGCTGGGCGGCCGTCATCCATGCGCTCGCCGCGACCGGCATCATCATGATCGTCGTCGTGCACATCTACGCCGCCATCTGGGTCAAGGGCACCGTTCGCGGCATGACACGCGGCTCCGTTACCGGCGGGTGGGCCTGGCGCCATCACCGGAAGTGGCTGCGCGAAGAGGTGTCCAAAGGAGCTAAATGACGGCAGCGAAAGGTGGGATCGTACCGCAAGAGGAAATCGGCAATGTAGCGACACCACCGTTCGTTCGCTTGCCTAGTCTTACCTCCGCCTTCCAGCGGCGTGCCACCAGAGCCTCCCAGCTCGCGGCACAGCAAAAGCCCCTGGAAGGCTTTTTGTTGTTCGTCTCCGCCCTGGCCCGCGCCCAGCACGCGGCGCTGGGGAAGCTTCCCGCCGGGACGCTCCCCGGCCAGCAGGAGATATTCGAGCGCCGCAAGCGCGGGGCGGCGGCTCTGGCTTCCGACGGCCTGTGGTCCGATCCGACCTGGACGGTCGCCCTCGACGCCATTCTGGAGAGCATGGCGCCGGTCGAGAAGCCGGAGGCCGCCGAGGCGGCCCGACGGCGCCTGGTCGGCATGGCCGTTCCGGAGCGCCAGGAGCTTGCCCGGCGTGTGCTGGATTTCGATCTGAGCGCCGAGGAGCGGGCGCTGACGCCCTACGTGGCCGCGGCCCTCCAGGTGCATGCCACGCGCATGGCCTCGCTGATCGATGCCCAGGATATCGGGCCGGAGGAGGTGACCAGTCTCTGCCCGGTCTGCGGGAGCCCGCCGGTAGCGAGCCTGCTTCACACCATGGGCAATCTCCAGAACACCCGCTTCCTGTCCTGCGGCCTGTGTGGCAGCGAATGGCATTGCGTCCGCGTGAAATGCTCGAACTGCGCGTCGACCAAGGGCATTACCTACCAGGTGATCGAAGGACAGTCCGACGCCGTGCGGGCGGAGACGTGCGACGAGTGCAAGACCTACCTCAAGATCATCTCGCTCGAGAAGGAGCCTGATGCCGAAGCCGTGATCGATGACTTGGCCACGCTCGGCCTGGATATCCTTGTTTCCGAGGCAGAATGGCAGCGTCTCGCCCCCAATCCACTGCTGACCTTCGGCGACGCCTGACATGCGTCCGGATAGGGCCGTGACTGCCGTTCCGGAAAAGGCCAAGGCCGCCGCTCTTCCCTCGGTCGACCGGGCTCTGGCCCATCCCGTTGTCGCAGAGCTGGTGGCAACGTACGGCCATCAGGAAACGGTAGCCGCGTTGCGGCGCGTCCTGGGTGAGGCCCGCGACGCCTTGCGCGATGAAAACGCGGCCATCCCCGGCATCGAGACCATCGCCGGCGCCTGCCGGCAGCGTGTTTTGGCACGGGCCCGACCGTCGCAACGGCGCGTCTTCAACCTGACCGGGACGGTGCTCCACACCAATCTGGGCCGCGCCGTTCTGCCGCAGGAGGCCGTCGACGCGGTTCTCGATGTCATGGCGTATCCCTCGAACCTCGAATTCGAGGTGGAGAAGGGGTCGCGCGGCGAGCGTGACGCGCATGTCGAACAGCTGATCTGCGAGCTGACCGGCGCCGAAGCGGCCTGCGTGGTCAACAACAATGCCGGTGCAGTCCTTCTGCTGCTGAATACCTTCGCCGAAGGCAAGGAGGTCATCGTTTCCCGCGGCGAGCTGATCGAGATCGGCGGAGCGTTCCGCATCCCCGACATCATGCGGCGCGCCAACTGCCGCCTGGTCGAAGTCGGCACCACCAATCGCACGCATCCTAAGGACTACGAGGCCGCCATTGGCGAGAGCACGGCGCTGATCATGCGCGTTCACGCCAGCAATTATGCGATCCAGGGCTTTACCGCCGCGGTACCCGAGCGGACGCTGATGGACATCGCCCACAAGCGGAAGATTCCGTTCGTCATCGATCTGGGTGCCGGCACACTGGTCGATCTTGAGCGCTATGGCCTGCCGCACGAGCCCACGCCAAGGGAGGCGATCAACAGCGGCGGCGACCTCGTAAGCTTCAGCGGCGACAAGCTGCTCGGTGGGCCGCAATGCGGGATCATCGTCGGGCACGACGATCTCATCAAACCGATCAACAAGAATCCGTTGAAGCGGGCGCTGAGGCTAGACAAGGTCCGCCTGGCGGCATTGGAAGCGGTGCTGCGGCTCTACCGCGATCCGGATACGCTGCCGCAGAAGCTGCCGACCCTTCGTCTGCTGACACGGCGCAAGGACGATATCAGGGCCCTGGCGCAACGGCTTCTGCCGACCGTGACGACCAGGCTCGCCGGCGTCGCCGAGGTGTCGATAGGCGAGTGCAAGAGCCAGATCGGCAGCGGCTCGCTGCCGGTCGAGTTGCTGGACAGTGCCAGCCTGGTGCTTAGCCCGGTCAAGGGGCAGGGGAAACGCCCCAGCGGTGCCGATATCGATCGGCTCGCGGCGGCATTCCGTGCGTTGCCGGTGCCGGTCATCGGTCGTGTGCACGAAGGCGCATTACATTTCGATCTGCGCTGCCTCGAGGACGAAGCCGGTTTCGTCGCGCAGCTTTCCGAGCTGGCTCTCTGATGTCCGCACTTCGCCTTGCTTCATGGTTTCGTCGCGCGCCGAGTGAGGCCGAGCAGGATTCACGGATGGAGGCGGCGCTGGAGGCTTTCAAGCGCGGCGACTTCGCCGTCGCCGCACGCGACTGGCACGAGCTGGCACAGGCCGGAAATGTACGTGCAAACAATAACTTAGGGGGTCTCCTCATGGAGGGATCGGGCGTCGAGCGCAATCCTGAAGCCGGTGCCAAGTGGATCCGCCGTGGCGCGGAATTGGGTGACGCCCTCGCGCAGCGCAACCTCGCTTACCTCTACTACGAGGGCAACGGCGTGCCCAAGGACGAGGTCGAGGCGGCGCGCTGGTATCGCAGCGCCGCCGAGGCCGGAGATGCCACGGCTCAGGACATGCTGAGCTTCATGCTGCTGGAAGGTGTGGGCGTCGAAATCAACTACGTCGAGGCGCGGCTGTGGGCGGAGAAGGCGGCCGTTTCCGGTATCGCGACCGCCCAGACGCGCCTGGGACGCATTCATCACGATGCGCTCGGCGTCGATCCCGACCCGCACGCGGCGGTCGACTGGTGGCACAAGGCCGCCGAGACGGGGGAGCTCGAAGCCCAGGCGATGCTGGGCGCTGCCTATCACATGGGTAAGGGCGTCGAGGCCAACGCGATCACAGCGCTCTACTGGCTGCTACGCAGCCGGGATGCCGGCGGCGATCTCGCGATGAACTTCATCCCGCGGGTGCAGGCGACGATGACCCGTGACCAGATTGCCGAGGCGGAAAACCTGGCCCGCGCCGCGTTGAAGCAGGCGAGGGCGCCGGCATGATCGTCGGGACGGCCGGCCATATCGACCACGGCAAGACGGCGCTGGTCCGCGCTCTGACCGGCGTCGACGCCGACCGCCTGCCGGAGGAGAAGCGCCGCGGCATCACCATCGATCTCGGCTTTGCCTACAAGCCGCTGGCCGGCACCGACCAGATCCTTGGCTTTGTCGACGTGCCGGGCCACGAGAAGTTCGTGCACAACATGCTGGCCGGGGCCATCGGCATCGATTTCGTGCTGGTGGTGGTGGCGGCCGACGACGGCGTGATGCCGCAGACGCGCGAGCACGTGCAGATCCTCGATCTGCTGGAACTCGATTTCGGCCTCGTGGCGCTGACCAAGGCCGACCTCGTTTCCGCCGAACGACTGGCCGAGGTGACCGCCGATATCAAGGCGCTGCTTGCACCCACATCCATGCGCGGTTTCGACGTGGTGCCGGTCTCCGCCGTAACGGGCATGGGCGTTGCAGGGCTTGCCGACCAGCTCAACGCGGCGGCCGAAGCGCTGGCTCAGCGTCCGATGAAGGGCCATTTCCGGCTCGCCGTCGACCGCGCCTTTCTGCTGGCGGGCACGGGCATCGTGGTCACCGGTACGGCCTACTCGGGCCGCGTGAAGATTGACGACCGGCTTACCCTGTCGCCGTCGGGCATGGACGTGCGTATCCGTAGGATCCACGCCCAGAACCAGGACAGCCCCTCGGGTCAGGCGGGACAGCGCTGCGCCCTGAACCTGGTCGGCACCGATCTCGAGAAAGACAAGATAGAGCGCGGCGATTGGGTGCTGAACCATGCCGTGCATGTGCCCACCGATCGTCTCGATGTCTCCGTGCATGTACTCGACACCGAGAAGCGCCCGTTGCGCCACTGGGCGCCAGTGCATGTCCATCTGGCCGCTGCGCATCGCATGGGCCACGTGGCCCTGCTCGATTGTGACACGGTGGAGCCCGGCAAGTCGGCCCTTGCCCAGATCGTGCTCGACAGGCCGGTCGGTGTGCTGCACGGCGACCGCTTCATCCTGCGTGACCATTCGGCGCAGCGGACGATCGCCGGCGGCAAGGCTCTCGATCCTTTCGCGCCCAGCCGTAACCGGCGCACACCCGAGCGCCTGGCCATCCTCCGCGCCCTGATACCGGCGAAGCCGGAGGAGGCGCTGGCGGCGCTCGTCGAGACGGCGCCGCATTGGGTCGATCTCAAGCAGTTCGCCATCGCGCGCAACCTGACCGACGAAGAGGCGGCGGCCCTGTGGCCGAAGGTCCGGATGATGGTCGGCCGCGAAGGCAATCATCTCTACGGCTTCTCGCAGGAGCGCTGGATCGAGCTGCGCGAGCGCGTGCTGGCGGTGCTGGAGGAATTCCACCGCAAGTCGCCGGATCTGCCGGGCATGGACCGCAGCCGCTTGCGGCCGGCGATCCAGTCGAAGCTGCCGCTGCCGGTGTTCGAGATCCTGGCGGCGTCGCTCCTGCACGATAAGGCCATCGCTACGGACGGGCCCTGGCTGCGCCACCCCACGCACAAGGTCACGCTGACACCAGCCGACGAGCGGCTGTGGGGCCGCATCGCGGCCGTCATGAAGACCTCGAAATATGATCCGCCGCGGGTGCGCGATTTCTCCAAGAGTATGAACGTGAAAGAAGAGGACGTGCGCAACCTGATGCGCCGGCTGGCCCGCATGGGCAAGGTCGTGCTGGTGGCGCACGACCACTATTACCTGCGCGAGACGGTGGCCCAAATGGTCGGCATCGTTGCTGACATTGCGGCCGGGAGCGCGGAGAGTGAGATCACGGCGGCGATGTTCCGCGACAAGATCGGCACAGGACGTAAGGTCGCAATTCTGATCCTGGAATTCTTCGACCGCTCCGGTGTGACGCTGCGAAGCGGCGACCTGCGCCGCGTACACCCGCAGAAGCTTGAGGCGTTCGGCCCGGTGCGTCCGGCCGAACGGGTATCGGCATGATCAACAACGCGGAAGGGCATCGCCCCCGGTGGGGCGGCTGGCCTTCAAAGCCAGTAAGGGCCGCCAGTCGGTTCTTCGTGGGTTCGACTCCCACGCCCTTCCGCCAATTTTCCGGGGCACAGCGGTGACGGGCTTGCCGCAACCGCAAGGTCCGGCAAGCCGGCTGCTGATCGTGTTGATGAACACCGATCCGCGCAACGTCGAGCAGCTCGGCGCGCCCTTCTATCACGCGGCCGTGGCTGCCGCGATGGACTACCAGGTCGATATCGTCTGCACCGCCTCAGCGGGGCGACTGCTGCGCAGGGGCGTGGCCGAGACGCTGCGGATCAAGATCGGCAACTCCAAGACCGTCTACGACTGGATCAGGGAAGCGCACAGCCAGGGGGCTCGCTTCTGGGCCTGCCCGGCGAATCTCGAGCTGCTCGACATGAAGGAAAGCGACCTGATTCCCGAATGCAGCGGCCTGATGGGGGCCGGCGCCATGATGGGTGACATCATGGAGGGCACATGCCGCGTGCTGACGTACTGACGGCACGCCATGGTCCAGGTGCAGAACATCGAGTTTCCCGACCGGCTCTTCTACGACATGGAGAACCAGGTCTGGTACGAGCCGCTGGCGGACGGAACGGTGCGCGCCGGATTTACCCATTGGTCGGCGAATTTCATGGGCGGCATCTTCGCCTTCACACCGAAGCGGGTGGGGCGCGAGTTCGACAAGCACCGGTCGTTTGCGGTGGTCGAGGGCGGCAAGTGGGTCGGCGCGGCGCGTTCAGCCTTCGCCGGGACGGTCGTGGCCACCAATGAGATCCTGGTGGGCAGGCCGGGATTGCTCAACACCGATCCGTTCGACGAGGGCTGGATGCTTATCGTGAAGCCCGCCAGCGACGACTGGCGGCAGGGGCTGGTGACCGGCGCCGGTATCGCGCCGGCCTTCGAGGGCTGGTTCGCCACGGGTGCCTACAAGGAACGCACGGAGTAGGAGAGAGCCATGCCTGACGGTGCAATCCGACTGACAGACCTGGCCCATGGCGGCGGTTGCGGCTGCAAGCTGGCACCCTCCGTGCTCAGCCAGATCCTGGCCAAGATGCCAGCCGCGACGAGCTTCCCCAATCTGCTGGTCGGCACGGAGACGGCAGATGACGCGGCCGTCTACAAGATCAACGACCGCCAGGCCGTGGTCGCCACCACCGATTTCTTCATGCCGATCGTCGACGATCCCTACGAGTTTGGGCGCATTGCCGCGACCAATGCGCTCTCGGATATCTACGCCATGGGTGGCTCACCGATCATGGCCCTGGCCATCGTCGGCATGCCGGTCGGCAAGCTGCCGGTGGAGCAGGTGCAGCAGATTCTGCGCGGCGGAGCGGCGGTCTGCGCCGCGGCCGGCATTCCGGTGGCCGGCGGCCATTCGATCGACTCGCCCGAGCCGATCTACGGTCTTGCCGCCATCGGCATCGTCGACCCAGCCCGGGTCCTGCGCAACAGCACGGCGCGGGTCGGCGACCGGCTGATCCTGGCCAAGCGCCTGGGCATCGGTATCCTGAGCGCTGCCCTCAAGAAAGGGCTGCTCGACAGTGCCGCCTATGCCGAGATGATCGCCCAGACGACCCAACTTAACACGGTCGGCGCCGAACTGCCGCCGCTGCCGGGCGTGCATGCGGTCACCGACGTGACCGGCTTCGGGCTGCTAGGGCATACGCTGGAGATGTGCCGCGGCGCCTCTCTCGGCGTGCGCATCGACATGGCGGATCTGCCGTTCATCCCGGCCTCGGTGAAACTCTCGGAAAGCGGGATCGGCACCGGAGCCGCGACGCGCAACTGGGCGAGCTATGGAAACGAGGTCGACCTCCCCGCCGGTCTGCCCGAATGGCGGCGCAACCTGCTCTGCGATCCGCAGACCAGCGGCGGCCTGCTGATCGCCTGCGGCGAGAAGACCGTGCCGGCGGTGCTGGAGCTGCTGACGAACCGGGGCTTCGTCCACTCGAAGGTGATCGGCGAGGTCGCCGCCGGGGCGCCGCGCGTCCGGGTGGAGTGACAGGCGAATCAGCGACTTCGCCGATCTTCGTTGCGCCCGGGTAACCTTAAGGGCCGGCAAGCAACGTGAAGCGGTAGTGAAGATTGTCCGGCAATTTACCTAACTGACTGTAATCAAACAAGAAAGCGGCGCCGATTTAACCGCGCTTTAAATCCCGGATGGCAGAGTGCGTGTCATCGCCCTCAACGAAAACCTTCGGGAGACCCTCATGAACAAGCCGACTTCATCGCATTCCGTGCTCTGGCTCGGTGCCGCCTTCTTCCTCGTCGCTTTTGCGGCGGCCGGGCTGCGCGCCGAAGCGCCGCAGGTGAAAGCCGTCACGCAGATCGTTGCCTCCAACGAGAAGGCGGCTGCGCCGACCAGGACTGACGCCGTTGCCGTGTCCGAGAGCGTGATCAAGGTGTCCGACGCGTCCGCCGTCGTAACACCGTTCAGCCCCGTCACCGATTTCTGAACCGGCCGCGGGGCGCGCCCTCACCGGCGCGCCTCGCCTGGATCAGTTCGCCACGACAGGGGCTACGCTGGCCTCGATCATCTTGGCCCGGCAAGCGTCGAAGGCTTCGCCTAGGGGGATGGCGCCGAAAAAGTGGGACACTGGCGCCGAAAAACATAATGAACCAGTGCTCGAATCAGGGCTTCAAAATGTGTCCAACTATTTGATTTTGCCTTCAGAATCGTGCCCGGCCCTGGGCACCACCGATCTTTTTAGCCCCCGTATCAGTTGATTGTTTCGGGCTTATTTGTCCCACTCACATAACCCGGATCACATCCAGCATCGATGGATGGTTCGTTGGGCATCGCTAGTTGCGATGCCGAGGCCGAGATCGCTCTCCTGTTCGAGGCCGAGATCGCTCTCCATGCGATTACGGTTCTCGATCTGGGCCACACTCTTGGGCGGCCAAACGTCAGTGGAAGGAAAGTAGCAATCTTCGCGCGTGCCCAAAGCAGACCTCACCTCCACTTAGACTAAGATTTAAGACATCCTAGCGGTCTATTCGGTTCAGTAGACGCTTGCTGGTGGGGTATCCCTCGCCAACGGCGCGTACGTCGACGGCGACGATCTGGACGTCCGCCTGGCCGAAGGCGGGTGCTGCCGACAGCGGCAGGAGCGCGGCCAGAGCCGGCAGAGCAAGATAGATCAACCGATGGGTCCTCATGCCGGTCTCTCCCCGTGGGTGTGGAATCCCGGATGGTGAGAAGCATGCGCGAGCGGGCACCTTGCCGCCTTGACGACCATCGATTGGTGTCCGGTGTCGGCATCGCCGCGGACCAAGGCAGAGAGCGTCCGCTCATGAGCGCAAGTGGAGACTGGCGGCGAAAATATCCGGAAGCAGGCGCTTGTCGGCAATCAGAAGGCGTAGGGTGCCTGGGCGCAAGTCCACCGCGGCCTGATCTTTGCTGAGAGCCCCTTAACTCTTACCTGACTATGCGTACGGCCCAAGTCTTGCTAGATTACCATCGCAGGATCGGAATATCGTGCCCGCGTGAGCAGAGGTAAGGTGCAACCGATGCGGTTTGGCGGCAAACGGCGTAGGAGCAGGACGAGGGCAGGCGCGACAGCGCCGCGGCCGTCCCCTATCGGCCGCCCGCGCCGCTCCGACGGCCTGCGTCGCGCCCGCGGGCGCTGGCGAACTACCCCCTGAATACGGAGCCGCCTTTTTAGGCGGTTGCCGCGTGGGCCGGCGCCGTTGGCGCCGACAGTCCCCCTACTGTCTTAAGAACGACTGTCGTCCGGCGCGATTGCCGGCCGTGCGGCTGTAGCGACGTTCGGCTCTTCAGGCCAAAAGCGAGCGAGGAGAAAAGTGGATTTTCAGTGGTCGCTGTTCCTCGAGTCGCTTCCGTTCCTGGCGCAGGGGGCGGTGGTGACCGCGCAACTGACAGTGATTTCCTTCGTCATCGGCCTGGTGCTCGGTACGCTGGGCGGCCTCGCGCGCGTCTCCAAGAACCCCGTGATCGCGGGGTTGGCCGTCTTCTATGTCACGCTCATGCGTGGCGTGCCGTTGCTTGTCACCCTGACTTTTCTCTATTACGGCCTGCCCTCGGCAGGCATCCAGCTCAGCGCCTTCACGGTCGGCATTCTGGCGCTGGCGTTGACCAACGGGGCCTACGTAACCGAGATCGTGCGCGCTGGTATCCAGTCGATCGAGCCTGGGCAGATGCGCGCGGCGAGGTCGCTTGGCATGTCCTACGGCCGGGCCATGCGGCGCATCATCCTGCCGCAGGCGCTGCGCCGCGTCCTGCCGCCGCTAACCAACGAGTTCATCACCCTGCTGAAGAACACGTCGCTGGTCTCGACCATTGCCCTGACCGACCTGCTGCGTGTTGGTCTCGAGATCATGACCTGGAAGGCCAATACTTTCAGTCCGTTTGCCGGCGTTGCCTTGTTCTACCTGTGCATGACGCTGCCGATGCAGTGGGTGAATCAATGGGTCGAAAGCAAGTACCGGATCCGCTGATGGCGCGCGCTTCTACCCGCACCGCCTTCATCAATGCGACGGTCCTGCCGTTCGACAAGCAATGGCGCGTTCTCGAAGAGTGCGATGTCGTAGTGGCCGATGGACGCATCGCGGCATTGGGCAAGAACGCAGTCGCGCGCCAGACGGTGGACCGCCGGATAGATGCCACTCATCTCGTCATCACGCCGGGCTTCGTCAACGCCCACACTCATTCGCCGGAGAACCTGGCGCGCGGACTGGCGGACGGGCTTGGTCTGGACGACTGGCTGGGCAGCGTCTGGCGCTCGCTCGACCGGCTGGATGCCGACGGCATTCGCCTCGCGGCCCAGCTCGGTTGCATCGAGATGATCCGCTCCGGCACGGTTGCCGTCGTCGATCATTTCCGCCAATACCCGCCGCGCCTCGATGCGGTCGATACCGTGGCCCAAGCGTACCAGGATGCCGGGCTTAAGGCGCTCATAGCGGTGTGGCTGCGCGACGCCGTCGGCCCGCGCAACCGCGCCAACAACGCCGAGCGCCAGATCGAAGTCTGTGCCGAAGCCGCCCGGCGCTGGCACAAGCCGGAGCAGGGCTTGCGGATCGGCGTTGGTCCCTCCGCGCCGACGCGCTGCACGGATGAGCTCCTGAGCGGGGCGGGTGCTCTGGCGCGGGAGGCCGACCTGTCGTTCCACATCCACGTCGATGAAACGAAGGAAGAGGCGGGCGAGGCGCGCAAGCGCTACGGGTCCACGGCTGTCCGCCACCTGCGCGACCTCGATCTCGTCTGGCCCGGCCTGTCGATCGCCCACGGCGTGTGGCAGACCGACGCGGACCTCCGCATCCTTGCCCGCGGCGGGGCGGGCATCGTCCACAACCCGATGAGTAACATGCGTCTGGGCTCCGGCATCGCCCGGCTCGACGCAATGCGCGAGGCTGGCGTGCTTGTGGCGCTTGGTACCGACGGCGCGGCGAGCAACGATAGCCAGAACATTCTCGAAGCCGCGAAGGCGGCCGCCTTCCTGCAGCGCCTGTCGGTCCAGGACCGCCGCCGCTGGCCCTCGACGCTCGACGCTCTGGTCATGCTGACTCACGCGCCGGCAACCATGTTCGGCCTGACGGAGGGTGTGCTGAAAGCGGGCGGCAGGGCGGACTTCGTCGCCTTCGATCGCCGCAGCGTGGCGCTTGCACCCGGCAACGATCTCCATCGGCAGATCGTCCTGTGCCACACGGCGCTGACGGTCCGCTTCAGCGTGATCGCCGGCCGCCTGGTGCTCGACGACGGCAGACTGACTACCATCGACGAAGCCGCGATCCTGCGGGAGGCGGCGGCGCGACGACCGAAGCGAGGGCGCCATGCACGCAGGCACTGACGGGGGGATTCCCATGGTGGAGATCAAGGCGCTCCACAAAAGCTTCGGCGAGCTCAAAGTCCTTCAGGGCGTCGATCTGGCGGTGGCGCCGGGCGAGGTTGTGGTCATTATCGGGCCGTCGGGATCGGGCAAGAGCACGCTGCTCAACTGCATCAACCTGCTCGAGTCGTTCGAGGCCGGCACGGTGCGCGTCGCCGGCGAGTGGATCGGCTACATGCCCGGCAGCGGTGGTGCGCGGGTGAAACAGCCGGAAAACCATATCAATCGGATGCGCACCCATATCGGCATGGTGTTTCAGCAGTTCAACCTATTCCCGCACATGACGGCGCTGGAGAACATCATTGAGGCGCCGATCCAGGTTCTCGACCTGCCGCGCGATAAGGCCGTAGCGCGCGCCGAGGCGCTGCTCGCCAAGGTCGGCCTGTCGGCCAAGGCTGGTGCCTATCCGGGAGAACTTTCGGGTGGCCAGCAGCAGCGCGTGGCTATCGCCCGCTCGCTCGCCATGGAGCCTAACCTCATGCTGTTCGACGAGGTGACCTCGGCGCTCGACCCTGAGCTGGTCGGCGAGGTGCTGGCCGTCCTGCGCCAGCTGGCCAGCGACGGCATGACCATGTTGCTCGTCACCCACGAGATGGGGTTTGCCCGCGATGTCGCTGACCGCGTCGTCTTTATGGACGGCGGGGTGATCGTCGAGCAGGGCGCGCCGGCCGAGATCTTCGGCAATCCGCGCAATGACCGCACGCGCGCCTTCCTGCGCCGTCTCCAGACTCACTAGGTTCGATCATGACGGCCACCGTTGACCTGTTGCTGCGCAACCTCAAGCCCTGGGGTGAGGCCAAGACCGTTGATCTTGCCGCTGTCGGCGGCCGATTCATAGCGCCCACCGTCGGCATGACCGCGAAGCGGACGATCGACGCCGCGGGGCGCCTCGCGATCCCCGGCTTCATCGAGCCGCATATCCATCTCGACAAAGTGATGATCAACAAGGAGGTGCGGACCAACAGTTCCGGCACGCTCACCGAGGCGATCGAGATCATCTGGGAGAAGAAGAGGACTTATTCGACCGCGGAGGTCGTGGCGCGTGCCGGCTCGATCATCGAATCCGGCGTCGCCAACGGTGTCCTGCATTTCCGTACCCATGTCGATGTCGATACGATCGGCGGCCTCAAGCCGATGGAAGGCGTGCTCGCGGCGCGCGAGAAGTACAGGCACATCGCCGACATCCAGATCGTCGCCTTTCCGCAGGAGGGCATCCTGCGCGACAAGGGTGCGGAAGAGCTGATGTGGAAGGCGATGGAAATGGGCGCCGACGTGGTCGGCGGCATGCCGTTCAACGAGGCCTCGCCGGCCGACAGTAAGCGACACATCGAGATCGCCTTCGAGATCGCCCGCAAGCACGATGCCGACATCGACATGCATGTCGACGAAACCGACGATCCCAACGCCCGCACCCTGGAGATGCTCGCCGACCAGACGATGGCCAACTCCTGGCAGGGGCGAGTGACCGCCGGCCATACCTGCGCGCTGGCGGGCTATCCGCAGGATTACGCCGCCAAGGTGATCGCCAAGGTGAAGCAGGCGGGTCTGCACATGATCACCAACCCGGCGACCAATCTGATGCTGCAGGGCCGCCTCGATGCCCAGCCCAAGCGGCGCGGCATCACCCGCGTGCAGGAGCTGCTCGCCGCCGGCATCAACGTGTCCTTCGGCCAGGACTGCGTGCGCGATACTTTCTACCCCTTCGGCCGGGACGATACGCTCGAGGTGGCACTGATCACCGCGCACGCCGCCCACCTGAGCCAGCCGACGCAGATCGAGCAGCTCTTCGCCATGCCGACGGTAAATGCGGCCCGCATCCTGGGCATCGAGGATTACGGCCTCAAGCCTGGCGCGCTCGCCGACGCGGTGATCATCGAGGCGCCCGATGCCGCCGAGGCTATCCGGCTGCAGGCGCCACGGCGCTGGGTGATCAAGCGCGGCAAGGTGGTCGCCGAGACCGAAGTCCGGCGCCAGACATGGTTCTAAAAAACAGAGAGGACACACAACGGCAATGAGCAAAGGCTTCAAGCAAGTCGGCCGCCTTGAGATCCCGGGGGGCGGACAGGTCACCGTGCAGGGCGACTTTGCCTATCTCGGGCATCTCGAGCCTCCCTATGGGACGTCGATCGTCGACATCTCGGACCGCAAGAATCCCAAGCTCGTCTCGACCATCGAGGTGCCCTCGCACACCCACTCGCACAAGGTGCGCGTGCATGGCGACGTCATGCTGATCAACTACGAGCAGTTCGGCCGCCTGGAGATGGATTTCCAGGGTGGGATGAAGATCTTCGACATCTCCAACAAGGCCAAACCGCGCGAGATCGCCTTCTTCAAATGCGATGGCGGCGGCATGCACCGCTTCGACTACGACGGCGAATACGCCTACATCTCGCCGCAGGTCCATGGCTGGTACGGCAACGTCGCGATGATCGTCGACGTGCGCGAGCCATCGAAGCCCAAGGAGGTGTCGCGCTGGTGGCTGCCCGGCCAGTGGGTGGCCGGCGGCGAAAAGCCGACCTGGCCCAACGCCCGGCACCGCTGCCATCACCCGCTGCGTCTGGGCAACCGGCTTTACACCAGCTACTGGCACGGCGGCTTCGTTATCCTCAACATCGACGACATGACTAGGCCAACCATGGTCAGTCATCTCGACTGGAGCCCGCCCTATCCCTGCCCGACGCACACCGCGCTGCCGATCCCGCATGAGATCAAGGGGCGAAGATGGCTGGTGTGCACGGATGAAGAAGTGTCGGATCGGCTGACGCCGACGCCCAACGCCTTTCTCTGGCTGGTCGACATTACCGACGAGACCAAGCCGATACCGGTCTCGACCTTTCGCGTGCCGCACGACAAACCGTTCAACAAGGATTGCTGGTTCGGCGCCCATCAGCCGCAGGAGCAGGTCAGCGGCAACATCCTGTTCGTCACTTGGTTCGCTGGCGGCCTGCGCGCTGTGGATATCAGCGATCCCTACAACCCGCGCGAGGTCGGTCACTATGACCCCAAGCCGGGGATGGGCCACACGATCGTGCAGAGCAACGACGTCTTCTACGACCGCCGGGACGGGCTGATCTACCTCTACGACCGGCTCGGCGGCCTCGACATCCTCGAGTTCAACGCCTGATTCCAAAGGAGATATTCATGAACGCACCCCTGCAACGCACCCGCCGCGCGATCTTGGCTGTCTCGGCCCTGGCGCTCTCTGGCCTGCTTATGCTGCCGCAAAGCGCGGCGGCCGAGACCACGCTGGAGAAGGTCAAGCGCACCAAGGTGATGACCGCCGGCAATTCCGGCTCCTATCCGCCCTTCGAGATGATGGAGGGCACGAAGCTCATTGGCTTCGACGTCGACATGGCAGACGAGATCGGCAAGCGCATGGGCGGCATCCAGGTCAAGTTCGAGGTCATGGACTTCAAGGGCCTGCTTGCCTCGCTGACCTCGAAGCGGGTTGACACGCTGATCACCGCGCTGACCTATACGCCGGAGCGTGCCAACGCTATCGCCTTCTCGGTGCCGTACTACGATGCCGGCATCGGGGCGATCATCAAAGAGGGCTCGGGCATCGCCAAGCCCGATGATCTCGCCGGTAAGATTGTCGGCGTGCAGCTCGGCAGCTCGGGTGATGCGTTCGTGCGCCAGACGCTCGGCACCAAGGTCAAGGAGATCAAGACCTACGACACGATTCTTCTGGCGGTGAAGGACCTCGACAATGGCCGTGTTCAGGCGGTGGTCAACCCGATCCCCGTCCTGCGGCACAACGCCAAGGGCCTCAAGGGCCTGACGACAACGAGCGTGTGGGACAAGCGGGTCGTCGGCATCAATACCCGCAAGGAGGACACAGACCTCCTGGCGGAGATCAACAAGCACATCGAGGCCATGCAGAAGGACGGCACGTTGGAGCGGCTCGACAAGCAATGGTTCGGCGGCTGACACGACCGCTTGCTGCTTTGGCGGACGGGCGCTGGGGAGAGGGCGCCCGTCCCTAATCGCAACCCGATTTGAGGAGACGATCCATGCGCCTGCTGACCGTTGCAACCGCGCTGCTGCTGGCCACGCCGGCGGCGGCGCAGAATCCCACTGTAAAATTCTCGCTCGACTGGATACTCCAGGGCCAGCAGGCGCCGTTCATCCTCGGCCACGAGAAAGGCTACTACACCGCCGAGGGCGTCAATCTGGCCACGGTCGACGCCGGCCGCGGCTCAAGCGATACGATCGGCCGCATCGCCAGCGGCGTCTACGAGATCGGCTTCGGAGACCTGTCGTCGCTGATCGAGTTCAACGCCAAGAATCCGGGCAAGGAGATGATTGCGGTCGCCATGATCTACGACCAGGCGCCGTTCGCCATCGTGTCGCTGAAGAAGCACGGCATCGCCAAGCCGGCCGATCTCAAGGGCAAGAAGGGCGCCTCGCCGGCCTTCGATTCGACCTTCCGGTTGTTCAACGTCTTCGCCAAGGTCAACGGCATCGACCCGGCGAGTGTCACATGGTCGAACGTGGCGCCACAACTGCGCGAGCCGATGCTGGCGCGCGGCGAAACCGAGGCGATCGCCGGGTTCAGCTTCACGTCGCGGCTGTCGCTCCGTGGCCTCGGCGTCGCCGACGACGAGATCACGACGCTCATGCTGCGCGACCACGGGCTCGACATGTATTCCAACGCGGTGGTCGTCTCGCCGGACTTCCTCAAGAAGCATCCCCAGGTCGTGCGCGGCTTTGTCAAGGCGACGATCCGGGCGTGGCGCGATTCGATCGCCAGTCCTCAGACGGCGATCGCCGCGCTGAAGGCCCGTGAGCCGCTGACCAACGAGGCGGTGGAGCTGCAACGCCTGACCATGGCGTTCGAGTTCATCGCCACCGACAATGTCAAGCGCAACGGCATTGGCGATGTCGATCCGGCGCGGCTGCAGAAGAACATCGACCTGGTAACGGAAGGCTTCCAGCTGCCACGCAAGATTCCGACCGATCTGGTGTTCGACCGGAGCTACCTTGCATCCGCCGCCGAGCGGCGCCTCGCGCCGTAGCGGCCCATCAGACGATCACGCCGTCGGGAAGCCCGGCGGCGTGACGGGCGATCGCGCCGGGATGGGTGATCCACACCCGGTCGCGATGCGCGGCGATGTGCGTAAGCGCCCGGCGCAGCTGCCGCAGGCGGGCGGGAAAGCCGACCAGAAACGGATGCAGCGACAGACAGCAGACGAGCGCATGGCGGCGCGATTGGTGCAGCATCTCGTCGAACGTGTCGATCAGCATGTCCGCCCAGTCGGCCGGTGGCGCGCCGTGGCCGTGCAACGCCGGCAGATCGTTGGTCGGCTTGGGGTAGGGGATCGATAGGATCCGCCCGCCGCGCGTCTTCAGCCAGACCGGCTGGTCGTCATGACCCCAATCCATCAGGTACTGGTAGCCACATTCCTGCAGCAGGTCAGGCGTCACCCGGCTTTCCGAGACCCACGGCCCCATCCAGCCGGCCGGTTTCTTGCCTTCATGGCGGGTCAGGATCGCCGTCGCTTCCTCGATAAGTGCGCGCTCCTCCGCTTCGCTCATCTGCCCCTGGCGTTCGGCGTTGGTGCGGCCGTGCCCCACCACCTCGTCACCGCGCTTGCGGAACGCCGCCATCACTTGCGGCGCATGGTCGTAGATCGCTGAGTTGGCCAGGGCGGCCGCCGGCAGCGTCAGCTCGTCGAAGAGCTCGAGCAGCCGCCAGACGCCGAGGCGATTGCCATAGTCGCGCCACGAGTAGTTGACAACATCGGGCTCGGGCTGGGCCGGCGCTAGTGGCACGCCCAGGCCTTCCCCGAACGGAAAATGCTCGATGTTGACCGCGATATAGAGGGCGAGGCGCTGACCTCCCGGCCAGTCCCAGGCAGGGCGTTCGACGATCGGGTTGAAGGGATAGCGGCCGTGGGTGGTGAGCATGGCAGTGGATAGTAGTAGATCGGGCTCCGACAGGCCAAGCCGAGAGAAAAAAAAGGCCTCCACCCCGTCACGGAGTTTGCGCTGCGTGATGTCGCACCGGAAGAAGTCAGCCAGCTTCTGGCTAGAACAGCTTCCGAACTTTTTCAACACTATCGGCACGAAGCCGACGTAGCAGGGCAGGGCCGCATTCACGCCCCAATGTCGCCAGAAATCTTTAGCGTCTAAAGCTAAGGGTTCGCAGGGCGGCATTATAGTCTCAAAAGGGCGTAAGCAGCGCTAGGCCCGTGCCAAGGTGCGCGCCAACTCCTGCAGTATTGTTTCAACGCCCTTCGTCGCGCCGGTATTGGGCGTAGCCGATGACGCCGACTGCAGTCCCGGCAAGGCCATGGGGCTATCGAGAGCTTTATCTAGGTCAGCCAGGGCGCCCTTGATGGCCGCCCGCACCTTGTCTCTCTGGCCCTCGCCAGCCGAACGGATACCCGGGCATTCGACCTCGAGGACGATCCGCGGAGAGCCGAGGCAGGTGATGCAGATGCGGTCCTGGCTGGGGTCACCGCTTTTGCCGTCGAGGTAGATCGTCCACTCAATGAATGTGTTCATGGGCCGTCCTCACTGTTCCAGGCGCAGGTTGCTGATTTGCGAGCCGATCTGGCGGAACACCTGCTGCAATTCGGCGGCGGTGGGTGAGTTGAAATACTGGTTGGGTGCCGACGCGCAAGCGCGGTAGACCGCCTGAAGCGCGGCGTTGTTCGCCTGAAAGGTGATCGTGAAGATGTTGATACCCTCGCTTTTCATGGCCGTGCACAGACCGGCCAGGCGGGTATTGATGATCGCCGGGGCATTGGCGTTGTTCGTGGTGCCCAGCCGGTTCTGGCTTGGCCGGCCGTACCCGGTGTAGTCGGCGTCGGGATACTTCCCGGCCATCGGGGCGCCGGGCAGCCCCCCCGGCCAGTCGTACCATTCGTTCACGCCGTCGGTGAGCAGGATCGCCACCTTCTTGGAGAGCTTTGCATCGTACTTCAGTGGAAGTTTGGAGGGTGTGGCGCCCCCCCACAATCCACGCCAGCGGGGCGACAGGGTTCGCCAGCCCCAGGCCATCCCCAGATTGCTGAAGGTGCCGCCTCTGAACCAGGGCTTCATGTTCTGGATCGCCTGGAGAATCGTGGCCTTCTCGGCGGTCAGCGGCAGGATCGGATCCGGGCAGCCGACATTCGGTCCATGGATGTGGTTGCCATCCTCGCCGGGATTGGCTTGTTCCTTGATCGAGGTCTTCGTCCAGTCGTTGTCGCCTTTGTAGCGGGCGCCCGTCGCGGGATCGATGGTATTGCGCTCGGCGGCGTACAGGCTGCTTGTTGAAGGATAGTAGAACGCCTTCCAGCGCTGAACGGAAGGCGGGTCGTCATTGTTTTCCCTGTCGGCGTTCCCCGCTCCGAGGCGGGCCTCGACGCAACCTTTCCATGTCGTGTTGGAGTAGTCCTTGGTCGCGAAGTCGGTCTGATCGATCCAGCTGGTCCGCTGCGGGCCGATATTGACCGTCGCCGAATAGGGTACGACGGACACCCAGAAGTCCGGGATGATGCTCTGCTGTCCGTAAAGGATGTTGATCAGGTCGGTCGCAGCCGCTCTCAATGCCACCATCTTGCCGTTGGAGTCCATCGACCCGGTGTTGTCCATGATCAACGCCAGCTCCATGCCGTAATTGACCCGGCGCACCGTATTGGAGACGGCGACGTCCAGCGAGTTGCGGCCGGCGATCTTGAGGAAGGTGGTCGGCAGGGAGGCGGAAGCCGACATGGTCAGCGACATCTGGTCGGCCCCGATGGTGACGATGGGGTCGCTCAGGGTGACGCCGCTCAGCCCTCCGGCGAGGTTGGCGTAATAGAACATCTTGGCGTCCGCGGCCGGGTTGCCGGAGCCGAGGACACGACCGCCAGCCAACGCGCCTGCATCCAGAGCCGCTGCGAGCCGACCCTTGACGAGGTGTGCGCGGCCCGCGTCGACCGCCAACCCCGCCAGCAGCGTCAAGGTGGCGAGAGCGACTGCGACCACGAGGACGGCGGCGCCGGACCGGTCGCTTATCAGGCGCCCGATGAGGTTGTGGCGCGCGGTCAAGGCGAGAGGGAGGACAGGCTGCCGAGGCGCGGGCGGTGCGCGGCTTCGGCGTAGAGCTGGACGGAAGGGTCTCCGAGCCCGAAGAGGCCCTTGCTGAAGACGAAGGGCCGGAACGTGTAGAAGGTCTCGCCGAAGATGACGGTATCGCCCTCCTGCAGCGACAGGCCCGCCGGCAGGTTCGGCGCCCCGTCGACGCTGCCGACCCGGCTCGCCGCGCCCAGGGTGGCCGGCATCTTCTGCTGCCAGCGCACGCGCTGCCCGCCATCGCCGTCGATCCTCGCCACGCCGGTGACGATCACGCCGCCATTGCCGAGGAGATCGAGCGGCCTGGCCATCTCCGCCACGGCATCGAGCACGTCACCGACATTTGCTTGACTGAGCGTCTGCGCGCGCGCCAGCAGGTCGCTGGAAGCCGAGGCCAGCCGGTGGATCCGGTCGAC
The DNA here is from genome assembly GCA_022843945.1 of Rhodospirillaceae bacterium. Classification (GTDB taxonomy): domain Bacteria; phylum Pseudomonadota; class Alphaproteobacteria; order CACIAM-22H2; family CACIAM-22H2; genus VGEI01. The sequence goes on along the minus strand of JALHMR010000003.1, from coordinate 55,582 downwards.
CGTCATCAGGTAGCGGGCTATGTCGACTGTACCGAAGATAAAGAGCAGCAGGAGCGGGAGAGTAAGCGCTATTTCCGTCGCCGCCGAAGCGCGGCGATCGCGCCACAGCGCGGCGGGGTCAGTTGGCCGAGAAGGGTTCATTGCGGACCACTACGCGGGCCTCATGGCGGAAAGTGCTGCGTTTGATCAGCCCGGCGAACAGGCCGGTTATCAGCGGCTGGTCGTAGGTGAGCGTGTAGACCACGACGTCGTCGGAACCGCCGGCACCGGTTTTGCCGGGGGAAGTATCGATATCGTCGAAATCGGAGTACGCCTTCAGGCCGACTGTTATCTTCGACATGTCCACCAGGCCGACGGTCTCGCGCGCCACCACGTTCTTGATCTGGACCTCCCGCTCGGCCTGACTCATTGGCGGCTGGCCGGGAGCAAGGCTGCCCGTCACGCCGTAGCGGGAGGCGTCCCGCGCTGCGCCTTCCAGGAGGATCTGCGTCGTGGCGATGCGGGCGAACTCCGCCATGCCGATGAGGAGAGCGACCAGCAGCGGAGCGGTGAGGGCAAATTCCAGCGCGCTTCCGCCATCGCTGGCGGTGGTCAGGCGATAAAAGATCCGCTTCATCTTACTGCTGCACGAAGCCGCCGGCATCGGCGACGGGTCGCGGCAGGGAGCTGGGCCGGTGCAACTGCTGGGCGACGGCATAGAACCGGAGATTGCTCGCAACCGCCGTCTCATTGAGATCGACCCGCGAGACCTGGGAGGCGGCCGCATCCTGCCCGCTCAGGCCCAAGGCAAGGGCAAGGTTCTGCCGCATGCGGGCGGTAGCACCGACTTCCGTGGCCACCCGGGTCAGAATTTCGACCGCGTCCCGGTACTGGCGGCTGAAGGTCAAAGACAGGCCCAGGTTGTTCCACAGTGTCCTGTCATCCGGCGCGATTTCGAGTCCGGACAGATAGAGGTTCTGGGCATCGGCGTGCCGCCCGGCAAGGTCGGCGGCCACGCCTTTCCCATTCAAGGCACGGGTATTGCGCGGCTGCCTGGCAAGGACGGTATCGAACGCCGCGGTTGCCTCGTCCAGTCTGCGTAGCGCGAGACAAGCGCGGCCGATGCCGAGATGCCCTTCGAGCGAGCCGGAATCCAGGACGACAGCACGCTGAAAGGCCGGCAGCGCTTCGTCCGCCGCGCCGGCCGCCAGAAGGGCGTGGCCCAGGGCGAGCACCGGCTCGATCTTGTTGGGATAGGCGGCGCTCTGCTTGCGATAAAGGTTGATGGCGGTGGCATGGTCGCCGCTTTCGCTCGCTGCCAATGCGATGCGAGTCATCGAACGGTCTCGCCCGTCAAGGCCGCCGCTCGATCCTTCGGCCAGCGGGTTGGGGCCAGTGGTTACGCAGCCGCCAAGAGCGGCGGCGAGCAGCACCAGCTTTGCGGCAAATATCATGGTGCGGAGCTTCAAGGCGGGTCTCCTTTAGCCGGCATTGATGGCGTCGATCAGATCGAAGGCCGCCGGCCCGGCGATGACCATGAACAGGCAGGGCAGAATGAAGATGATCATGGGCAGGGTCAGGAGGACCGGCAGCCGTCCGACCCTTTCCTCGATGCGCAGCATGCGGGCTTGGCGCAGTTCGGACGCTATCGTCCGCAGCGACGCTGCCAGTGGCGTGCCATATCGCAGGGTCTGCGACAGCGTCGTGACGATGCTGCGGACCGCGTTGAGCCCGGTACGGGCCGCGAGATTATCCAGCGCCACGCGGCGATCCGCGATCATTCTCATCTCCGCAAGAGTGATCTGCAGCTCGTCCGATAGCGCCGGATGGGCTTCTTTGAGGTCGTGGCGGACTCGCGCCAGTCCCATCTCGAGACTCAAGCCGGCTTCGGCGCATATCACCAGCAGGTCGACGGCATCGGAGAGCCCAGCTTCGATCCGGCGCCGTCGGCGGAGAGTCATCCGTGACAGAAGAAGATCGGGCAGGCGCCACCCCAGCAGGCCTGCAGCAAGCAGCAGGCTGGTCTCCAGTAATGACAGGTCGCGGACCCAGCCGAGCATGAGACCGGCAACCAGCCCGGCAAGCACGGCGGCCGCGAAGCTCCCGAACTTCACCGTGACGAATGTCAGTCCCGCCTGCTCGCTTCGGAACCCGGCTTGGGCCAGAGCCGCGGTGATCTTCTCGTACTCCGTTCGGCCGACGAGCGGACTGTTGGAGAGCGCGGCGCCCAGCCGAAGGTACCAGCTCAACCCGTTGGCTTGGAGCATGGGATCTGCGGCGCCATGAACCCGCATTATCACCGCGATGCGCTGCCGGAGGCGTTGGCGGCGGTCGGATAAGGCAAGCAGGCAGGTGCAGACGGCGGCGCAGAGTATCGCCGCGGCGAAAGGCAGAATCTGGAGGGCGGCCTTGGTCGAGAACATGTCAGCCGACGCTCCTGCGGATGAGCTGCCGCATCACGAGCACGCCGCAAAGCATGCTTGTCCCGGCCGCCGCCAGCAGGTAGACGCCGCGCGGGTCGGTCACCAGCTTGCTGATGTATTCCGGATTTATGATGGCCAGGGCACCGCTTGCCACGAAGGGCAACGCGCCGATAACCAGGCTGGAGGTCCGCGCCTCCGAAGTGAGCGCGCGGGCTTTGAGCTGAAGTTCTTTTCTGCGCCGGATTATCTGACTGAGGTTCTGCAGGGTTTCTGTCAGGTTGCCGCCGGTTTCCCGCTGCAGGGCGATACTCGCAGTGAAGAAACCGAAATCCGGCAGGCCGATACGCCGGGAAGCGTTCCTCATGGCCTCATCGAGAGGGACGCCGATCGACAGTTCGCCATTGAGGTTGCGGAACTCCTCGGCCAGCGGCCCGGGTAGCTCCGTCGCAAGGCTGTTGAAGGCTTCCGCCAAAGGAAGGCCGGCGCGTAGCGCGCGGACAATCAGATCCAGGGCGTCGGGAAATGATGCCAGAATTTTTGCTTTGCGCCGTGCCCGGGCGCGGAGTGCGAGGGCCACTGCCGAAGCAAAAGAAACTGCGGCTACCGCTGGCATGGTGATTAGCAAGGAGAGGGACAGCACTTGGGCGATCAGGGCCGTCGTCGCGCCTCCTGCCAACGCCGCAAGCAGCGCCGGTCGGGGTTTGCCGTTAAGGGCTGCCTGCGCATGCTCGATAAGACGTTTCCAGGAGATCAGCCCCGAGATCGTCGAGCGCTGAAGGGATTTACGATCGGCCGGCACCTCGGCGGCAACCGTCGGCAGAACGATTCGTCCTATCCGATCCTGGAGATGCCCGGCTGTACGGCGGCTTCCCGACAGCAGGAACGCCGCGGCGAGGAGGGTCGGCAGAAAAACAAGTGCGAGGATGATCAGTGATTTGCTCATCACGCGCCGTCCGGTGACATGGCGGCCATGAGCGCTGTGTCGAGGCCATGATAAGCGGCGCGCGCTAGGAAGTGCGGGCGCCCCGTGGCGACCTCGTAGTGGCCCTTGAGAAGGCCGTCCCGGCCTTCGCCCTCGTACCGGTACTCGAACAGGTCCTGGGTCGTGATGACCTCTCCCTCCATGCCGATGACCTCCGTCACCCGTTGAACCCGGCGTATGCCGTCGCGCATGCGCTCCACCTGCACGACCAGGTTTATGGCGCCGACGATCTGCGATCGCACGGCACGGCTGGGCAGATTGGTTGCGCCCATGAGAACCATGTTCTCCAGCCGCATGAGCGCATCCCTCGCGCTGTTAGCATGGATCGTCGACATTGAGCCGTCGTGGCCGGTATTCATGGCCTGCAGCATGTCGATGGCTTCGGCGCCGCGCACCTCGCCGATCACGATGCGGTCCGGGCGCATGCGCAGGGCGTTGCGAAGGAGATCGCGCTGCGAGATTTCGCCCCTGCCTTCCAGGTTGGACGGCCGGGTTTCCAGGCGGACGACATGCGGCTGCTGAAGCTGTAGCTCGGCAGCGTCCTCGATGGTGATGATGCGCTCGTCATGATGAATCACCCGGGACATGGCGTTCAGCAGGGTCGTCTTGCCGGAGCCGGTGCCGCCCGAGATGAGGACGTTGAGGCGGGAGGCTGCCGCAATCTCCAGCACGCGGGCCAGGGGAAGGGAAACGTTCCCCTGTTGGACCATCATTTCGAACGTCAAGGCGCGCTTGGCGAACTTGCGTATGGATATCGACGCCCCGTCCAGGGCGAGAGGCGGAACGACTATGTTGACGCGGCTTCCATCGGAAAGCCGCGCGTCCACCATCGGACTCGATTCGTCCACCCGGCGGCCGATCGACGAGGCTATGCGCTGCGCAACGTTGACGACGTGCTGGTTGTCGCGGAACTGTATGGTGGTTCGCTCCAGCTTTCCTTTGCGTTCGACGTAAATGCTGTTGGGCCCATTCACCAGGATGTCGGTTATGTGCTGGTCCTCGAGCAAGGGCTCCAGGGGGCCCAACCCCACCATGTCAGCAAGGAATTCACCGGCCAGCTCGCGCTGCTCGCGCTCGTTGACCTTGATCTTTTCCTCCGTGGCGATGGCATGCACGAGGCGCTCGATCTCGATACCGAGCTTCGGCCGCTCCAGCTGGACCGCTGTGGAGGGGTCCACGCGCGAGAGGAACAGCGCCCGGATCCGCTCCCGGTCGCTTTCGGAGCGCAGCAGCGTCTCGGCCGGCGGTGCGCCCGGCGGCAGGCTCGCCGCGACGGCCTGATCTTCGCCCGGCAACGCCTTGCGTCCGAAGATCGCGGCCCTCATTTGAACAGCCTCAGTGGGGACCACTTGATCCGCTCAGCGGCTTGACCGCCGATGTCGGCTGCGAGCGCCGCAAGGGCCCCGGAGACCCGGCCACGGCTGCCGGCCACCGGCTTTCCCATATTCGCGGCATTGATCATCGCCTTTGGGTCGAACGGGATGATGTGGCGCGGCGTGTTGCGGGCGGTCTTGCTAAACTCCTCCAGCGGAATCTCGGCCCCGGCGTGCTCGCCGCGGCGATTGATCACGACGATGGAACGAGCTGTCTCGCTGTCAGGACCGAAGTGGCTGAGCAGCCTTACCGTGTCACGAAGCGCTCTCAGTGTGAGGTCCGCCACGATGATTCGAACATTTGCCGGCGCGATGACGCGGTGATGAATCCTCTGCAAGCTCCGGGGCAGATCGACGACGACGTAGTGAAACTGCGCGCGCAGGATGTTGAGCAGCGGGTCGATTGCCTCCGGGTTGAAGTCAAGCGTGGCGTCAAGCCGGGTTTCGCTGTTCATGACGAAGAGGTTGTCACCGCAGCGGGTCATGGTCCGCTCGACGAATAGCGAATCGACGCGATCCGGCGTCTCGAGGGCATCGCGCAGGCCCGTTGTCGGCTCGGCGCCGAGAAGCAAAGCGCAGTCGCCGTTGTAGAGGTCGAGATCGAGCAGCGCGACGCGACGGCTGCTCCGATGGGAAAGGATCCAGGAGATGTTCGCCGCGAGGGTGCTGGTTCCGACGCCGCCTCGTGCGCCGGCAACCACAATAAGCTTCCCCTGTTTTTTCGAGCCCCTGTCGGTCGGGACGCGGGAGCCGGAAGTGAGCGTGCTGCGCAGAATGGGCAGCGGAACCGGCTTTACCAGATAGTCGGTTACGCCCGCGTGGGTCAGGTCGCGGTAGAGCGCGACGTCGTTGCGGTCGCCCACCGCGATGAGTTCGACATTGGGCTCGCAGACCTCGGCGAGGCGGTTGATGGCGCTCAGGGGCAGCTCCGCGCCGCTGATGTCGACGATCAGCGTGTTCGGCGAACGGTTTGCCGCCAGGTGAGCGATGGCGTCATCGACGCTCCCGCGCCGGACTTCGGCCGCGGTGAGATTGAGCTCTGCGAGGCACTGCCTGCAGGCGTGCTCGCTTTCGGCGTCGTTGAGGAAAGCGAGGACCGATCGGTGCCCGTCCATGCCGGACGACTGGTCTTTCTGGAGCGCGGTCATGGCTATTCCCGCCCCGGCCGGATGATGAACGGCTGGTCGGCCGGGGGCGGTAGCGTCGTCTTCCATTCCTGGTAGAATCGGACTGCATCGGCCGCCCGCGCGCCATCCGCCGGGCCGCTGGGCACGCCCCCGATGATGTCGCCGGGGTTGACGATCATGCGGGTGAAGTTGGTGAGGTTTGAGCAGCCGAAGTTGCTGCTGTAGGCGTTGCTGCCGTCGTTAAGGTTCGCCCGGCGCCAATCGGGGCAGCCCGGAACCTCCGCCGTGAAATAGTCCACGGCCACCGTCGCCGCCTTGACCTGGGCATTAGGCGGGGGCGGGGGAGCGCCCGGTAGGCCGGGAAAGACCGCGCCGCTGGCCACGATGGTTATCTTTTCCCGGGAGATGCCGGACGATACGAGGGCCTGGATGAGCCGCTGGCCATGACTGGGCGGGTGGCTCTCCTGGATCGCCACGGACAGGCCGTGCAGTGGACCGAGACTCCTCAGGTTCCTGACCAGGCGGTAGCGTTCCTCCGCCGACAGTTCTCCCGTCTGCGCATCGACATACGCCACGTATTGCGAGCGGTTCTTTGTCACCACCACCTGGCGCGGCTGCTCGTAGTTGACCGAGATTTCGGATTCGGGCGTGCAGCCGGATAGGCCGATCACGGCTATCAGCATGACGAGTGATGCATGAGTCATGCGCATGAACTGGTTCCGCCTTTATTGGACGATGAAGCCGGCATTCCCGTGAAGACGGACGCCGTTGAGACCAAGCGGGTTACCGATGGGAGCATTGGGCTGGGTCTTCAGGATCTGCCCTTGGAAGATGCGTTCGACGTCGTTTGCCGGCACGAGCCCGTCTGTGGGCATCTGAAAGGAGCCCACGGCGGCCGCCGGGCGGACGAGATACGGCGTGACGATGATCACGAGCTCGGTTTCCTGCTTCCGAAAGCGGTTCGAGCGGAAGAGGGCGCCCAGGATCGGGATGTCGCCCAGGCCGGGTACCTTGCTCATGGCGGCGTTGATATTGTTCTGCAGCAACCCGGCGATGGCGAAGCTTTCGCCGCTCCCCAGTTCGACCGTCGTTTCGGCGCGGCGAACGGTCAGACCGGGAATGCGGAAGCCCTGGAGTTCGATAGCGCCCTGGTCCGACAGCTCGCTGACCTCCGGCCGAACCTTGATGCTGATCCGATCCGCGGAAATGACGGTTGGTATGAAATCGAGACTGATGCCGAACTTCTTGAACTGAATCGACAACTGGTCGCGGTAGACCGCCACCGGTATGGGAAATTCGCCGCCGGCGAGAAAGGTCGCTGTTTCTCCCGAGATGGCCGTGAGATTGGGCTCCGCGAGGACCGTCACCAGTCCTTCATCGGCCAGGGCATCGACCAGACCGTTGAGATTGGTACGATGGGCGCGCACACCGGCGCCCAGGCTCCCGGCGCCCGTCGGGGAGCGTGTGAAAAGGCCCGTTGTTGGATCGAGGATGCTTCGTCCGCTGGCGAACCCGAGGAGAAAAGATCCGGCGGACAGTCCGGCGTCCCAGTTGAAGGCGAACTCCTTCGAGACGGAGCGGGCCACTTCCGCCACGCGAACGCGCAGGTTGATCTGCTGTGGTGCGGCGACCTTCAGCCGGTTGATGACGACCTGCTTCTCGCCCAGATGCGTGGCAGCGATGCTGCGGATCCGTTCGGCGGTTCCCGCGTCGTCGACGGTTCCGGACAGGACGACGCCATTCGGCGTTGCCTGGATTTCGACCAGCGCTCCGCCCGATTCCAGGTCAACAGAGCGGCGGAGTTCGGCCATGTCCTGCGTGACGACGACGCGGAACGCGGCGAGAGTCGCTCCTTCGGGGGTGAGCGCAAACAGGGTCGTGTGCCCGATCTTCTTGCCGAAGACGAAGACGGTGCGGGGAGTCGGCACCTGGACGTCGGCTACCGAAGGATCGGCAACGAAGACGTTGCCCGCGGGAGCCCTGAGCTGGACCATCTGGCCGCTGCTGACGTCGATCCGGATCTCCGCCTGTTGGGCGCAGGTCTTCCGTATGCCGCCATCGGCGGCCAGCAGGACCATCGGCAGAATTATCCAGAACCATCGCCTCATTGCAGTTCCCCCGACGGAACGCGTTCAGCGGCGTCGTCAGTTTTGGTGTTGAAGTGTCTCGACCTGGCTTCCGCGCATGACCTGGATCACGGAGCGGCTGGTCGTCGGCGCGGCCGTCTTTGCGACCGGCCGGGATTTGAGGGCCGGTGAAACGTCATCGGCCCAGATCGACTGCACTCCGGCATCGCGCAGCGCCTCCGGGCGCGCGTTCAGGCTGCGCAGCGAAAGTGAAATTCGTCCCAGTTCGGTGGCCACCGTTATCTTCTGTGCCTGGTTCGGGCTGGCCTCCAGAGTGACGGTGCGGGCAATACGGCCGTCCCCGGTCATGCTGTTGTCCGGCTTGCCCTGGACCCGCTGGTCGATGGCCAGGACACGGAGATCCTCGACGATGGTCTCGCCGACGGCTCGCTTGGCCAGCGGGAAATCACCTGAGGTGAAGCTCTGCGTCAGCATCACGTCGACCCTGTCCCCCGGGTAGATGAGGCCGGCAGCGCCCGAGACTGCGTTCACGGCAACGGAGATGGCCCGCATGTTGGGCTGCAGGACCGCGACAAGGAAATCGCGGTCTCCCGCCCGGATCACGTTGTCGTTGACGATCACGGTGCCGGCCGGCACATCGTTTCGCAGCACGGCACCGATCACCTGGACCTGGGTGATGGCATCGGCGGCTTCCTGGTTCCGGATGACGTTCAGTACCGGCCGCTCGATCCGGCCCGAGGGCAGTGTTTCGACGGCAAGGCTCTCCCAGCGAACGTCCTTGGGCTGGAGCAGCGCGCCTGCCTCGAGGGGGCGGGCGGCCACGAGCACTGGTAGGGTTCGTTCGTTTGGCGCGGCGGCCGCGCTCTCAGTGGAAAAATCGGTGCTGAACAGGACGAACGTCGTGGCGATCAGCGACGCCATGATCGTAAAGGTAAGGATCGTGCGGACCTGCATGTTTCCGTCATCCTTGAGGCAGCTGAATTAGAGCCGTGATCGCGGCGCCGGCGATGGCCACCCCATAAGGCACAGTCTCTTTCTGTGTCGGGGCGACGCGGGCGGAGCCGGCCGCGACTGCATGGCGTCTGGCCAGGCGGTGCCCAATGATAATGAGCGACAGGACGCCGCCGATCAGGCTCATGCAGACCAGGAAACCGAGCACTTCGTCGTAGCCGACGAGCAGGACCGAGACCGGAATCAGCTTCGCGTCGCCCCCGCCGATCAGCCCGCCCACGAAGAGCGGCACGACTGCCGCGAAGACGAGAAGGGCGGCAGCAAGGCTGAAAAGGATCTCGGTCGGTGTTCGCAGCGCGACCAGCCGGACGAGACCCAGTGCCAGCACGGCAAGCACCAGCGCATTGGGGATTTCGCGTCTGCGTATGTCGCTGACCGCAATCCAGGCGTAGACGATGACAGCCAACAAGGCGAGCAAAGTCGATAGGTCGGTAGCCATCGCCTTGCCCCTTCGCGTCTTACTGCAGGCTGGTGGCGATGGCGTTGAACTTCGCGGCGGCGTTGGTGCCGACGAGCTTGACGCCGGCGGTGATGACGACGGCGATGAGCGCGGCGATCAACCCATATTCGAGAGCGGTGACGCCGGCGATGTTTTTGCGGAGACGGGCGAGCTGCGAGAGCATGGTGAGCCTTTCGTGTTGAGACCTCGACGGATATGGAGAGGCGGTGAGTCACTTGAACCGCCCTCTACCGGGGTTCCTCGAAAGGGCTCAATTCAGCAAAGTAAAGATGATAGTTACGATAAATTTTATGAGAGTTGTTGGCTTTGGGCCGTGTCGCTAAAGGGCTGTGATAGTTTGGTTTTTCTCACGCTGGGCACGCCGTCTCGTGCTGCTCGCGTTTGACCTTCCACCTTCGTGCGGGTGAAATGCCCATACGGGACGCAGCACGTACTCCCTAGTAGTTCGCGCTGGCGTGCGCGACGTGCGCCGACCGGACGTCATGAGACGTAAAAGACTTCAGTGAAAAAGCACGCTTCTGAAACGGGGCGCGCGTGCAGCCCTCCGGCCCGAAAGGCAGGGAAGATAGGCGCCGGCAGATTGGAGCGACGCGAGGGCTGCTCTCGACAGCCTGCGGGTGGACTAGATCACGGCCAGGCGCGGCAACGGCTTGCTCGCCGGTGCGTGGCCGACCGTCATATCGCGAACTTTGGCGAGCAGTTCGCGGGCGTAGTCGTAGGGATAGCAGAGCTCCGGGCGAGCCCGGGTGCCGACGACGGGGCGGCAGTTCGGATCCGCGGCGGGATCGGCGACGGGGAAGGGAATGCCATTGGGGGTGACCCAATACCAGGCTTCCTGGTCACGCCAACCGCCGTCGACGCATCCGAGCTTGGTCCGCAGGATGGAATAAAGCCGTGCAGCCGAGATGTAGCGCGGCGCCGTGGTCTGTCGGGGATAATAAAAACTGGTCATGGCAGCAATATGTGCTGACACAGCCAAGCTTACACGTGAGTGTTTCGTGCGGCATTCCGTCACGCGACGACACGGGAATGCAGACCCAGGCTGCAAAACGTCGGCAGCCGGGTCAGCGATGTCTGCTATTGGCAAAGGCGGGCGTAAAGTAGGGAAGGGCGGTGTTACTGCTGATCTAGAGGCCGATGAGCCGACCTCTGGCATTCAAAACTAGGGGTGGAGAGGCAGGGGGACGGCCTTTGCGTGCGCAACAACATTCCAACTCCCGATGCACTTCGCGCTGAAGCGAAGTAGGGGGAGGGGGCGCTCGAAAAAGTGGGACACCCAGTGCCGGAAAGCATAATCAACCAGTGGCCGAATCGGGGTCGTAAAGAGTGTCCAGCTATTTGGTTTCGCTTTCAGAATCTCGTCCGGCCCTGGGCACCACCGATCCCAACTGCTTGATGTTGTGGTAGATCGCGGTCCCAGTCTTGGGAACCACTCGGCTTGATTGATCGATAGTTTTCCGGTTATTTGTCCCACCATCGTGGAGAGAAATTGCGCGGTCCGTCCTTGGTGGCGTGAACCATCAAAATGTTCGAATCTGAGCTTTTGATGGGGCAGGCGATCAGGGCTCAGACTGTTTGTGGCTCAATGCGTACTCGCGAGCCAGCCGGGATTGTCTGCGGCGCTTTATTGAGATTCTCGATAGCGAAGCCCGCGGCGGCCTTGTAGCCCGCCATGAATTCGGCGCGCTCGCGGGACGGGATGATCTCGTCGATATTGTCGAACGTACCGCCGCATCGTTCATCCACCATGTTGAGAAGACCGAACGGCCCAGCGCCGCGATTGCGCAGGACGAGCTGCGAGATCGGGCCGCACAGTTTCTTGTCATAGGCGGCAAGCGCCTCCTGCGTGACGCCATGCTCGATGAGTGTCTGCCCCAGGATGCGGGCATCGACGATGGCCTGGCTTCCGCCGTTCGAGCCGGTCGGATACATGGCGTGTGCCGCGTCGCCCAGCAGCAATACGGGTCCGTCCTGCCAGGTGTGAACCGGATCGCGGTCGATCATGGGATTCTCAAAGATACTGTCCGCCCGCGAAATTAAGGCGGGGACATTGAGCCAATCCCAGATCCAATTGTCAAAATGATGAGCGAAGTCGGCCGCGCTGACCTGCCGGAACCAGCCGGCCCGCTTCCAGCCCTCGCTGTTATCCATCGTGACCTCCGCGATCCAGTTGATCATCGACAGGCCGGTCTGCGGGTCAGGATGGGAGATCGGATAGAAGACGACGCGCTGGCGATGCGTGCCAAGGCCGACGAAGGACGATCCGCTCCTGATGGGCTTTCCCCAGGTTGTGCCGCGCCACATGACAGCGCCGCCCCAGTGGATCGGCGGCTGATCCGGATGCATCTGCGCCCGGACGGCGGAGTTGATGCCGTCGCAGCCAATGAGTAGGCCACCGTCAATCTCCGAGGCCGAACCGTCGGCGTGTTCAACCAGCGCTGTCACGCCGCCTTTGGGCTTTTTTCTGTAGCCAGTCACCCGGCTGCCCAGCCTGACCGCCTCGGGACCGAGCCGCTCCACCGCCTTGTCATGGAGCAGCATGTGAAAGCGGCCGCGATGGACCGCGTATTGCGGCCATTTGTAGCCGGCTAGAATTCCCCTTGGCTCGGCATAGATATCGTTGCCGTTGAGCCCGACCAGCGCCCATTCCCTTGCCGGTATGCCGACGCGGTCAAGGTCTTCCCCGGTGATGCCAAGATCGTAAAGCTCGCGCACGGCATTGGGCTGCATGTTGATGCCGACACCGAGCGGCCGCATCTCCCGCACCGCCTCGAGAACGATGCAGGGCACGCCGATCTGATGGAGCGTCAGCGCGGTTGCCAGCCCGCCGATGCCGCCGCCGGCTATGATGACCGGATTGTTCGTCACTTGCTAAATCGGTCTGCGGCCTGATGACTGGAGTGAAATCGATGCCCTTGGCGAACTTGACGCAGCACGCCGCTGCCGGCAACAAATTTTGAGCGCCTGACGGGCTCGACTTGGGCGAATTCTCGGCGGCCGACGCCATCTTAGGCCCGGATTTGGGTTTCTTGCCTGGACAGGACTCGGCCTGCTTCCTAGGCGTAGACCGCTTTCTCGCCCGGGACCGGTGAGTGGCCGAATGTGCCACGCCTGATAACCGCTTCGCGCCCGCCGTGTCGGGCAATGACAGCTTCCTGATCAGCAAAAGCCAATCGATCGACGGCCTCAGGATCGCAGATCTTGCGCAGCGCCGCCTCGCAGTCCCGCAACGCCTGGCCATAGGCCGGATCGCTGGCGAGATCGCGGCTCTCCAGCGGATCAGCCTCGAGATCGAAAAGCTGTGGCGCCATGCCGACGAAATAGACGTATTTCCAGCGCCCGTGACGGATCATGAACGAGCCCGTGACGGCGCCGGCGGCGTGGTACTCCGACAGCACGGTGCGCTCGGCATGCGCTACATCGGCAATGGCGAAGAGCGAACGGCCGGGCCGCGTCGCGTCCTCCGCCGTCGCCTTCTCGCCGACGCATTCGATGATCGTGGGATAGGCGTCAACCAGCGTCACCGGCGTACGGCAGACCCGGCCGGCGGCGATGTCCGGACCGGCCATGATCAGCGGGACACCAGCCGACTCGTAGTACATCGTCGACTTGCCCCACAGCCCGCGCGTTCCGAGGTTGTCGCCGTGATCGGTCGTGTAGATCACCCGCGTCCTGTCCCCGAGCCCGTTGGCCTCGATCGCCGCCAGGATCTGGCCGACATTGTCGTCGACGAAAGACACCATGCCGAAATAATTGGCCAGCGCCCGCCGTCGCGTGGCGTCATCGGGGAAGCCTTTGTCATAGGGTGTAACGCGCTTCAGCTCCTCATAGAACGGATGCGCCGCACCGTCGCGCCGCCCCGGCAGGGGCAGGCTCTCGGGTGGATAGAGGTCGTAGAACTGCTGCGGCGCGATTAACGGGAAATGCGGGCAGATCAGCGAGACGAACAGCACCCAGGGCTTGTCGCATTTGGGAGCCTCGCGCGCCAACCAGTCCTGCGCCGCCCGGGTGATGCGCCGGTCGTAACCGGCGTAAGATGACTCGCCCGGACCCAGTTCCTCCGCCAGCTTGCGCGAGGCGGTACGTACTGGCGAGGGCCGGCGCAGCATGCCGAGCAGGTCGCCGATCCCGTCGACGACATGGAGCGGCATGATCTCCTCGTCGAAGCCGTTGGGGTCGTCGGCGCTGCGGTAGTGTAGCTTGCCGATTGACACCACGCGGTGACCGGTATCGATCAGCCGGTGGCCCCAGCCGCGCACGCTGCCGTCGTAGGGATTGCCGTTGTCCCAGAAGCGAACCTTATGGACGTAGTGGCCGGTGGCGAAGCTGGCGCGGCTGGGGACGCAGATCGGCGAGTTGCAATGCGCGTCCGGGAACCAGGTGCCGCGCGCCGCAAGCCGGTCGAGATTCGGCGTCTTGATGATCTTGTGGCCGGCGCAGCCCAGCAGGCGCGGGTTGTGCTCATCCGACATGATGAACACGAGATTGGTCGGCTTCATGGAGCCCTCCTGGGGTGCGTACTGGTCGATTATTTCTTGCCCTCCTGCTCTGCTTTGGCATTGCGGACGACTTCGCTGACCCTCGTGATGGGTCCCTTTAGGCCGTCGAGAATGCCCTTGAGCTTTACCCCATCGAAGAACACGCCGTCGATCCCGAGGCCTTTGTAGCGCTCGGCAAGCTCCGGGTCGTCCATGGCTGTCCGCAGTGCGGCAGCCACGACCTCAATGCGATCTTTCGGTGTGCCTTTGGGGGCGAATGCGATGATCCGCTCCTCAAAGACCGTATTGGCTCCGACCTCGCGTGCCGTTGGGATCTTGGGCAGATCCGGCGCTCGTTCTTCGGAGAACATGACGAGCGGTCGGATGCCTTGAGGCTCGTAGAGGAGCAGTTCGGGACCCGAGAAGAGCGAGATCTCCGTGTGCTTGCCCAGAAGGGACTTGAGCCGCACGGCGCCGCCGCCAGCCTGCACGTAGCGAAACCGCACGCCCGCGTCCTGCTGGAACATCAACGGGACAAAGTGCGGCAGAAGCCCGATATTCATGGCGACCGTTATGGTATCCGGCTTCGCTTTGGCTTCGGCGAGCACGTCCTGGATGGTCTTGAAGCGGCTGTCGGCCGGAACGCCCATACCCACCTGCGTACGACCAACCTGACCAATCAGCTCAAACGCACTGTGGTCGTAGTCGACGACCCCCATGGCGGGCGCGGTCAGCAAGCCCATGTGGAACATGCCGATCGTATAGCCGTCGGGCTCCGAATCCCTGATCTGCCGGGTGCCGGTGCTGCCACCCGCAGCCGCGTTATTGATGACGGCAATCGGCTGCGGAAGCAGCTTTCTCTTGTCGACCGTGGATTGCAGCAGCCTTGCCACGACGTCGGTCTGACCGCCCGGAGCAATCGGGATGATCATCCGGAGCGGCTTTTCCGGATAGGCCGCCCCCCAGGCACGGCCGTGGCCGAGCGGGACGACCCCCGCCGCCATGGTGAGCGTCAGCATCTGTCGACGGCTCAGCATCGTCATGATCTGCCTCCCTTGATTGCGTCGGAACGTTGCATCGACGTTGCCAGCCGAACGGGTAAACGGCAAGATAACAAGGCATGCCTCTGCCATAACTCATAGGAATGGCACATGGATCTGGATCATCTCCGCTATTTCAGCGCCGTGGCACGACATGGCAGCTTCGGTGCTGCCGCCAGGGCGCTACGCATCACCCAGCCCGGTCTGACGAAAGCGGTGCGTCGGCTGGAGGCATCGCTGGAGCGCACGCTTTTCGTCCGGCTGCCACGCGGCGTTGCACTCACTGCGGAAGGGGAAGCGCTGCAGCGGCATGCCAACGTGATCGAGGTTCAGCTGAGAGATGCACGGGAGGAGGTGCGCGCGCTGACGCGTGGCGCCGCTGGTTGTCTCAAGATCGGGGCGGGGCCATCGTGGTTGAGCCGCGCGTTGCCTGGAATAGTCACCGAGATGAGCAGGGAGTATCCGGGCCTAGACTTCCGCTTGTCGGGCGGCTTCGACCGAGGCCTGATCGAGGCGCTTCAGGCCGGCGATCTGGATCTGGTGGTTTCGGCCTTGCCAGATCGCAGTCTCGCGGGCTTGCAGTCGATCCCGCTCACAACAGATACGATCACGGTCGTTGCCCGGCGGAATCATCCCCTACGCGCCAAGCGCCGGCCGCAGCCGTCCAGTACGTTGGCCTATTCATGGGCTCTGCCTGGCCGTGATGTACTCCTTCGGCAGCGGCTCGAGGCTCTATTCCGTGTAGCCGGACTGGAGCCGCCGGCGGCCAAGATCGAGTCGGATTCGATTTCGTTTATTGCGGCTGCGCTGCGCACCAGCGACATGCTGTCATTCGCCACGTCACAGGTTTTGCGCCGTGAAATGGGAGGGGTGACGCCGCTCCATGTTCCGGGGCTGGTGATGACCCGGTCTGCGGGCATCCTCTATCGCTCATCAGCTGGAGTCACACCAGCGATGCGCGCATTGATCGAGGCGATCAAGACGCATGCGAATGAGCTCGGTGCTAACTAACTGCTCTGCAGGGTCTGTTGCGGATTCATGATATTTGGCGGCTCGACAGATAGCCTACATAGCTAGAGGGTCCGCTTCTGGCACAAACCTGCCGTGCTCGGCCGGGTGGAGGACCATAGGATCTCCTAACTCGGAGCCACCCGACGGTGGGACACCGGCGTCGAAAAACATAATGAAGCAGTGGCCGAATCAGGGACTCGAAAGGTGTTCAACTATTTGATTTCGCCCTCAGAATCGTGCCTGGCCCTGGGCACCATTCGCCCCCTCCCGATAGTTCCGCTCCGAGACCGCCGCTAGAGTCTGCGCTGGCGCGCTTTGGGGTAAAATCTCCGGGCGACCCAGCGGAGAGCCATGGACGAGTCCGCTTCCGGATTGTGCCGGGATTGCCTGACCGAATTTGCGGACGCGCCGGCCGGCAGTTGCCCGCGTTGCGGCTCGGCGCGCCTGGTCCGCCATCCGGAACTGGTCGGTCTGGCGCTGGCGCATATCGATTGCGATGCGTTCTACGCCACGATCGAGAAGCGCGACAATCCCGCCCTGGCCGATAAGCCGGTGATCGTCGGGGGCGGCCGGCGCGGGGTCGCGACCACCTGCTGCTACATCGCGCGGCGCTACGGCGTGCGCTCGGCCATGCCGATGTTCAAGGCGCTGGAGCTCTGTCCACAGGCCGTGGTCATCCCGCCGGACATGGCCAAGTACGCCGGCGTCAGCGAGCAGGTCCAGGCGATTTTCCTGGACTCGACGCCGCTGGTGGAGCCGGTGTCCCTCGACGAGGCCTACCTCGATCTCTCCGGCACCGAGGCGCTGCATCGCCGCAGCCCGGCGGCGACCCTCGCCCACATCGCCCGCCGCGTGGAGCAGGAGCTCGCCATCACCGTGTCGATCGGGCTCAGCTTCAACAAGCTTCTGGCCAAGCTGGCGTCGGAGATGGACAAGCCCCGCGGTTTCGGAGTCATCGGCCGCGCCGAGGCCGAGGCGTTTCTGGCGGCCCGGCCGGTGCGCATCCTGCCCGGCGTCGGCCGTGTCTTCGCCCAGACCCTCGAGGCGGGCGGCCTGGGCACGATCGCCGCCGTGCAGCAGGCATCGCCGGCCGAGCTGGCGCGACGCTATGGCGCCCATGGCGCCCATCTGGCGGAGGTGGCCCGCGGCATCGATCCGCGGGCGGTGGAGCCCGAGCGCGAGGCCAAGTCGATCTCCGCCGAAACGACGTTCGAGAAGGACCTGCGTGATTTCGCGGCCCTGCGCGCCGAGCTCTGGCCGTTATGCGAGAAGGTGTCGCGGCGCCTGAAGAATGCGGCGCTGGCCGGCCGCACCGTGGTGCTCAAGCTCAAAACCGGCGATTTCAAGCTGCTGACGCGCCGCCGCCAGGTGGAGACGCCGACCCAGCTCGCCGACGAGATCTTCCGCGTGGCTGCGCCGCTGCTGGAGCGCGAGGCGCGCGGGGCCGTCCGCTTCCGCCTGATCGGCGTCGGCGCCACCGATCTGGAGAAGGCCACTCCCCATGCCGCGCCAAACTTGTTCGACGCCGCACCCGGAAAGCGGGCGGCCCTCGAGCGGGCCATGGACAGCGTGCGGGACAAGTTTGGCGACGAGGCGATTGGTCTCGGCCGGGGGCTGCCGCCCCGGCAGAAACCAAAAGGGCGTCGCGTTAACACATAAACCCTTGATGCAGGCTCAGCTTGGCCTCACCTTTACATCGGGGTGTGGCCTACCATGGAAACAAGTGCGGCGAAGCAGCGGATCCTTCAGGCGGACGGTCGCCGCTACTCGCTCAAGCTCGAGCCGGCTTTCTGGTCGGCTCTCGCCGAGGCCGCTCGCGAGCGCGGGGTGAAGCTCGGGCGCCTGGTGGCCGACCTCGCCGCGCAGGGGCCGCGCGGCGCCAATCTCGCGTCGCAGCTTCGCCTGTTCTGTCTGGCCGAGGCCAGCCGCCGGCACCAGGAAGCCGAGGAGGCCGCCCGGCGGGCCGGCCTGTCCTTGGGCAGCACGGATGTCGATACGCTGGTCGAGATCTGTCCCGCACCGTGCCTGATCATGGCGCGCGACCGGCGCATCCTGCGCGTCAATACGGGGTTCGGCGGCTGGTACGGCTCGGCCTATGCCAATCTCCCGGGCAAGGCGCTCGACCATTTCTTCAAGCTGAGAATGGACATGGGCTACGAGGCGCTGGTCGCCGCCTTCGGAGCGGGACAGATCAACGCCAGCCGGGCGCACCTGCTCTACGTGGCGCCCGGGCGCGTGGTGTCGTCGCCGGCGCGGCTGATGCCGGTGGCGCGCAGCAGGCCTGACGATTTCCTGATCCTGATCATGCTCGGCGACGGCGGTGCCCCAAGGGCGTCGACCGGTGTCACGCCACGCTGACGGTGTTTTCGACCAGCAGGGTGGCGGTATTGGCGCCGACCGAGCGCGTCCAGACGTTGAAGGTGCCCAGCTCGCCCGAGGGATTGTCCTGGGTGCCGCCATTGGTCCAGCCGCCGACGCTGATCGACAGCGTATCGCCGGAATCGCCGCGCACCAGCAGCGTGTCGGTCGAGTCCGAAAGATCGAGCACGTCCTGGGCATCGAGCGTGATCGTGTTGGTCACGCCGCCGCGCAGGTCGAGCTTCTCGATGCCCGTGTACTGAGTGCCGGCGGCGCCGAGGCTGACGTTTCCGCCAATGGCGCTGAGGTCGAGGATATCCGCGTCGCCGGCGCCCAGGTTGACCGTCGCGCCGGTCGCCGTCAGCGCCACATCGTCGACACCCGAGCCGCCGGTAATGGTTTCGACCGTCGTGGCAGTGATCTGGTTATCGAAGTCGCCGAGTACCACGCGATCCGTGCCCGAGCCGCCGATGATCGACACGCCGGTAGCGGCGCCGTTGAAGGTGATCAGGTCGTTGTTGGCGCCCAGATCGATCAGGGCATTGCTTGCGGCATCGCTGAAGGTCAGCGTGTCGTTGCCGTTGCCCATGCTGATGGTGCTGCCCGACACGCTGCCACTCAGCGTCAGCGTATCGGCGCTGCTCGCCCCGGCGATCGTCTCGATGCCTCCGACGGTGATGTCGTTGAGGCCACCGGCGAGGATCAGGCGATCGGCGCTGCCGGCCCCGAGATCGACCGAGATGCCGGACACGGTTCCCGACAGGGTCACAGTGTCGTTGCCCGAACTGCCGGCCAGGGTCTCGATGCCCGACATCGTCACCGAGCCCGCGGCGGTCATCGTGACAGCGTCCGCGCCGCTACCGCCGGTCAGAGACTCGACACCGGAAATGCTGACGACGTTGGTGTAGTCGCCCAGCGTGAGGCGGTCCGTACCACCGGCGAGGCTGATGGAGATGCCGGAGGCGGCATCCGCCAGCGACACCGTGTCGGCGCCGGTGCTGCCGAGCAGCGTCTCGAGGCCGCTGACGACGATCGCGCCTGCCGCCGCCATCGTTACGGTATCGATGCCGCTGCCACCAGCGACGGTTTCGACGTTTCTGACATTCAGCGTGTTGCCGGCATCGGAGAGGCTCAGGTGATCGCTGCCGCCGGCGAGATCGACAGTGCCGCCCGTCACCGCGCCGGTCAGAGTGACGGTGTCGGCGCTGCTCGAGCCGGCCAGGGTTTCGATGCCGCCGATCTCGAGCGTGTTGGCGCCGGCGGCGAGGTTGAGAATGTCCGTGCCCGCACCGAGATTGACACTGATGCCGCTGACATTGGCGTCGAGCGTTATGGTGTCGGCCCCGGTGCCGCCGGTGATCGTCTCGACATTGCGCACGAGCAGGGAGTTGGTGGCATTGGCCAGGGTCAGGGTATCGGCCCCGTCGCCGAGATCGAGGGTGCTGCCCGTGATTGCGCCGCTCAGGGTCAGGTCGTCCGCGCTCGCCGTGCCGGTCACGGTCTCGACGGCGGTGACGGTGAGCGTGTTGGCGCCGGCCGCGAGATAAAGCTCGTCGTTGGTGCCGCCAGCGAGGTTGACCGTCATGCTGCTGACGTTGCCGGCAAGCGTGATGGTGTCGGCGCTGCCGCTGCCGGTCAGCGTTTCAACCCCGCCGGTCACGGTCATCGTGCCGGCACCGGCCATGGTCACGACGTCCGTCCCGGAACCACCCGTGAGAGTCTCCAGGTGATCGACGGAGAGGGTATTCGGGCCGGCTCCGAGGATGAGCGTGTCGTTCCCATCGCGCAGGTCGATGGTGCCGCTCGTCACCGAACCGGTCAGCGTGAGCGCATCATCGTCGTCCGAGCCGCGCACGTTCTCGACACCGACCAGCCCGACGGTGTTGGCCCCCGCGCTCAGCTCGAGCGTATCCGCGCTGCCGGCACCCAGATTGACGATGAGCCCGCTGGCATTGTTGGTCAGTTGCAGGTCGTCATTACCGGCGGTTCCGACGATGCTTTCGATCCCCGTAATCGCGAAATCGTTGTCGGTATGGCCGAGCGTGAGCGTGTCGGTGCCCGATCCCATGTCGATCGTCTGATCACGGATGCGGCCGACAACGGTCAAGGCGTCGTCGCCGGCGCCGAGCTCGACGCGGACATCGTCGCTGCTGTTGCCGCTCTGGCCCTCGAAATCGGTGACCGTGACGATGTCGTTGCCGATGCTGCCGAACACGGTCTCGACGGCGGTGACGGCGATCGTGCCGCCGGCCGCCAGCGTGACGACATCCGTTGCGTCGCCGCCGGTGAGGGTCTCGACACCCATGACGGACAGCGTGTTGTCGACACCGTCCGCGAGATGCAGCGTGTCGGTCCCGCCCGCAAGATTGACAGTCCCGGAGTAGGCGGAAGAAAGCGTCAAGGCATCGGTGCTGGCCGAGCCCGTGATCGTTTCGACCCCGGTGACGCTGAGCGTATTGGTCCCGGCGGCGAGGGCCACCGCGTCGGTGCCCGCGCCGAGATCAACCGATATCCCGGTGGCTGCCGCCGTCAGCGTAACCGTATCGCTGCCAGCACCGCCGACGACCGTCTCGATGCCCGTGACGGAGACAACGTTGGTGGCATCCGCCAGTGTTAGCGTATCCGTTCCGCCGGCGAGGTTGACCGTGCCGGTATGGCCGGCGGTCAGGGTCAGCGCGTCTCCGCTGGCGGAGCCGGTGATGGTTTCGATGCCGCTGGCCGCCAGGCTGTTTGCGCCAGCCGCCAGCGTCAGGGCGTCGGCGCCCGCGCCCAGGTCGACGCTGATATCCGATGCCAGATTGGTCAGCGTCAGGACGTTGGCGCCACCGGTGCCGCCCACCGATTCGACGCCGGTGAGGCCGAGTGACGAGGTGCCGGCCGCGATGTTGACGACATCGTCGCCGCCGGCGCCGAGATTGATGGAGACGCCGGTTGCGGCCGCGGTCAGGGTGATCGTGTCCGCGCCGCTGCCACCCACAACCGACTCGACGCCGGTTACCGAGACCACGTTCGTGGCATCGGCAAGCGTCAAGGTGTCGGTGCCCGACGACAGGTTCACCGTGGCCCCGGTCAGTCCGGCGTTCAGGGTGAGAGCGTCGGTACTGGTCGTGCCGGTGATCGTTTCGACGCCGGTTGCCGCGAGCGTATTGGCGCCGGCCGCCAGGTTGAGCGCATCGGTGCCGTCACCGAGATTGGCGGTGAGGCCGCTGACCGTGCCGCTCACCGTCACTGTATCGCCGCCCGAGCCGCCGATGAGCGTCTCGACGCCGACCACCGTCAGTGTGTTCGTGGCATCGGCGAGCGTGAGAGTGTCGCTACCGGCCCCCATGTTGACGGTGGCGCCGGACATGCCGGTGCCGAGGGTCAGGGCGTCGTCGGTGGCGGCGCCACTGATCGTTTCGACGCCTGCGACGCTCAAGAGGTTAACGGCACCGCCGACGGTGAGAACGTCCGTGCCGGCGCCGAGATCGACCGAGACGTCGCCGGCTCCGATCAGGGTGACGTTGTCAGCGCCCGTGCCGCCGGTGATGGTCTCGACAGCGGAAACGGTGACCGTATTGGTGGCGTTGGCCAGGGTCAGGGCATCGCCCCCGCCGCCCAGGTCGATCGTGCCAGTCACTGCGGCAGTCAGCGTCAGGGCATCGGCGCTCGCGGTGCCGGCGATCGTCTCGATGCCGGTCGCGGCCAGGGTGTTGGCGCCTGACGCAAGGTTGAGAGTGTCGGTTCCGGTGCCGAGATTCATGGTGGCGCCGCTGACATTGCCGGCCAGCGTCACGGTGTCGACACCGGTCCCGCTGGTGAGGGTCTCGATGCCTGAAACGGTGATGGTATTCGTTGCATTGGCAAGGATGAGCGCATCGCTGCCACTGCCGAGATCGATCGTCCCCGATGCGGCACCCGTCAGGGTCAGGCTATCCGCGTTTGCCGTGCCGACGATTGTCTCGACACCCACCGCAGCGAGGCTGCTGGCGCCGCTGGCCAGGGCCAGCGTGTCAGTACCGGCGCCCATGTCCACGGTGCCGCCCGTGAAGGTAGCGCCGAGGGTCAGCGTGTCGTCGCCGCTGGAAGCGACCAGGGTTTCCACGCCGCTGGCGATCAGTTCGTTGGCACCGGCGGCCAGGTTCACCACATCGGTGCCGCTGCCCAGGCTGATGGTTAGCCCGGCGGCATTGTTCTGGAGAGTGACGGTCTCGCTGCCGGTGGTGCCGGCCAGAGTCTCGACGCCGGTGAGGGCGAGGCTGCTGATGCCGGCGGCGAGAGTCAGGGCATCGGCGCCGTCGCCGAGGTTGACGCTCATGTTGGTAACGGCACCCGAGAGCGTCAGCGAGTCGCCACCGCTACCGCCGAGGACGGTCTCGACACCGGTCAATGTCAGGGTGTTCTCCGCATCCGCCAGCGTCAGGGTATCGCTGCCGCCCGCCAGATTGACCGTCGCGCCCGTGACGCCCGTTGCCAGAGTCAGCGTGTCGTCACTGGCCGTGCCGGCAAGGGTCTCCACGCCGGAAGCGGTCAGCGTATTGGCGCCGGCCGCCAGGTTGAGGATATCCGTTCCCGCGCCGAGAGCGGCGGTTGCGCCGCTGACATTGTCAGCCAGGGTGACCGTGTCTGCTCCGGTGCCGCCGGAAATCGTTTCCGTGTTGGCAACCGTGATCGTGTTGGTCGCGTTGGCGAGGGCAAGGGCGTCGATGCCGCCGCCGAGGTCAATCGTGCCCGTGGCGGCTGTCGTCAGCGTGAGCGCATCGATCGAGTCCGAGCCGAGAATGGTTTCGACACCGCTGGCCGAGAGGGAGTTGGTGCCCGCCGCGAGGTTGAGGGTATCGATCCCGGTACTGAGGTTGACCGAGAGCCCGGAAACGTTGTTCTGCAGCGTGACCGCTTCGGCGCCCGTGGTTCCGGTTAGCGTCTCCACGCCGGCAAGGGCCATCGAAGACGATCCCGCCGCGATCGTGAGCGCGTCGGTGCCGGCGCCGAGATCGATCGAGATGTCGCTGACGGCACCCGTCAGGGTGAGAGTTTCATTGCCGGCGGTGCCGGCCAGGGTCTCGACCCCCGAGACCTGGAGAGACGAGGCGCCGGCGGCGATATTCAGTACATCATCGCTGCCATCGCCCAAGCCGATCGAAACGCCGCTGGCGGCGGCGGTCAGGGTGACCGTGTCGCTGCCCGCGCCGCCGACCACCGTCTCGACGCCGGTCACCGACACCACATTGGTGGCGTCGGCCAGGGTCAGCGTGTCGGTGCCGCCGGCGAGGTTCACGGTCGCGCCGGAGAGCGCGGCGGTCAACATCAGCGCATCGGCGCTTGTCGTACCGGTGATGGTTTCGATTCCGGTCGCCGCCAGGCTATTGGCGCCGGCCGCCAGGGTGACCGCATCAGCTTCCGTGCCGCCAATCACGGTCTCTACACCGACCATCGTCAGCGTGTTGCCGCCGTCAGCCAAGGTCAGCGTGTCGGTGCCCGCGCCGAGATTGATCGTGCCGCTTCCCGGATTCGCAGTCAGGACCAGCGAATCGTCGGAGCTCGCGCCGACAATCGTTTCGACACCGGTGGTCGTAAGAGCGCCGATCGCGCCGCTCACGGTCAGGACATCGGTACCGGTACCGAGATCCACGGAGACTGCGCTGCCAGAGCCGATGATGGTGACGCTGTCGGCGCCGGTTCCGCCGGTGATCGTCTCGACGCCAACGGCGGTTACGGTGTTGGTGGCGTTGGCCAGAGACAGCGCATCGGTTCCGTCGCCGAGGTCGATGGTGCCTGTCACGGCGCCACCCAGGATCAGCGTGTCGGCGCTGTCGGTGCCGGCGATCGTCTCGATCCCGGTCGCGGTGAGCGTGTTCGTGCCGGCCGCGAGGTTAAGCGTGTCGATGCCGGTGCTGAGATTAACGGTCAGGCCGGAGGCGTTGTTCTGCAGCGTAAGGGTTTCGCCACCGGACGTGCCGGTGAGCGTCTCGACGCCGGCGAGCGATAGCGAGGACGTGCCGCTGGCGAGTGTCACGGCATCGGCGCCAGCGCCCAGGTCGATCGAGGCGTCGGTTACGGCGCTCGTCAGCGTGACCGTATCGGTGCCCGTGCCGCCGATCAGTGTTTCGATGCCGCTGGCGAAGAGCGTATTGGCTGCATCGGCGAGGGTCAGCGTGTCGCTGCCGCCGCCCAGATTGACCGTGCTGCCGGACAAGCCGCCGGTCAACGTCAGCGCATCGTCGCCGCTTGTGCCGACGATGCTCTCGACGCCGGAAACGCCAAGCGTGTTGGTGCCGGCCGCCAGGTTGAGAATGTCCGTGCCGCCGGCAAGGTTGATGCTCAGCCCGGCCTGGTTGTTCTGCAGGGTGAGCGTCTCGTTGCCG
Source organism: Rhodospirillaceae bacterium (assembly GCA_022843945.1). Lineage (GTDB taxonomy): Bacteria > Pseudomonadota > Alphaproteobacteria > CACIAM-22H2 > CACIAM-22H2 > VGEI01. The sequence goes on along the minus strand of JALHMR010000003.1, from coordinate 30,909 downwards.
GACGCACCGGTGAGGGTCTCGACACCGGAAAGGGTCAGCGACGAGGTGCTGCTGCTGGCGAGGTTTACGGCATCGGCGTCAGCGCCCAGATCGATCGACGCTGTCACGCCGCCCGTCAGCGTCACCGTGTCGGCGGCCGTACCGCCGATCAGCGTCTCGATACCCGTGGCAAATAACGTGTTTGCGGCATCGGCGAGCGTGAGCGTATCGCTCCCGGCGCCGAGATTGATCGTGGTGCCGGCCATGCCGCCAGTGAGGTTCAGCGCATCGGCGCTCGCCGAGCCGGTCAGGGTTTCGACATCGGTCGCCGCCAGGGTATTGGCGCCAGCACCCAGGGTGATGGCGTCGGTGCCCGTGCCGCCCACGATGGTCTCAGCACCGAGGGCGGTCAGCGTGTTGGTAGCGTTGGCGAGGTTGAGCGTGTCGGCGCCCGCGCCCAGATCGATCGTCCCGGTTGCGGCGCTGTTGAGCGTCAAGGTGTCGTCGCTGGCCGTTCCGACGATCGTCTCGACGCCCGTCGCGCTCAGCGTATTGGCGCCGGCGGCGAGATTGAGAGTATCGGTCCCGGAGCTGAGATTGAGGCTGAGCCCGGAGACATTGCTGGTGAGGGTGACGGTCTCGCTTCCGGTCGTACCGGTGACCGTCTCGACGCCGGCCATGGCCATCGTCGAATTGCTGCCGCTCGCCAGGATCACGGTGTCGGCGCCGTCGCCGAGATCGATCGTGCCGCCGATGAACGCTCCGCTCAGAGTCAGCGTGTCGGCGCCGGTCGAGCCAAGCACCGTCTCCGCGCCGGTGATGCGCAGCGTATTCGCCCCGCCGGCCAGGGCCAGCGTGTCGCTGCCCGCACCCATGTCGATGGTGCCGCTGCCCATCGTCGCCGTGAGGGTCAGGGCGTCGTCCGCGCCTGAGGCGGTGATGCTCTCGACGCCGGACACGGCCAAGGTATTGGCGCCAGCCGCGAGGTTGAGCCGGTCGGCTGAACCACCGCCCAGGGCCACGGTCATGCCGGCGACACTGTCCCCCAGCGTGACCACATCCGAACTGGCGCTGCCGGTCAGCGTCTCCACGCCTTCGACTGTCATGACCGAAGCCGAGGCGAGCGTGACCGTGTCGGCGCCGGCGCCACCGATCAGGCTTTCGATGCCGCCGACCGTCAGGCTGTTGGCGAAGTCGCCGAGCGTGAGCGTGTCCGAGCCGGCTCCGAGGTTCACCGTACCGCTCGCCGCGCGCGTCAGCGTCAGATTCTCGTCGCCGACCGTGCCAGTGATGGTTTCGATGCCCGTCGCGGCCAGTGTACTCATTCCACCGGCGAGGTTGAGAACGTCGGTGCCGCCGCCGAGATCGGCGGTCAGGTTGCCGGCGCTCGAAATCGTCACGACATCGTTGTCGGCGCTGCCAGTAACGGTCTCGACGTCTCCGAGAGTGATCGTGGACGCGGCGCCGAGCGTGACGGCGTCTGTGCCCGTACCGCCGACAACCGTCTCGACATTCGAGACAACGATCTCGCCACCGCTGGCGCTCATGACCACGCGATCGGCGCCGCCGCCGAGGTTGACCACCACCCCGCTCTCGTTGGAGCCGAGGATCAGCACGTCGCCGCCGGCCGAGCCGACCACGCTTTCGACCGAGGAGATCGCCAGCGTGCCGCCGGCCGCCATGGTTACGACATCGGTGCCGCCGGAGCCGAAGAGGATCTCGACCCCGCTGACGTTGATGTCGCCGGCGGTCCCCATGGTGACGCTATCCGTGCCCGCACCGCCGACCACCGTTTCGGTGTTCTGAAGCGTCACCCGGTTCGTGCCGTTGGCGAGGGTCAGCGTATCGGTTCCGCCGCCGAGATCGATGGTGCCGTTCGCCACCGCGAACGACATGGTGACCTGGTCGCCGCTGTCGGTGGCGACGCTGGTGAGCTGCACCTTGACGGGGAAGCTCGACGACAGGCCGCTCGAATCGGTGACCTTGATGAGCAGGGCCCGTTCTTCGCCCGGAGCGAAGTTGAGCCCGTCGGTGCCGATCATCAGCTGGTTGTCGACGATCTGGAACTGCGCAGCGTGCGGACCGCCGACGATCTCGTAGGTGAAGGTCTCGCCCGGATTCGGGTCGCTGGCACTGATGATGCCGATGATGCCGCCCAACTGGTTCTCGACCACCACGCTCGGTGCGACGGCCAGGCTCGTGGGAGCCCGAGGCGGGTTCATGTCGCGCGGGGCTTCGGCCTGCTGCGCACCGCCCCAGCTTCCGCCTTCATCCAGAGGCGCAGCACCTCGGCCGGTGCCGGCGCCCGGAGATCCGGGAGCTGCTGAGCCGCCACTGTTGCCGGGCGCCTCCGGGCGCACGCCGATGGGGGCGTCGGGACGGACACTGCTATTGCCGCCCTGGTTGTTACCGTCAGCGACACCGCCGCTTGGCGGGTTGGGGTTGGCGGCGCTGTGCGAAGCCGTGGATCCCGACGTTGAGCTCTGGGGTGCCGTGGCTCCCGGTGTGGGGCCGGCGGCCGGCGCGACCTGGGCGACGCGGTTGCCGAGAACGTCGGAGGCCGAGACGCTGCCAAACTGCTGCGTAACGGTGAGCAGTTCACGCGCCGCGATGACCACGCCGTTGGCCAGCGTCACGGCCTGCGGCAGCGCGGCGTTTGCGGCAACGACGAAGTTCTGTACGAGGACGGGGGCCGCGTCGGGCCGCGTGATCAGCAGGTCACGGCCCTGGACCCGGACTTCGGCGTTCGAGGTGAGTACCGAGGATAGATCAACATTCTGGCCAGGGGTCACCTGGATGGTGACGGTGGCCTGTCCAGGTGCGTTGGCAGTCGGGGCAGCAGGAGCAGGACCGGCCGGCGTGATAGCAGGCGCAGTTGGGCCGAGCGAGTCCGCTGCAGGACCCGTGGTCTGCTCCTGTCCAACCATGCCGTCTTCGGCCATCGACCGCTAAACCCCAGAACGAACCGGCGGCGCTGGTGTCCCAACACCGTCCTCAGTTCAATTATGCGGGTAATAATCTAACGGAGTGCTTAACCCATACAATGGCAATTGAGTTAAATTGCGTTAAATTCCACAGCCTAACTACACACTCGGCTGTGCTAGTCATCCAGTTGTTTTACTTAACTTTTCTTAGGATCGCGGTAGAGTGACCGTCGTCACATGTCCACCGATCCATCCTCATCCGCTGAATCGCCGGCGCCCGCTCCGGACGAGGGGAGGGTCGTGCTCCAGCTCAGCGATCTGCTGCCCGATTCGGGGGGTGAGATCGTGCTCCGGATGGCTGGAGTGGAGACGTTGGCGGTGACCACCGAACAGGCTGTCGCCGCGACCGGGCTGGCGGATGCGCATGTCACGGCGGCCGGCGAGAACGTGGCGGGGCTGCGTTACTATCAGCTCGACAGTGGCGTGACGCTTTACTGCTCGTCTGACACCAATCTGCTGTTCGGCGCGGAGCCTGTCTGAAACCGTCAGGCGACCGAGACGTCCCCGTCGACGATGATCGTGGCCATCCGTCCGCCCAGGGCTTGCGTGTAGACATCCGCGACCTCACCCGAGGGCGTGGTGCCAGGCGTCACGGTCCAGCCGGAACCCATAGCGACGACATCGTTGTCCCCGTACACGAGCAGCGTATCGGTATCGGGTGACAGATCGAGGACGTCCTGCGCGTTGAGGCTCAATGTCGTCCCGCCGCCGCCGCTCAGGTCGACAGCCTCTATGTTTTGATACTGCGCACCGGCAGCGCTCAGATCCGTCGCAGCGAGAGCGCTGAAATCGAGCGTGTCGATGCCATCGCTCAGATCGATGAGCGAAGGCACATCGGCGAGGCGCACGGTATCGTCGCCGGCGCCGCCATGGATGGTTTCGGTATGGGTGACCGTGACATCGTTGACTCCGTCAGCCAGGGTCAGCGTGTCGCTACCGTTACCGAGATCGACGGTGACGCCGACCGCCGGGGCCGACAAGGTCAGCGCGTCGTCGCCGGAGCTGCCTGACACGGTGCTGGGCGCGGGCGTATTGCCGTCGAGCGGCGGCGGCGTGGTTGCCGCGCGCTCATCGATCGGGAGTGGCGCGGGTGTGCGGGCCGAGCTGTCGTCCGGTGCGGGAGGCGCCAGGGCGATCTCGGGGCGCGGTCCGGCAACCGACTCCTGATCGATGAATTCGACCGAACGGCCGCGAACCGTTTCAGGCGGGGCGATGTCGGCGATCCGAAGCTGGCTCTCCTCATCGCGGAAGAGACGGGCCGGACTAGGGTCGGGCTCGGGCGGTGAGCCGGTGGTTTCCGACGTCGGATCGGCGGGTGGGACGGTGGCGGCAAGCCGCATGGCGATGATATCGGCCACCGAAAAATCCACGGGGGTGGCCAGCAGGTCGATCAGCTGGTCCGATGGTATGACGGTGCCACCCGGCAGCAGGACGGCGATCGGCCGGTCCGCCGTGGCGGCGACGAAATTCTCGAGAACGACCACGGGTCCGAAGGCCGGCGCGAGGATGAGATTGCCGTTCTCGATCCGGATCGAGGCATTGGTATCCACCAACGCCGAGAGATCGACATCCGCGCCAGGCAGGGTCGGGAGAAACGCGGCCTCCGCCGCGTCGGAGACGAGCGGCGCCAGAAATCCTGTTTGTCGAAAACCGAGTTCCGCCATGACCGGGCGCCATGGTGCGCGCTCGGCCGCGGTATTGCCGGTGTCAAATAGGTGTCAGATTTCGCCTTCTAACGCTCGCGCCCCTATCTCTCACGAAGGGCGCGATCGCGGGCCTTGAAAATCGGCTTGAGGAGATAGTCGAGCACGGTCTTCTGGCCGGTCAGGACGTCGACGGAGGCCGTCATGCCGGCGATGATCGGCAGCGGCTTGTCCGCCGGGCCGAGAGAATTGCGGTCCGTACGCACGCGGATGCGGAAGAAGCTGTTGCCCTTCTCGTCCTGGATGGCGTCGGCGCTGATCTCCTCCAGTTTGGCCGGCAGGCCGCCGTAGATCGAGAAATCGTAGGCCGTGATCTTGACCATCGCGTTCTGCCCGGGCCGCAGGAAGGCGACGTCGGCCGGCGCGATCTTCGCCTCGACCAGCAGGGTCTCGTCGAGCGGCACGATCTCCACCAGGTCCTGCCCCGGCCGGATGACGCCGCCTACGGTGTTGATCTTGATCTGCTTGATGGCGCCACGAACCGGCGAGCGCAGCTCCGAGCGTGTCACGCGCACGCCTTCCGCGGTGACGCTCTCGCCGATCGAGGCGGCCTCGCCACGGCGCCGGCTGAGCTCGCCCAGCGCCTCGCGGCGGATAGTTGCCGCGCGTTCCTCGATCCGCCGCTGCGCCTCGGCCATGGCCGACTGCGCGCGCGGGATGGCAAGGCCAGTGGCCTCGAGCTGGCCGCGCAGGTCGTTGACCTCGCGCTGCAGGCGCAGGACCTCGACGCGACTGACGCCGCCGCGCGCCAGCAACGGTTCGGTAATCTTGAGCTCTTCCGCGGCAAGGTCGACCGAGCGCCGGAGCTGCCTCTCCTTGCTTTGCAGCTCGGCAAGCTCCTGCCGGCGCTGCTCGGACTGGTTCCGCAGGACCTCGAGGGCGGTGCGGTTCTCGTTCTGGCGAGCGCGGTGGAGGTCGAGCTCGGCCTGGGCCACCGTCGGCGCTTCGCGGGTGACTTCCGGCGGCATCTGGATCGGCTTGTCTTCCAGCTCCGCCTCAAGCCGGGCGATCGCGGCAATCTGGGAAAGGAAGCGACCGCGTTTCTCGCGGAAATCGCTCTCGGTAATCGTGCTCTCGACGCGGATCAGCAATTCATTGCGATCGACGATGTCGCCTTCGTGGACCAGAATCTCCTGCACGACGCCGCCATCGGGATGCTGGATGATCTGCACCTGACCTGACGGCACGACACGGCCATCGCCGCGCGTGACCTCGTCGATATCGGCGCGGTAGGCCCAGTAGACGAAGGCCGCCATGAACAGCAGGATCAGCAGGAGCAGCAGGTGTGCCCCGCCGGCCGGCCCGCGCCGACGGGCGGCGCGGCTATCGGGCGCGAAGTCGAGATCGGTCCAGCGGTCGGTCGATGGCGATGTCATCGCTCAGCCCTTACCTGTCTTGACCTTGCCCTGAGCGAGGGCGGCCATCACGGTCTCGCGCGGGCCATCGGCCACCACGCGGCCGCCATCGATGACGACCAGCCGGTCGACCAGGCTGAGCAGGGACGAGCGGTGAGTGACCAGGATCAGCGTCTTGCCGGGGAGCATCTCGCCGAGGCGCATCTTGAACAGCGTCTCGGAGCTGTTGTCCATGGCGCTGGTCGGTTCATCGAGGATCAGGATCGGCGGATCGCCGATCAGCGCCCGGGCCACGGCAACGGCCTGGCGCTGGCCACCCGAGAGCAGCTCGCCGCGCTCACCGACCGGGATGTCGTAGCCGAGCGGATGGCGATTGGCGAACTCGTCGACGCCCGACACATAGGCGGCACGCAGCAGGGCGGCGTCGTCGGCGGCGGGTGCCCCGGCCAGGATGTTGTCGCGGACCGTCCCGTGAAACAGATAGACATCCTGCAGCACGCAGCCGGTACGTTGGCGCAGACTCGCCGGATCGAGCTGCCGCAGATCCGTGCCGTCGACCAGGATCGAGCCGCCTTGCGGCTCGTAGAGGCTGAGCATCAGCCGGGCAATGGTACTCTTACCGGAACCGATACGGCCGATGATGCCGACCCGCTCGCCGGCCCGGATGAAAAGGCTGAGCCCGTTGAGCGCACCGAGCTTCTGGTTCGGATAGGCGAAGCTGACATTGCGGAACTCGATCTCGCCCCGCATATCCGCGCGGTGAACGAAATGCGCACCGGGCGGGCGTTCCACCGGCAGCGCCATGACCTTGTTGAGGGCATCAAGCGAGGCGAGCGATTGCTCGAGCCGCGTGGCAAGTGCGGCGACCTGCGAGAGCGGCAGCATGGCGCGGCCCGCCAGCATGGTGCAGGCAATGAGGGCACCGAGCGTCAGCAGGCCATCGCCGATCATGTAGACGCCGGCGATGACCATGACGATCGACACGGCGTTCTGGGCGAAGAGCGAAAAGTTGATGGCCAGCGCCGAGAAGGTGCGGGCCTGGGTGCCGGAACGCGCGGTTCTGGCGACGATGCTCTCCCAGCGGCCCAGCATCCGTCCCTCGGCGCCGAGCGCCTTGATCGTCTCCAGGCCGCCGATCGTCTCGACCAGGATGCCGTGCTTATGCGTGGTGTCCTGGAAATTGCGGCGGATGGCACGATTGAGCGGAATCTGTATCAGGAAGCCGAGGATGGCGACGACCGGGAAGGCGATCGCCGGTATCGCGGCGAGTGGCCCGCCGATCTGCCAGATCACCAGCATGAACAGCAGGGCAAAAGGCAGATCGATGAGGGCGGTGAGCGTGGAGGAGGTGAAAAAGTCGCGCAGCGTCTCGAATTCGCGCAAGTGGCTGGCGAAGGCGCCGGCCGAGGCCGGCCGTCCGGCCATGCGGACGCCCAGCACATGCTCGAAGATGCGGCTGGCGAGCAGCACATCGGCGCGGGTGCCGACATTGTCGAGGAAGTACGTGCGCACGGAGCGCAGGATCAGATCGAAGGTAAAGACCACCCCGGCGCCCAGCGCCAGCACCCACAGCGTCTCCAGTGCGTTATTCGGCACGACCCGGTCGTAGACGTTCATGGCGAAGAGCGAGCCGGTGAGCGCGAAGATGTTGACCACCAGCGCCGCCAGCGCGACCTCGAGATAGACCGGCCAGAAGCTGAAGATCGTGCCCCAGAACCAGCTTTTGGGCGCCGTTTCCTCGATTCCGTCGCGGCGGTCGTCGAATTGCACGTCCGGTCGGACGAAAATGACGTAGCCTGCGTACAGGCCGTCGAGCTCGGCCAGCGGCAGGCGCGTCGTACCGCGGCCGCTTTCCGGCAGGATGACCTCAGCCACCCCGTTCTCAATGCGGCGCAGGATGCAGGCGTTGCGGCCGGCGAGCAGCAGGACGCAGGGCAGGGTGTAGTTGGGAATCTTGTGCAGCGGCCGCCGGTCGGTTGCCGCGGACAGGCCGGCGCGGGCGGCGGCGCGCACGAACAGTTCCGGCGTCAGCCGGTTCTCGACCAAGGGCAGGCCGGCGCTCAATGCTTCGGCGCCGCGCGGGCGCTCGAAAAGCGCCGCCATGATAGTCAGGCATTGGAGCAACGGATCTACCGGGCCCGCGGCTATCGGCCACGCAGGCGCTGTTTCTGCGGCCGGTACGGCGAGGGCGCGTCCGGCTTCGGTGCCTTGGGGCGTATCCGCGTCGTTGGGGCTCACGATCCGGTCGAGTCCTTGGCATTCCGGCGCAAAAGGCGTGGGGAGGGCAAGCGGGGCGATGCGCTCGTTCGCGACTCGCTCTTAGACACTTGCAATTTATCAAGAATATTCAAGAATTTCGCTCGGGGATGGAAGTGGAATGTTTCGGTATGGAAGAGAACAGTCCGATCAAGGAGTTTTAGGCTATTAGCACGAATCGGATTAAGGAAAGAGCAAGGCTTAACAGGCAACTAGTAGGTTGATGAAAGCTGCCCTTTCCGTGCGCCTGCCGCGGCCCGTCGCCAATTGGCGAAAAATCGGGCCCTGGCTCCTCGCGGCAGTAGCCTTGGTTGCGGTTACGTCCGAGCCGTCCAGCGCGCTCACCCTCGACGAGGCGGTGCGTGGCGCCCTGCGGACGAATCCCGACGTTCTGATCTCGCGTGACGATGTGCGGATAGCCGAGCAGGAGACCCGCCAGGCCCGCTCCGGTTATTACCCGCTGCTGGACCTGCGCGGCGCGACGGGCATCGAGCACAGCAGTACCCCGACGACCCGGCTGCAATCCGGCACCGACCCGACGCTCTGGCGCAATGAGGCCGGTATCACGCTGCGTCAGAACCTGTTCGATGGGTTTTCCACCGCCGGCGATGTGGACCGTGCGCGGGCGCGCGAAGGCGCCGCCGGCGAGCGGGTGAAGGTTTCGGCCAACACGGTCGCCCTGGCTGCCGTCGAGGCCTACCTGGAAGTTCTGCGAAACCGTGAACTCGTGCGGCTGGCCGAGGAGAATGTCGCCAGCCATGCCGAGGTCCTGGGGCGGGCCCGGGCCCGGGCCGGGCTGAGCGACGATCCGCGTGCCGAGCGGCCGGCGGCGGGCCTCGGGCGCGGTGACACGACCGAGCTCCCCCGCGCCGAAGCCCGGCGCGCCGGCGTTCAGGCCGCGCTTACGCAGGCGCGCGGCCGCCTGCGTGATGCCGAAGCAACTTTTTTCCGTGTGGTGGGCATCCGGCCCAGTGTCCTGGCGCCCATCGCCCCGATGCGGACGGATCTGCCCGCCAACGAGACCGAGGCCTTCGACCGGGCCGTCGATCGCAGCCCCGGAATTCGCGCTGCGAACAAGGATATCGAGGCGGCAAGCGGTGAGTTGCAGCAGGCGGACGGGCGTTTCTGGCCGCGGGTCGATCTCGAATTGGGCGCCAACCGCAACAAGAACGTCGACGGCGTCATGGGCATGAACAACGACAATTCGGCCTTGCTGGTCATGCGCTACAATCTTTACTCGGGCGGCGCCGATGTCGCCCGGCGCCGGGCCTCGCTGGAGCGCATCGCGCGCTCGCGCAACACGCTGCTGCAGACCAGGCGCAATCTCGAGCAGGAGACACAGCTTTCCTGGAACGCGCTGACCACGGCGCTCGATCGCATACCGGTCCTTCAGGAGCAGGTTCGCCAGTCGTCGCTGGCGCGCGGGGCCTACCGCGAGCAATTCGAGGTGGGCCGCAAGACGGTTATCGACCTGCTGGATGCCGAGGCGGACTATTTCGGCGCGGCCAGTGGGCTCGTCACCGGTGAACTGACGGCCCGGTTCGGTGAATTTCGGCTGCTGGCGGCGACCTACAGCCTGTTCCCGGTGCTGGGGCTCGCCGATCCGGAGATCGAAGGGCGGGAGGCCGCCCCCGCCGGCCGTTAATTTTCCCTCAAGCACGCTGGTGAAGAGATTCCGAACTGTTCGGTAAGCCCGTTTGCCGTTGAGGAAAACCAAGGTTAGACTGGTTGCCAATGACGCCGCAGGAACTGATGAAGGTGCTGGCGCTGCATGAGCGCTGGTTGGGCAGAAAGCCCGGCGGGGTCCGTGCCAATCTGGCCATGGCGGACCTGCAGGGCGTTACCTTGCCGAAGGCAAACCTGAAGGGCGCCAAGCTCTCGGGTGCCAATCTGGCGCGTGCGGTTCTGATCGGCGCCGACCTCACCGAGGCCGACCTGTTTGCCGCCAATCTCGATCGTGCCGATCTGAGCAATGCAATATGCGTGCGCGCCGACCTGCGGGGCGCCTATCTGCGCGGCACCAAGATGAAGGGGGCCAACCTCCGCGACGCCGACCTGCGCGGCGGTACGCTGCTGACCAGCGACACCAAGGCCGGGCCGACCACGCGGACCTCCGATACGTCGGCGCCCGGCCAGGAGAAGGCCGCTCCCGCCAAAGCCAACATCTCGGGAGCCGACCTGTCGTCAGCCACCCTGAATGAGGCGGATTGCTCCGGCGCCCGGATGAGCGGCTGCAACCTCGTCAAGGCGCAGCTCAACAAGACGAACCTCACCAATGCCGACCTCAAGGGGGTCAATCTCGAAGGCGCGAGCCTGGTCGGGGCCAATCTCAAGGGCGCCGACCTCTCCGGTGCCGCGGTCGACGGCGCCAATCTCCAGGGAGCCAATCTTGTCGGCGCCAAGACTGACGGCCTGGACCTGTCCCGGGCCAATACGGCGGGCGTCAATACGGCGAAGCCGGCCGACTCCTTCTCGGACGTCGTGCAGACCACGATCCGGGCGCATATCGCCTGGATCAAGACCGACGGCAAGCAGGGTGCGCGCGCCAATCTCACCGGCGCCGAAATGACCCAGATCGATCTTTCGCATCTCAACCTCAGCGGCGCCTCGTTGCGCAACGCCAAGCTCGTCGGGGCGCGGCTGATCGGCACCTCGCTGGTGATGTCGGATCTGTTCGGCGCTGATCTCACGGGTGCGGATCTGACCGGAGCGGTGCTCGACGGCGCCAATCTCTCGACCGCCAAGCTGACCAAGGCCAACCTGTCGAGCGCCAGCATCGCGGCGGTCGACATGAAGGGACCGGACGGCAAGCCGACGGGGCGCCTGTGGCCGGCCAACCTCGCCGGTGCCGATCTCACCGAGGCGACGCTCAAATCGACGATGCTGAAGAATGCCAACCTCACCGACGCCCTGCTGACGCGCGCCAACCTGACGGAAGCCGTGCTCGCCGGCGCAAATCTCGAGAACGTCAATCTCGAGGGGGCGACGCTTGACGGCGCCACGATGCCGGAGCCGCGAACCGCCACCGGGACCTGAGACTGGTCTTCGCGGCGCCCGCGCCTATATTGGAGACCATGAGCAGCGACACGAAATATCCGGTCAGTCACACGGACGCCGAGTGGAAGACCCGACTGTCGCCGGACCAGTTCTACGTCTTGCGAAAGCACGGCACGGAGCGGGCCGGCACCAGCCCGCTCGACAAGGAATACCGGCCCGGGCAATTCATCTGCGCCGGCTGCGACCAGCCGCTCTTTGCTTCGCAGACCAAATTCAACAGCGGCACGGGCTGGCCGAGCTTCTGGCAGCCGATCGACGGTGCCGTGGGCACAACCAGCGACCGCTCCTTCTTCATGACCCGGACGGAAGTGCACTGCTCGCGTTGCGGCGGCCATCTCGGTCACGTCTTCGAGGACGGCCCCAAGCCGACCGGCCTGCGCTACTGCATGAATGGCGTGGCGATGAAATTCACGCCCGAGGGCGAGCCGAAAGCCTAGCGGTTTGTCCGGCGTGCCAGGCGCGCCTGAACCGCCGGCATGACTTCCTGCGACATCAGAGTCATGGCCGCGCGCACCTGCGCCTGCGGCATCAACCCGAAATTCTGCAGGGCCACGACGTGGCGAATGCCCATGTCATAGATCCGCAGCATCTTCTCGATGACCTGCTCGACGGATCCGAACAGGGCAAGGTCGCTCGCCAGGATGTCGTCATAGGTCTGCTGCTTTGCGTAAAGCCGTGTCGCGACGTAGAGGTTGAACGGTCCCTCGGCCTGGCTGCGGCATTCCGCGCTGGTTTCGGCCACATGGGTATGAAAGGTCCATAGGCCGGTTTCTGCGGCATCGAGGCCGGCCTCGGACCGGCCGCGCCGATAGGCGCTCACCATCCCCTCCACCTCGTCGAAGCGATCGACCGACGCATAGGGTACGCACATCACGTCGTTGCCCTGCCGGCCGACATGATAGAGCGCGTCCTTGTTGAGCACGGCCACGTAGATGGGCACGGACTTCTGCACCGGGCGGACATTGATGGCGACGTCCTGCAGCCGGGTAAATCGCCCATCGGTCGTCACCCGCTCGCCCCGCAACAGACGGCGGAGGATTGTCAGCGCCTCGTCGAAACGCTCGCGCTTTTCGGCGCCATCGATGCCGTAGCCGGCGAACTCGTGCTTGAGATAGCCGGAGCCGACACCGAGGACCATGCGCCCGCCCGAGATCACGTCGACCATGGCGTAGGCTTCGGCGATATTGACCGGGTTGTGGAAGGGCAGGGTGGCGATGGCCGAGCCCAGGCGCAGGCGCTTGGTCCGCTGGGCGAGGGCGGATAGCAGCACGGCCGGATGGGGGACCACCCCGTATTCGTGGAAATGGTGCTCGGCGGAGAAGAAGGTATCGTAACCCAGGGCATCGGCGTGTTCGGCGAGCGCCATGACGGCGTCGTACAATTGCGGAATGTCCCGTTCGCGATCCGGAGTGGTCCTGGACGGTGAAGAACGAGAGCTGCATGGGAGCGGGTCTATCGATGGTGGGCGTGGGCGTCATGAAGCCTCCGGGGTGGCGATTAATTCCGGTTTTAGCGGCCCTGGCAACCGGGCTCGTTGCTGCCGGATTGGCCGGCTGCAGCGCCGTGCCGGTGGGCCAGCCCGTGCCGGTGGCGGAAACGACGGCCGCCCAGCGCGATTGCGGGCAGGGTCCGCTATTGCCGGAGTATTCCTTTGCCGTGCCGTCCGACCTGCCGCCGGCAACCCGGGCGGTGGTCGCGCAGGCGCTCGCCGAGTGGCGGAGCTGGGGCGGGCAGATCGTGGATTTCCGCGCCCTGGATACGGTGCGTACCCAGGCGGTGCGCCGGCTCTCGGGCGACGATGCCGCGGGACCTTATCCGGTGCTGGCCGCGGCCGGCTGCTGGGAGAACGATCTGCGCCTGTTCTCCCGGGTGAAAGCTTACTGGCAGCCGCTCTATGGCGACGCGGCGCCGACAGAGCGGGCGCGCGAGCGGCTGGAGAGCGATTTCCGCGACGGGGCCCTGGCGGTCAGCGCAGGCCGGCCGGCCAGCTGGACCATCCCCTGGTCGGCGGCCTTCATCTCTTACGTCGTGACGACGGCCATCCGGGAACATCCGGGGGCGGGAAGCTTCGTCTATGGCGAGGCCCACGATGCCTATACCGGCGCTGTGCTGGCGGATCCCGGGCAGCGTTACGTGGCGCGGCAGGCCGCGCGTTTCGCGCCCCGGCCGGGCGACATCGCCTGCAGCTATCGCGCCCAGGCGGCGCGGCCGCCCTGGACGCCGGAGGCCGCCGATTGGCGGCTGGGGGCTGCGCATTGCGACATCGTGGTGGCGGTGCAGATATCGGGCCACGAGGGGCGGATGCTGGCGATCGGCGGCAATCTGATGCAGTCCGTGTCGCTCAGCGCACACGCCACCGATGCCGGTGGGCGGCTGGTCGACGGGGCTTTCCGGAACTGGGCGATCGTCTTGGCTGACCGGGCGAACCCGGCCGGGTTTGCCGACTAAGGGCCGGTTACGGCCGCGAGCGGACCGACGAGAAACGGATCAGGATGCCGGCCGCGAGGGCTCCGAGCCCGATCCAGAGCAGCATGGGCTCGTAAGGAGTCTTGCCGCCGAGCTGGGCGACGCCGGTTACCAGGCCGCAAGCGCCCGACGTGGAATAGAGACAGCGCAGCGCCCGGCCGAGATCGACGTTCAAGTCCTGGGCCAGCGGAGCGTAGAAATGCAGCCACCAGGCCACCGCCGCGACGACAAGGACGCCGCCGCCGGTGATTAGCAGCAGGCCGAGGCGACGGAAGTCCATGCGTCGCCGGTGCCGGCTAGCGGATGTGCTGCTGGACGAAGGCGGGAAGGCCGAAGCAGCCGACGTGGATCTCCGGCGTGTAGTACTTGGTCTTGAGCTTCGCGGCCTGGAAGCGTTTCTTGATCGTCGCCAGCGGTACGGCCCGCGCCTTGGTGTTGTCCGAGGCCCAGCCGAGGGCCATGAAGCCGCCGTAGTAGCTGGGGATCGCGGCCACGTAGAAGCCGGAATCCTTGAACGACTTCTTGCGCCGGCGATAAGTCATGGTGACCTCGTCCGCCTGCATGAAGGGCACGCCATTCTGGTTGGTCAAAATGCCGCCCGGCTTCAGCGAGCGCTTGCAGTTCCGGTAGAACTCCTCGGTGAACAGAACCTCGCCCGGCCCGACAGGATCGGTCGAATCGACGATGATGACATCGTAGCGGTCCTTGGTCTCGGCAACGAACTTGGCCCCGTCGGTGATCACGAGGTTCGTGCGCTTGTCGCTGAACGCCTTCTGCGGGATCGATGGCATATGCTTGAGGCACATATCGACCACGTAGCGGTCGATCTCGACCATGGTCACGCGCTTGACCGACTTGTGACGCAGACATTCCCGCAGGATGCCGCCGTCGCCGCCGCCGATGATCAGGATGTCGGGTGCCTTGCCATGCGCCAGGATCGGCACATGGGTCAGCATCTCGTGATAGACGAACTCGTCCTTCTCGGTGACCTGGACGATGTTGTCGAGGGCGAGGACCCGGCCATAGACCGGTGTTTCGAAGATGACGACGTCCTGGTGCTCGGAGCGCTCATGAAAAAGGACGTCCGTGACCCGGTAGGTCTGTCGGACGTCCTTGTAGAGCTTTTCCTTGAACCAGCCGCCGATCTCGAGCCCCGTTGCGGGGCTCGCGGTCGGAGAGGTCACGCGATCACTCCCCGCTTCTGCTCGGAGAGCTGGACGTTACCCGGCTCGAAGGCGCGACGTAGGACCGGGACCGCCTTGTACGGGTCGCAGACGCCGCACATGAACACGTCGAGCGCGGCATAGCCCCGCTCCGGCCAGGTGTGGATGGAGATGTGGCTTTCCGCCAGCACCGCCACGCCAGAGAGGCCGGCATTGGGGCCGAAATGGTGCAGGTGCAGGTGAAGCAGGGTGGCCCCTGCCTCCGACGCGCAGTCGCGGAGCGCCTGATCGGTGATCGCGAGATCGCCGAGGTTCTTGGCATTCCAGAGTTCGATCAGGAGGTGCGTTCCGGCGAACTTGACGCCGTTGCGCTCGACGAAGTGGTCCTTGGCGACCACATCCGGCGTTGCTGCGTTCGAGTTGGCCTCGGTGAGCAGAACGGGTTGCGCAACAGTGGCAGATTTCGCTGCCTTGACCGCCATGGCGTCACTGCGACGCCCCCCAGACACGACTCCCAACTTGACGCCAGATTTCGTGACCGTCGCCTTCGTTCCCATTCCTTGTCCACACCTCGTCAAAAAGTGGCCAAAACGCGAATTTCGCTATTTGGGACCAACCGACTAGCAATGCAAGAAAAAAAGCAGATTTGAGCTAAAAATTCTTTAAGAAATGCCGCGCTGTGACGCGGCTGCATCACGAATTTTCGCGTGCCGAAAAGCGCGACCTCTCACGAAGCCGCTAAAAATCGCTAGAACTGATCTTCGGCGAGAGCGAGCACGGCGGAAGCGCCGTCACGGATCGGATGGAGCAAGGCGGGCGCCTGGCTCAGAATATGGTCGGCGTAGAAGCGCGCGACGGCCAACCTTGCCTCGTAAAAATCCGAGTCGCTGGCGCCGCCGCCCAGGTGCTCGACGGCCGACACGGCGCCACGGGCGAGGAAATGGCCCCCCGCGACGGTCCCGAAGAGCTTCAGATACGGCACTGCCGCGACGGCGGAGCGCCTCGGGTCGCCGTCGAGTCCGGCGACCACCGCCTGGGTAGCGGCCTCCAATGTCTCCCGACCGCCGGCGAGCTGCCGGCGGATCGCCGCCAGGTCATCACCCGGTCCGGCGGACAGCGCCGCCTCGGTCTCCCGGATCTCGGCCAGAAAGGCCCGGGCCGCCTCGCCCTTGTCGCGCCCCAGCTTGCGGAACACCAGGTCATTGGCCTGGATGCCGTTGGTGCCTTCGTAGATCGGCGTGATCCGGGCGTCGCGATAGTGCTGGGCCGCTCCGGTTTCCTCGATGAAGCCCATGCCGCCATGCACCTGGATGCCCAGGGAGGCCACCTCGACGCCGATATCCGTGCTCCAGGCTTTGACCACCGGCGTGAGCAGGTCCATGCGGGCCTGGTGGCGGGCGCGTTCAGCTTCGTCAGGAGCGCGCTTGGCGAGGTCAAGCGACGCCGCGGCCGAGTAGGCGAGGGCCCGGGAGGCCTCGGTCAGGGCTTTCATGGTCAGCAGCATCCGCCGGACGTCGGGGTGCCGGATGATCGGCACGCCTGAGGGGCTGCGGCTGCCCAGTTCCCGGCTCTGCACGCGGCTCCGGGCGTAGTCGCGGGCCTGCTGGTAAGCCCGCTCGGCGATGGCGACACCCTGCAGCCCGACCTGGAGGCGGGCGTTGTTCATCATGGTGAACATGCAGGCCAGGCCTTCGTTCTCCTGGCCGACGAGATAGCCCAGCGCGCCCCCGCCATCGCCGTAGGCCATCACGCAGGTCGGCGAGCCGTTGATGCCCATCTTGTGCTCGAGCGAGACGACTCGGAGGTCGTTGCGCTCGCCGAGGCTGCAGTCGGGCCGCACCATGAACTTGGGCACGATGAACAGGGAGATTCCCTTGGGGCCGGTCGGCGCATCGGGCAGCCGGGCCAGAACCAGGTGGATGATATTGTCGGTCCAGTCCTGGTCGCCGTAGGTGATGAAGATCTTCTGGCCGCTGATCCGGTAGTGGCTGCCCTCGCGCACCGCCCGGGTGCGCAGCGCCCCCACGTCGGAGCCCGCCTGCGGCTCGGTCAGGTTCATGGTGGCGGCCCACTCGCCGGAGATCAGCCTGGGCAGGTAGGTCTGCTTCTGCTCGGCCGTGCCGTGCGCCGTCAGGGCCTCGACGGCGCCGAAGGTGAGGAGCGGCCCGACCGCCCAGCCGAGATTGGCGGCGTTCCACATCTCCTGGACCGGGATGGCGATCGTCCAGGGCAGGCCCTGGCCGCCGTATTCCGGATCGAAAGGCAGGCCGTTCCAGCCGCCCTCGGCGTAGGCCTTGTAGGCTTCCTTGAAGCCCTTGGGCGTGCGCACGACACCGTTCTCCAGCACCGAGCCCTCGATGTCACCGGAGCGGTTGATCGGCGCCAGCACCTCGTTCGCCAGCTTGCCGGCCTCCTCGAGAACCTGGCCGACCAGGTCGGGCGCGGCGTTCTCGCCAAACAGGGGCGCCACCTTGTCGAGCCCGGCAATGGCCAGGGCGAACTGCATGTCGCGGATCGGGGCCGTGTAGCTCATCGAGTATGAAACTTTTATTTCAGTTGGATGACAGAGGAGCCGCCCGCGTAGAGCTGCTCGACCACGGCGCCGCGATTGGCCAGCACGGCGCGCTGATTGAGGTACCCTTTGTCGGTGATCTCGTTGGCGTCGATGGTCGGCGGGGCGGTGACGAAGATCGCCCGTGCCACCCGCATCGAACTGCCGCCGCCCTGGTCGGCGAGGCGCTTGAGGCCCGCCTGCAGGGCCTGGTGGACGGCCGGATGCTCGACCAGGGCCGTGAGCGGCGCGTCGGCCGGCAAGTCCTTACACAGAGAACGGCACCCGGCGACACTGGGGAAGATCAGCGCGCCGATCTCGTCGCGGTCGTGCCCGGTGATCACGCAGTCCTCGATCACCGGGGCGCCGGCGGCGATCAGGGCCACGCGCAACGTGCCGACATGCACCCAGGTGCCGGTCGAGAGCTTGAAGTTCTCGGTGATGCGGCCGTCGAACATCAGGCCCTTCATCGGGTCGGCGGGCTCGCAGAAGCGCGCCGCGTCGCCGGAGCGATAGAACCCTTCTTCGTCGAAGGCCGCCTGGGTGGCGTCGGGGCGGCGCCAGTAGCCCGGCGTGACATTGGGCCCGCGGACGCGGATCTCGTGTTTGTCGCCGACCGGCGCCAGCTTGATCTCGACCCCGGGTGAGGGCAGGCCGATGCAGGGTGGATACTGGTTGGGATAGTTGACGCCGGTCGCCTGCGGCGCGGTCTCGGTGGCGCCCCAGGCCGAGACCAGCGGCACCGGCTCCCCCTTCACCTGGCGGGCGAGGTTGCGCAGGCGCTCCTGCAGATTCTCGGCCATCGCCGCACCTGCGTAGAAGACGAAATAGAGGTCGGCGAAAAACCGGTCGCGCAGCGCCGTATCACGCTCCAGATGATCGAGCAGCAGGGCGTAGCCTCGCGGCACGTTGAGGTACATGGTCGGCGAGACTTCTCGAAGATTCGCCACTGTCTTCTCGATCAGGCCCGGGGCGGGCTTTCCCTCGTCGATGTAATACGTGCCACCGTGGCGCAGGATCAGGTGAAAGTTGTGGTTGCCGGCGAAAGTGTGGCTCCAGGGCAGCCAGTCGACCAGCACCGGCGGACGTTCCTTGAGGAACGGCCAGCTGAATTCGATCTGGTTCTGGTTGGCGCAGATCATGCGCTGGGTGTTGATCACGCCCTTGGGCATGTCGGTCGAGCCGGAAGTGAACAGCACCTTGGCGATGGTATCGGGGCCGACCGCGGCGGCGGCCTTGTCGACCGCTGCCCCCGGCGTGGCGCGGGTGAGCTCGGCAAACGGGGTCACGCCCGCGTTGGCCGGAAGCTCGCCGGCCACGACCGTTTCAACGCCGGCGGCGTCGAGCGCTTCGCGCGCCCCGGCATAGCGGGCCCAGGTGTCGATGAAGATCATTCCGGGCTGGATGAGATCAAGAATGTATTTGAGCTTGCTGAAGCCCTGGCCCGGGCGCGCATAGGCGGCGGAGACCGGGACGAAGGGCACGCCAACTACGAGGCAGCCCAGCGCCAGGAGGGCGTGATCGATGCCGTTCTCGGCCACGATCAGGACCGGCCGTTCCGGTCCCAGCTTGCGGTCGAGCAGCGCCTGGGCGATGGCGCGGCTTGCCGTGCCGGCCTCGGCATAGGTCAGCTTGCGCCACGGGCCGCTGTTCTCGCGCGCCGCCATGTAAAGGCGTGTCGGAAACTCCCGGACGCAGCGCGCCAGCATCTCGCCGATACAGCGCTCATAGGGACCGACCGGCTCCTTGGGGTTGATCAGGACGCTGCCGTCGCTGCGGCGCTGGATGTCGAGCGTCGGCAGGTGGAAGCGCTGCCAGGCCGAGGTGCCGGTATCGTTCATGGCACGACCTTGCCGGGATTCATGATGTTCTTGGGGTCGAGTGTCCGCTTGAGCGTCTGCATGAGCTCGATCTCGATCGGCGATTTGTAGTGGGCGAGCTCGCCGACCTTGCGCCGGCCGATTCCGTGCTCGGCGGAGATGCTGCCGTTCATGCGCGCCACGATGTCGTGGACGACGCGATTGACCTCTTCCCAGCGGGCCAGGAAGGCCGCCAGCGGCGCGCCCTCACGCGGCTCGCTGCCGGGCTGGCTGACGTTGAAATGGATATTGCCGTCGCCGACATGCCCGAACGCGACGGGGCGTATGCCGGGAACGGCGCGTTCCACGGCGGTCGAGGCCTCGGCGATGAAGGTGGCAACCGACGACACGGGAACGGACACGTCATGCTTGATGCTGCCGCCCTCGTGCTTCTGCGCCTCGGTGATGCTGTCGCGCAGCCGCCACATCGCCTTTGACTGCTGGGCGCTGGCCGCGAGCGTGGCGTCGAGAATCAGCCCGGCCTCGAGGGCCCCAGCAAGCGCGCGCTCCAGCGCGTCACGCAGGCCGCCGCCACTATCGCCCGAAGCGCACTCGACCAGCACGTACCACTGATGGGGCTCGGCCAGCGGATCGCTGGTACCGGGGATATGGCGCAGCACCATGCCCAGCGCCGTGCGCGAGATCAGCTCGAAAGCGGTGACCGCGTCGCCGGTGCCGCTGCGGATACGGGCGAGCAATTCGATCGCCGCCGCCGGGTCGCGCACGGCGAGGAAGGCCGTTTCGTTTTCCCGCGGCCGGGGGAAGAGCTTCAGCACGGCGGCAGTGATGATGCCGAGCGTACCTTCCGCGCCCAGGAAGAGCTGCTTCAAGTCGTAGCCGGTGTTGTCCTTGCGCAGGCCGCGCAGGCCCTCGAGCACGCGGCCATCGGGCAGCACCACTTCGAGGCCAAGCACGAGATCGCGGGCCATGCCGTACCGCAGCACCTGGACGCCGCCGGCGTTGGTCGAGAGGTTGCCGCCGATCTGGCACGTACCCTCGGCGCCCAGGCTCAGCGGGAACAGCCGGTCGGCGTCGTCGGCAGCCTTCTGCAGGTTGGCGAGGACGCAGCCGGCTTCGGCCGTCATCGTGTAGTTGAGCGGGTCGATCGCGCGGATGCGGTTCATACGCGACAGGCTGAGCAGGACCTCGCCGCCGTGCTCGAACGGCGTGGCGCCGCCCATCATCCCCGTGTTGCCCCCCTGGGGCACGACCGGCGTGCCGGTTTCAGCGCAGATGCGTACGACCTCGGCGACTTCGGCGGTGGAGGCCGGCCGGACCAGCAACGCGGCGCGCCCGCGGTAGTGGCCACGTTCCTCCAGCAGCAGCGGCGCCATGTCGGCGGGGTCGGTCGTCCAGCCCTTGGGCCCGACCACGGATTTGATGCGTTCGAGGGAGACCGCGGAGGGCTGGTGCAGCACGGTTGCCATGCCGCAAGACGTATCGCAGCGCCCCGGCAGGGGCAAGGTTGTCGTCCCACGTTGGACTCAGTAGCCGGCCGAAGCTCTCAGCCGGCTGCGTGTGCCTCCAATTCGTTAGAAATCTCCACAAGTTGCGGGCGAATTTTTACGGGCGGTGAACCATAAGGCTTAAGGGCCCGGCAAGCTCTTCCCGGTACATATCGACCACGGACAAGCAGAGAGGATTTCCGATGACCCGCAGGCCCAGCGAAGCACAGATCCGCGTAGCGACCGAGGTGACGAACGAGCGCCTGGTGTTTGTTGCCCTCTGGCTGATGGCAGCGATCGTCGCCGTCACCTTGGCGGTCCGCTTCTGATCGTCGGCTAGCGGCGCGGCGCTGCCGCGCGCTTCAGCCGGTCGTTGATCGCCCGCCCCAGCCCGCGCTGGGGGATCGGTGCCACGGCAATGGCACTGAATTCCGGGCGGTCGAGCGCCTGCAGCATGGCGAAGAGGTTGGCCGCTGCCTCCGCCAGATTTCCCGTTGGACTGAGATTGAGCGTCGCCGGCTGGTTGGTCCGGCCGAACGCCAGGTAGGCTTCGCCGGCGCGTGGCTCGGACGCACCCGGTCGCACCGGCCGTTGCGGTGCGTAGTGGCTGAGCAAGCGGCCGGGTGAAGCCGGCCGGGCTTCCTCTGTCGTGGCGCTATCAACCTCGATCGCGCCGATGGTGGCCTCCAGTGTCTCGAGCGGCACACCGCCGGGGCGCAAGAGCCGCGCTCTGGGGCTGCTGACGTCGAGAACCGTGGATTCGACGCCGACCCGGCAAGGCCCGCCATCGAGGATCAGCGAAACGCGGCCGCCCAGGGAAAGGCGCACATGCGCGGCGCGCGTCGGGCTGACCCCGCCCGAGCGGTTGGCGCTGGGAGCGGCGAGCGGCCGTCCGGTCCGCCGCAGGAGGTCAAGCGCCACGCGATCGTCGGGGATCCGGATGGCGACGGTGCGCAGGCCCGCACTGGCCAGGCGCGACAGGCGCGCGCCCGCCCGCCGGGCAAGTACCAGCGTCAGGGGGCCAGGCCAGAAGGCGCGTGCTAGGGCTTCCGCCCGCGCATCGAAACGGGCGAGCCGCCGCGCCTCGGCAAGGCTGGCGACGTGGATGATCAGCGGGTTGTGTCGCGGCCGCCGCTTGGCAGCATAGATGCCGGCGACCGCCCGGTCGGACGTCGCGTCGGCTCCCAGGCCGTAGACCGTTTCGGTCGGAAAGGCGACGAGCCTGCCGGCGCGCAACAGGCGGGCGGCACGGAGGGCCGCCCGTCTGGTCGGTCGCTCGATGGCATGGCGGAGCTTCATCGGCGTCCTGCTACCACGAAACGAAAAGAGCCGTCACCCGAAGGTGACGGCGCTCCCTTGCTGCAAGCGAGGGCGTTGCGGCCTCCGGGCGCGCCGGTGCTTGCGGTGGGGGCACGGGGTCGTCACACTCGCGAAATCTGGGGCGGCGTGCGGGATCGGGAGAATTTTTTTGGCGGGCAGGGTCTTCACGGTGGCGCAACAGAAGGGCGGGGCCGGCAAGACGACGCTGGTGGCCCATCTGGCGGTGCTGTGGAGCGGCCTCGGCCGCCGGGTGGCGGTGATCGACATCGATCCGCAGGGCAGCCTGAGCCGCTGGGTTGCCATCCGCAGCGAGGTGCGCCGCGAGGCGGGAACCGACGGCCATCCCGGCTTCACCTTCTCGCAGATCGCCGGCTGGCGGCTGGCCACCGAGGCCGAGCGCCTGGCGCGCGATCACGACGCCGTCCTGGTGGATTCACCGCCCCATGCCGAGACCGAGGCGCGGATCGCCGTGCGCGCCGCGTCGCTGGTGGTCGTGCCGGTGCAGCCCTCGCCTATGGACCTGTGGGCAACCCGGCCGACGCTTGAGCTCGCGGTCACCGAGCGCCGACCCCTGATGCTGGTGGTCAACCGGATGCCGGCGCGCGCCCGGCTGGCGGACGAGATGATCAGCCGGCTGACGAGCCTCGGCATCGGCGTGGCCGAGGCAACCCTCGGGAACCGCGTGGCTTTTGCCGAGACGCTGGCCGAGGGCGCAGGGGTGTCGGAAAGCGAGCCGAACTCGACCGCCACTCAGGAAATCACGGCACTGGGCGAGGAGCTCTGGGCGCGGGCCGCTCACCCGGTCGCCTGATCAGGACCCTTCGCGCTTCCAGACAACGGTGTGGTTGTTCGCCGTAGTGCTGCGCGCGGCGGTCTCCGCCTCGTAAGTGCCGTTGCCGGCGAGCTTGAACGTCCCTGTGAAGCGCCAGGAATCGTTCGGGCAGTGCATGTCGAGGAGCTGAATGGTGCCGTCGGGGTCGAGCACGCCGCTGATCTTGCAGATGGCGGTCACCGACGCGATGTAAGGTCCGGAGGCGAAGCCGGTGATCTTGGTGCCCTGGACGTCGATTGTGGCGGCCAGTATGCCGTGCCGCCCGCGCACCTGACCGGCATAGCGGCCGTCGAGTGTGCCTTGAGGAAGCGCGGCGACGGACGTCGTGCGGGCCACCGTTATCCGTTTCCATTTTACTGTTCGGGTGTTGACATCGCTGCGCGCCGTCGTCTCGGACTCGCCCTCGATCGAGAACTGACCGGAGAAGCTCCAGCTGCTGTTGGGGCATTCCATGACGAAGCGCTGGATGACGCCGCTGGCGTCGACCTCACCGGCGATCCGGCAGAGGGCGGCGCCGGAGGCGAAGCCAACGATCTTCGTGCCCTCGATTTCTATCTGGGCCTGCAGCGCGCCCCGCGACCCGTTAAAGAAGGCGGTGTAGAGGCCGTTGAATGAATCTGCGCCGGCCGGGGTTGAGGGCGATGGCAGAGAGGCCTGCTGAACCGGCTTGGGTATTGGGGCGGCGGGCGGGGGTGTCGGAACACGCGCCGGGGCTGCCGCCGGGGCGGGGCCCGCGGTGGGAGTTGGGCTGGGGGCGCGCATCGCGGCCATCCGCGAGCGCGCCAGAGGGGCGAAGGTGCCGTTCGGGAATGTATCGAGATAGGCCTGAAGCTCCACCGGGTTGGCGCTGCCTTTGACCGCTTCCCAGAAGGCAAGATCGAGCGTCTGCGGCGTCGCCTGGATCTGCGGTGTCGCGGCGACAGGTGCGGGAGGCACGAAATAGAAATCGCCGGTGAGCGACGAAGCCTCCCAGGGCACCTGCATGCCGTTCGAGGCACGGCTGACATTGACGCGGACCTGCTTGAACACATCCTCGACCTTGAGGCCGGGGCTGGTCAGCGCCTTGAGGAATTCCTGGGTATAGAGGCCATTGCTCCCGTCGCCGTCGGCGGCCACCTTGCCGGGCGCCGTGGCGTAGGCGATCAGCGTGCCCTCCGGCGCGTTGATCTGCGCCATGCCACCGTTGAGCGAGCGGAAGCGCCGTTCGAACGGATTGTTCCGGCAGGCGTCGAGGATCACCATGCTGACCCTGGTGCGCGCCGCCTGCATCTGGTCGAGCACGACGTCGACGTCGACGGTCTCGAGCTTCACGCGCTGCTCGGAGGTGATGCGGGCATCGACGGGTACGAGGTAGTTGCGCCCCTGGACCTGCATGCCATGGCCGGCGAAGAAGAACAGGCCGGTCGCGCCCTCGTTGAGTTTTTCGCCGAAGTCGGCGATCGCGGATTCCATCTGGGAGCGCGTCGCGTTCTCGCGGGCGATCACCTCGAAGCCGCGGGCCTTGAGCGAGGCCGCCATGGCGCGCGCATCATTGACCGGGTTCTTGAGCGGCGCCTCGACATAGCGCGCGTTGCCGATGACCAGGGCCACGCGCGACTCCTGCGCCTCGGCTGGCTGGGCGAGCAGGACCGCCGCGGCGATCGCCGCCGTCCCGCAGATCCGCCGCAGAGGCGAGGCAATCATGAACTGACCTTTTTCCAGACGATCGTGCGGTTGCCCATGGTCGGGCTACGGGCCTCGGTCTCGGCGGTGTAGCTGCCGTCCGCCGTCGGGGCGAACTTTCCGAAGAAATTCCAGCCAGCCAGCCGGCAATCCATCTCCAGTCGTTGGATGACGCCGGAGGCGTCCACCGTGCCGAAGAGGCGGCAGACACCGGTAATCGAGGGTGCCGTGCCCCAGCCGGTGATCCTGTGATTGGCCACATCGATGGTCATCGTCATGGGCAGGCCGTCGATGCTCGGGAGCACGGCGATATAGCGGCCATCGATGGCACCGGCCGGCAGGGGTGCGCCGGCGGGAGCCAGCGCGGCCCGCTGCACGGCGGACTGGGTCTTTTTCCATAGCGTCGTGTGCTCGCCCGAACGGATGGTGGCGCGTGTCGCGAG
The DNA here is from genome assembly GCA_022843945.1 of Rhodospirillaceae bacterium. Taxonomy (GTDB): domain Bacteria; phylum Pseudomonadota; class Alphaproteobacteria; order CACIAM-22H2; family CACIAM-22H2; genus VGEI01. Next base: position 5,834 of record JALHMR010000003.1, on the reverse strand, counting down.
TTCGGTATCGCCTCCGGTGAAGCGGCCCGTGTAGGTCAGCGAGTTGTTCGGGCAGTTCATTTGGAACAGTCTCACTTCGCCGGTGGCGGGTTCGATTGAGCCGGTCGCCCGGCAGACGCCGCCGGCGCCCTGGTTGACGCTGAACCCGCTGATCGTCGCGTCCGAGATTTCGATGGTTGACGTCACGACGCCACGCGCGTCACTGGAGGTCGCGACGTAAAGCCCGTCGAACTTGCCCGGGGCGGAGAGCGGCGCGCCGGCGGGCGGCAAGGCGGCCTGCTGGACGGGTTTGGGGGCCGGAGCCGGGACGATCGGGGCCGTGGTCACGGGGCCCGGCGGGCGAGAGTCGCCGACCGGCATCGAGGATCCACCCAATGCCGCCATCCGCGCCCGCGCTTCCGGCGCGAAGGCGCCGGCGGGAAAAGCATCGAGATAGGCCTGGAAGACCGCGGGGGTGTTGTTGCCCTTGATGGCTTCCCAGAACGCCCTGTCGAGGCTCGGCGTGGCCGTCGCGGGTGCCGGGGGAACAAAGTAGAAGTCTCCGGTCAGTGAGGAGGCCTCCCAGGGAACCTGCAGGCCATCCGAGGCCCGGCTGACGTTGATGCGCACTTGCTTGAACACGTCCTCGACCTTGAGGCCGGGCGTGCCCAGCGCCTTGAGGAACTCCTGGGTGTAGAGCCCATTCGTGCCGTCGCCGTCCGCCGCCACCTTGCCGGGCGCCGTGGCATAGGCGATCAGCGTGCCTTCGGGCGCGTTGATCTGGGCCAGGCCGCTGCCGGTCGAGCGGAAGCGACGCTCGAACGGGTTGTTGCGGCAGGCGTCGAGGATCAGCATGCTGACCTTGCTGCGCGCTGCCTGCATCTGGTCGAGGACCGCCTCGACATCGAAGGCTTCCAGCCGGATGCGCTGCTCGGAGACGATACGGGCGTCGACCGGCATCAGGTAGTTGCGGCCCTGCACCTGGATGCCGTGGCCCGCGTAGAAGAACAGGCCGGTCGCGTTCTCGTTCAGCTTCTCGCCGAAATCGGCGACCGCTGCCTCCATCTGCTGCTTGGTGGCGTTTTCCCGGATGAGCACCTCGAAGCCGCGGGCCCTGAGGGCGGCGGCCATCGCGCGGGCGTCGTTGACCGGATTCTTGAGCGGCGCTTCGGCGTAGCGCGCGTTGCCGATGACCAGCGCCACGCGCGACTGCTGCGCTGCCGCCGGTTGCAGCAGCAGGAAAAACACAGCGACGAAGATCGACAGCCGTAGCGACATGGCCCCCTAAGCCAGCCAAACCGGGAGGAAATTAGCACACCCCTCGGTTGCCGGCCCAGTGACAGGTGTCACAGCCGGCCCCCCCCCGCTAGCCCGCGGTTCCCGGGTGCGGCGGTGTTGCGGGGCCGCCCCCTATGCTATGGAAAGAGCGATGGAATTCGACCTGGCGATCCGCGGCGGTACGGTGGTGACGACCACCCAGTCCTTTGTCGGAGATATCGGAATTAGGCAGGGCCGGATCGCGGCGCTCGGCGATGCGCTGGGGCCGGCAACACGTGACATGGACGCCAAAGGCCGGCTGGTGCTTCCCGGCGGTGTCGACAGCCACTGCCATGTCGAGCAGGAATCGTCGATGGGCGTGATGTGCGCCGACGATTTCTACAGCGGCACCGTGTCGGCGGCGTTCGGCGGCACGACGACGATCATTCCGTTCGCCGCGCAGCACCGCGGCCAGTCGCTGCGCGAGGTGGTGAAGACCTATCACGCCCGCGCCGAGCCCAAGGCGGTGATCGACTACGCCTTCCACCTGATCGTCTCGGATCCGACGGAACAGGTCCTCGGCCAGGAGCTGCCGGCGCTGATCCGCGACGGCTACACCTCGTTCAAGGTCTACATGACCTACGACAAGCTGAAGCTCTCCGACGCCCAGATGCTCGACGTGCTGGCCCTGGCGCGGCGCGAAGGCGCGCTGGTCATGGTCCACGCCGAGAACCACGACATGATCCAGTGGCTGGCCAAGCGGCTGCTGGAGCAGGGGCACGGCGCGCCGAAGTTCCACGCGGTCAGCCACGCTCGGCTGGCCGAGAAAGAAGCGACCTACCGCGCCGCCGCCCTCGCCGAGCTTGTGGACGTGCCGCTGCTCATCGTCCACGTCTCGGCCGGCGAGGCAATCGAGGTGATCCGCGAGGCGCAGGGGCGCGGCCTGCGGCTCTACGGCGAGACCTGCCCGCAATACCTGTTCCTGACCGCCGACGACATCGACAAGCCCGGCCTCGAAGGCGCCAAGTTCTGCTGCTCGCCGCCGCCGCGCGATGCCGCGGCCCAGGAAGCGGTGTGGCAGGCCCTCAAGGACGGCGTCTTCCAAGTCTACTCGTCGGACCACGCGCCGTACCGCTTCGACGAGACGGGCAAGCTGCCCAAGGGCGCGAAGACGACCTTCAAGGAGATGGCCAACGGCGTGCCGGGGCTGGAGCTGCGCCTGCCGCTGCTCTTCTCCGAAGGCGTGGGCAAGAAGCGGCTGACGCTGTCGCAGTTCGTGGCGTTGACGGCCGAGAACCACGCCAGGATGTACGGTCTTTATCCGCGCAAGGGCACGATCGCTGTGGGCTCCGACGCCGACCTGGCCATCTGGGACCCGGAGCGCGAGGTGACGGTGGCCGCCTCGATGCTGCACGACAAGGTCGGCTACACGCCCTACGAAGGAGTCCACCTCAAGGGCTGGCCGATGACGGTGATCAGCCGCGGCCGCGTCGTGATCGAGGATGGAACGCTGCACGCCGAGCGCGGCAGTGGCCAGTTCCTGCCTTGCGCCAAGCCGGAGACTGCCAAGCCTCTCGGCCGCACCGTGCCGGAGCTCGCCCTGACGCAACGGGTGATCGGACAACCGCTGTTTTGAAGCCCACTCTTTTGAGGAACCTGTCCATGGCCCGCCGTCTGAAAGTCGCTGCCGCCCAGCTGGGACCGATCCACCGTGCCGACAGCCGCGCCAGCGTGGTCAAGCGCCTGATGGCGATGATGCGCGAGGCGCATGCCAGTGGCGCGCGCTTCGTCGTCTTCCCGGAGCTGGCGCTGACCACGTTCTTCCCGCGCTGGTGGATGACCGACCAGGCGGAGATCGACCGCTATTTCGAGGCCCAGATGCCGGGTCCCGAGACGCAGCCGCTGTTCGAGCTCGGGCGGCAGCTCAAGGTCGGTTTCTACCTCGGCTATGCCGAGCTGACGGAGGAGGGGGGCAAGACGAAGCGCTACAACACCTCGGTCCTGGTGGCGCCGAATGGCCAGCTGGTCGGCAAGTATCGCAAGGTGCATCTGCCGGGCCATAGCGAGCACCTGCCGGAGGCGGCCTTCCAGCATCTGGAGAAGCGCTATTTCGACGTCGGCAATCTCGGCTTCGACGTCTGGCGCATGTTCGACGAGAACGTCCTGATCGGGCAGTGCATCTGCAACGACCGGCGCTGGCCGGAGACCTACCGGGTCATGGCGCTCAAGGGCGCCGAGATGATCGTGCTCGGCTACAACACGCCCAACGAAAACCTCCACACCCCCGAAGAGCCGCAGCATATCCGCGTCTTCCACCACCGCCTGTCGTGCCAGGCCGGCGCCTATCAGAACGCCAGCTGGGTGATCGCCACGGCGAAGGCTGGGCGCGAGGACGGTTTCGGCATGCATGGCGAATCGCTGATCGTGGCGCCGACCGGCGAGATCGTGGCCAAGACCCTGACAGAAGGCGACGAGGTGATCGCCTACGATTGCGACCTGTCTTTGGGCGAATACCTGCGCGAGCAGACCTTCAACTTCGCCAAGCACCGGCGCATCGAGCATTACAAGCTGATCACCGAGCGCACCGGCGTCAAGGCGGAGCCGGCGAACTGATGGACGCCGCCGCCGCCGATCTCACCGCGCGTCAGCGCTACAAGCTGCTGACCGCCCTGGTCGTGCCCCGGCCGATCGCCTGGACCACGACGCTCAACGAGGCCGGTACGGTGAACGTGGCGCCGTTCAGCTTCTTCAACGTGCTGGGCGACGATCCGCCGATCGTCATCATCAGCATCAATCCGAGGCCGGGCGCGCGGCTCAAGGACACCCTGGTCAACGCGCAGCGCACCGGCGAATGGGTGGTCAACATCGTCGACGAGGCGCTGGCCGAGACCATGCATCAGACCAGCGCCGAGTACCCGGCCGGGGTGAGCGAAGCCGAGGCGACCGGTCTCGCTCTCGCCCCGAGCAAGGCGGTGAAGCCGCCACGCATCCGAGACGTGCCGTTCTCGCTCGAATGCCGGCTGCGGCAGGTCATCGAGATCGGCGAGACGCGCCGCCTGCTGCTCGGCGAAGGGGTGCACTTCCACGTGCGGGACGACATCTTCGATCCCGAGACCTTCCGCATCCGCGGCGAGAAGTTCTTCCCCATCGGCCGCTTCTACGGCAACCGCTATGCGCGCACGCGTGATCAGTTCGAGCTTCCCCCGGCGGTGGTGGAGTAGGCCGGCGGCCACTTCCGAGCGTGGCAATAACGGGCAAGCTCGGCGCTAAAATTGATTGCTTACTTCTGTCGGGGCCGGGCGCGGAATGCCAGCATGCACGATACTACTGGCATCCTGACCAGCCTCGCCGACACCGAGCTCGCGACTCTGGGCGTGCGGCTGCGGCGCGTGGCCGATACGCTGCTCGCCGCCCTCAACCCGGCCCTGCGTGTGCAAATCGCCTTGGATCTGGCCGATCTGCGCGGCGACATCCAGAGTTTCCTCAACCGCTTCGCCAACCGGCTCGACGACCGCTCGCGCACCAGCCTGATCCTCGCCCAGCAGGAGCTGGGGGCCACCATCGCGGCGCTTGATCGAAACTGCGTCGTCGCCGGCCACGCCTAGGCTGCAGTTCGCTTAAGCGCCCGACAACCGCTCCCAGCCCAGGCGAACGCGGGCGATGGCCATGCCGACCGCCGCCTGCGTCGGCTCGACCACCGGGAGATGCACGGCATCCTGCAGCCGCTGGCGGTAGCGCGCCATGCCGGCGCAGCCCATGACCAGCACGTCGGCGCTGTCGCTGTCGCGCAGCGTCTTGCCGACTTCGATCAGGCGGCCCAGCGTGCGGCTCTCGTCGGCCAGTTCGACCACGCCGAGCCCGACGGCGCGGTCGCCGGCCAGGCGGTCCTGCACGCCCATCTGCGCCACGTAGCGCCGATGGCGCGGTATGGATTTCGCCAGGATGGAGATCACGCCGAAGCGCCAGCCGAGAGTCAGCGCCGTCAGTATGCCGCTTTCGGCGATGCCCAGGACCGGCTTGCGCGTCGTCTCGCGCACGGCATGGAGTCCGGGATCGCTGTAGCAGGCGATGACGAAGGCGCTGGCGTCGTTGCCGCGCGCTGCAACCATGCGGCAGAGGGGCTGCACCACGCTCTCGACCTGCGCCTGGGTCTCGATGCCGGGCGGACCCTCGGCCAGGGTCGCGCATTCGATCTCGGGGCCGCCCGCCATGCGCAACGGCTGCAGCGCCTCATCGATGCCGCTGGTGACCGCGGCGGTCGAGTTGGGATTGATGACCAGGATGCGTCCGGTCATCCGGCCAACGCGCCGCGGGCCACGAAGTCGGGGTTGCGGAAGCCGGGCTTGCCGTAGAGCAGCGGACCGCCGGCCATGGTCTCGACATGGCCGCCGGCGGCCTCGAGGATCGCGTGGCCGGCGCAGGTATCCCATTCCATGGTCTTGCCGAAGCGCGGATAGAAGTCGGCCTGGCCTTCGGCCAGCAGGCCGAACTTGATGGCGCTGCCCTGGATGCGGGTTTCGCGCATGCCGTGCTCGGCGGCCAGCGCCTCGACCGCGGCGTTGTCGCCGTGGCTGCGGCTGCGCACCGCCACACCGCCG